>JAFPYR010000021.1 GCA_017412115.1 Bacteroidales bacterium | reverse complement strand
TAGCGCAGTTGGTAGCGTACAACGTTCGGGACGTTGGGGTCGCCAGTTCGAGTCTGGCCACTCCGACCAAGTGTAAAAAAACCGCTCTATATAAGGGCGGTTTTTTTTATTCTCTTGTTCTCTCCAAAAATATACTATATTAATAAGGTGTGGAGGATTGCTTCTTCCCTCCTATCCAGCTGCCGTGATAATTATTAAAAAAATGAATAAGTATTCCACTATTTTTGAAACGTAAATATAATAATTTTTATCTTTGCCAAAACAATTATTAATTATTTCTACTATGAAAACAAACCTATTAGTTATATGCCTTTGTGCTTTGGTAATATTATCAAATAGTGCATTTGCACAAGACAGAGCCGACAGCACGTTTATCGATGCTACGGTGGAAACTTATACGCCAAATTTTGACAAAGTGTCGCCTCAATTTGAGCAATTTGTGGAACAAAATTCTGTAAGAATTGAAGAAAAAACCAAGGACTTCTATGTAATAACCTATACCTTGGTGATGAAGAAATCGCAATTTGCCGACCTTAAAACCAAGTTGGATGAATGGAAATGTCAAACAATCAAGTTGAAAGAAACCACTCGATACATTCCTCAGGAAAAGTACATTTTGCAAGACCGTTATTCAGATGATGAGGACAGAATACGCGAATACCAAAACGAAATACACGAATTGGAGTCTAAAAACGGAACAGTTGTGCTTGACATCAGATTGATGCGTGAGCCTACAACTCCGAGTGCCTCAATGAAAATCAGGTTTGTGAATATGCCGGGATTTGAATTCAGCGTTTTTATGCCTGAAAATCCCAAGGAAGGCATTGCGGCTGATTTATATTACGGATATATGTTGAAATATCTGTTCACGAGGGGCAAATCGTACATAACCGTTGGTGCGTTTAAGGCTGATGAAGTGCCGCAAAACGATACGCTAATGTATTCCGACATTTTTAATTTCAGTTTTGGACAGGATTTCTATTCGCGTCATTTAGGTCGCGGCGGACGAAAATTCCTCAATTTGTATTCAGGTTACAATATCGGCTATTTGATGTATTCAGGCAAAAAGAGTTCGCTTAAAAACTTTTACGTAAGTCCAGCCATCGGTATAGAATTGTTTAAAAACAATTTTATGCTCATCGACACAAAAATGACCTATATGCTTCCATTCACCGACAACTTATATTTACGAGGTTTTCAGTTTGCGGCGGCTATCAATTTTGTATTCTAAAAAAGGCGTTTATTCAAGAAAGTCAACTTATTACGCACGAAAGAAGTTAAATTAATAAGCAATGATTAAAAAGATAAAAAAGATTCTTCTCAGATTATTTGATAGATTATTTCCTAACAAACTGTATGGCACAACCAGTTATTCGCAAGACGGCGAAGACATTTTGTTAGCTTCGTTTTATGAAGACAAACGCGATTACAAGGGTTTTTATATAGACGTGGGAGCACATCATCCATACAGATTTTCAAACACTTGCTATTTTTACAAACGCGGCTGGCACGGCATCAATATTGAGCCAACCCCCGACTTGTTTAAGAGGTTCAAATGCCGCCACCGCGACATCAACTTAAACTGCGGAATAGGCAACGGCGAAAAACTTGATTTCTATGTATTTAACGAAGGTGCGCTCAACACATTCGACAAAGAATTAGCCAAACAACGCAACGGAAGCCACAACAACAAGTACAAAATCAAAGAGGTTTTGAGCATACAGACACGCTCGTTGAAGGATATTTTTGACGAGTACCTGCCAGCAAACACAAAGATTGATTTTATTACTATTGATGTGGAGGGTATGGATTTTAACGTGCTAAAAAGCAACGACTGGACCAAATACAACCCTGAGTTTATACTTGTAGAATGTGCCGAAAAAATAGATTCAATAGGCAGCGACGAAGTATATCAGTACCTCACCGCTATGAATTACTCTATGGTTGGTCGCACTCGTAGGACATCGTTGTTTCGCTACGGCGGTTAATTATTTCCATTGTTCGATTTTTTTTTAATTTTCGCTATTATTATTATTATTGCGCCTTGAAAAAGGATATTTTCTTGCCGCCTAAAAAAAGGTGAGAGTTAATTAAAAAAACTAATTTTAATATGGAAAAAATTAATAATTTAATGCTTGCAAGCCTATTAATGGCTTTTGCATTTGGTGTAACCTCTTGTAACAAAGACAAAGATGATGATGCAGATGTAGATTCATCAAAAGCTATCGTCGGAATTTGGGATAATAAAAAATCTGAAACGTTCGTTGACGGAAAAACAGAGTTAGATTTTTTTATAGAGGTATATAGTAATTATGAAGGTGATTTAAATGGTGACGGTATCATTAATGAAGATGATGAATTTAATGCCGATATTTTTAAACAATCTTATGGAAGTAATAGCAACCCGCTTGAAGCCTATATAGAATTTAAAGCAGACGGAAACGCTAAATCTTATGCCAGATATAAAGACGGTGACGAAGATAATATGAATGTAAAATATGAGATTTCCGGTAATAAGTTAATTCTTACGTATGAAGATAATGAAAATTATGAAGGTGATGAAGATGAAGATGTTGAAGAGTTGGAATTTTCTATAAAAGGTAACACTCTTACCCTAACCTCAGAGGATGAGTGGACTTTTTATTTCGACAAAAAGAAACACACACGTCGTCATATTACCACTTTAACAAAACGATAGTTTACTTGCATAGTCAGATAAAATAAAAAAATCCGTTTCGAGATACAATCGGAACGGATTTTTTTGTGCGTTATGAATTACCTCACCTTAATATACCTCGCCTCTTTATTTGCAAAATAGAATCCGCACACCGATGACATTGGAACCATCATTGTGCTTTCGGTGAGTTCAATTCCTGTGCAAGATGTTACATCCAACAATTTGAAAACCTGAACTTTATGTTCGTGAAGCGGGGTGGACGGATAGCCGATTGCGGGACGGATGCCGGTGTAATGACCTTTGATGAGTTCGTCGGGCGAAAGGTTTTCGTCGGGAGAATAACCCCAATAGCGGGTGCGTACTTCACGGTGAAGATATTCCGAAAGTGCCTCCACAAGACGGTCGGTCAAGAGTTTTTTCATAATTGACTGATACTCATCGTCTTTTGAGGTGTCAAGACCAATGCCCGTGGTGGCGGCAAACATTCCGAGATAGTCTTTTTCGGGCGAAATAAAGTCTGCCAACGAATAACAAAATCCATCGTCTGACGGCTGTGTCTGCCTGAGAAACAGGAACTTATCTATGCAGTTTTTGCGCTCCTCGTCGGCAAAAATCTCAACATAATTGCCGTTACTCTTGGCAGGGAAAATCTGCAAAACAGCATTTGCTTGGGTGAGTTTCTCGTCTATAATCTGTTGCAAAATGCGTTTGCCGTCAGCCAAAGTTTTTTCGGCTTCGGGAGTGTTTTCTTTCACCTTCCACGCTATCAAAAACATTTTCCAATTGATGTAAGGAACCAACAGATTGAGGTCTATATCGTTGAGAACCAATTTGTTGATAGTTTTTGGAGTAACGATATTATCAAAAGTGAATTTAGGAGCCAATTTAAGAGCCTCGTCGTCAGAGAGTTCGGCGTTGGTTGATGTTCCTGAATTTTGACGGCGGAGTTCTTCCTGACGGCGTTTGAGTTCCGCCAAAAACTCCTGATTCTTATTGATTAACGCCGTGGCAACGTAGGCATTTTGCGATGCGTCTTTTACGTAACATACAGGTCCTGAATAGTTTGGCGCAATTTTTACTGCCGTGTGAATCTCCGAAGTGGTGGCGCCGCCAATCATTACGGGAATTTTCAAACCCGATTTTTCCATCAGTTTTACCACGTTGATCATTTCGTCTAATGACGGCGTTATCAAACCCGAAAGTCCCACAGCATCAGCCTTTTGTGCAATGGCTTCTTCAACAATTTTTTCTGCCGGAACCATTACGCCGAGGTCGATTACCTCAAAATTGTTGCACGACATCACCACGCAAACAATGTTTTTGCCGATGTCGTGAACGTCGCCTTTTACGGTTGCCATAATTATCTTGCCCGAAGACGCGCCCGCAGAGTTTTTTTCCTCGATTACGGGTTTGAGATATTCCACGGCTTGTTTCATAACTCGCGCAGTCTTAACCACTTGCGGCAAGAACATTTTGCCTTCACCAAACAATTGACCCACGATGTTCATACCGTCCATCAACGGTTTTTCGATGATTTCCACGGGGTTGGGATATTTTTGGAGAGCCTCGGCAATGTCGTTTTGAAGATGCTCCGAGACGCCTTTTTGTAAAGCATACTGTAAACGCTCTTCAACGCTGAGATGTCGCCACGATTCGTCTTTTTCAACCTTTTTGCCGGCGGCCTTTGCCTTTGCAACTTCCGCATATTCAACGAGTTGTTCGCCTGCCTCGGGATATTTGTTCAGCACCACGTCCTCCACTTTTTGGCGCAGTTCGGGGTCGATGTCCTCGTATTTAATCATTGCGGCAGGGTTGACGATGCCCATATCCATTCCCTCCGCCACGGCATAATGCAGAAAAACCGAATGCATAGCCTCGCGCACAGGGTTATTGCCTCTAAATGAGAAAGATAGGTTGCTGATGCCGCCGCTGATTTTGGCGTATGGAAGGTTGGCTTTGATCCAAGTAACGGTTTTGATGAAGTCCACGGCGTAGTTGTCGTGGTCGCTGATTCCGGTTGCAATTGCGAGCACATTTGGGTCGAAAATTATGTCTTCGGGGTTGAAGTTGAGCCTCTCTGTCAACAACTTATAAGCGCGACTGCAAATCTCGATGCGGCGTTCAAAGGTGTCAGCCTGACCCTTTTCGTCGAAAGCCATCACCACTGTTGCCGCACCAAATTTTTGGATTGTGCGTGCGTGGTCGAGGAATTTTTCTTCGCCCTCTTTTAGAGAAATTGAGTTGACTATCGCCTTGTCTTGCAAGCATTTAAGACCTGCCACAATAACGTCCCATTTGCTCGAATCTATCATCACGGGCTTTATGGCAACGTCGGGTTCAGATTTCAAAAGGTTAAGGAAAGTTACCATCTCGGCTTTGGCGTCGAGCATTGCGTCGTCCATATTAACGTCAATAATATCAGCACCTTCCTCCACTTCTTTGCGGGCAATTTCGAGAGCCTCGTTGTAGTTTTTTTCGTTGATTAGGCGGAGAAATTTTCGCGAACCTGCCACGTTGCAACGCTCGCCAACATTGAAAAACGGTTTTTCTTCTTTGCTGACAATCAATGGATTAAGACCCGAAAGACGCATTTCGTGATGGTTTTCGGCAGGACGGTGAGGTTTGGCATTTGACAAAATCTTAGCCATAGCCGCGCAGTGTTCGGGCGTAGTGCCGCAACAACCGCCGATAATGTTTACAAGACCCTCGTCGAGATATTCCTGAATCTGTTCCTGCATCATTTCGGGCGTTTGGTCGTACTGTCCAAATTGGTTTGGAAGTCCCGCATTGGGGTGCGCCGAAATCCTGAAAACAGACCTTTCGCCAAGAATTTTCAAATATGGTTTCAAATCGCGTGCGCCAAACGAACAGTTTAAGCCGATGGTCAACAGGTCGATATGCGACACCGAATAAAGCAACGCTTCAACCGTTTGACCCGCAAGAGTTCTGCCCGATTTGTCGGCAATTGTAGCCGAAACCATTATGGGAAATTTGTCGATGTCGCGCTGTTCAAGTTCTTGATTTATAGCGTACAACGCCGCCTTTATATTGAGCGTGTCGAAACACGTTTCTACCAAAAAAATATCCACACCGCCGTCCAAAAGTCCGCGCACCTGTTCGGTGTAAGCCTCCACCATATCGTCGAAAGTTACCGCACGGTAGCCGGGGTTGTTGACATCGGGACTCATCGAAGCGGTCTTGTTTGTTGGACCCATCGAACCCGCCACAAAACGCGGTTTATCCTCGGTGGAGAACTTGTCAGCCATTTCGCGAGCGTTTTTTGCGCCCTGAAAATTCATCTCATAAACGAACTCCTGCGTGTTGTAATCCGCCTGCGAAATCGAAGTGCCGTTGAAGGTGTTGGTTTCGATAATGTCGCATCCGGCTTCAAGGTATCTTGAATGTATCTCTTTGATAACCTGAGGTTTGGTGATATTCAGAATATCGTTGTTGCCCTTCATTTGGAGCGTTACGCCCACGAACTTGTCGCCGGTGAAATCCTCTTCCGAAAGGTTGTACTGCTGAATAAGGCTTCCCATCGCGCCGTCGAGAAGGAGGACACGATGTTCGAGTTGCTGTTTTAATATGGTGTAGCGGTTTTGCATTTGTTTATTTCAATTTTAGCCGCAAAGGTAATGATAATTTCCCATTCGGCGAAATAAATCAAACCTTTATCCCCTCCCGCTCCTTCTTGCTCAATTTCTTCACCACTTCGTCGTATGAAGTTGCAGTATCAAGAGATTGACAGCATCAGAGAGGGAAGGTGTATTCGCATTTTTTCTCTATTTTTACAGCAAAATGAGGAAAATTAATATTCAATCCAAACCAATGCACAAACCTCTATCGTAATGAAAATGTCGTTGTCGGGTGCGGGGTTTTCTATGCCAAGATACCATGTTGCACCGTCGTTGGCAAAAACATTAACATCTACAAGTCCACTGTTGATATTCATACGGGTACCTTCCGTAAAATATTCATACGAGGCACTCTTATCACAAAAAATATCAAGATTGGAATTGTCTTTAATGAAAAAGATGTTGCAGTCGGCATTGCCAGCCGGTACGTAAAGCGAACTTATAACATCTGACATGATACCTTCCTGCTCGTTGAGGTAGTGTGATAGTCCGTCGTAGAGTTTCAATGTGGGCAAAACATTCTGCGAAGAATTTGACGAGACAGCATAAAACCACCTTTCGGTATTACGCGGAAGTTGCACTGTTATAAAACTCCTATTATTAGCATCACCAGTATAATTAACACTATGAACTGTCATAAGAGTTTGTGTTACAACAGATTTAATGGCATAATATCCATTGTGCTCTATACCGAGGTTTAGTTCCACGCTTATGGTTTCGCCGTCGTCCACTCTAACAGAAATATATCTAATGCAATTGTTGCCGTCGAAAACTCCGAAATAAAACAGTCCATCGTCCGGAGAAAAATTAACATCGAATGTAGCCTCACCGTAACTATCCGTAACAGCGTCTGCTGTAGCATAGAACGGCTTAAAAAAAGCCGATTCGGGCGCATGGTTCGACTTGAACATATAGACTTTCTCGTCCTTGATGTGCGTTGCGTTTTCCTTTACGGTAACATGAATCCGCGCCGAAAGTATGTCCTCCTCAGAATCATTACAAGATACTAAAAAAGCACAAAACAATACGCATATACACAAAAATAGTTTGTTTTTCATAAATTTAAGAATTAATTGTTAAAGAAAAAATCGGTGTAAAGATAGATTTTTTTTTAGAAAAGCCAAATAAAGATTATATTAGATGAAAAAAGTTTCATTTTTTTTTGGAAAGATAATGGGAAAAACTATCTTTGCTAATTCAATAATGTCAAAATAATAGGAACAATTTTTGATGCAAATTATGACAGAAAAAATTACACAATGCGAATACTGATAATAACCATAATATTTCTAACAGCCTTTATTGACTATTGTAAGGGAGAATTTGAGTATGCATTAAACGGCATACCAATCCAAACCGAGCAAACCGAGAACAAGGAAACTAACCGTGATAGTGCCGACAATTACTATCAGAACGGGCTCAATATCGGAGATTGCAACAAAGGACACAAAACCATGATTGAGCACGGCAAGATAATAATATATTTGTGTTTAATATCTTGCACTATTTCAGTACTATTGGTGGCTCTAATCATTATTTTATTCAAAAAGAAAAATAAAAAAAACAGACAACTCCAAGAGCAACGCGACGAATTAGAACTGCACTCTCAGCAACTTCAAGCGCAACAAGAAGAGCTTCAAATGCTTTCAGCCGTAGCCGCAGCCACTGTCAACGCAATTTTCATCACCGATAAAGAAGGTAATTTCACTTGGTTCAACAATTCTTTCTCAAAATACTCCGGAATTCCGTTTGAAGAACTTAAAACTAATCCCGCTCTTAGGGGCAAATTAATGCCAACAGAGGCAAGAATAGCATATAATAAAGTTTTGCAGACGAAAAAATCGGCAGATTTTACGATGAATATGTCATTTTTCTCGCCGTCAAAAAGCAATATTTGGATGCATACCACCGTGACTCCGGTTTTTGACCATAACAACGAAGTCTCGATGATGATTTTGGTATGCAGCGACATAACAGAACTCCGCGAAACGACTCAAAAACTTGAAGAAAGCAACCGCAAACTAAAAATGCTCTCCGCCGTAGCCTCAATGACAAGCAACTCAATTTTTATAACAGATGCAAACGGTGAATTCATTTGGCTAAACGATGCTTTTACACGGGACACAGGCATTACAATCGACCAAATTGGCAAACATCCTGCGCTCAAGGCCTCAGCAATGCCGCCGGAGACTAAAAGAGTTTATGAAAAGATGCTGACTACTAAACAACAGCAAAACTATATTTCTAAAATTACGCACGTAGAAGGTGTGTCAATATGGGTACAAACTGACGTAACGCCGGTATTTGACGACAAAGGTGATATTCTGATGGTTGTGTGGGTTAATACCAATATCACAGAACTCCGTAAGACAACACAAATGCTCGAAGACCGCAACAAAGAACTCGAAATGCTCTCCGCCGTAGCCTCAATGACAAGTAACACTATCTACATCACCACCAAAGACGGTGAATTTATATGGATGAACGAGGCATTCTCCCGTGAAACTAAAATACCATTAAACCAAATACACACGCATCCCGCACTCAAAAAATCAGCAATGACACCTGAGACAAAAGCCGCCTACGAAAAAGTGCTTGCCACTAAAAAGTCACAGATTTACACTGCTGAGATGAAACATTTGGAAAGACCTCCATTTTGGGTAAAAAGTTCCGTTACTCCGGTGCTTGACGACCACGGAGATATAAAAATGATAGTTTGGGTAAGCACTGACATTACCGAGTTACATCAAGCATACGAAAAAATAGAAGCTCAAAACGAGGAAATCAACTCTTCCATTTCTTATGCACGCCGCATCCAAGATGCCGTACAGCCGATGAAAATATTTTCAGACGAGATTTTAGGCAACCATTTCGTTATTAATCTACCGCGCAATATCGTCAGCGGCGATTTTCATTGGGTCGCTTATAAAAACGGACTTTCTATCTTTACGGTTGCTGACTGCACAGGACACGGCGTTCCGGGTGCATTTATCAGTATGTTAGCGCAAGTAATGTTAGCACAGACACTTGACAAACTAAACGACATTACAGCTGCAAATATTCTCAATATGCTTCGCACCGGCATCATTCACCAATTGCACCAAAGGGATAAAGAAGGTGCTCTTAGCGACAGCATGGACGCAAGCATGTTTGTATACGACAGAGAAAACTGCATCATTGACTACGCAGGTGCATATTCACACGCATACTTATTAAGATTTGGAACGCCAGACGAAGAAACCAAAGCTATATGCGAGAAAACGGGTTGTAAGATTTTCAAAAGCGAGGACGAAAAAGTATACCTGATACGCCTAAAAGCAGACCACATGACCATCGGTATTAACAGACGTGATACCGTACCGTTTACGAGCATAAAATTCAAAGTCAATCATGGCGACATTGCATACGCAACCACAGACGGCTACACAGACCAATTCGGCGGTGAAAAGCAAAAAAGGTTTTATGTCGCAAATTTCGAAAAAGTTCTACTAAAATATTGCCGCCTTCCGATGGAAGAACAGCGTGAAGAGTTAGAAAAGACCTACTTAAAATGGAAAGGCGAATACGAACAAACTGACGACGTACACGTACTTGGAATTGTTCTCTAATGATTTTTTTTAAAACAAATAATGGGACAAATATCATAGAATTTGCCCCATTATTTCAATTTTTAATTTATTTCTCTTAAATACTTTCTTCTATCGCTTTCAAAACTTTTTCCAGAACCTCGTCGGTATGACAAACTGAAATAAAGTTTCCCTCAAACTGCGACGGACTGACGTAAATGCCGCGTGAAAGCATATTGCGAAAATATTTTGCAAATTTCTCCTGATTACTGCGTTTTGTGTCCTGAAAATTACGCACGGGATTCTCATTGAAAAACAGCGTGAACATCGTGCCGCAACGGTTGAGTTGAATGCCTTTGCCGTCAATTATTTTTTTCAGGCGGGCGATAAAACTGTCGCTGCGTTTTTCAAGGTCTTCATAAACTTTTTTGTTGCTGAGAATATTTAGCGTTGCAAGACCTGCCGCCATTGCTACGGGATTTCCGCTGAGCGTTCCTGCCTGATAAACAGGACCTTCCGGTGCAAGACATTTCATAATGTCGGCTCTTCCGCCAAAGGCCGCCGCAGGATAACCGCCGCCGACAATTTTTCCAACCGTTGTCATATCGGGTTTAATGCCAAAACGTTGCTGCGCTCCGCCGTATGAAAGTCTGAAACCTGTTATCACCTCGTCAAAAATCAATACCGCGCCGTGCTTTTGTGTAACCTCGCGGGTTAATTTCAAAAATTCCTCACTCGGCGGCACAACGCCCATGTTGCAGGCAACAGGTTCTATGATAAGTGCCGCAACTTTGTCGCCGTTTTCGTCAAAATATTTTTTGAGAGCCTCAACATCGTTGTAAGGCAAAACAGCAGTATGTTTCACAAAATCAGAAGGAACGCCTGCCGACGATGCGTTGCTAATGTTTGCCACGCCAGAGCCCGCCGAAACCAAAAGATGGTCAGCATGTCCGTGATAATTGCCTTCAAACTTTACTAAAATGTCCCTACCAGTATAGCCACGTGCAACACGAATTGCCGACATTGTCGCCTCAGTGCCGCTGTTAACAAACCTCAAACGTTCCATCGACGGAAACGCTTCACGCACTTTTTCCGCTAAAAGTGTCTCCGCCTCGCAAGGTATACCGTAACTGCTGCCGTTAAGAACCGCCTTGATTGCAGCATTTGACACTTCTGAATTGTTATGTCCGAGGATAAAAACTCCCCACGACATACAAAAATCTACAAATTTGTTGCCGTCAATGTCGTTGAAATATGCACCTTTTGCATCTTTGACAAAAAGCGGAGTTGTGCCGACACTTTTCAGCGCACGGACGGGACTATTAACACCGCCCGGAATTACCTGACAAGCCCTTTCGTATGCTGCCAGAGATAAAGGTCTTTGATTTATGCCCATTTTTGCATGTATTCTTTTGCGTAATACGAAATAATATATTTTGCGCCGGCTCTTTTGATTGCGATAAGACTCTCAAAAACAGTGCGTTTCTCGTCCAAATAGTTCAGTTTTGCGGCTGCTTTCAGCATCGAATATTCTCCGCTGACTTGATAAGCCACCATCGGGACGTTCGGGTATTTTTCAACGCCGCGTGCAATCATGTCAAGATAAGGCATTGCGGGTTTTACCATTGTCCAGTCAGCACCTTCTTCGATGTCGGCGGCTATTTCTTCCAAACCTTGGTCGTGAGTGCGGAAGTCCATTTGATAGGTTTTTCTGTCGCCGAACGACGGTGCAGAATCGGCTGCATCACGGAACGGTCCGTAAAAAGCCGAAGCATATTTGGCTGAATAAGCGAGAATTTTGCATTTGTCCCTCAAACCGCCTTCTTTCAAACGTGCGTCAAGAGCGGCAATCTGACCGTCCATCATAGCCGACGGCGCAACAAAATCTGCACCTGCTTTGGCGTGAACGTAGGCCATTTCTGCAAGTAGCGGCAATGTGCTGTCGTTGTCCACGTCATGATTGCAAAGAAGTCCGCAGTGTCCATGACTTGTATATTCGCAAAGGCAGACGTCGGTAATCACAATCATATCGGGAACTGCATTTTTTATCGCTTTAACGGCACGGCAAACAAGTGCGTTTTCATCGTAAGCCTTAGAGCCACGTTCGTCTTTTTCGCTGTCGGGAATAACGCCGAAAAGCAATACTTTGTTGATTCCTAACGCTTTGATTTCTTTAACGTCTTCAACGAGTGTATCAATTGAAAACCTGAAAATTCCCGGCATTGTTGAAATTTCGTCTTTAACGTTGCTGCCTTCAACCACGAAATACGGGTAAATAAAATCTTCTGCCTCTACTTTAATGTCGGCATATTTGTCGCGTGTCTCCTGAGATACACGGAAAATCCTAAATCTTTTGAATGACTTCAATTCCATATCGTAAAAAATATTTTTCTGCAAAATTACCAAATAATTTGAAAACTATTCAAGAATTTTTCGTAAAATACTCCTCCAATCTTTTTTGCGTCACCACGCCTCTTGTTACCAATTCTTTATAACGGGGAATAGCGCCGTAAAGTTTCAAAAAATTATCAACCGTACTTGGCGAGGTGAAAATAATTTTGTCGATATTATCAAGATTAACTTTTTGGGGATTTTCGGGCATACGGTTGATATATGCTGTAACTGTTTCAACGTCAAAACCTAACGACTTTAAACCTTCCGGAATTATCGGTAATGCTATATTGCTGCGTGGAATCAGAACTCGTCCTTTTTTCTGCATAGAAAACCAATCAATCACGCCGAAAGAATCGTCTTTTAATGTTTGATTTATATTTTTAACACCAGCCTTTCGTAAGGCCTCACTCGTTTTTTCGCCTATCGACACTATTTTTTTAATATCAAATCCTCCGCCTGAAAGCATCCAATATTTTACAGCAAAACGACTTGTAAAGAGCAGATAATCAAATTCTTGTAGACGATTAGTAGCAGAACGTAGCAGCGTATCATCGTCCACTTTGTCAATCTCGATTAACGGTGTATGGATATATGACGAATTTGGACAAACTGCGCCCGTATAAAGCACCGTCATAATATCGAACCTTTTTTAAGAAGTTCGCAAATGTAATTATCGTCTTTTCTGCATGTTACCGCCAAACGTCCTTGCATTGGGTGCGTTTCAAAAGGCAAGATTTCAGCGATTTCGTTTTCCATTCCAAGGCGTTTGAGAGCGCACGTTGCAACGATTGCCGCATCGATTTTCCCGCTACGTACTTGATTTACACGGTCTTCGATACAGCCGCGTATACCAACAATTTCGAGGTCGGGACGGAGCGAAAGAATTTCTTTTTTTCTAAGCGGCGAACTTGTGCCGATTTTGCTGCCGGCGGGAAGTTCCGAAAGTTTCAAATTATCACGGCTAACAAGTGAGTCAGTTTTGTCAAAAGCCTCATACAGAGCCGCTAACTGAATCTTCGGATTAAGCGTTTGCGGTAAATCTTTTGCCGAATGAACTGCAATGTCAGCACGGTTTTCTATGATTGCCTCGTCAAGTTCGCGGGTAAACATATCGTCGGGTGCTTCGCCGTTAAGTAGAGAAATTTTTTGGTTCTTGTCGCCAAACGACGAAATATATTCTACTGAAAATTTTAATTCAGGGAATTTTTTTATAAATTCCTCCACTTGAATTTTTGAGAGACGACTCTCGCGGGCTATTATGCGGATTGTATTGTTAACGTTCATAATCTTAATGTTTCGTGGTGCAAAGATAAATATTTTTGAGAAAATATTGAATATCTTTTTACTTTTGTTAATTTTTAAAGTCTAAGCAATGTTTAATCATCATTAAAATCAATTTCAAATGAACAATTTTTTATTATTCTCGTGTGCGGCTTTGATTGCTGCGGGCTGTGGCAACAATGCCAAAAATAGTGCTCAAAACAATCCTCAATGCGACAATCAGGTAAGCGCTCAATGTTGCGACAAATCGGCACAACAATCTGATTACAAGTTTCTTGACAGCAAAGAAAAGGCGTTTGACGGTTTCACTGTCTACTGGCTTAAAGACAACAACGGCGACCACAAATTTCCGTTTGACTTGTTTGGAAATGTTGCCGACGACGTTAAAAAAGAGGTTAATATGCCCGATGGTATGCCCTCGTCGATAAGTGCCTATCTGATAAAGGTTAACGGCAAAAATATTCTGTTTGATTCGGGGCTTGGTCAGAAGGCTAACGGGCAACTTTTGGATGAACTTTCTAAAATTGGCGTAACTCCGGAACAAATTGATTATGTGTGTATTACACATTTTCACGGCGACCATATTGGCGGAATGCTGACTGCTGAGGGCAAGAAAGTTTTTGTTAATGCCGAAGTGTATGTTTCGCGTCTAGAAAAAGAGTCAGACCTTGGCAAACAAGATTTAGCAGTACAAATGTTTGAGCAATACGGCGACAAAATTCATGTTTTCAACTTTGGTGACAAACTTCCCGAAGATGTCCTTGCTATTGACGCTGTTGGACATACACCGGGTCATACAGTTTTTCAAAAAGGCAATTTGTTGATAATCGGAGATTTAATGCACGCTGCTGCTTTGCAGTTGCCGCATCCTGAATATTGTGCAAATTTTGACGGTGACAAAGAAAAAGCCATCGCTTCACGCAAGAGAATTTTGGAATTAGCAAAATCTAACAATCTCATAATCTGCGGTATGCACCTACCATATTAAGAAAAATTATAAACTAAAAATTGCCTTTTAAGAATGTATTTCTGATGCGAAAAACACTTTTAAAAGGCTAAGATGTGTAGCAAAAATTTTCTTGAAAACAACGTCGGTTTTTGGGTCGTAATACTGCATGGTTTATGTTTGCTTTATAATTTTATTGGCAAAGGTAATTTTTTTTATCAATTTCACAAAAAAGCCCACCGAAAAAATCGGTGGGCTGATTATTTTTTTTTCTTCTGTCAAGACAGAACTCGGTAACTACTGCAAAACCCGCACCAACCGAACCGAATTCCCGAAGTAACGGTTGTCGTTGCCCCAATCCGCGATGTCCGAGGAGAAGTACAAGTAGCACGCGTTCTCGGAGCCGCCAGCCGTAGCCGACCAGTAGCGGCCGCAGCCTCCGACACCGACCACGTCAGAGCCGTAGCGGCGGCCGGCAGCGGGAAGAAACACCGCACCGTTAGCCTCCATACTCTCCCATTGGTTTGTAGTGTAATTGTTTTTTTCTTGATAATAGTCTGCACCATAGTTGTCTGCAAAACCACTATTGAATGTAACGCCATTAGGTAATGTCCAATCATCAGGCAATATTACCAAACCTTGTTTACCGTCAACTGCGGCTACACCAATTACGCTATGGTCTTCTAAATATACCCACTCGTCTTTGGTTAGTGTTACCCATTCTTCACCTTCTTTATCAATAGCAGACTTTTTGGTATTGTTCCAAGTGTAATCGCTGTTTATTTCGCTGTTGTTTATAGGATTGCCTCCATCAAGCCATGTTCCCCATCCAAAGAGGTCAATATAACCGTCGTAATCTGCAGAGATGTTTTGGTTAGCATCTCCGATAAGGTCGTATTGATTCGGGGCAAAACGCCAAGTTCCGTTTTTGCAGTGGTACTGCAAATTGCCACCGCTAAAAGCAACTTGTTTGCCCTCGGCTACTGAAAACTTGGCATACTCATACTTTGCTTTCAAAGTAATTTCTGTTGTTATCGGGCTTGAAAAATCAAACTCCGTGTCACCATCATACCAACCTAAAAACTTAAAACCTCCTTTTGATGGTTTGGTTTCAGGTTCTGTTGCCGTCTTACCTTTTTCGATTGTCTGTGCAGCAAATTCACCCGTTCCTTTGTCGGTATCAAATTCTACGGTAAACGTTTGTACCCATACAGCAAAAAGTGTTACTTCCTTTTCGGTTACGGTGTATTCTGAAATGATTTCTCCGTTTTCTTTTAAATTCCACCCCAAAAACTTGTAACCCTCTTTTGTAATACCTTCGCCTGAGGGCAAGGTGATTTTTGTGCCTTTTTCAACGGTTTGAGATTCAACTGCACCCGTTCCGCCGGAAATATTGAAAGCTACTGTTACTTTTTCGGGTGTAACTTCAGTGTTGCCCGAATTGTTGTTTTCAACCTGCGTTTTTTCGGGTTCGGTTTTGTCATCGTCGTGCTTGTTGCACGAAAAAAATGTTAGCGCAAATACTAATGCACTTAACAATAAAAAATTTAACTTTTTCATTTGTTATTTTTATTTTATAAAACAAAAAAATCCCTTGTGGAGAGTGCTTTTTTACACTCTCCACAAGGGACAAGAAATTATCATTTCAAATCGAAGTAAAGTAGAAAGGACTTTTCCCCCCCCCTACTTGACTTTTATAATGTATTATTTACTTGACTTTTTTGCATTTTTGTTCGTTGTTTTTCTATTGGAGTAGGAAAAACAAAAATTCCATAAAAAAATTACAATTTTGAAATTTCGTTGGCTGAAAGACCGGTGTTTTCTGCAATAACGTTGATGTCAATACCGGCTTTTTTAAAGTTACGAGCAATCTCAACTGCTTTGGACTTTTCGCCTTCCGCTCGGCCTTTTTCAAAACCGATTTGTTCTCCTTCTTTGCGCTCACGCTCCATTGCCGACTTTTCTGTGCTGATATTAAGCCAATACTGATTGTATGCCAACAATTCGCCGGGTGTAAACGCTGAACGTCTTAACAATTCCAAAGCCTCTGACGTTTCTTTATTCGCCAAAAGTTCGGGGTCGGCATCGTCGGTATTTTCGTCAATTTCAGTTAAAAACCTTAACCATAAATCGTGCATTTTTTTTTCGGCACGGTTTTGAGGCGTATAATTCGGCAAAACTATAAAAACCATCGACAAATCAGTATGTTTGTCGGCAGTGTGATTTTTGTTTGTCAAATAATATTCTTGAATATACTCTTTGCCATATTCGGGAAACGCCTTAACATCATTTACCAAGCACAAAGCGTAAACATCTTTCAACTCGCCAAAACTCTTGCCTTTTTCTAACTGTTTGGCATACATTGAAGCCGCATTGAATAAAGTCCGCGAAAAAAATTCCGTATTCCAATACGACTGCATTTCTACGATAAAATGTCTGCCGTGATTGTCAGTACAATACACGTCAACGATAGAATATTTTTTGCCAGGATTTTCAGGAATGTTTTCCGGCGAAAGATATTCCACTGTTTTTATTTCCATGCCCTCAGGTAACGGCAACAATGCGTTCAAAAGGCTTAAAACAAGGTTCAGATGTTCTCCGAACACTTTTTTGAAGGTCAAATCCGCCTTCGGGTCAAGGTATTTCGACATGATTGATTACTATTTTTTTAAGTTTATTTCTTGCTACAAAGATAAAATTTTTTTAAGAAAAAATACAAAAAAAAGACTATTGACCCAAAAGTTCAATAGTCTCTTTCCTTTAAAAAAAATTTTCGCTTATTATGCTATCATCGTATAACGTTTGCGACGTTCCATAATATCTTGTAATTCAGCAATTTCTTCTTCAATGAGGGCTTCCGCTTTTTTCACTTCGTCTTCACGAATCGAAATATTATCCTTTACTTTCTGCTCCACATCATGAAGGTTGTAAAGCGTAACGCCTTCAATTTCTGTAACATCGGGTTCAATATCACGCGGAAAAGCAAGGTCAATAGCCAACAACGGACGATTAGGATTAATATCCGATTTCTTGATAATAGAACATGGCGCCGAGGTTGCACTTATCAAAATGTCGGTTTCTTGCATAAATGTTGCTTTCTCGTCAAGCGTGAAAACATCAATGCCGTATGGTTCAGCAAGTTTGCGGGCTTTTTCTTCCGTTCTGTTGGCAAGAAAAACAAGCCGCGCACCCTTATTGTGCAAAAATTTAATGATGTCAGCAGTCAATTTGTTAACACCAATAATCGTAATCCTCGCATTTGAAAGGTCGATTTTTTCTTGTTCAATGATTTCAATAGCAGCCAAGGAGTGGCTTACCGCACCGTGCGAAATCTCCGTCTCGTTGCGAACACGTTTGCCAATTTGCAAGGCACTTTCGAAAAGTTTGTGCATCGGCGTAGGCAATTTTTGCGAATTTCGAGCCGCAAGATAAGCATCTTTCACCTGTCCCTGAACCGCTTTTTCGCCCGTAATAGCCGATTCCAAACCGCAAACCACACGGAAAAGATGACGCGATACTTCACTTGGAATCTCACCGTCGCCATAGTAAAGTTCCACACGGTTGCAAGTCTGCAAAAAAACAGACGGTCCAACACCTTCTCGGTTAAACTCCTTAAAAAATCGCTCCCTATCGGCAAGCGACGTATTCTGATGGCTAATTGACTTATACTGAATCATTTTATCTTAAACTTTTTATTTTATCAACAAAAAATTTTACATTTTCAAACGGTGTTTCCGCCAAAACACCATGACCTAAATTGACAATCCAATCAGGATTTTCAGAGAAGAAATTTCTATATTTTTCAATTTCCTCAGCGATTTTTTCTTGTGGCGACAAAAGCAAGTGCGGGTCAAAATTGCCTTGAAGCATTACCTTGTTATCAACCACTTGTCGAGCCTCCCAAATATCTGTCTGCCAATCTATTCCAACAATATCGCAAATTTCCGACGTTATATTTTTTAGTCCCAACCCGATACCTTTTGGAAAGAAAATCACGGGGACACCTTTTGAGCGTACAGCGTCAGAGATTTTCTTGACACTCGGCAAAATCAACGCTTTATACATTTCGGTCGGCAAAATTCCGGCGTTACTCTCAAAAATCTGAAAAACTTCAACACCGTGCTCTACCTGTTTCAAAGCGTATTCGATTGAAATTTCAGTAACAATTTCAATCAGTTTTTTTGCGTCTGAGGCTTGAGTATAGAAAAACTTTTTTGCCTCAGGAAAATTTTGTTTGCTGCTAACACCCTGAATCATATAGCATAACGTTGTAAGCGGAGCACCGCAAAAACCGATTAACGGCACATTTTTTCTACTTACAACATTATCAATCGCCTTATAAACGTGTGAAAATTTTTCAGTATTTATTTTCAGCGATTTCGACGGATTATCCAACTCACAAAGTGGTTTCAAAAACTTCGGACCACACTCCGTCCATTCTATTTCCATGCCCAAAGCCGTCGGTACTGTTAGAATGTCGCTAAAAATAATTGCGAAATCCACTCCAAGGTCTTCTACTGGCATAAGTGTAACATCAGAGGCAAGTTGCGGAGTTTCCATAAGTTCACGAAAACTATACTTTTCTCTTAATTTTCTGTACCTTGGCAACACTCTTCCCGCCTGACGCATCAACCATACCGGCGGACGATTAATATTTTGAAAACACTTTATCATCTTTTTATCCGATTAATTTTTCGGCAATGTCGCGGGCTTGTTTTATGCGGTGAGCCATACCGATACCATCGCGAAGGTTGCCCGCAATGATAAGTCCTGGATATTTTGTTTGCAGTTTTTCAACGGCTGCAAGTCGCTCTCCTGTTGAAAGTTCGTACTGCGGAATTGCCGTCTTATGTCTGAAAATTTTTATCAAATCAGGCTTTGCAGACGATGGAAATTTCAGCATATCGTGAAAAACTTCCTCAACGATAGAGGTGATTTCCGAGTCGGATTTTTCGAGCATATCAGCGTGTTTAACACCACCAATAAAATACGTAAACAACGCTCCGCACTTAGGCGCACGTCCCGAAAAACATGCTGATGGAAACAAAACTCCAAGAACTTTTTTCTTTTCAATTGTCGGCACAAGTCCGCCAAAAGCATTGTAATCTCCGCCTAAAGTATCTTTTACGCCCACGCAAACTTCAATCATCGGAGCGTATTTTAAGTTATTAACTTTATTCATATCCTCGGTTTCCACAAACGGCAAAATCTCCGGCAACGAATACGAACCGCAAGTTGTTATCACCGTTAATGCGCTAATTGTTTGAGAATTACCGCTTTTATCCAAGAAAGTTGCTTCCCAAGCGTTTTCTTTCGGATTTATTTTTAAATTGCTGACACCGAGCGAAATTCTATCTCCCAAAAAGTCAGCCATCGAATCTGTTATATTTGAAAGTCCACCGATGGCAGAAAATACTTTTTTTGTAGCCAATTTGTCGCGGTCGGTTTTGGGCTCTTTTGCTTTTTTAATAGCACCGCGCACAAACGAACCATAATTTTGTTCCAAATTATAAAGTTTTGGCAATGCGTAACGTGTTACCAAAGTATTAGGGTCGCCGGCATAAACTCCAGAAAGAAAAGGATCTACGGCATAATCAACGAAAGATTTTCCGAGTCTGCGGC
Organism: Bacteroidales bacterium; assembly: GCA_017412115.1. Classification (GTDB taxonomy): domain Bacteria; phylum Bacteroidota; class Bacteroidia; order Bacteroidales; family UBA3824; genus UBA3824. The sequence goes on along the minus strand of JAFPYR010000021.1, from coordinate 121,357 downwards.
GTGCCAATTCGCCAACCGTTTCATCGGGGTTAGTACCTTTTTTTCGCCACGGTTCGCCCAAAATTCTAAATTTATCTCCGAGGGTAAAAAGCGGAGTTGTGATTGCGCTTCCAAGTCCCGAAGGCAATTCTCTGAAACGGTCGCCCTTCCAAATCAAACGCCTTTTCGACGAATCGGGGGCGGTTTCAAGACGGCATTTTCCGTTGGATGTTTTTTCGAGTTCCTGCATAAGTTCTACGACCTCCGGATTTGAAATCGAGCCTGTGTTGGGACCGCTTTCAAAAACAAAACCATCTTCTGAATACGTATGAATCTGACCTCCGGGGCGTTCCATACGCTCCAACACATGAACATTTTTGCCCTTTGAGGCTAACGTGTAGGCGGTTGTAAGTCCCGTAAGACCCGCACCTATAATTAATATATCTGTTTTCATTTTAAATCGGTTTTGAGAATGATTTTGTAGTGTTCTTCATCAGCGGATCGAGAGAAGCGGCAACATTGCGCACAAAAGGCGACCCTTCGGCGGTGATTTTTAAAGTATTTTCGTCAAATTCCAAAATACCGTCGTCCCTCATCTTGGAAAAAACTTCTAAATTATATTCCGTTGCAGATTTTAGATCTTTAATTTCGACCTTTAATCTTTCTGCAATTTCCTTAAAATCAACGTAATAATTACACATCAAGGCCTCAATAACCTCTCGTACCAATTGTTGATTTTTATTTAGTTGATAACCCTTTCTAACAGGTATTTTACCATTAAAAACCTCATCAACATATTCGGCTATATCCTTGGTATTCTGTGCATAAGCCGAGGTAAGCTGACTAATTCCCGTTACGCCAAAAGCATAAACCTGAGCCGTTGTACGTCTTGTGCAATAGCCTTGAAAATTTCTGTGGAGACGATGGTTTTGAAGTGCTTCAAAAAGTTCGTCATCTTGTTTTACGAAATGATCCATTCCGATGCGCACATATCCTTCTTTTTCAAGGAGTTGAGCAGCATTTTCAAACATTTTTTCCTTGTTTTCTGGCGTTGGAAGTCCTGCTTTTTCGAGGATTAATTGTGCTTTTTTAATCCATGGCACATGAGCGTAACTGAAAGTTACAAGTCTATCCGGTGAAAGCGCAACTGCCTTACTGATAGTGTTATAAAAACTCTCAGGTGTTTGAATCGGAAGTCCGTAAAGAAAATCGAGATTAATTTTAATATTTTTTTGACGCAAAATCTTAAACACCTCTTCAATAGGAATCAGCGAAGGTTTTCTATTAACGGTTTTAAGCACGTCAGCATTAAAATCCTGAATACCCAAACTCATCCGCGTAAATCCCGCCTCGGCAAGAGTTTGCCAACCTTTTTCGTCGAGATAGCCGGGATGACATTCTATTGCGATTTCGGGCTTTTCAATCGTCTGAAAACTACTCAGTAAATGCTGATTAAGTTCTTTAATTGCATTTAGAGGCATTGCCGTAGGAGTGCCGCCGCCGTAATGAATTTGTGAAATTTTTCTGTTAGAGTTCAAAAGCGGCAAAATCATGTCGATTTCCTTGTGTAGAGCCTTGATATATTTTTCGACATCTACCTTTTGAGGCATAGCATAAGAATTGCAAGCACAATAATGGCAAAGCCTTGGGCAATACGGGAAATGAATATAAAACGACAAATTGCTGTCTTTTTCCTCGTTAGAGATTAAGACGGCATTTTTAAAGTCCGCTTCGCTAAACTCTGCAAAATAGTTTGCGGGCGGATAACTTGTGTACCTCGGCACAGGTACATTGTATTTTTCGATGATATTTTGTTTCAAAATTTTGCTGATTTTCAGACCGCAAAATTAATAAAATTTTGAGAAAAAGTCAATTTTTTTCTCTAATGCAGAAGTTAATTTTACATGTTTTTTTAGGAATCTGAACCCATGATTTGGGACTTTTCTTTCTTTGTTAATTTCTTAACAACCTCGTCATACGAATGGTCTACAAGAGAGAAAATCAGTTTGTCGTTAGCATCGCTGTTGAAACGGATTTGATTCCAAAACTTCTTGTTCCAATGAAACGCGCCTTCGATTGAAGAGTATTGCTCTCTAAGTTCAAGAGCTTTTTCAGGGTCGCATTTCATAACGGCAAGTTCAGGGTTACTCATTGAAATACAAGCAAATATCTCGTTGCAAATACGAAATGTCAAAAGGTCCTCGTCAAAGGGAAAATCCTCTGTAACGCAAGGCTTGGAAAGACAATATTCGCGAAACTTCTCGATGTCCATAATTTCGATTTTATTTTTTTAAGGCAAATATAAAAATAAAAAACATTAAATTTTATATTGATGAAAAAAAACTTCAGAATTGAATAAAAATTTCTAATTTTTTTTATAGGGTTGATAACATTTCCCGTGTTATATATGCAGAAAATAACAAAATTAACTTTCCTTTAACACACAAAAAACATGGAAAATAATATAAAACTGAAAAAAGCGTTGATTTTCATTGGGTTCAGCTTGATAACAGCTGCATTATCTTCGTGCATATTTTTTATCGTTGCAATGATAAAAAAAATCATCTCGACATTCTAAAAACTGATTTTTTTCTAAAAAAAAGAAAGGGGGAAATTATGAAATCCGTATGCCCACCATAGAAATATCATCGACTTGCTCCAGACTTCCGCGCCAGGAAATATGATGCTCAAGAAAAAATTCCGACATCTCATCACAACTCAAAGAAGCGGCCTCTATTATAAGTTTATAAAAATTAACACGTCCCATTTTTTTCCCGTTTTCTTGTCCGAACTGATCGGAATAACCGTCAGAGGTCATAAACAAAAAATCTCCGTTTTGCAATTCAATTTCATGCGTTGCAAACTGAAAATCAGAATCTTCGTCAATATTTCCGAGTGAACAACGGTCAGGCTGAAATTTTGACAACTCACCTTGACGGACAATATAAAGCGGACGGTAAGCCCCGGCATATTCCAACATCGTATTATCGGAATTAACAATGCAAAACGACAAATCCATACCGTCAACACCGCCGATTTTATTACTCAAACTATTAACGGAATTATGAAGTTTATCATTCAATTCCCTAATTAAAATACCCGGAGTATCTTCTTCGCAAGCCGTTTGAAGGATTTCGTCCAAAAACATTTTACCCATCAACGAAACAAAAGCTCCCGGGACACCGTGTCCTGCACAGTCGCAAAGCGCAATATATTTCCGCCCGAATTTACTACCTATCCACAAGAAATCGCCAGAAACGATAGCCTTAGGCAGGTTAAGATAAAAACTGTCGCTAAAGAGTTGCTGCAATGCGGCTTTTCCCGTCATCAGAGCGGTTTGAATAATAGAAGCATATTCAATGGATTTCGTAACTTCCTTGTTTTTAAGCTCAATTTCGTTGCGCTGCTTGGTAATTTCGGTTTCGGCAAATTTCACTTTTGAAATGTCCGTATCAACGGAAACCGTTTGAATAACATTTCCGTTAGAATCAAGAATAGGCGTTACAGACGACTGAATCCAAATCTCCTTGCCCGTTTTAGTATAATGCAAAAGTGTAAAAGTTTTCGGCTTACAATCTCTAAAAACCTCATCGTAATAGGCTATCGTAGCGGGATTGTTCATGGCAACTTTATAATTAGCACCTTTGGCTGTATATTCTTCGAATGTATAACCGTAAATCTTTGTAAATGCGTTGTTTACCCAAATAATATTACGGTTTTCGTCCAACATGATAACGGCATTTTCGGTATTGCTGACCGAAACGGAAAATCTCTGAAGTTCAGAATTCAAATCCTCAAGTTTCTGCTGATTCTCTTTTAAATCGTTGTACGTGTTCTGAAGTTCAACATTTCTTTCTTCAATAAGTTTTTTCTGAAATTCGTTACGTCTGATATACGAAATATTAACAATGGCAAACTCCACGTAAGTTGCCAAATTGTTGATAATACTCAAATGATAAGATGTGAAAAAATTTTTTTTAAGACTATGAACGGTAAACATTCCGATTGTCATATCATTGTCGTACAAGGGAACATAAACAGCGGAACCGAAAAGCGAAGTGTCTAATTTATAATAATCCGTATCAATATAATTACCGACCTCGGATTTGTAATCGGAGATAACAACTGATTTTCTGTTGATAAACGACCAGACAATCATGTTACTTATATTTTCAACATTATAACGTGCAAAAGGCATTACATTGCCATCTAAGACAAAGGACGGAAAATCAATACTCGAATGAGGACCGTTGTAAATACCGACTCCTATATAATCAATTTCAAAAAACTTTTTAATCTCCTTATAAACGTTTTGAGAAATATCTTTCATGCTTTGGCTTTTGATTATACACTGACCTGACTCACTTAAAACCGACAAATCCAGCAAAGCATTGTTAAGACTCTCTTGCTGCGACTCCAATAATTCTTTGGTCGCATTGAAACTATCCGTTTGACTTTTCAAATCGTCCTGAGCCTTCAATAATTTTTCAAGATAAAATCTTCTGACATACAAAACGGCTACCATTAAAACCGAAATCGAAACCAAAACACAAGCTAAAAGTTCGCTTGAGGTATAGGTTTGATTATGCGCACAAAGCTCCATTCCGAAAGTTTCTTCAGGCTCAAAAGCCAAAACTCTCTGATTTACAAAGATTGCCATCAAAAAAACAATCAAAAAAGCTTTAAAACTCCGCTTTGTAATCATACCGCTAAATTAATAAATAAAATAAATAATGCAAAAAAAACGCCCCGATTATCATTCGGAACGTTTTTTTTTAAAATATTTTTTATTCAGTTACGGCTAAAGGAAAGCAATACAAACGCAACCCATTATAAAACAATAAATTGCAAAATAAATAAGTTTGCATTTCTTAATTAATTGCACCATCCATTTACAAGCGATACAACCGCTGATAAAAGCTGCAACAAAACCGACTATCAAGGCTAAAGTCGGGACTTGAACCATTTCGCCGCCATGTTGAGCAAGATATTCTGCCGAAGGTGCAAAAATATGTTTAAAATCCAAAAGTGCTTCGCCCAAAATCGGAGGAATAACCATCAAAAACGAAAATTGAGCCACATTCTCGCGTTTGTTTCCCAAAACCAAGCCCGTAGAAATCGTTGAACCCGACCTTGAAAGTCCCGGCAAAACGGCAACAGCCTGCGCCAAACCGATTATAAAAGCGTGTATGGGTGAAATATCTTGTTTTTCTTTTCCTTCTTGGGGTTTGATGTAATGTGTTAAAGTCAAAAGAATTGAGGTTATAATAAGACAAACACCTACCACGGTAATGCTTGAGGAGAAAATCTCTTCAACCTTATCCTTAAAACAAAGTCCCACGATGCCGATCGGAATCATTGAAATCACGATTAAAATCACATAACGCTGAGCCTCGTTGAGCCTGCGCCAAAAAGAAAGTGAATTATCGGGATTAATTTTCTTAAAAAAACCGCAAATCAAATCCCAAATTTGTTTTCTGAAAATTACGATTGTCGCCAAAACGGTAGCCACGTGTACGACGATGTCAAATGTTAAACCGCCGGTTTCAGTCGTACCTAAAATATGTTGTCCTATTTGAAGATGTCCACTGCTGCTGACAGGCAAAAATTCGGTCAACCCCTGAACAATGCCTAAAATTAAAGCCTCTAATGTTCCCATTTTTTTATAAAACGAAGGGCGAAGAAAAATAAAATTTCCCGCCCCAAAAGTTCTAAAACTAATTCATAGAAAAATTTTTAACAATCTTGTCAGCAATCTGCTGCATTTCCTCTTTTTCGAGAGTCATTTTGTGTTCAAACGACATATCGTTTACTTGATTGAGAGGAACAAGATGTATGTGGGAATGAGGAACTTCAAGTCCGACAACCGCAATACCGACTTTAACGCAAGGAATTGCAGCTTTGATAGCTGCTGCAACTTTTTTTGCGAAAGCCATATAACGACCGAGTTTGTCGTCGTCGATGTCAAAAATATAACTTATTTCCTCTTTCGGAACAACCAACGTGTGTCCTTTTTGGATAGGATTAACATCCAAAAATGCGAAAAACTCATCGTTTTCAGCAATTTTATAACAAGGAATCTCACCCTTTATAATACGTGAAAAAATTGTTGCCATATTTTTCTTAATTATGAATTATGCATTATGAATTTCTTTAAATACTGATGTCGATAATTTTAAATTCTGCTTCACCGGCAGGAATTTTAATTTTAGCCGTATCACCGACTTTTTTGCCCATAAGACCTTTAGCGATAGGCGTTTCAACAGAAATTTTACCTTCTTTGAGATTAGCCTCGCTCTCAGCAACCAAAGTATAAGTCATTTTCATTTTGGTTTTAACGTTTTGAATCGTTACCTTACTCAAAATCTGAACGATATCCGATTGAATTTGACTTTTATCAATAACACGAGCATTTTTAATCAAATCCTGAAGTTTTGAAATTTTCAATTCCAAAAGACCTTGAGCCTCTTTAGCGGCATCGTATTCGGCGTTTTCTGAAAGATCGCCTTTTTCTCTTGCCTCGGCGATTTGTTTAGATATATTCGGACGCTCTACGGCGATAAGATGATCGAGTTCATCGTTAAGTTTTTTCAAACCCTCATCCGTTAAATAAGTGATTTTAGCCATTTTTCTAATTTTATTTTTTTTGATAAAACAAAAAACAAAGAAGAATTCAAAACGCTCATCACCTTTTGGATTCTCCCTTGCCTAACTTTAATAATCTTTTACGCTGCAAATGTAACACGTTTTTTTGAGAAAAAAAATTTTTTTTTAGGTTTTGGGTTTTAAAATTTCGTTTGCAATCTTGCGCGTTTTTTCAAAATACTCGTCAGCAGCAGATTTACGAATATGATTTTTAGCTTGAATCATCTTCGCTCTGCTGGTTAAAGCCTCAACCTTAGCAAGCGGGTCTTTTTGCCGCTCCTCTTCTTCGTTTTTTTTCTTTTCCTGTTCCTCCTTTTGCTGCAAATCCTTTAAATACTGCTCACTGTAAGAGGTTATAGTCTTCATCGTATCGTCAAGACTATTAAGAACTTCCGGGGTAAAAGTTCTCTCCTGAGCTTTGTAATCATTGCGTCTGTAAGCCCATATCATTGCAGCTATAAACGCAAAAATTACAATTAGCATAATAGATGTAAATGCTGCCGTACTCATTTTTTGTTATATTATTTAAAAAAGTTCTTTAAAAATCCGGGTTTCGATTTTTTGTGTCTGTCCCTCATTTTTTTATCTGTCTTTTTATGATGTTTTTTCATTTGTCGGGCTGTTTTTTTGTCTTGAATTTTCAAGATTGCCTTTTTAGCCTTTTTCTGATGTTTATAATCGGCAATATACTGTTTACGCTGCTCCTTTTCCAAAGTTTTTCTCTCCTTGGAGGTCAAATCACCGCCTGAGGCAGCACGGGCATGAAGCTCTGCATCAGCCTCTTTCTTTTCTGCTTCTTTTTGGGCTTTCTGCATTTCCTTCTCCCTGATTTTCTGACTCTTTTTCCTATCAACAGTCTTGCCGCTGTTTTTCTTAAAATCTTTCGTTATTTTATCTTGTTTTTTCTTAGCCTCCTTTTGCTCTTTAGTCATTTTGGATTTTTCTTTCTTCTCTTTTTTGTCTTTGGACTTTTCTTCCTGCTCCACATCATCTGTTTTTTCAAAGACGGCCTCCTGCTGAACTTCAAATTCAGCACTCTCGCCCTCCTTACCAAAATCCTCAAGGTCAGGCACGTCATAATCCATATCTAAATTATCATCCAAAGACTCTCCGCTTTTTTTCTTCTTCTTTTCTTCTTCCTTACGCTTCTTTTTTTCTTCTTTCTCCTTTTTCTTCTGCTCCTTTCTGGCTTTCTTATCCATTATAACATCACCATCAGCTTTATCGGCTTTCTTTTCCTTCTTTTCGCTGACCTCTTCATCCTCCTCAGAATCGTCCTGCAACTTTTTTGCTGCTTTTAGAGAATCTTTCTCCAATTTTTTGACGGCTTTAAGAGAATCTTTCGCCATTTTCTTTTTTTGCTTATCTTGATGTTTTTTCCATTTTTCATAAAGTTTTTTCTGCTTTTTACGCTTCAAACCTCTCTCGATTAAAAAACCATCTTGCGTAAACTGACTTCCCGAAGGGGCAAACTCCGCTCCTAAATTTGCTTTTCCACCTTCGTACTGAGCATAGATACTATCTGAAAATGAGATAGTTATCAGAAAAACAAAAATTAATGTCTTTAATATTAAATTTTTCATATACTGAAGTTTAATTTTTTTGTTTAACTTTGCCTCGGATTACGAAAAAAATCCGCTACAAACTTAAATAAAAAAAAATTGAAATTAAAATTACCGGCTTTTATTGCCGTTTTTTTTATATTTTTTTTGTCATGCGACAGCGAAAAAGACAACCCTGTGCCAGAGACTTACGTTGATATAATCGTACACCTGAGCGATTCAAGGTTTTCGGCACTTCAGTCGCCGGGCGGCAAGGTTTACATAACCGGCGGTTATAACGGCATTTTGCTTTATAACTTTGACGGCAGAACTTTTTACGCTTTTGACCGTGCGTGCAGTCTTAATCCGAAACACGCACCTTTGGTCTTTGATGAAAAAACAAAATGTCTTTGTCATCAAGATACTGTAACAAACTGTAACTCAAGGTTTAGCGTACTTCTACACGGAATCGTAGTCTCAGGAAAAGCAAAACACGCTTTAAGAGAATACGAAACCATTACCGATAATACGGGAAACGCCGTAAGAATTACGAACAACCGTTTCTAATTATTAAAAACGCAAAAAATGGAAAAATTTGATATGACGGCCACAACTTTTTTCGGTTTGGAAGGAGTTTTGGCGGAAGAATTAACAAAAATCGGAGCCTCGGACATAAAACTATCAACAAGAGCCGTAGTTTTTAGAGGCGATATTCAAGTGCTTTACCGTGCTAATTTTTGGCTGAGAACCGCACTGAAAATACTTGTACCGATCAAAAAATTTAAGGCGTTCAACGACAAGGAACTTTACGAAGAGGTTATTAAAATCAATTGGCAGGATTATATGGCTGTCAGTGATACTTTTGCAATTGATTGCACCGCCTCAGGGCCTGTTTTCACACATTCTAAATACGCCGCATTAAAATGCAAAGATGCCATTGCGGATTATTTCAGAAACAAACGTGGACGCCGTCCGAGTGTTGATACGGAATATCCTGATTTAAGAATCAATATTCATATTTATAATTCGGATATTACGGTTTCACTCGATTCAACGGGAATACCGATGAGCAAACGCGGCTACAAAGTCCGTCAAACGGAGGCTCCCGTTAATGAAGTTTTAGCAGCCGGAATCTTAAAACTTGCTCTTTGGCAACCCTCAGAGGCGTTTACCGATCCGATGTGCGGCTCGGGAACTTTTCCGATAGAGGCGGCATTAATGGCAATGAACATCGCTCCGGGCAATTTCAGACATTTCGCCGTTGAAAAATGGAGAAATTTCGATTCCTCAATTTGGGCGGAATTAAAAAAAGAACAAAAAGATATTATAAAAACAAAAACCGAAAACATAATTTGCGGTTTTGACATTGACGTTACGGCATTAGACGCAAGTTGTCAGAATGCGACAAAGGCAGGTGTTGAAAATTTCATAGATTTCAACAGAAAAGATTTTTTCGACAATCCTAAACCTGCACAGGAAGGTTTTCTGATAATGAATCCGCCTTACGGAGAACGTTTGGAAACGGAAAACGAAATCGGTGAATTTTACAAAAATATCGGCGATACGCTCAAAAACAATTATGAAGGTTACAAAGCATGGATTTTAAGCGGCAACCTTCCGGCCTTGAAAACTATCGGTCTTCACCCTAAAAAGAAAATCAAACTTTTCAACGGTCCGTTAGAGTGCAAGCTCGAATGTTTTGAAATTTATTCGGGGAGTAAAAAAATTAACAAACAAACTATTGCAAATTAACACAAAATGTTATATATTGCGGACTTTAATTACAGAATTTAACGTATAAAGGAAATGAAAAAGTATTTATTTATTATTACACTGATATGGTTATGTACTGCCGTATCGTGTTCTAATTTCAGACGCGATACCGTATCAACCATAAAATCAGACATCAGCAATACTCAAATGCCTGAAATCTTAAACAGCAATTACCTCAATGACGTAGATTACTATGTCAATTACATAAAAGCCAATGGCGAACAGTTGGATTTTATCAGAAAGGAAAAGAAAGGTAACAAAACCATTATGGGAGTCTTGAACAATGATACTGTAAGGATTTCGGTTGTAGGAGATTCCGTAAGAGAGAATACGGAGGTTTATTACAAAAATTCCGAACCCGTACTTTTGGCAAGGGAAGTGATTTTGGACGTTGATTCCAATTATTTGGAAACTGCTTATTTCAAAGATAATCAGATTTACAAATGCTTCAGGGACGGTGTAGAGCTGACGGACAAGGATTCGATGAAAGAATTTATGGCCATTGTCAGCAATCTGAAATAAAAAAAACGGCGGATACAAAAAAATGTTTCCGCCGTTTTTTTATTATTTTTGACGGTAAAGAAAAATCGTCCCTGAACGTTTCAAGGAATTACCGTCTTTACCGAAGACCACAATATCGTAAAAATATGTTCCGGGAGGGCATTTTCTATTGCCATTGTTTCCGATAGTACCGTCCCAACCGAAAACAGAGGCTTCAACCTCGTCCCATTTGTAAACCACTTGTCCTAAAACATTATAAATCTTACCTTTAATAGAACGGATATTAGCCGGCATTTTGGTCAGACCGCCGCTTTTCAAGAAAGAATCCTTTTCGTTGAAAAATGTAAACACATCGTTTTGACCGTTATCATCAGGGGTAAAAATATTAACTTCCTTAACCTCCAAAGGTCTCGGAACGATTTTAACGGTTTGCGTATCCCTGTCGCTGCACCCTGAAAGGTCAGTATTTTCCAAAATCACTTGATAAAGACCTTTTTCGTAATATACTTTAACAAAAGGATTTCCGCTTTCGGGCTTTGACTCATCGCCCGCCGTCCACAAACAAGCATTAGCCCACGAGGTTTTAGATTCAAAATTTATTTCATCACCGATAAAAATAGTTGAATCGCCTGCTCCCGAAAACTGCGGTTTTTCGACTTCAATAAAAACAGCCGTATCGTGAACGCATGAAAAATCGTCAGAAACCGTAAACGTATATTTCGTAGTTCCGTATTCTTTAGGCGTACATTCTGCAACGGCGTTACGCGTCGCTGAAATGCCTTTGCCCGACCAAACGGCACGTCTTAAATCATATTTCTGAGAAAAATTCCACTTTTCGGACAATAGTTTTTCTTCATCAAAAACTATCTCAAAATCAGATACATAACCTTCACTTTCGTCTCCCTCAGAGGTCAAAATCAAGGTCCACTGACCATTTATAGGCGAGGTTAAAAACTTTTCAAAACCCTCCTCAGGCAAATATTCTCCCTCACTTATAACATTATTATCCTCTTCGCTTAAAACCACGGAGTTCAACGTAGAATTTGCTTTTGAAGAAAACGTATAATTATAAAGTGTCCCGGCTTTTCCCTCCTGCGGAATTCCTAAAAAATATTTTTTATCAGAAAAATCTTTCAATACAACTTCTTTATTATCAGGCGATAACAAAGAAATTTTCAAATTTTCGGAATTTGTATGAACAAGTTTCACTCTGACGGATTTAATATCGTCTCCGCTCGTAACAGTCTGATTATTAAAATTTTTAACCGTTACAAACTCCCTCCACGAGGTTGAATAAAAGGTTTGAGGAGTTTTGGCAGAGAAAGAATTTTCCCCAGAATATTCGACCAAAGTATCGTTCAAAGGCATCGTTAAAACCGCTTTACTACCCAAACAAATACCGCTAAAACTTTTGTCAATATCGTTATAATACTTTGAAAAATAAGGACTTACACCAACTTTTAGTTTCCCGTAAGAGAAAGCCTGATAATCATTATAAACAGCTTTAACACTTATAATATATGCACCGCCTTTTTGATAAATATAATTAACGGAATTTTCTTGAGTTTCAACTCTATCGCCGTTATCAAAATCCCAAAGGAAAGTTGCTGCGACTTCTTGTCCGTCAAGTGTGGCTTTTGAGGAAAACAAGCAAGTCGTTTTGGGACAAACTATCAGAGAGTTTTCTTCGTCAAGGTTCAAAATTTCAACTCTAAAGTCCTGAGCCTTAACGGAAAACGCCATTAACAACAAAAAAATCTGAAAAACTTTTTTCATCACGTTTTATAATAAGAAAAATACGGCTGCAAAAATAAATATTTTTTTTCGTTTTCCCGTAATTTTGTTTTTCTAAAGGAAAAAAGTTATTTTTTTTGAGCTGATAATCAAAAAGTTAATGCAGAATTTCAAAAAAAAGTTAAAAAATAAACGAAATGAATGTTGGAAATTAAAAAAATACTTCGTACTTTGGCGACTTGAAAAAGGTTATCAACACTTTTTTGTTAATAACTTTTGGCAATTAACAATTAACTAAGGTCAAATTGGCTATCGGAAGATTGATGCCCAATTGTCCCATAACAGAAAACTTTTAAATAAATTAAAGAAGTATAACAAGAATTATGGCATCAACAGAACAAACTCCCGATTTCGTGTTTGAAACGAGTTGGGAAGTCTGCAACAAAGTAGGCGGAATCCATACCGTCGTTTCAACAAAAGCGCAGACCTTAAAGGCAAAATTCGGTGACAACCTCGTCATGATTGGTCCTGACATTTGGCGTAACACGGAAGACAATCCGGAATTCGTTGAGGACAAAACTCTTTTCGCAGATTGGAGAAGGGTTATAAACCGCACCGAAACCCGTGTTAGAATCGGACGCTGGAAAATCATCGGTGAACCTATCGTTATCCTCGTAGATTTTTCCCAAAACATCTCCAAAAAAGATTCAATTTTCGCAGAATTTTGGGAAACTTACAAACTTGATTCAATTTCAGGCGATTGGGGGTATATCGAACCCGTAATTTTCGGTTACAGCGCAGGTAAAGTAATTGAAAGTTTTTGTCAATACAACCTTCAGCCCGAAAACCGTGTCGTAGCGCATTTTCACGAGTGGATGACAGGTGCAGGTATTCTTTACATTGAAAAATACGCACCCGAAATTGCAACCGTTTTCACAACGCACGCCACAGCAATCGGCAGAAGTATTGCCGGAAACGGTCAGCCCTTGTACTCTCCGATTAACTCATACGACGGCGATACAAAGGCACGTGAGTTCAACATGGTGGCAAAACAAAGTTGTGAAAAACTTTCAGCACTCAACGCTGATGCTTATACAACGGTTTCTGATATCACCGCTATCGAGTGTAAACAATTCACATACAGAAAAGTAGATATTGTAACGCCTAACGGTTTTGAAGACGATTTTGTTCCTAAAGGCAGCGTTTACAACACAAAACGTGCAGCAGCAAGAAAAACTATACTCAACGTTGCATCAAAACTTTTTGGTGAGAAATTCTCCGATGATACTTTAATTCTCGGAACTTCAGGACGTTACGAATACAGGAACAAAGGTATTGATGTTTTTTTGGATGCATTGAAAAAAATCATCGACTTAGGTGAATGTAAGAAAAATATTTTGGCGTTAATAACCGTTCCCGCAAACAACTACGGAGCACGTCAAGACCTTAAAGCCGCTTTGGAGGGCAAACAAGAGAAAGTTTCAAACGACAAATATTCTAAGTACTTGACCCACGGTCTTCACCACGTAGAATATGACGCCGTATGCAACCGCGCTATCTCGCTCGGCCTTGACAACGCAGAAGGCAGCAAATTGAAACTTATTTTCGTTCCTTCATATTTAAAAGGTGATGACGGTATTTTCAATATGCCTTACTACGATTTGTTAGTCGGTATGGACATAACGGCATTCCCCTCATATTACGAACCTTGGGGATACACGCCTCTTGAAAGTATTGCATTCAGTGTGCCGACAATCACAACCGACCTTGCAGGTTTTGGAAAGTATACGGAAAATCTTTTGCCAAAAGAAACAAAACCCGTTATAGTACTTCACCGCAACGATGATAATTATAACGATGTCGTTTATAATCTTGCAAAAGCCGTTATTGACTATGCCGCTTTGTCAAAAGCCGACATGGAAAAAACTAAAAAGGCGGCATACGAACTTTCGCAACAGTTCTTGTGGAAGAATCTCACGAAATATTATTTAAAAGCCTATTCAATTGCATTAGACAGAACGGTAAAACGTTTTGAAGAGGCTGATTTTTCAAAATATTCACACGAATCGTTTAACATAAAAGAAATAAAAGTGAACAACCCTATTTGGAGAAACATTCAGGTTCACCCGAACCTTTCAGGAAAATTTAAAGGCTTGGAAGAAATGTCCTACAACCTCTGGTGGTGTTGGAATTTCGAGGCCGAAGAAATGTGGCAGACCATCGGAGAAGACGGTCTGTGGGAAAAATCGGGTAAAAATCCCGTTGCCTTGCTTCGTCAGGTTGACCTTAACAGATTGTCCGTTTTGGAAAACGATCAGGATTTTATAGCTAAATACGAAAAAGTTTACGCCGATTTCCGTGCATATATGGAAGAAAAGAAAAATGCAAAAGGTCCATCCGTTGCATATTTCTGTATGGAATATGGTATTCATGACTCCTTGAAAATCTTCTCAGGCGGTCTTGGTATCTTAGCCGGCGACTATTTGAAAGAGGCTTCTGACTCTAACGTTGATATGGTTGCAGTCGGTCTTCTTTACCGTTACGGATATTTCCGTCAGAAGATTTCTGTTTGGGGCGACCAAATTGCAGAGGACGTTCCTCAGGACTTCAGATACTTGCCCATCACGGCCGTAAAAGACGAAAACGGCAATCAAATGACCATTCAAGTGGCATTCCCGGGTAGAAAACTTACCGCTCAAGTTTGGAAAGCTCAAGTGGGAAGAATCGAACTTTATCTTTTGGATACTGATTTCGAGGCTAATTGGGATCAAGACCGTTGGGTAACTCACCACTTGTACGGCGGCGACAGAGAAAACCGTTTGAAACAAGAAATGTTGCTCGGTGTCGGTGGTATCCGCGCTCTTAGAAAAATGGGCATCACAAAACAGATTTACCACATGAACGAAGGTCATGCGGCATTGATGGGTATCGAGCGTTTGAACAACCTTATCCAAGAACACAATTTCACTCTCAACGAGGCTTTGGAAATTGTACGTGCTTCAACGCTTTACACTACTCACACGCCCGTTCCGGCAGGACACGATGCTTTCCCCGAAGATATGATTTTAACCTACATGGGACACTATCCCGAAAGACTCGGTATCTCATGGAAAGAGTTCTTAGCTTTGGGTAAAAACAACGTTGATGACAGAGGTCAGGAATTCAACTTCTCTTACCTTGCTTGTCAATTATCACAAGAGGTTAACGGCGTTTCAATGCTTCACGGCGAGGTTACCAAAAACATGTTCAACTACATGTGGAGCGGTTACTACCCGGAAGAGCTTAATATCGGATACGTTACAAATGGTGTACACTATCCGACTTGGGCAGCTAAAGAATGGCAGCAATTCTACCAAAAAACATTTGACAAGAAATTCCTCAAAGACCAATCTAACGAGTCTTATTGGAATGCTATTCAAGGTGTTGATAACGGAGAAATCTGGAAAATGCGTCAGCAAAAGCGTAAAGAACTTATCGACTACATCAAAATCAAAATGGAAGCCGATTACCAAAAACGCGGTGAAGATCCTTCATCAATGGTAAAAATCAAAAACGCTTTGAATCCCAACACTTTGACCATCGGTTTTGCACGTCGTTTCGCAACTTACAAACGCGGTAACTTGCTTATGACAAACCTCGACATCTTGTCAAAAATAGTAAACGACCCCGTAAGACCCGTTCAGTTTATCTTCGCAGGTAAAGCTCACCCGGCTGACGGCGGCGGACAAGGTATCATCAAACAAATCGTTGAGATTTCTAAACGTCCCGAATTTGTCGGCAAAATCCTCTTCCTCGAAGATTACGACATCTCTTTGGCTAAGAAACTTGTTTCTGGCGTTGATATTTGGATGAACACCCCGACACGTCCTCTCGAGGCATCAGGTACATCAGGAATGAAAGCCGTTATGAACGGTGCTATTCACTATTCAGTACTTGATGGTTGGTGGGTTGAAGGTTACCGCCCCGATGGTGGTTGGTGCTTGCCGCAAGAAAGAGCTTATCAAGACCAAGGTTTCCAAAACCAATTGGACGCAGCTACTATCTACCGTACAATCATTGAGGACATTTGCCCGAAATTCTACACAAGAAACGAACAAGGCGTTCCTGAACAGTGGGTTAGCGTTATCAAAAACTCTATCGGACACATTGCTCCTAACTTCACAATGAAACGTCAGTTGGACGATTACTACGAACGTTATTACAACAAACTCGCTGAAACAGGAGCAACCGTTAGCGCAAATAACTACAAAGTAGCCCTCGAACTCGCTGCTTGGAAACATAAAGTCGTTCAAGCTTGGGATAAACTCTCTGTAGAAAAAGTTTCATTCCACGACATCGTAAAAGACCCGCTCTACATGGGCGAAGAATACTACGGTGAAGTTGTCGTAAACTTAGGCGACCTCAAAGCTGAAGATATCGCTATTGAAATGGTTATGACCGAAGTTAGCCAAGACGGTAGCTCTAAACTACTCTCTACCGTTCCGCTTAAACTCCAAAAAGAAGCAGGCCGTTTCGCTCATTACAGCATCGACCTCAGACCCGATAAACCCGGTAACTTCAACTACGGTTTCAGACTATTCCCATCAAACAAAAATCTCGTTCACAGAACAGATTTCGCTTTGGTAAAATGGTTGTAAACTAAAAAACGAACTCAAAAAGAACGCCGCCTACGGCTGCGGTTGCCGCTCGCCGCGGGGGCGTTCTTTCTTGAAAGAAAGAACCAAAGAACTTCTATGAGATATAAAAAAGGGAAAGCCTTTAGAGGCTTTCCCTTTTTTATATCTCTTAAAAGTTTTCCGGTTCCCTTTTTCAAAAGGGAACTGCCCCGCCGGCATGAGGCGAACCCCACTGCTGACAAGGCAGTGCACTTTGGAATTCTTTTTAGTTCACATTATGTTTACAAACGATAATGTTTTGACCTTTAGTAATAGTTCCCCGTTTATCGGTACGGACGCCTTTATCGATAATTGTGATATTATAGCTTAAAGGAGCCATTGAGTTTTCGCGCCATTTGAAACAATCTACTTTGATTGTGTAAGTACCTTTAGAAGGTTTGTTCCAGTAGATATTTTCTTGAGGGCGAGAAGTTGTACCGAATAGGGCGTTAGCATCGAGGTCGAGAGTACCTGCACCGCCGCCACAAGATGCGCGGCGTTTAGAGAAGAAAATCTCGTTTCCGCACGGGTCGATGACATGGAGGTCGAGGTCTGTTTTGGTGTACCATTGAAGGTTTACACGCAAATCACCGCTTTGACCTTTTAAGTCAGAGATATTATTGTTAACAGGTGGCGGGTCTACACGTCTGACTTCGTTTTTGGTTAAAGGAATTGTTCTTGAAGCCTGAGTGTTAAGGCTTGACAAGGTTTGATTCTTAACCTTTGTAGAATTGGTGGAATAACCTGTTTTGGAGGCAACGATTGATATTTTATCGTTTTCGGCGATATTGCTGACCACAAATTCGCCTTTTGAATTACTATATTCGGTTGCGATTTTCGTACCGTTTTTGTAAATCACGTTTGTAACACCTTCCAAAACGTTATTATTATCAGTGTTAATAAAAACTAATGAGGTTGTAAGCGGGCGCAAATACATTGTGCGTTTTTCTTCGTCCCAAGACATAAAGTCCTTGACGGTAGAACCTGTAAGTGATGTGTCCGCATAACCTGATTTTGAGGCTAAAAAATTGAGTTGCTGCGTTATACGTAACGAATCAAACATTCCGACACCGACACCGTTGGTATTAGTTTTAAGTTTTTGGGACTGACCGTTAATCGTCAGCTCCACAATTGCACCTGCCAAAAGTGTTTTAGTCTTGAGGTTTTTAACAATAACTTTCACACAGCCTTTCAAGGGTTTGAGTTTCAAACATTTTTCCAACTCCGTCATGTTGTTCAGATCGAAGAGAGTCGCCTCCAACGTATCGTTTTCGTAGCCTTCCTTTGAGGCCACAACTTTAACAGAGCCGCAAACAGGCATTGAATTAATATCAACACTGCCCGAAACATCCGTTGTAACGGTTGTCGTGTTTGAACTGCCATCAGCTGAACTTATAATGCTAACATTAGCATCCGGTAAAGGCTGATTATCGTCCAAATCAATGACTTTCAAGGTTTCAACGCTTGTCTTTGAAGTCAAATAAACGTCCTTGAAATCATCAAACGGAAACTCCTTGAAACCGTATTTTGCATTGTTTAATTCCTGACAAGTATTAACACAAGTAACAGAAACGGAATCGTTAGCACCGCCGAAAAGTTTGTACCATAAAGGTTGTTTAACATCAGAGATAACAACCTCGCCTTTATCATCGGTCGTCCCGGAAAAAGGTTTCTCTGTTACGCCGCCAAACGTTGAAATTTCAGGATAAACGGCTTGAACCGCCGTCTGTGAAACCGCAATGTTAGAAGGCTGCGCCAAAAACCTTATGAAAATCTGTCTTTTAACAGGAATCAAAAGTATTAGCGGCAACAAGAAAAGCAAAATCCACCAAGGAAACTTTTTCTTTTTAACAACCAAAACGACATCGCCACCCCCCTCTTGATTCGTAACGGTAACTGAATTTTTAGCCATAGTTTTTATTATTTTTACATTACTAACGCCGAAGCACCAAGAACTGCGATATTAGTTCCTAAAAGCGCTGACGGCAAAACTTTTACCTTATCCTTGAATACAGGCATCATATATTTTTCCAAGTAAACCTTTGTTGCATCAACGATTAACTCTTTAGCATTAGCCAAACCGCCGAAAATAAATATTGCTTCCGGAGAAATCACTGTACAAAGATCCGCAAGTTTTCTTCCTAAAATATCTGCCGTAATATCAAAAGCTTTCAATGCGAGTTTGTCGCCTTGAGTTGCAAAAGTATAAATATCCTTACTCGTTAACTCCGTAAAAGGAATTTCTCTCATTTTTGAAGCATCGGGATATTTTGCAAGAAGTTCAAAAGCCGTGCGTTTGATACCCGTTGCAGAGGCGTAAGTTTCAAGACAACCCTGACGTCCGCAACCGCAAATTCTTCCGCCCGGAACAGCCGTAACGTGTCCGAATTCTCCGGCAAAACCGTCAGAACCGTAAACTAACGAACCGTTAACCACAACACCTGAACCAAGACCCGTCCCGAGTGTTATCATCACGAAATTCTTCATGCCCTTAGCTCCGCCGTAAACCATTTCACCGATTGTTGCGGCCTTTGCATCGTTTGTAACTATAATTTTGCAATCAAAATGACGTTTCAATTCATCGGCTAACATTACGCGGCCTTTCCATGGCAAATTAGGAGCCATTTCAATCGTTCCCGTGTAATAATTGCCGTTCGGAACGCCTATACCTATTCCTTTGAGAGTATAACCTTCCGCTTTCAAAAGCAAATCTTTGATTCCTGAAGCCAACGCTGAAATATAATCAGCGAGCTCAACAAAATTCTGAGTCGGAATAGATTTTTCCGCCAAAATTTTTGCATCTTCCGTTACGACACCCATAACGGTATTTGTACCGCCTATGTCGATACCTACTGCTACATTTTTCATATTATGATATTGATATAATTTGGTAATTAAAAATTAATAGCGCAAATATAAAAAACTTTTTTTATTTCCACCTAACGCCTTTGAATAAAAACGATGCCACCGAAGATAAAACATAATAAGGATATATAATTTCTAAAACTATTATATCACTGATTTTCTGTTTCTTGCGATAATAATCAGATGAGACTTTCACAGAAAAAAAGTCTGATAAAAATTTCGTTAAAACCATAAAAACAGAAACTTTCCAATCCGTAAATGAGGCGATAAAAGGCAACAAAGCAGCAAAAAAATTTCCGAAGAAAATCACGCCCGCAAAAAAAAGCGTAAACTTTTCTTTATAACCGCCCGTTTTGCTAACCCACCGAGAACGCTGACGCAAAAGTTGTTTGAGATTTTTAGGACCAAGAGTCCTGACAACAGCATTTCTATCTTTTACATAAACGATTTTTTTCTTCTGCCTTTGAGCCGATTCCATCATAAACATATCATCGCCGGAAGAATATTTTTTGTTAAGAGAAAGAATATTATTTTTGAAAAAAAACGTTTTGTAACCGATATTCCCACCGTTTGACATTACGGGTTTACCCCAAATGCAAGTTCCCGCAGTTATAGTTATAAGCGAAAAACCCTCTGCCTCCCAAAGCCTTTGAAAAATATTAGAACTATCTTCAGCACAGATAATTACGGGGGCTAAAATCATGTCAGCATCATAGTTAAAAGCCGTTTTGGAAATAGTTTGCGCCCACTGATTATTACCAAAACAATCAGCATCCGTTAAAATTAAAAATTCTCCGCTGCAAAAATCAATTCCGTATTTTAAGGCTGATTTTTTGCCGGAAAACGGATTTTTTTTCAAAATTATATCAGAAAATTTTTCGGCAATTTCAAAAGTTTTGTCCGAGGAATTGTCATCTATCAATACAAATTCAAGATTTTCTGTACTCTGAGATAAAATATTCGTGATAAAATTAGAAATATTTTCTTCCTCGTTTTTGGCAGAAACCATAACGGAAACTTTTTCAAAAGAGGTTTCAAGTTTTTTTTGAGGCTCATAAAAGTAAAATTTCAGGCAACATTTCAAAACCAAAAACGCATAAACAGATGCAATTAAAATCAGAAAAATTTCAAAAACGATCATTGCCCTGAAAATTTAAATTTGCAACTCACGGCGTAATGATCTGAAAGATTTTCTCTGTGAGTGCGAAAACGTTTACTTTCAAGTACCTTAGAATGAAGGATATAATCAATTCTAAAATGCAAAAATTTCACCCTCATCGTCTCACCAAAACCAGTCCCGCTCATACAAAAAGCATCTTCCAAACCGCTTTTCCTGATTTTATTATAACAATACGAAACCGGCGGCTCGTTGAAATCTCCGCTTACAATCACCGGATAAGGCGATTGTTTTATCAAAATGCTCAAATATTCGGCTTGCTTAACACGGATTTGATAGGCTTTGGAAATTTTCGTAAAAATATTACCTAAACCCGAAAGCTGCTCTTTATTGTTCTTATTTTCGATTTTGTCAATAAAATCATAATCGTCGTAACCGAGTTTTATGGATTTCAAATGAATATTAAAAATTCTGACTTTTTTGCCGAAAATGTCAGCATCAACCGATATACCAATCATATTATCGGTAAAATCAAAAATCGGACGACGGTTACAAAGCGGATATTTTGAAAAAATAATATACCCTTTGTCTGTCTTATGAATAGTATCTTTTTCGTCATAATCCCTTATGACATAATCAGTTTTGAGAATATCACGGATAAGTTCGCAATTCGGCAAAGAATCCTTGCTATTGTTATAAAATTCCTGAAAACAAATAATTTCAGGGCTTTCGTATTTCAAAAATTCAAAAATTTTGTTTTTTGTCCCACCCTTAGAATCTATCCAATTATAACGATCTAACAATCTGACATTAAAGGACATAAACGTAAACGAAGAATCCTCTTTGGAAAAATCTTCAAGATAATGAATAGGATTGAGCTGAACAGTTTCGTCAATTCTTTTGTAACCGAAAGCAATAGTTAAAATCATAAAAACTGCCGTCCATTTTTTGGCAAAAATAAGCAGCATCGCAAAAATAACATCAACAAAGAGAATATACGGAAATCCCAAACCCGCAAAAGCAGGAATTGCGGTATATTTACCGGGGTTTAGCACCGTTGAAGCGTAAGAAATCAACGTTGCCGTTATCAAAAGTATAGTAACGGTAACGTTAATTCTTTTAGGCAAGCGCAAAAACCAACCGGCAATTTTTTTTAATTTGCTTTCTTTCATTACTCCGAAAATTCAAATTTCGGTATTTCTACAAACTGTTTATTTTTTTCAAACTTAAATTTCAGATAAGTGATTTTTTTACCTTCAGACAAAAACTGCTTTTCGTAATAAGTCTTAACTCTCAAAACATCGTTAAGAGAATCCGATGAATACAAATCGTCGGTATGTACAATCGGAGTTATATTATTGGCTTTCAAGAGTTCCAACGTATAAAAATGTAATAGACGGCTGTCCGTTTTAAGATTAATTATAGAACCGTCTTTTAAGATTTTGCCGTAAAGATTCAAAAAATGCGCTGAAGTCAAACGTTTGTTTTGTTTCTTGGGCTGCGGGTCAGGAAAAGTTATCCAAATTTCCGAAACCTCGTCCTCTGAAAAAAATCTGTCAATCATATCAATTCTCGTGCGCAAGAATGCGGCATTCTCCTGATTGTTTTCAAGGGCGAGTTTTGCGCCGGTATAAATACGCGCACCCTTTATATCAACACCGATATAATTTTTTTCTTTGTTAAGACCAGCCAAAGCAACGGTATATTCGCCTTTTCCGCAACCGAGCTCCAAGGTCAAAGGGTTGGAATTTTTGAAAAAACTATCCGCCCATTTGCCTTTCAATTCAAAATTATCGACAAAAAGTCCTTCGGGCTGAATCACATTTTTGAACTCAGCCATCAACGCAAATTTTTCAAGTTTGTTTTTTGACATTTTTCTATTTTTCGTGTTTTTCTACGATAAGACCAACTTCCTTAATATACGGAAGTTGTTCCGTACGCATTCCGTGCTGAATATTAAATTTATAAACTCCGGTTTCAGAAAATTTTACGTTTTCTTTGAACATAAACTCATAGTCTTCCAACTCGCCGAAACTCATTTTCTGGGTCTGCGGATTACCTTTGTCGTCATAAAGCATACATTCTAACGTATCCGCCATTACTTTACCCGAAGGTGTTTCGATTTTAAGAAACAACCACAAATTGGCAGATGTATAAAAATCAACCGTTCTTAAATCGATTTTAATATCGTAAGCTACGGTATCCGTCAAAACCGGGACTTCAAACTTTAATATGTTGTTCATATCCCAAACCATATTCGGCAATTCCTCTCTTTCGCCGTAAATTCTTCCTCTGTTGCAAGAAAATACAGAAAAAACTACGAGTAATACTAAAAAAATTTTCTTCATAACCGATAATTTTATAGTGCAAAATTAATGTTATAAACTCAAATTCCCAAAAATAATCCCCGTTTTTTTCAAAAAATAAAAATAAGTATAGTTAGTTGTTTGTATACACAAAAAAAATTATTAGATTTGCATTTGTTTTTTAATCAAGAAAAACCGATGAACGAAAAGATACTCGATGCTTTAATGCGTTTGTTTGCGCTGATTATAGACCCCGAAGATACTCTCAACGCCGCTAAATCAAAAGATGTTGTTCAGGCATATCTTCAGAGGATGCTTTCGCCGGCTCTCGCAGAAAAATATCTGAACCGTTACGAAGGTTATGTCAATTCCTACAAAGACAAAAAATCAGGGAAAGAATCTCACAAAAGAATATCCTCAAGCTCGGTTAAAATTCTTAAAATATGCGCCCAAATCAATAGAGAGCTTCATCAACGGGACAAAGTTACGGTTATAATACAACTCATAGAATACGTTTTGACGGATAATAATTTTTCCGAAGCCTCAAAAGATTTCGTTGAAACAGTATCGGAGAGTTTCAACATCGAACATTCTGAATACCTTAACATTTTGTCATTCGTTAAAAACGATTTGAGCATAGCCGAAAACAAAGCGGATTTTCTTTTTGCCGACAATTTACCCAAAGCCTTGGAAGGAACCAAACATATTCAGCTTTCGGAAATGGAAGGCTGCCTTAGAATGTTGTATATCAGAAGCATATCCAATATATTTTTCGTTTATGACGGATTATCGGGACTTACTGTAAACGGCAAAATGATTCAGCCGGGCAAGGTACTACTTTTTGAAAACGGTTCGATAATACGCGGAGAAAAAATCGGTTCGATTTATCAAAGTTCTGTCAATAGTATTTTCACAAGGGTTTCTGACAGACAAAAAGTTGTTTTTTCGGGTAACAATGTTTCGTTCAGTTACAAAAACGCCCAAAACGGATTAAAACCTTTCAGTTTTTCGGTAGAATCGGGAATGTTAGTCGGCATTATGGGCGGCAGCGGAACGGGCAAAAGTACGCTTCTAAACGTTTTGACGGGTAAATACAAACTCGATACGGGTGAAATTTTCATCAATGGCAACAATATTTCGGGCAAAGACAAAATGCCGGACGGAATCATAGGAATAGTTCCTCAAGACGACCTTTTGATAGCGGAACTCACCGTTTGGCAAAACCTTTATTATAACTCCAAACTTTGTCTTAACAACCTCTCTGACAAAGAGTTCGATGCTCATATAACAAAAATTCTCAAGGATTTGGATTTGTATGAATGTAGAAATCTCAAAGTCGGGGACGATTTGCACACCGTAATTTCGGGCGGACAACGCAAAAGGCTCAACATTGCTTTGGAACTTGTCAGAGAGCCGTCTGTTTTGTTTGTGGACGAGCCGACCTCGGGGTTATCGAGTACGGACTCCGAAATCGTTATGCAACTTCTTAAGCAACAAGCCGTTAAAGGTACAATAGTAATCGTAAACATACATCAGCCTTCATCGAATATTTTCAAAATGTTCGACAAACTTTGGGTTATGGACAAAGGCGGTTATGTAATATACAACGGCAACCCGATGGAGGCGATAACGTATTTCAAATTGATGAGCGATTACGTGGACGCAGGTGAAAGCGAATGTCCGACTTGCGGAAACGTAAACAGCGAAGAAATTCTTCAAATCATTGAATCACGCGAGGTTAACGAACATGGTTTTTATACGCAAAAGCGAAAAGTCAGCCCAAAACAATGGTATGAAAGATTTTTATCGAACAGTGAATTTGAATTTGCGGAAGTTGAAACTCAAGAGGAAACCAAAGCTTCGCTTCCTAAGGCAAAATACACGATTCCTAACCCTCTGAAACAATTTTGGATATTTTTAAGGCGGAATATTCTCTCAAAACTTGCAAACCGTCAATACATGGCGATAACATTTTTGGAGTCGCCGGTTTTGGCTTTCATTTTGGGATTTTTCACGAAATACATCAACGACGAAGGCGAATACGTCTTTGCCGATAACAGAAATTTACCCGTCTTTTTGTTTATGATAGTAGTCGTAGCCTTGTTTACGGGGCTTTCCTGTGCGGCAGACGAGATTATTAGGGACAGAAAAATTCTTGAAAGGGAAAAATTCTTAAATCTGTCGAAATTCAGTTACCTTTTAAACAAAACGATAATTGTATTTTTGATTTCGGCAATTCAGACAATTTCTTTTATTTTGGTCGGCAATTATATTTTGGAAATTCAAGGCATGACTACGGCTTATTGGTTTGTTATGTTCACAACCTCGTGTACAGCAAACATGATGGGACTAATAATTTCCTCGGCATTGGATTCTGTAATTGCGATTTACATTTTGATACCGTTTGTACTTGTGCCTCAGATGCTTTTGGGCGGGGCGATGATAGATTTTGACGATTTGCACGAAAGTGTCAGCGATAAAATTAACGTTCCTTTTATCGGCGATTTAATGGTATCAAGATGGGGTTACGAGGCTTTGGCAGTCGATCAGTTTCAAAACAACCCTTACGAAAAAGAATTTTACGAACTTGACAAAGAAAAATCACGCTGTATTTATTTAAGCACTTATTTAATGAGCGAGCTTGACAATATTACAGCTCGATGCAACAAACTTTGTGAAATAGAAAATCCCTCAAAAGAAGAGCAAGAAGAACTTGAGGATTTGCTTTTGATTTTGAAAAACGAAACAGAATTTCTCAATTACAGAAAACCTGAAATCGGATTTGAACATACCGAAGAATTTGTTCCGGGTAAGTTCAACGCCATGATAGGCAACTTTTTACAACTGTTTTTAAGAGCGCAAAAAGAGTATTATAACGATATAGCCGAAGAATACAACGCAGCACGTCAAAGAAAACTTGACAGCTTAGAAAAAATACTCGGCAAAGACGGCTTGTATCAGCTCCAAAAAGACTTTTACAACGAAAAACTTGCTGAATTAGTCTTGAACAAAAGAGCTGTTAAAAAGATTTATAACTCGCCGACACACAGATTAATACAAAAAAAAGACCCGATTTTTATGGAACCTGTTTCCGATATAGGCAGGGCACATTTTTATGCTCCGTGCAAGATTATTAAAAACAACAGATTCGACACATATAAATTCAACATGGTAGTTCTTTGGAGTTGGTCAGTTATAATGTTTATATTGCTTTGGCTGGATATTCCTAAAAAATGCGTAAACATTTTCACAAGCGGACATGCAAAAAAGAAAAACATAAAAAAAACGTAATTTTTTTTTTTTAAAACTGAAGTTTTTTTATGCAATTTTTGTTTTTTTCTATCGTTATAAAAAAGGAACATTTGGTAAACAAGATTATTATTAACAATTTAAAACCATACAAACATGACATCATTTAAAACCGTAGCATTAATTGCAGCCGTTACCGCAACCTTGAATGTAACGGCACAAACAGATCACCGTCCCGACACCGAAAAAATGGGACTCAAAGGTGCTGTAAAATCAGTAACAGAAAGTATCAACAATTCAGGAAGCGTAACTTATACGTTTGACGACCACGGCTACCGTACCGATAATGAACAACGTTATATTTACGACTCAAGAAACAGACTTTCAATGGCCTCTGACAAAAACGGTAAGTATATTTACGAGTACAACAGCAAAGGCAACCTTGTAGAATATACTCAAAACAGTGAATCAGGTTATTACCGCGAAAACTACACTTACGACGAAAACAATAACATGACTGTTTGCACGGCAAGCAACTCTAAAGTTTCGTTTTATTACGATGAAAACTCCCGTTTAATACGCACCAATGACGCTTACGGCAACGTTTTGAAGAAATTTACTTATACCTCTGACGGTAAAATAGCAACGGAGCGCAACAACACCGGGCTTATCACTTATTCTTACGATGCACAAGGCAGAAAAAACTCTTGCGTTACTGAAAACGAAGATGAAAAAACCGAAGAAACTTTAACTTACGACAAAAACGGTTTTATCTCAGCCCGCGTAGTTACCGTTACCGCTAAAAACGGCAAAACAGTTGAAAATCACAATTATACGGTAGATACCACAGGCAACTGGACAAAAGACGTTGTTTCTATAACCTCTCCTGAAGGCAAAAGCGAAAAAGTTTATACCCGTACAATTGAATATTTCGGAGCTGCAAGACAGTTATTTTTGCTAAAATAATTTATTTTATTTGCATATAATAGTAAAAATCCGTGAAATAGAATTCACGGATTTTTTTGTTTTATGAAAATGAATTAAATTTGCCATATAAAAAAAACAAATGCAAATAAAATAAAAAATGAAGAAATATTTTTTTATTCTTACACTGATGCTTTCTTCAGTAATGAATTTATCCGCACAAGTTGCGGTAAAACACGACAATCCTTACGTTTTCGTAGAAGGAAGGGTTATCAACAAAGATAATTGTTTGTCGTATTGCTATCCGGGAACAAAATTTTCATTAACATTCTCCGGCACCTCAGCTGCTGTAAAAGTCAAAAGCAATGCCGGTTATTATGTTTATTCGGTAGACGGAAAAGATTTCAAAAAGTTTTCCACCTACACAACAGAATCCTCAGATGGAATTTTTAAGTTTCAAATCGCTGAAAATTTGCCGCAAGGAGTTCATACAGTAAGCATTATGCTTGTTTCAGAAGGACTTTTCTGCTACCCCGAATTTTACGGTTTTGAACTCAATCAAGAGGCAAAACTCCTCAAATACGATACAAAAAAACGTATTAAAATAGAGTTTATCGGCAATTCCATAACCTGCGGCTACGGTAATGAAGCCTCAGGCAGAGATGATTCTTTCAGCGACTCGACCTCAAACTTCGCTAAATCCTTCGCCGGTGTTACCATTAAAAACCTAAACGCTATTTCGATGGTTGTAGCACGCTCTGGCATAGGCATTTACAAAAATTACGGAGACAAAAAAAGCGGTTCTGAATATCCGATGCCAAGAGTTTATGAAAACACTCTTATCAACGATACTACCACGAAATGGGAATTTTCAAAATTCAAACCCGATATTGTAGTTTTAGGATTAGGTACCAACGATTTGAGCGAAAACAATTACGAATTAGAAAAATTTGCAGTCGGATACATCGCTTTTCTTAAAACTATCAGAAAACATTATCCCTCTGCAAAAATTATCCTCGTAAATTCTCCCATGCTGCATTATCAGCAAAGTCAGGATTTGATGAATACGATTGCTAATTCCAAAACTGCAATGCAGGTTTTGCAAGATAATAAAATTTTCCGTTTTGATTTTCAAGAACTTTCAGAAGACCCCGCTGACTACGGTGCAGATTGGCACCCCTCGGCAAAAAAAGCCTCTGAAATGGCACGTTATCTGACTTATTTCATAGAAACAGAAATAATAAAAAAGAAAAAGAAATAATTAACATTTTTTTACATAGGGTAAAGCTCTGAATAAGTGTTATATAAGTGAATTAACTTAAGACTTCAATATATACGCAAAACAAGCTACCTAATAAATTTTATTATTTTTTGTATGAAAAGTTTTTTTTGATGATGTGTTTATAATTATTTTAAGAGGTTAAAGTTCTCCTAAAAAGAAAAAAAGACAAAAGAGCTGTGATTATTTATAAGAAATGCGCCTTGTAATCAACGGGGCGTATTTTTTTTGAATATTTATTAAAAAATGGGGGAAAAATTATTTTTTTTTGAAAAGTATAAAAAAAACTGCGTTTCACTACCGCAGCCATCCGTTTCCCAAAGAGGGACTATTGGAAACCGGATGTTCTTTCACATTGAAAGAATAATATCGTTTGTTTCTTGATAGGTATAAATTCTTTTTTTTCTGAAATTAGCGTTTTTGATTATTTTTTGAAATAATCGGGATCGCTCATCCAAGATTCGATTTCAAGCGTTTCTTCAGCATCTTCGAAGATTTTTTCGCTCATCCAATCCTCTACTACGAGTTTTTCTTCAGCATCTTCAAATGCGTTTTCGCTCATCCAAGCCTCAACTTCGAGTTTTTCTTCAGCATCCTCAAATGCGTTTTCACTCATCCAAGCCTCAACTTCGAGCTTTTCTTCAGCATTTTCAAATAAATTCTCGCTCATCCAAGCCTCAACCTCAAGATTTTCTTCAGCGTTTACATAAACGGGCTCAAACATCCATTTTTCAACAGCTAAAGCCTCTTCTTCCAATTCTTCTTCAAAATCGGGGCTGATTGCAGTTTCTTCAGAATCAGCAGTTTTAAGAGTGTCGATTCTAACATTAGAAAAACTGTTTGCCGGATTCAACAATGTTGCTGCAAAAGCCATTGCAACTACAACCATTTTTTTGTTCAACTTTTTCATGATCTTTCCTTTTTTTTAAAATTAATAACTCTGTTTACTTTATTGTTTTCTCACCAAAGCTCCTTATGTGTGTTGGGGAGCTGCATCTTTTTTTGTTTTTTATATCTATCAATTTTCGTAACCTTTTTCCTTTCTGATTACGGTGCAAAGATACGAACTTTATCTGTTATGCAGAACACTTTTTTATTTAAGATTTTGTTAATTAAATGCTACACTAAGGCAACTACAAAGGACGAAAATTAACTTTTCCGTCAAATAAAAAGTATAATATTTCCTTTATGTTTTTAACAATTTGTTTTCGTATTTTAATATAAAATTCCTATATTTGCGGCATTAATACAAATAATATCAGCAAAATGAGAAAAGTTATATTTTCAATTATTTCGTTATTCTTACTTTCGGGGTGTAAAAATACCCTTGAAGAGATAGGAAGGATAAACAATTTTTTAACAGACTTATCACAAGTTTACACAGCAACCTTCGAAGGTCCGGAGGCGGATGATGTTACGAAAATAGATTTTTCGGTAAAAAAACTCTATTTGAGCAATCCCGAAAAGTTTTCAAAAGCGGAAAAAGGCAATTTCTTTACCGTTGATGCAAAAGAAGTAGACAAAATAACGGTGCAATATTTTTCGTCTGCGATAAAAGAGCCTCAAAACACTGTTGATGTTGATTACAAGAAAAAGGAAGATAAATATCAAATCATGTCTTTTGAGAAAAACGAATTGGTATTCTCAAAAGTAGACGAGATAATCAAAGAGAAAAACGACACTTTATTATTAAAGGTGAATGTTTATACTTGCGACAAGGCTTGGAAAGGCGATTATAATTCGGAAGAAATCTTATGGAAAGAGCAAGATTCCAAAATTACTCCCGAAGTATACAAAAAGATGCGCGTCGTTATAGTTCGTAAACCTGACGGTTACAGATTGATTTCATACACGGATTTGAAAGAGAAATAATACTTTTTCGATATCTGTCTTTTAAGATAATAATATAAAGAGAAAGCCGGACACCTTCAAGTACCCGGCTTTTCTTATTCTTTTTTTTAAAATCTTTTTTTTGAAAGAATAATGATAACTGTTTCCTCGTTTAAGCGTACAATTGGAGATTTCTGTCTTCAATCATTTTCCTAAGGTTAATCAAAGCGTAACGCATACGACCGAGGGCAGTATTGATGCTAACACCAGTCTGGTCTGCAATCTCTTTGAAACTCATTTCTCCATAATGACGCAACAATATCACTTCTTTCTGGTCTTTTGGAAGTTCGTTAATGAGCTGCCTTACTTCAAACTCTATACGATTCTGAACCATTAAGTCCTCTATATTTCTATCAGCATATTTCTTGCTGTTGAAGAGGTCTGCATCATTTTGGTCCGTAGATGTAATCTTCAAATGTCTGTCACGGCGATAATGGTCGATTATCAAGTTGTGCGAAATTCTTACTACCCATGATAAGAAAATGCCTTTCTCCATATATCTGCCTTTTCTTAGAGACTTTATAACTTTTATAAAGGTCTCCTGAAAAATATCTTCCGCTAATTCGCATTCTTTAACGTTCAACAAAATATACGTATATACCTTGCTCTTGTAACGTCTAATCAATTCTATGATGCAGTCGTTGTCGTTACTTGAAATAAACAAGTCAACGAGTTCTTGGTCTTTAAGATTTGTGTAGTCCATGTTTGTACTGTTTAAAATTTAAGCGTAGCTCTTTCCTTATAGGCATATCCTCCTTTAATTTTTATGTTAATCCTTTGTTTATTGCTTGTACTTTCTTATACGAAGAAAATATACAAAGGTTGCATACATTTATGTTAAAATTAGTTAAAATAATATTCTATTACAATAAAATTACAAATACCATGCCGCAAGTTACTCAGAACCGAACTGCATCAAATATCCTTTTAGGAAAGGATTTAGTGCACCGTCCATAACAGCCTGAACATCAGAAGTTTCAATATTAGTTCTAAGATCCTTAACCATTTTGTAAGGGTGCATCACATAACTGCGAATCTGACTTCCCCACTCTATTTTCTTCTTTTTACCTTCGATTTCAGCTTGCTTTTCACGTTTTTTATTCAATTCGATTTCGTAAAGATGCGATTTTAATATCCTCAACGCATTTTCACGGTTCTGACCTTGAGTGCGGCTCTCGGTGTTTTCAACTACGATTCCAGAGGGAATGTGTTTTACCCTGACTCCGGTTTCCACCTTATTAACATTTTGTCCGCCGGCACCCGAGGAGCGGAATGTATCCCACTCAAGTTCGGATGGATTTATCGTAATTTCAATATCGTCGTTGATAAGCGGCACAACAAAAACAGACGCAAATGTAGTCTGACGTTTGCCCTGAGCATTAAAAGGTGAAATTCTAACCAAACGGTGAACTCCATTTTCGCCTTTCAACCAGCCGAAAGCATATTCGCCCGAAATCTGCAACGAAACGGTTTTGATTCCGGCATCCTCGCCCTCCAAAAGGTTTGTAACCGAAACTTTATACCCGTTGTCCTCTGCCCAACGCATATACATACGCATAAGCATTGACGCCCAATCGTTTGACTCCGTGCCGCCGGCTCCGGCGTTAATTTTCAAAATAGCGTCAAAAGCATCCTCCTCGTTACGGAGCATATTCTTAAACTCAAGATTTTCTACCAAAGACAGGGTCAAAGAATACTGCTGGTCATAATCCTGACCTACCTCCTCCCCTAACTCTGAAAACTCCGCCAAAACTTGCAAATCCTTTGCTGAGGCTTCTACTTCGTCAAAATCCGTAATCCATTTTTTCTCGTCGGATATTGATTTCAGATACTTTTCCGCCTCTTTGGCATCGTCCCAAAAACCGTCTTCCTCCGTTTTTAACTGTTTTTTTGCTACTAAAGCTCTTTTAACATCAATGTCAAAGATGCCTCCTCAGCTCCGCTACTCGTTTTATTAGAGCCTTATATTCGTCTTTATTGTACATCAGAGAAAAAAATTATCTTATTTTAATAACGCTGCCGTCCTGATTTACTTTCACAATCTGCGAAGGCGCAGCTATTGTTTGATCATCATGTCTTAAACCGCATACCTCATCAGAGGAATCTATAATCTGCTGAGAAATATCTTGAAAAATACTTGAAGGTTTTTCACCGCTCAAATTAGCCGATGTAGACACGATAGGACGTCCTAATGCAGAAATCAACGCCTTACAAAACTCATCGTCAGGAATTCTGATACCGACCGAACCGTCTTCCGCTAAAAGATTTTTAGCAAGATTTTTAGCCCGCGGATATATCACCGTAAGCGGTCCGGTAGCCTCATCCATCAATTCAACGGCTTTGAAAGGCACTGATTCTACATATTGTTGCAACATCAAGAAGTTACTTACCAAGACGATAAGGCTTTTTGAAGTTGGACGGTGTTTTATCTCAAAAACTTTTTCCACCGCTTTTTCGTCTGTTGCATCACAGCCCAATCCCCATACGGTATCGGTAGGATACAATATCACTTTGCCGTTCTTTAAAGCTTCGGCCAATCTTATAACTTCGTTCTGCATACCCGGTTAAGTAACTTTTTAATATTCGATGCAAAGATAAAATTTTTTCCTTAAAATGTTATTTAAATAAACATTAATAATCACCGCCGTCAAAGCCGCCTTCCATATCGCCTTCTTCGCCGCCTTCACCGCCTTCATAACCGTTCGGACGTTTCTCCTTATAACTATTAATCTTAAAGGAAATACCTAAATTCCACATCGGAGCAGCACGGTGTCTTTCAGTATAAAGCCAATATTCCGGCGTGTCGGTCGTTTGTTTACTTGTTCCCGTATTAAGCATATCCCTCATACTGAATGACATAGAAAGTCTTTTCTTAAAGAAACTCTGTCTGATTGCAAGTCCTAAATCAAGATTGCCTTGATTGGAAGATACAAGCGTTTTGTCGCTACCACGGTAACGCATATTAATCTGAATCTTTGTAGTCTTGCCCGGTGAAAGAGATAATGTTTCTTTCGTGCGCCATGATTTTCCGTCCTGATAACGCATCTGACCGTTATAATTACCTCTTATATAATATTGTCTGACTTCAAAATTCGCACTGAATTTAATCCATTTATTAATCTCATAATCACCTGAGAGTTCAAGCCCGAAATTATTATTGGTAGAAAGATTCTCAAATCTTGAAATCAAAATACCTGAACCGTCGGTAGCCAAAGTGCTGACATTTTCCGTTGCTCCGTCCGTATGACGGTAAAAAGTCTCCAAGGCAACAAAAAACTTATCAAAATTCATCTGATAATTAAGTTCAAAAACATCAGTGTATTGAGGTTTCAAATCGGGATTACCTATTCTTCTTGAATATTCGTCAGAATATGCGGGAAAAGGATTCAACGCCTGCTCCCAAGGACGGCGTATACGTCTTGAATAACCCGCTTGAAGAGAATTTTGTCCTATGTTTTGAGAAAGATGAATCGAAGGAAACCAATCAAAACGGTCGATTAAAAACGTTGTATCAATTAATCCGTTTTTGGTATTCATCTCCCTGTAAGTATACTCACCCCTTAATCCGAGTTGCATACCAAAATTTCCGAAAGTTGCCGAAAAAGTTGAATACACAGATGAAATATAACGCTTAAAAACTACATCATTCGTAAACTCAGGATTATAAACATAACTATCGGAAGATGACACATAATCGTCAAAGTCATAATCGGTTACGGCATGGTTCAAATCCTCCTGAAAACCTGCCTCAAATTTATTACCGTTAGCAAAAGGTTTAGTATAATCAAGATTAATACGTCCCCTGTTGGTTGTTTTCTGATTACCGATTTGATGACCTGATTTTTTAAATATATCGTTTTCTAATTCAGACTTTTGAACAAAAAGATTATCCGCATCACGGTCGTTATAAGAATAAAAACCGTTGAAATTCAATTTATGACCTTTGCCCGCAAAATTATGCGTATACGACAAACTCGTGTTATAATAATATGAATTTTCGTCTTCAGTAGTCGTAGATTTCACATCTTCATGATCTGACTCAACATCTTGGGTCTTAACATAATTTTTATAAGTGTTATTACCATCAACACTGCTTGAAAAAAGTCCGCCTTCGATAGAAAAGTTAAAAAGATTATTATCGTTAAGGTAATAATCCAAACCCGTTTTAAGACCGCCACCGCCGAATCTGCGCTCGTGATTGGCCTTCTGATAAACATATTTATCATAATCCGTTTCATGTGTGATACGGTCTGAAATAGAATTAAAATCAAAACCTCTTTGATTATAATGTCCTCCGACAAAATAATTAATCTTATCTCTTCTACGGTTAAAAAGAAAATCTCCGCCGTAACGTCCCTGACTTCCTACATTAGCATTAACAACACCATTAATACCTTGAATCATATTTTTTTTGGTGACAAGATTAATAATACCCGTAGTACCTTCGGGGTCATATTTTGCTGAAGGGTTAGTAATAATTTCGATATTATCAATCATAGCGGCAGGAGTTTGTTTTAAGACCTCGGCTGCGTCCAAAGCGGTAGGTTTGCCGTCAATCAAAACAGTAAAATTACTGCTACCACGAAGTGAAACATTTCCGTCAATATCCACATCTACACTCGGAACACCTTCCAAAGCATCGGCGGCACTTCCGTTGTCGGCATTAATATCGGTGGAAAGATTAATGACTTTTTTGTCAATCTGATAACTGATGTCCTTTTTTTGAGCAACAATTTCAACTTCTTCGATTTCGGCGTCAGAGGTTGAAAGTTTTATAACACCTAAATCTTTGTTTTTGCCTTCCAATACAATATCACGGACAATTTTTTCGTCATAACCGATAAAACTCGCTTTAATATAATAAGTTCCGCTTTTGAGTCCATCGATTTTGAAACTTCCGTCATTAGAGGTAATAGTTCCGGAAATCAATCCGCTTGTCTGTTGATCATAAACGGCAACTGTTGCATATTCAACGGGTTGTCCCGTCTTGCCGTCTAAAATTTTTCCTAAAATTGCGGCCTTATCATTCGGTGAATTATCCGCAAAAGAATTAAGACATATTAATAATAGTGTCAATAAAGAAAGTATCTTTTTCATTATAATAATTTGATTGTATGATTTAAAAAACTCTGTTATTTGACGTTTATTTTATTATAACGTTTAATAATAAAAACCAAAATAGTTTATTATAACGCCCTCTGATTATATTTTTTCCACTTTTGGACAAAGTCATCATTTAGGGTTAAATGATTATTTTGCCTTTTGGACAAAGTTATCATTTAGGGTTAAATGATTATTTTGCCTTTTGGACAAAGTCATCATTTAGGGTTAAATGATCATTTTGTCCTTTGGACAAAGTCATCATTTAGGGTTAAATGATCATTTTGTCCTTTGAACAAAGTTATCATTTAGGGTTAAATGATTATTTTGTCCTTTGAACAAAGTTATCATTTAGGGTTAAATGATTATTTTGTCCTTTGAACAAAGTTATCATTTAGGGTTATATGATTATTTTACATTAATCTCCAAAACCTTTTTTCCAGACAAAAAGCCTTCGAGTTTATCACCGATATTAAGTTTTCCAACCCCTTGTGGAGTACCCGTAAAGATTAAATCTCCCGTTTTAAGGGTTACATACTGCGAAATATATGACACGATTTCGTCAAAAGAAAATATCATATCCTTTGAATTTCCTCTTTGAACTTCCTTACCGTTAATATTCAAAGAAAAATCTATGTCGTGAACCGTATCAAAATCCGTTTTAGGCAAGAAATCCCCAACGGGAGCTGAAAAATCAAATCCTTTGCTCAAAAACCACGGCAAACCTTTTTCCCTCGCTAAGTTCTGAATATC
This sequence comes from Bacteroidales bacterium, assembly GCA_017412115.1. Lineage (GTDB taxonomy): Bacteria > Bacteroidota > Bacteroidia > Bacteroidales > UBA3824 > UBA3824. The sequence continues at coordinate 85,046 of JAFPYR010000021.1, read as the reverse complement.
TCTGGCTGTAATATCAAGACCTAATGTTAATTCCGAATAATAACGTGAAGCAAACTTCTTATCAACACATTTGCACATCTTATTGATTTTCAAGACTATTTCGGTTTCGTATTCAACCTGTGAGGAAAACTCGGGTATATAAAAATCACTGAAATTTTTAAGATATGCCGTTTCAGGTTTTATAAACATAACGGGCTCAGCCTCAGCTTTCATCTTTATTTCCTGATTGTGTTTAGGATAATTGGCTGCTATACAAAAAATTTTCATGTTTATTAAAATTTTTAATATTTTTTTGTGCAAAATTAATAAAAAAATACATATCTTGCACAAATTTTGATTAGTACAAATAATATTAATACCAAAAAAGCAAACGTTATGAATATATTCAATTTCAACGACATGAAGATAGCCGGCAAAATAGCGTGGATATTTACGGTTATTTGTATTACTATAACAACCGCCGCCGTTATAATGATTACTTCATTCAATAAGACAGGCGAACATTTAGATCACATGTCTAACGACATATTGCCTCAAAACCGATACAGCGGTGATATTAATTATTATGCACTTATGGCAATGTATCATGCAAGAGGTATGAGGCTCAATCCGGAGGACGCTTTAGAGCAAATCAACGCAGATAAATATTTAGGAGAACTTGAAAATGCCATAACGGGTCTGAAAAAGCAAAAACTCTCTTCCTCAGACCAACGAAAACTTGACAGTATCACCTCAGCGCTATCGACATACAAACAAGCTGCCGCAAAAATGGTAGATAACAAAAAAAAGATGGCTCAACTTTATCAAGATTTGGAGCAGTACAAAGAAAGTTTTTATGCAGATTTGGAGGAAATACGAGAGGCGGTAATCAATTCTAACAACAAAAACGGCAAAAATACTAAACAAATAGCAGAGCGAGTAAAAATCGTATCGGAGATTATCCGTATGGTAGAGAGAGCAAAAGGTAAAATCAGCGACAAATCAAAGCTTCAAGATGTTTTCATGAATTTAACTTCCAAAGTAAATTCAATAAGAGGTTTTGCCTCAGAGCTCGGAAAATCAAGAAAAGTAGATGATGCGATTAATAATATTCAAGGATATGCCGAGGGTAGCAAGACTTACCATCAAATGGCAGACGAAAACGAAAGATTAGCTAAAGGCAACGGAGAGAAAGGATACATAATACTCAACCTTTCAAGACAAATAACTCAGAAAAACGATAATGAAACCAACGATGCTTTTGTAAAAATTGACGAAGAATTGGTAAATATTGCAAAAATATTTATCTGTGTATCCGCATTGATATTTATTTTCTGCATTTTCTATACAATACTAATTTCCAAGAGATTAGGCGGTAAAGCCAAGAAAACGCTTGATGGTATTAATACAATAGCCTCAGGAGATTTGACAGCCGTTATCGAGGTAGATAGCAAAGACGAATTCGGCGAGATGGCTCAGAGCGTAAATCAAATGGCATCAATGATGAGAAAATCCATCAACAGTATTACCGTTAATGCGGAGGACATCAATCAGACTTCGCTTGAGATTGCCAAAACATCTCAACAAATGAGCGACGGAGCCGGACATCAAGCCTCCTCGGCAGAAGAGGTTTCCTCATCGGTAGAGCAAATGAGCGCGGGAATCAGTCAAAACTCCGACAATGCCCGTCAAACAGAACACATTGCGCAAAAAGCACTTTTGAACATCAAACAAAGTAGTGAGGCGAGTCAGTTGAGTATGGCGGCAATGAAAGAAATCGCAAACAAAATTTCTATTATTGACGAAATAGCCTTTCAGACCAATATACTTGCTCTTAATGCAGCCGTTGAAGCCGCGAGAGCGGGCGAACAAGGAAAAGGTTTTGCCGTTGTAGCAGCCGAGGTCAGAAAACTTGCCGAAAGAAGTGCCGTTGCAGCCTCTGAAATTGACAAAGTTTCAAAAGAAGGTGTTACAATAAGCGAAAACGCAGACTCTTTGTTAAAGAATATTATTCCCGAAATAGAGAAAACAGCAGACCTCGTAAGAGAGATAGCCGCAGCAAGTACTGAACAAAGCAGCGGTATCAATCAGATAAACGGAGCCGTTCAGCAGTTTAACGAGATTACGCAGCGTTATGCTGCCTCAGCAGAGGAGCTTGCGGCAACAAGTCAGCAACTTGCAGAAAAGAGCGAAGAGCTCAAACAATCCGTTAAAGCATTCAAAACAGGCGAAAAAGAGAAATCAAAACCGGGAATATCAAAAGAGAAGACCACGAGTCATTTCAAAAATACTGATTTCAGCAGTGAACGTTCCAATAAAAAGACTAATACGACAGCTACTTCACAAGCCTCAAAGCAAACAAAACCATCAACGCTTCCCTCGCAGTCTAACACCGCAGCATCTTTGTCAAGAGCAGAGATAACAAAGTCCCTTAATCAAGGGAAAACGATTCCAAGTCTTAATTCTGCCTCGCCGAATTCTTTGGAACAGTTCAAGAGTAAAAAATACGGTCAGAAACAAGGCGCAATAATTCAGATGAAAGATGCCAATGATAAAAGAGACCAAGAATTTGACAGATTTTAATTTTTTTTGATTCTGAGGGCGGATTTATTTTCGCCCTTAATTTTTTTTATCTAATTTTGCAAAGAGAAAAAACAAACAATCATCACACACTAAATTTATAATGAGCGGATTTTTTGGTGCGGTCTCAAAAGAGGACTGCGTATCTGAAGTGTTCTACGGAACGGATTATCATTCCCATTTAGGCACTAAAAGAGGCGGTTTGGCGTATTACAGCGAAACCAAAGGGTTTCAACGCGCAATTCACAGCCTTGAAAACAGTTATTTCAGGACAAAATTCGAGGGCGATATAGCCTCATTCGAAGGCAAAGCCGGAATTGGCTGTATCAGCGACACGGAAGCACAACCATTGGTAATTTATTCTAAATTAGGAAGATTTGCCATTACGACAGTTTCCAAAATCAACAATCTCGAACAAATAGCGCAGCGTTTCTTATCGGAAGGCAAAACCTTTGCCGAGACCTCTCAAGGCGGTATCAATCCGACGGAACTCGTAGCAATGCTTATCTGTGAAAAAGAAACTTTCACCGAAGGTATCAAAAACGTTTACAACACGATAAAGGGCTCTTGTTCGATTCTCATTCTAAACGGAGATGAGATTATTGCCGGCAGGGACAAATTAGGCAGAACTCCTATTATAATAGGACACAAAGACGGTTCGTTTTGTCTTGCATCAGAAACCACATCTTTCCTTAATCTGGGTTACAAAATTTATCAATATCTCGGCCCCGGCGAAATCGTAACCGTAAAAACCACAGGTATCAAAACATTGAAAAAAGAAAATGAAGAAATGCAGATTTGTTCGTTTCTTTGGGTTTATTACGGTTATCCGCCATCATTCTACGAAGGAATCAACGTTGATAAGAGCCGTTATGAGTCAGGAAAGAAACTTGCACTTGCTGACGGCAAAATGGATGCAGATTTTGTTGCCGGTATTCCCGACAGCGGCATAGGACACGCTTTAGGATATTCCAACACGATACATATTCCGTATTTAAGACCGTATGCAAAATATACTCCGACATGGCCGAGAAGTTTTATGCCGCAGAATCAGAAACAAAGAGAACTTGTTGCAAAAATGAAACTCGTTCCTAACACAGCGTTAATCGACGGCAAAAAAGGCATTTTCCTTGACGATTCCATTGTCAGAGGCACGCAATTGAAAGATAACGTAAAAGATTTAATTGAATACGGAATCAAAGAAGTACACATGAGAATTGCTTGTCCGCCGCTGATTTATCCTTGTGAATATTTAAATTTCAGCCGTTCGCGTTCGTCAATGGAACTTGCAACAAGAAAAGCCGTTCTTAAACTCAAAGGCAATCTTGAAGATATTGACTGGTCGAAATATGCCGACAGCGAATCAGAGGAATACAAATCCATGGTAGAACAAATCCGCAAGGATTTAGGTTTAACCACATTGAAATTTCAAAAGCTTTCAGACCTTGTGGAAGCGATAGGATTGCCCAAAAACAGACTTTGCACACACTGTTTTGACGGAAGTTCAAAAGGTTAAAAAAAGAAAAACATTTAAAAGAAAAAAAGCCGCATTTTTTTTGCGGCTTTTTTTCTTTTAAATTATAGTTTTAAGATTAAAACGAGAATCCTAAACGCAAGGCAACATTGCTCAAATACGAATTATCGGGAACATCGCTGTCTCTTTCAGCTAATCCCCTTTGAACAAGAACTCCGATATAGAATTTTGACAACCATAAACCTGCTTCGAGATTAGCACCGAAATCGTGTTGAAAATCAGGAGTATACTCAAACATATAAAATGCTCCGATGGAAGCCTCAAGTGAAATTCCGAAATTGAGTTTCACACCGAAATTCAAAGGAGAAATATATGCTGCATGATGAAGGTCATCGGGGTCAAATTCTTTCAAATTATCTTTGAAATTGCTGTTTTTATCAATATACGACCCGCTTAAATTGCTGCACGCACCGAAATTGAATTTATAAAAAAACGGTGTGCGGGCAATTTGCTTATTGAAACCGAATTCAAGATTATAACCAAGCGAACGGTCAATATCCTCGTATTCGTAAGAATCTCCGTTATCTTGTTCGAGTCCGGATAAGTTACAACCTAATTTCATAAACCAAAACTTTTCACCGCCGTCTCTATTTTGCTGCGAAGAAACGATTTGTTTTGAAGTAATTCCCGAATTGGAAGAGGTTGTTATAATCTGCGCTTTAAGAGTCTGAAAACCAAACGCAAAAAGCATCAACAAAAATATAATTCTACGCATAACCGTTACTTTTTAAACATAGGAAAATGATGTCCGTTTTCAATACAAGGCACAAGAGTTTCGCCCTGACCAGAAAATCTTAAAAGTTCAATATCGTCTTTTTCCAAATCCTTGAACGAAGAATATTTAGCCGGGAAACCCGTAATCTCGAGTTCATAGCGTTTGCCTGAGCTTTTAATAACGTAGGTTGCACCCACGATAGCATCATAAACGGGTTGAGAATCGGGATTACCGTCCTTACAAGCAACGGCAATAGCATAAGCTCTCATGTTATTGACATTAAGACCCATTGCCATAGCATCTTTTTTACGGATTGTAACGACCCAAGTCTTACGCTCGGATGTTACTTCAAGCGATGCCACTAACGGCTTTGAAAAGACCTCAATATCATTAATCGGCACAGACCTCGCCTCCATATATTTTGAAGTGCTACAAGAGGTTGCAAATACCGTCATCATGGCTGCAATAGCCGGAATTAATAGTTTTTTCATTTTCTTTATAAGTATTTAATTAGTTCTTTTTTTTAAAAAAACACAAATTTAATCATTTTTTTGCTCCAAAGAAAAATAATTTATTCCAAAAAAAAGAATTTTTACATTTTTTTTTACGAAATAATATTCTTAACTTTGCCGCCGTAAAGATAATTGCGGACGGATTTGATTTTGATTGCAACCGCTTAAAAAAAATGCTAAAGCAAAAGCAGACATTTCTTTCAGACCCACCGCTATACATTAATTTTTTAAACAAAATCTAAAAAGAAAAATGTCTTATTATTTCACATCAGAATCGGTATCCGAAGGACACCCTGACAAAGTTGCAGACCAGATTTCAGATGCTCTGCTTGACGAATTTTTGAAACAGGATTCAGAATCGAAAGTGGCTTGTGAGACTTTCGTAACAACGGGACTCGCAGTTTTGGGCGGTGAAGTTAAAACCCGCGGATATGTAGATGTTCAGCAAGTTGCACGTAATGTTATCAACAAAATCGGCTATACAAAAGGCGAATATATGTTTGACGGTAATTCTTGCGGTGTAATCTCTGCAATTCATGGTCAAAGTCAGGACATCAACCGCGGAGTAGAAAGAGAATCGGAAGAAAAACAAGGTGCCGGCGACCAAGGTATGATGTTCGGTTATGCTGTTAAAGAATCAGAAGATTTAATGCCTTTCAGCATTGAACTTTCGCACAAAATTCTTAAAAAGCTTTCACAAATCCGTCGTGAAGGCAAAGTTATGACTTATTTGCGTCCCGATTCCAAATCTCAAGTTACGATAGAATACGATGACAACAATTCTCCGAAAAAAATTGACACAATCGTTATCAGCACTCAGCACGACGATTTTATCAAACCGATTGACGAGACAGAAGAAGCACAACTTTCAGCAGACCAAGCAATGGTCAATAAAATTACCGAGGATGTAAGAAATATTCTTTTGCCGGAACTTCAAAAAGAATTGTCAGAAAAGGAAAAAGCACTTTTTGAAAAAGATTTCAAGCTTTTGGTAAATCCGACCGGCAAATTTGTAATCGGCGGACCTCACGGTGATACCGGTTTGACGGGAAGAAAAATTATCGTTGATACCTACGGTGGCAAAGGCGCACACGGTGGCGGAGCATTTTCGGGCAAAGACCCTTCAAAAGTAGACCGTTCGGCAGCATACGCAGCACGTCATATCGCTAAAAACCTCGTTGCAGCAGGCGTTTGTGATGAAGTTTTGGTACAAGTTGCCTACGCAATCGGCGTTGCAGAGCCGGTAGGAATTTATGTTAATACCTACGGAACTAAAAAAATTCAACTCTCAGACGGTGAAATAGCCAAGAGAATTGCAAAAATTTTTGATATGCGCCCTGCGGCAATTATCAAACGTCTAAAACTCAAAAACCCAATTTTCTTACCGACAGCCTCTTACGGACATTTCGGAAGAAAACCCTACAAAGAGTTTACTGAAGTTTTAGAAAACGGCAAAACCGTTAAAAAAGAGATTGAATTCTTTACGTGGGAAAAACTCGATTACGTAGACACTATTAAAAAAGAATTTTCAATTCTTTAGCAAAACATGGCAGTAATAAATGTTTATAAGCAGTATTTTGAAGCAGCACTTGAGTTTAACAAAGTTAAGCGCAAGGCTGCTTTAGTATTACTTATATCAGATTCTCAAGAAGGAAAAATCAAATATGAGGCAGCCGTAAGTTTTTTTCCGCACAATGACGAAACCGATTTCAGCATTTCTTACGATGCCTATTTCAGCGAAATTCTTTATCAAGGACAAGGCCGTCGCTCCAAAAAACGCGAACAGGAATTCATAAAAATCCTTCAAGAAAAAATTGACAGTTTAGCATCTAAAGCTGACGGAAAAGTTTTTTGGGACAAACCGCTTACAAAAGAACAATTAGGATAAAAAAAAATTATGAGTGAAAAAGTTTTTTTGATGTTAGGCAGTAATCTCGGCAATAGAGATTTATGGCTAAAAAAAGCGGTTTCAGAATTGGAAAATGAAATCGGAACTCTCAAAAAAAAATCTTCTTATTATCAAACCGATGCTTGGGGTTACACGGATCAACAATATCTGAATCAAGCAGTTATTTTTGAAACAAGTTTTTCGGCGGAAGAAGTTTTAAAGAAGATTTCAGAAATTGAAAAACTTTTAGGGCGCAAAAGGACACAAAAAGGTTATCAGGCAAGAACAATAGATATTGACATTATTTTTTACGGCGAAGAAATAATCTCAAACGAACCGCAATTAATTGTCCCGCACAGACTTATGCAAGAAAGGAGATTTGTTTTAGTGCCTTTAACAGAAATTGCGCCGGATTTCATTCATCCCGTTTTTAAGAAAACAGTCCGTCAACTTTTAGAGGAATGTCAAGACTCTGGGAAAGTGGAGAAAATTGCATAAATTAGAAATGGTGTAAAAATGATGTTTATTTGCAAAATCCATTATCAATTCTTAACTTTGCGAAAATTTTTTATAGAATTGATTTAAAATGATTTCAATCAACAACGTAACGGTAACATTTTCAGGCACAGACCTTTTTCAAGACATAAGTTTTGTAATTAATCCGAAAGACAGAATCGGTCTGACGGGAAAAAACGGCGCAGGAAAATCCACGCTTCTAAAAGTCATCACGGGAGAACAACCCGTTGAAAGAGGCAGTGTTACTATTCCGGGCGGAGTTTCAATCGGTTATTTGCCGCAACAAATGGATCTACCAAAGGGCAGAACCGTTATCGCTGAAACGCTTACTTGTTTTGAAGATAAGAAAAAATTGGAGGAAGAAGTTAATAAACTTTCACTTGAAATAGCCGATAGAACTGATTACGAAACAGACGATTATCTACAATTAATAAACCGTTTGACAGAAACTCAGGACAGACTTCAACTCCTTGCTAACGATCAAAATGAGGCACAAGCAGAGGTTGTATTGAAAGGTTTGGGTTTTAAACAAAGTGATTTCAGCAGAATGACTTCGGAATTTTCAGGCGGTTGGAAGATGAGAATCATTTTAGCAAAAGTCATTTTGAGAAAACCGTCAGTTTTTCTGCTTGACGAGCCGACTAACCACCTTGATATTGAGTCAATTCAGTGGTTGGAAGATTTTTTGAAGGATTATGCAGGAGCGGTTGTTTTGATTTCGCACGATAGGAGTTTCTTGGACAACGTTACAAAACGCACCGTTGAAATTTCGCTCGGAAAAATTTACGACTACAATGCGCCGTACACCAAATATTTGGAATTAAGACAAGAGCGTCGCCGTCAACAAATTGCCGCATACGAAAACCAGCAAAAAATCATTCAGGATACCGAAGATTTTATCGAGCGTTTTCGTTATAAACCGACGAAATCTAATCAGGTGCAATCGCGTATAAAAATGCTTGAAAAGATGGAGCGTTTGGAAGTTGATTTGGAAGATAATTCGTCAATTCATTTTAAATTTCCGCCCGCACCGCGTTCAGGTCAAATTGTAGTGAAGGCCTCTAATTTTAAAAAGGCTTTCGGAGAAAAAGTGATTTTGGACGGTGTTGATTTTGAGTTGCAAAGGGGCGAAAAAGTGGCTTTTGTAGGACGAAACGGCGAAGGTAAAACAACGTTTTCGCGCTGCATTATCGGTCAGTTGCCCTTTGAAGGCGAACTAAAACTCGGTTACAATGTTTCAATCGGTTATTACGCTCAGAATCAGGACGAACTTTTGGATATGGAAAAGACTGTTTTTCAAACACTTGACGATATTGCAACGGGCGATATGAGAACAAAAGTTCGTGATATTCTTGGTGCGTTCCTTTTTGGCGGTGAAGACATCGACAAAAAAGTAAAAGTCTTATCAGGCGGCGAAAGAGCAAGACTCGAAATGGCGAAACTTCTTTTTCAACCGTATTCGCTTTTGGTGCTTGACGAGCCGACTAACCACTTAGACATCAGGAGCAAAGATATTTTGAAAAAGGCACTTTTGGCGTATGACGGCACACTTATTTTGGTTTCTCACGATAGAGATTTTCTTCACGGCTTGGCTGAAACCGTTTATGAGTTCAAGGACAAAAAAGTAAAACAGTACCGCGGCGACATAACATATTTCTTAGAGAAACTAAAATTGGAAAATATGCGGCAGTTTGAACTTCAAGGCGATAAGCAAACCGTTAAAACAGAAACTGCTGCACCAACATCTTCAAAGCAGGATTATCTTCAAAAGAAAGAAAAGGAAAAAGCGGTCAGAAAACTAAAATCTGCTGTCGAAAAGTCAGAGAAAAGGATTGCAGAATTAGAAGCAGATTTGTCAGAGGTCCAAAAAAAATTAGAACTCCCGGAAAACCAAACTGATATGGATTTGTTTAAACGTTACGACGAAATCAAAGCCGAATTAGAAAAAGAAATGGAAATCTGGGAAAAAGCAACTGAAGAATATGAAAAAGGGATTTAAAATCATAAATCCCTTTCTTCTATTGCAAATTTCTTTTTTTTGCAAAAAATATTTTCTAACTTAACATCAAAAAAGGAAAAGCACAAAACGGATAATAAGGCAAAAAAACTGCATTATCCGAATTTTTGCAATCTTATTATTTTTTTAACGGATTTTTTTTGCCATACTGAAAAAAAATCACGAACTTTGCAGCCACACTTAATATTTATTATCAAAAACATATTTAATCAAAATGAAAAAAAACGAACTCATAGCAAAAATGAATTCCGTTCTCGCTAACGAATTTGAAGTAGAAGAATCTTCAATCACTCCTGATGCTAACATCAAGGAAACCTTGCAATTAGACAGTCTTAGTCTCGTAGACATGATTGCTTTGGTAGAGGAAGAATTCGGCGTTGAAATCAAAGGTCAGAGCGTATCTCAGGTTAAAACTTTCCAAAATCTTTACGATTTTGTTTTCGACAAACTCAACGCTTAAAAAAAGGGAAAAATGTCTGCACCTGTAATGTACGCAGGAGAAGAGATTAAAACTTTTATACCTCAACGCGAACCGATGTTGATGGTGGACAAAATTTTTGCTGCTAACGACTCTTCGGTCGAAACAGGACTTACAATTGACGGGGGCAATATTTTTGTCTCCGGCAATTCGTTTTCTGAATCGGGCATGATAGAACACATTGCACAGTCGGCGGCTTGTTTTGCAGGTTACAATGATTGGATAAACAAAAGACCGATTGTTTTGGGCTATATCGCCGAAATCAAAAAGTTTAATCTCGAAATTCCCGCTAAAGTCGGAGATGAATTGGAGTCATCTCTTGTTGTTGTGTCCAACGCATTGAATATCACGCTAATGAATGCAGTTACTAAAATCAACGGTAAAACAGCTGCATCTTGCAAGATCAAAATTTTTATGGACAAAAAGAAATAATGGAACTCAAAACTGAAAATGCTCCCGTTTTGAGCCTTGACTATGATTTTCAAGTTCCGTTTTATGATTTGGACGGAATACAAATGGTCTGGCACGGCAATTATGTAAAATACATGGAAGATGCACGGGAAAAATTCGGCGCAAAATACGGCTTTGAATACCTTCATATTTTTAACAGCGGCTATCTCGCACCCGTTGCAGATATGCACATAAAATACAAAAATTCAGCACGTATCAGCGAGTTACTTAATGTAAAGATTACTTACGTTCCCACGCGCAGCGCAAAAATGGTTTTCAATTATCTCATAACCCGAAAAAGCGACGGCGCAGTAATCATTGAGGCTCAAACCACTCAATTATTCGTTACCAGAAGCGGTGTTTTTGAAGCTTCAAATCCCGAATTTTACGCTCAGTGGAAAGACCGCTGGGGATTTTTTTCCCGCTAACTCTTAATTTGAAAAAACATCATGTTAATAGAAGATTTTTATTACGTCAATAAAAAAGAATCCCTCGAAGACGGCGGTTTCCTTTACGAAGTAAGCCTTAACACTAAACATAAAGTTTATCAGGGACATTTTCCTGAAAAACCGATTACTCCCGGCGTTTGTAATATTCAGATGATTAAGGAGTTAGCCGAGGACGTTCTAAGTAAACCTTTAACACTGAAAACAATAGACAGATGTCGTCTTACGGCAATGGTAACCCCCGATGGCTCCCCTACCTTAAATGTCAAAATAAAAGTAGACGAGGGAGAAAAACTTTCAGCGGAAATTTTCTTCAATCAAACAACTTACATGACCCTTTCGGGTATTGTATGCGATAGACTTTAATTTTTTTTGTTGGGAAAAATGTACGACGTAGCTGTTATAGGAGCAGGTTTAGGTGGTTTGCAAACTGCATATCTTTTAGCAAAAAAAGGTATGAAAGTTATTGTTTTGGAACAAGGCAAACTCTTAGGAGGCTGTTTGCAAACTTTTAAACGTGGCTCGCAATGTTTTGATACAGGATTTCATTACATCGGCGGTTTGGACGAAGGTCAGCCGCTCAACAGAATTTTCAAACTCTTCAACCTCATCGACTTACCGTGGGTCAAAATGGATACTCAAGGGTTTGATCATGTCTATTATCAAGACAAAAAATATCTTTTCAAAAACGGTTACGAAAATTTCCGCGAACAAATGACGGAATATTTTCCCGCTCAAAAAGAAAACCTTAAAAACTACACCGCTTTTATTCAAGAAATCGGTGAAAATATTTTTGAGGCGTTCAACCGCACTCAAGAAGAAATTCTAAACAGCGAATCACCTTTTAGCAAACCGGCAAAAGAATATCTCGATAGCGTTATAACCGATGAAAATTTAAAAAATGTTTTGTCGGGTACATCGCCGAAATTGCCGCTGACTGACAAACTACCGCTTTATCATTTCGCTCAAATCAATTCGTCTTTCATTCAAAGTGCGTACAGAATCAAAGGCGGCGGAATGCAAATTGCACAAAAACTCGCTGAAGATATTAAAAAATTCGGTGGTGAAATTTTAACAGATTCCAAAGTCATATCCTTAGAAGAAAAAAACGGTGAAATCTCCGCCGTGGAAATCTTAGGAAAAGGCAAAATCGAAGTTAAAAACGTGGTCTCAAACGTGCACCCGAAAGAGTTAATGTCGATGTTAGACAAAGTAACCTTTGTCCGCGCTGCTCAAAAACGCCGCTATGCCGCATTAGAAAACAGTTTCGGAATGTTTACTGTTAATATCGCATTAAAAAAAGACGTTCTAAAATATCAAAACAACAATATCTACATTCACAAAACTCAAGATATTTGGAGCGAAGGCTTTCAAAAAGCTTCTCTTAAACCCTCATGCGCACTTATCAGCTACACCGTTCCCGAACAAGGCGATTATGCTCAAAACATTGATATTCTAACGCCTATGCTCTATCAAGATGTCGAAAAATTCGATAACGGCACACTCCCGATGCATAGAGGCAAAGAATACGAAGATTTTAAACTCCAAAAAGCTCAACAACTTCTTGACCTTGCTCAAGAATATGTTCCGGGTCTAAAAAACGCAGTCGATAAATTCTACGTTTCAACACCCCTGACATATCAAAACTACACCTCAACAGCTCAAGGCAGTGCTTACGGCTTAATCAAAAAAATGCCGTTCCAAAAACTCGCCTCCAACATCTACTGGACAGGACAAAATATAGGACTTCACGGCATATTAGGCGTGTCTATGACTTCACTCTTAACTTTCCGCCTCATAACCGGAGAACTCCCACAACTATAAAATTCACACAAAATTATGGAAGTAAAAAACGATAACAAAGAAGATTCTAAATTCTCAATGGCTCTCTCTAAAGAGAACTACAAACTCATGCTAATAGGTTTAGGCATTATCCTAATAGGTTTTATCCTCATGGGCGGCGGCGGCTCCGACGACCCTAACGTCTTCGACGAATCAATATTCAGCTTCACACACATAACTCTCGCTCCAATCGTCGTCCTATTCGGATTTTGCTTCGAAATCTATGCTATTATGAAAAAAAGCAATGATTAAACACCGCTTACAGCGGTGAATGCCGCTCAAGCCGCGGGGGCTGTTCTTTCTTGAAAGAAAGAACCAAAGAACTTCTGTGAGATATAAAAAGGGAAAGCCTTTAGGGGCTTTCCCTTTTTATATCTCCTAAAAGTTTTCCGGTTCCCTTTTTCAAAAGGGAACTGCCCCGCCGGCATGAGGCGCACTCACTACCGTAGGTAGTGCATATCATTTGTTTTTTTCAAAATTTCATAGTACATTTGTAGAGAAAAAATTATAACAATTAAAAATTCAACAAAGATGAATAGAATATTAAAAGCGGTTATATGTTTTATAGTGTTTTCGTTAGGAGCGAAAGCGCAGGAGATTCCGCAAATTGGGAACGTACTTTCGAGGGAGAAAATTTCTCTCAACGGAAATTGGAATTATATCGTTGATGTTCAAGAAGAAGGCTATTATGATTATAGGATGAATCCGACATCGTGGGGCTTTTTTTTGAATTCCAAGCCTGAGAAGCCGGAAGATTTGATAGAGTATGATTTTGACAAAGCGCCCCAAATGCAGATTCCTTCGGATTGGAATACGAAGGATGAGAGGTTATTTTTTTATGAGGGAACGGTATGGTTTAAGAAGTCGTTCGATTATAAGAAAAAGCAAGACAAGAAGGTGATTTTGTACTTTGGAGCAGTTAATTACGAAACGTATGTTTATCTTAACGGGAAACTTTTGGGACGGCATGAAGGCGGTTTCACGGCGTTTAATTATGATGTTACGGACAAGATAAAAGACGGTGAAAATTTTGTTATCGTAAAAGTTGATAATAAACGCAAAGCGGAAAATGTTCCGACTCTGATTTTTGACTGGTGGAATTACGGCGGCATTACAAGGGATGTTTTTTTGATTGAAACAGAGGAGGTTTATATTGAAAACTATTGTTTTACGTTGAAAAAAGTTCAAAATCCGAAACAAAAATTCCGTGAAATTGCGTTTTCGGCTAATCTCAATCAAAAACTTTCGGGCAAAACCATTGAAATTTCGTTTCCGGAATTAAAATTAAAGCAAAGCTTTGTAACGGACAACGACGGTAAAATATCCGGCGTTATAAAGGTTAAAACCTTGGAATTATGGTCGCCTGAAAATCCGAAACTTTATGCGGCAGAATTGTTGTTAGGAAATACAACAATAAAAGATGAGATAGGTTTCCGCACGATTGAAACTAAGGACAAAAAAATCATTCTTAACGGCAAACCCATTTTCTTACGCGGAATCAGCATCCACGAGGAAAAACCAAACGGCGGCGGACGTGCTAACAGTGTAGAAGACGCTGAAAAATTATTAGGTTGGGCAAAAGAACTCGGCTGCAATTTTGTCCGTTTGGCGCATTATCCACACAACGAATACATGGTAAGAACGGCAGAAAAAATGGGTATTCTCGTATGGTCAGAAATTCCCGTTTATTGGACTATTGCATGGGAAAATCCATCAACACTTCAAAATGCAAAAAATCAGTTAAAAGATATGATTTTGCGTGATCAAAACCGTGCAAATGTTATCATTTGGTCGATTGCTAACGAGACTCCTCACGGACAAGCCAGAGAAAATTTTCTTGCAGAACTTGCGCAATACGCCAAAAATTTGGATTCCACACGTCTTATAAGTATGGCAATGGAAGTTACCTCGTCATCAAATTATCATAACAAACTTCAGGATAATATGAGCAAATACGTTGATGTTATCAGTTTCAATCAATATATCGGCTGGTATCGCGACGTAAACGACGCACCTAAAATGACTTGGGAAATACCGTACAATAAACCGGTGATTATCAGCGAGTTTGGCGGCGGTGCAAAATATGGTTATCACGGCGAAAAGAATCAACGTTGGACGGAAGAATTTCAAGAAAATCTTTACATTCAAAACATTGCAATGTTAGACAAAATTGATGGTTTTGCAGGAACAACACCTTGGATTTTGAAAGATTTCCGTTCGCCCCGCAGAGTTTTAAACGACATTCAAGATTATTATAACCGTAAAGGTCTTTTCTCAGACAACGGCGAAAAGAAAAAGGCGTTTTACATTATGAAATCTTGGTACGAAAAGAAAAAACAAGATTGGAAATAAAAGAAAAAAAATAAAACGGCTGCTCTTTTTTTTAAGAGCAGCCGTTTTTTTATGTAAAAATGAAAGAGAAAAAACTAATTTTTCAAAGCGAATTTAATCGGCACAGAGTGCGATACTTTAACCGCTTTACCTCTTTGTTTACCCGGTTTCCAGTTCGGAAGACTCTGAACAACTCTCAAAGCCTCTTTATCCAACAACGGGTCAACACCTCTCAACAATTCAACATTCGTTACTTTGCCTTTTTCATCAACTACGAAACGAACATAAACAGTACCTTGAATATCGTTTTCTTTAGCCATTTCGGGGTAACGGACATTTTCAGCGATGTATTTTCTAAGACCGGTTTCACCGCCCGGAAATTCAGGCATTTCCTCTACGATCAAGAAAATCTCCGGTTCTTCGATTACTTCTTCTTTTTGTTCAACCTCAACAATAGGCTCAGAATAATCTACTTGATCTTCTTCATCAAGTTCATCTGCCGAGAAATCGTCCTGAACCTCAACTTTATCGTCCAAGACCTCAAGAATGTCGGTAACAGTCTGCTGAGGAGGAGGCGGAGGAGGCAATACAACATCCTCTTGACGGGTGATAGGAATCATGTCCTCTTCTTCCAACACTGTCTGCACGCCCATTAATTCATCTGCTTTTTCTACCTTCGTAGACCACTCGAATATACCGAGAAAAGCTGCAAGGGTTACGATAAGACCAATCTCCAAAAAATAACCTCTTTTGCCTTCGAGATCAGCCGCTTCTGTCTTTTTTTGTGCCATTTTAATTAAAGTATTACTAAGTTTATTATTTAAAATCTACGTTTTAAAGGTGCTAATTGCGGTACAAAACCTTAAAATTTCGCTGCGCTAAATTAACACTTTATATTCACAAAATGAAATTAAAGTTAATTTTTTTTTCATTTTTTTATTTCAGGCGGTAATACATGATTTGAGGCATCTGACGGCCCAATCAATTGCATTTCCAAGCCCAAAATAGGAGTTTCGTTGCTTTCATATTCGGTTTTCGGCTTTTCGTAATTAATTATCAGCAATGCAAGTGCCAATGCCAACGAAAGTCCGATTTGAAAATACAGCAGTCTGTCGGAAAAATCCGGCATATTTTTTCGTCTAAAAGTTTTCTCCGTCATTCTGTTTATCGAAATTAAAGATTAATTTAGGATCAACGGCAAGAGAATTTTTATAGGTTTTAATAAACATCAATTCACCCGTCGTTTTTCCGATTATAACACCTTTTTGAATACTATCCGATTGAAAATCAAAAACTTCAAAACCGCCTAAAACTACGGTTAAACCGCATGAATCTTTCAAAGAAATAAGATTTTTTTCTTTTTTTAAGACCTTAGCATTAAAAGGCGAATAAACGCTTTTGTTTTTCATAGCGTAAAAATCTGTCTGAAGGTGTCTGACTTTAAAAATATTACCGTCAGAGGCCGAATAAATTTTGTTTTCAAAGAATTCCGAAGTAACCTTTATTTTACCTTGAACGGGCATTTCAAGTCCGGAATTAGTCTTCAAAAACATACCTTTAATCATAACGTATGCTATGAAAAAAGTTAAAATCACCGGCAAGGAAGATATAAATCTGATTTTACGCACTTTATCGCTGTCCATATTGAAAAGACCGGCAATTCTCCTGACAAGGAAACCGCGCTTAAAATCTTTGTTCTTCTTGGTTTGTTTTGCATTGTTAGAGATTCCGAGCCGTAAAATAAGCATAGAATATTGAGTCATTCCGCCGTCCTTTCCGGCTGTATTATCGGCAATATTCTCGCAAACGAGCCTTGAATTTTCTGAGGCTTTTTTAACAGCGGGATTAAACCATTGCAAAGCCGAAAACAAAGAAAAACAAATCAAATCCAGAGTATGTTTTCCGCTGATATGTTGCTTTTCGTGTTCAAACACAACCGACATTTCCTCCTTAGAAAGTTGCTTTGCCTTAACACCCAAAAATATATTCTTAAAAAAAGAAAACGCAACAGTATTCAACTTAGTTTCAAAAACTTTAATATTATTATCTAAAGTTGTTATTAACGGATTACGTTTTAGTTTCAAAGTTTTTTTCAGGCTCAGGAAAAAAGCTAAAAGTTTTATAAAAACACCTGCAACATAGACTGCAAAAAGTATTTCAACCGAAATATCAAAGAACTTTGAATCGAAAAAATTTTCCGCCATGGTTCGGAAAGTTTTTTCCTTGTTTACCGTAATAACATCAACACCGCCGCTGTGTACGATATTGACGATTTCAAACTTAGGAAGATTGACAACACCGTTTTCAAAATATTCAATTTTTATAAACGGCAACAGGTAAGAGGCGAAACAAGAGAAAATCAAAAAAATTCTGTTCCACTTGTTATAACACAAACTGCAATACACCTGATTGAAAAAAAACTGGAAAATGCAGAAAATTAAACCTGCCTCCAATGTGTATTTCAGTACTTGAACCATTACTTACCTTTATTATCAATAATCCGTTTGATTTCAGAGATTTCCTCGTCAGTAATTTTTTCTTCGTCCACCATGTAAGAAACCATCGTCTGATAACTTCCGTCGAAATAATTTCTCAACATTTGCGCAAAAGTGAACTTTTTGTACTGAAGTTTGGAAACTTTCGGAAAATACTGATAAGTTTTTCCGTAGGCTTTAAAATCCACAAAACCTTTATCCTTCAAAATTCTAATCACTGAACTGATAGTATTGTAAGGCGGTTTCGGCTCGTCCATTTCCTCGATAATGTCTTTTACGAAAGCTTTTTTCAACTTCCACAAAAGTTGCATTACCTTTTCCTCTGCTTTAGTAAGTTGTTCCATCATTTTCTAACTTATATTTACGTTATAGAACTGATTAGTCCGTCATATAATTGATAATGCAATTTTATAACTTATTTTTCAGTTATCAAAATTTATTTTTCAGTTTTAACACTATTTAACAAATATCATTTATACATAAAAAAAATAACTTATGGATAACCTAAAAAGTGTTGAATCCATAAGTTATTTTTCCCTAAGAGAATTAATCTCCTTTGATAACACCAAGTTTTTCAAGACACATACGTGCCGCTTTTTGTTCGGCCTCTTTTTTGGACGAGCCTATGCCGATTGTCATCTCATTGTCGCCGATTTTGAGGGTAGAAACAAAATATTTGCTTCCGGGAGCATCGAGGTCGGTTTCAAAAACGACCGTTTTTTTATGTTTTTGCCCCCACTCTATCATTTGCGATTTGTAATTGTAATTATGATGTTCCAATTCAACGATATTCAGATACTTAGGCATAATTCTGTCGATAATGTATCTGCCCGCTCTCTTGAAACCTCTATCCAAATAAACCGCACCTAAAAAAGCCTCAAAAGCATCTCCGTAGAGATGAACGCCTTGAGCGTTAGTTTTGACATTAGTCTTTACCAATTTATCCAAACCGATATGTTTAGTAAGTTCGGTAAGGTTTTCACCGTTTACAATCCGCGAACGACACTGCGTTAAAAAACCTTCTTGTTCTTCAGGAAATTTTTTGTACAAATATTCGCCGATTAGCAAATCAAGTACCGAATCTCCCAAAAATTCCAAACGCTCATTGTTTACCATAAAACCGCCCCTTTTTCTTATTGATTTGGAACGGTGGATAAGAGCCGTTTTATAAAATTCGAGATGATTCGGGAAAAAGCCCGTAATTCGTCTTAATTCTAAGACGAATTTTTTATCGGACCTAAAAATAAATTTTAAAAATGACAATAAGTCGGTAAACACTATCTCTTTAAAAGTTTTTAGTGCTTACAATTTTTTGAAAACCACTGAAGCGTTATGCCCACCGAAACCGAAAGTATTGTTAAGAGCCGCTCTAATCGGTCTTTGTTTTGCAACATTCGGAGTAATATCGAGTTTGGGGTCAATTTCAGGGTCAGGAGTTTCAAAATTGATTGTAGGAGGCACCGTGTCATTGACCATAGCAAGAACGCACACAATGGATTCCACTGCGCCCGCACCGCCCAAAAGATGCCCTGTCATACTTTTCGTACTGCTGATACTCAAATTGTAAGCGTGTTCGCCAAATACCTGTTTTATGGCCAAAGATTCAGCCTTGTCGCCAAGACCGGTAGAAGTACCGTGAACATTGATATAATCAATATCATCGGGCCTTAGACCTGCATCTTCGATAGCCATACGCATTACTTGCGAAGCACCACGTCCCTCGGGGTGAGGAGCCGTTATATGATGCGCATCAGCCGATGCGCCGCCGCCTCCGACCTCGCAATATATTTTCGCACCTCTTGCCTTAGCGTGTTCGTATTCTTCGAGGATAAGACATCCTGCACCCTCACCGATAACAAAACCGTCTCTGTCTTTGTCGAAAGGACGGGAAGCCTTTTTAGGATCGTCGTTTCTGGTAGAAAGTGCTTTCATAGAATTGAAACCAGCAAGAGCAGCAATTCCGATAGGAGATTCCGACCCGCCTGTTACAACGATGTCAGCCTTGCCCAATCTTATCCAATTGAATGCATCAATAATTGCGTGAGCAGACGAAGCACATGCAGATACAGTCGCATAATTAGGACCGCGCAAATCATATTTCATCGAAATATAACCCGCTGCAATGTCGCTAATCATTTTCGGAATAAAAAAGGGACTGAATTTAGGTACACCGTCACCGTTAGCATATTCAATTACCTCAGAGGTCATTACGTTGATACCGCCGATGCCGGAGCCCCAAATTACGCCTGCACGGTCATGCTTGAAGTCAAAGTCTACGAGCCCTGAATCTTTGAAACCTTCCTCGGCTGCTATCAAAGCAAACTGAGTAAAAAGATCCATTTTAGCAGCTGCCTTTCTATCGAAATACTTAGCCGGGTCGTAATCTTTAACCTCGCATGCAAACCGGGTTTTGAACTTTTCGGGATTAAAACGGGTAATTGGACCTGCGCCGCTTACCCCAGCTTTCAAGTTATCCCAAAACTCGGTTATATTGTGGCCTAAAGGAGTTATTGCTCCAATGCCGGTAACAACTACGCGTTTTAATTCCATAAAACTTCTTACCTTTTTTGTGTGTTAATGACAATAATTACTTAGAATTGTTTTCAATGTATGCGATTGCATCTGCCACGGTAGAAATTTTTTCTGCCTGATCGTCCGGAATCGTGATAGTGAATTCTTTTTCGAACTGCATAATCAATTCAACCGTATCAAGTGAATCTGCACCTAAATCATTGGTAAAACTTGCCTCAGGTGTTACTTCTGATTCATCAACACCGAGTTTGTCAACGATAATAGCTTTTACGCGTGAAGAAATGTCTGACATAATTTTTAAATTTTAAATTTTTTTACTATGTTTTCTATTTAATTTGTGGGTGCAAAGTAAATAAATTTAGACCATAAAAAAAAATTTTTTTATAATTCGTTGTATATTAAATCTTTATTTTTCGTCCAAAAGAATTATTTTTTTTATAAAAAAAATTGTGTATTAAGCATTTAGAATATTAATTTTGCACCCGTAAAAAAACAGCAAAAAAAATCTTAACGTAAAAATAATTTTTAAAAGCGGTTTTTATGTGCTTTTTTAAGCCCCAAAATATACTTTTTTTAACTTTTTTTATAATAATTCGGACATCGGCATACCCTCAAAATGTCGATGCGGATATGATTTTTTTGAAATTAGAATTAGAAATCAATCCTGAAGTAAAATTTCTCAAAGGCAAAGCGACAGAATTTTTCCGAATTAAAAACAAATCCGAAAAAAAACTTCCCGTAAAACTAGACCTTTCCGACAGTTTGAAAGTTTTAAACGTATTATACGGGAAAGATACTCTTGAATTTTCGCATAAAAACAATTTTTTGGAAATAAAACCGCAAAATTCTTGGAAAGAAACCGACAGTGTTTCTGTTGTGTATCAAGGAAATCCTACAAAAACGGGACTCGGTTCTGTTTGTTATTCCGCCCACGATGGCATTCCTGTTTTTTGGACGCTAAGCGAACCATACGGTGCAAAAGACTGGGTACCAATCAAACAGGACATTTCCGACAAAATAGATTCGGTATTCATTACTATAAAGTGTCCCGAAAAATACAAAGCCGTTTCCAACGGAAAACTTTTCAAAGAAACGGTAAGGAAAAATATCCGAACCACTGAATGGAGGCACAAATATCCGTGCGCTTATTATCTAATAGCCGTTGCCGTAACACAATACAAAGTTTATTCGGAATTCGTCGTAACGGGAAAAGATACCGTTGAAATCGTAAATTACGTTTATCCGGAACGTTATGAACAATGCCGCAGAAAAACGTGGAAACTTTCCGAAGTTTTCAAAATGTTTTGCGACTCACTTTGTCAGTATCCCTTCATAAAAGAAAAATACGGACACGCACAATTCGGCTGGCAAGGCGGAATGGAACATCAGACAATAAGTTTTTTATCGGATTTCAGTTTAGATTTAATGATTCACGAACTTGCGCATCAATGGTTCGGCGATATGGTAACTTGTAAATCTTGGAGCGATATTTTTTTGAACGAAGGTTTTGCCACATATTGTGAATATTTAGCGGCGGAAAAAGGTTTAGGACAAACCTCTGACCTCTCGCAGTGGCGCAAAGCTATGATAAAAAAAGCCTGCCGCAATCCCAAAGGCTGTCTTAACGCGAAAGACACCTTGAACATAGGAAAACTTTTTGACACTTCTTTAAGATATTCCAAAGGCGCAATGGTAATTCATCTTTTGCGCAGAGAAATCGGAGATGCTGCATTTTTCAAAACCCTAAGAGAGTATTTAAACAACAAAACTTTCAAATATTCCAACGCTTGTGCGAAAGATTTTTTCAACTTGGTTTCAAAAATCTCCGGCAAGAATTTGGATTGGTTTTTTATGCAATGGTTTTACGGTTCGGGTTATCCGATATACGATGTTAAATGGCAACAAACCTCTGACGGGCTGTTAAATATAAAAATTCTTCAAACGCCTTCGGATAGTTCCGTAAGTTTTTTTAAATGCAAAGTTCCTTTGACTGTTTTCGGCAGCGAGGGCGAAAAAATCATTTTAAAACTCAACAACACTTATCAAGGTCAAACTTTCACAATGGAACCGGGTTTCAACGTCAGATACATTGTTTTTGACACGGAAGGTGAAATTTTAACGCAAAACCCTAAAATAGAAAAAGCTGTTCTTTGTACAAATTGTTATCCGGCTTTCAAAATCGAAAACTCCAACGCCTCTTATAAAATTAACATTCTGAATTTAAAAAAATTCAGTTTTTACACTCTAAAAAGTATTAATTCCGCAAATCAATTAAGAGGCAGAATCACCGGCAACGGCAAAATCGAAATCAAAGCCGGAACTATGCCCGAAGGCGAATATATTTTACAATTAGAAGGCATAAACGACTATTATGCCACCAAAATTGACATCTATTACAAAAAACGAAAAAAAGAAATATAGTAACTATTCACTTAACAATTTCCACTTTCAACGGACTTAAGCCCTTAGCAATTTTCACCTCATCAACAATGGTACTTTCCTCATTATCAGAGTATTTTACTCTTAATGTTACAGAATATTTTCCTTCTTTTTCGTAAGTATGGCTCGGATTTTTCAAACTAGATTTAGGAGAGCCGTCGCCAAAATCCCATTCAAAAGACTCTGCATAATGACCGGTATATTTAAAATCAGCAGTCAGACAAGATACTTCGGTTTCAAATGAACGGTAAGTACGGAGAATATAGGGGAAAAAAAATTTATCGGAGATGTAATTTCCAATTTTGAATAATTCAAATTACAATCATTAGAATTTACATTCTCAATTACGGTAATAAAATGTTTATTTAGTTCTATTTTCTGGGTATAATTATCCGCAGCATAAATATTACCCTTACATGACAACATATCATTGTATCCGACGTTTTTTTTCAACAGCTCAAAAATCTCAGGGTTTTCAAAAGCAGAAGATATTTCAGATGTTTTACAACGCAAAAGTTCCCTCCCTGAAGATATGTATGTATAATATCCGTCCTCTGATAACTCAAAAGATAATATTCTTCCCGGAAAAGGCTTATAACCGTTAATTTTATGCTGCGAAATATCATAATCGAAAATTCCTTCATTGAATATCAATTTCGACATTTCATTGTTAAATTTCAGTTTAAAAGGAACTAAATGATAATAACCGACTTTAAAATTTGCGTCATATTCGTTTAACAGCTCCAACCCGTCATCATTCAGCTTTAGAGTACAGAGAATATCAGAATCTTTGTCGCAGACTACATAAACATCGTTTTTATATACGTATGGTATCAGAAACTGCCCTGTATATGCTTCCAATTCATTTGAAGTAATATCATAACCGCCGTTGTCATTAATTACTATTTTAACATATAACAAATTTCCCCTGCTTAACTGCGATTTTTCCCTTTTTGACAGAATAAAATAATATGTATTATATGTATTCGGCTTACGCAAGGCATATATATTGTTAGCACGCATACATTCCTTACTATATATAAGCGCATTGTTTCTATCATATATAGAAAAAAAACAACCTATATCTTCGCATCCGAAAAATAACAAATCTCCGTTTACATCACAAATACTTGCAGAATACAAATTAGATAATGAGCCGGAATTATTTTTTACGGTCATCGGTGATGTATTAAAATCGAATACAGTACCGTCTTTAAACCGCAACATATTGTACTCATTCTGAGCATATAAAGTACAAATATTTAAAAGACAGATTATTGAAAATACAATAATCTGTCTTAAAATTGATAAAACTTTTTTCATTATCTTTTAAAATGGAGTATTACAACGTTTCCAAATCAGAAAGAACATTTTTTGCTAAAGACGTTGCACCGATACGGAAAGAATATTTATCTAATTGCTCCAATCCGGTAATATCACGGACAATCTGATAATACAAAACGGCTTGTTCAGTAGTGCGTATTCCGCCGGCAACTTTCAAACCTGCGAATTTTCCAGTTTTATTTTGAAAATCTTTCAACGCCAAAGCCATAATTACGGCAGCTCTCGGTGTAGCAGCCGGTTCCATTTTGCCAGTTGATGTTTTAATAAAGTTTGCACCGGCTTTCAAAGCGATGATTGAAGCATCGTAAATATCAGCATCGTACTGATAAATTCCCGTTTCAAGAATAACTTTCAATTTAGCAGATTTTGCAGCTTTTTTCATTGCTGAAAGTTCGTCCAAAGCTTTTTCGTGATTACCCGAAATCACGTCACCGGCATTGATAACAACATCAATCTCATCAGCACCGGCTTGATAAGCCATTTCTACTTCTTTAACTTTCAACTCTTGAAAAGTCTGTGCGTGAGGAAAGCCGCCCGCAACTGAAACTATATCAACCTCAGGAACGGTACATTTTTGTTTTACCAACGATACGAAATTCGGATAAACACAAATTCCGGCAACATTGGGAACATTAGGATGTTTTTCCTTGTGATTATTAACCGATTCCACAAGAGCCGTAATGCTTTTTTCTGTATCCGCATTACTCAAACTCGTAAGGTCGATGCAAGAATAAACGGTTTTAAGAATGTCCGCAGTAGGCGTGAGTTTGTGTTTTTCATAAAAAGCGAGTTTGCTGTTAACAAGCTCAGAGCCGTGTCTTTCAAAAGAAAATTCGTTCATAATATTTTTTTAAACCATTAATTGTTAATTTTTTTTCAATTTTTTCATTGTTGATATGCCTTAAAGAATCTCTTGAAGTCTTTTTCAAAAGATTTTTCTCAAACGCTTCAGTAAGGTTTATTCCCGTCTGATTAGCAAGACAAATTACAACCCACAATACGTCAGAGAGTTCGTCCGCTAAATTTTTATCTTTGTCGGAGTCTTTAAAACTTTGCTCGCCGTATTGACGCGAAATTATTCTGGCAACCTCACCGACTTCCTCGGTCAAAACCGCCATATTCGTCAAAGGCGAGAAATATCTTACGCCGTAAGTTTTAATCCAATTATCAACCTTTTGTTGAGCCTCCTGAAGTGTCATATTCTATTTTTACTATCAATAATTATCGTTACGGGGCCGTCGTTGATAAGTGAGACTTTCATGTCCGCACCAAACTCTCCGGTTTGAATTTTTCTATCAGCCTCACTCTCCAAAAGCGAAATAAACTCCTCGTACAAAGGTTTTGAAATTTCGGATTTCGCCGCTAAAACATACGAAGGACGGTTTCCTTTTTTGGTCATGGCATGAAGCGTAAACTGACTTATCAGCAAAATACCGCCGTTTATATCTCTGACAGAAAGATTCATAACATGATTTTCATCGTCAAAAATTCTCAATCCGGCAATTTTTCCCGCCGTCCAAACCAAATCCTCCGTCGTATCATCGTGCGTAAAACCGGCAAAAACCGTCAAACCCTGCCCTATTTCGCCTTTAACAACACCGTTAATTTTAACGGAAGCCTCCAAAACTCTTTGAATAACAACTTTCATTTCCTCTTTTTTCTTAAAAAAAGAAATTAACAGATTTTTTTATCAGCCTCTAATTCTGCTTGTTTTTTAAGCGGAACTATGCCTTCCATTGTCTTGCGGGCATTGCAAATATCAATAGCCGTATACAAAGCGTTTTTAAAAGACGATTCATCGGCAAGGCCTTTACCTGCAATATCATAAGCAGGACCATGTATAGTAGTTGTTGAAACAACAGGAAGTCCCGCCGTATAACAAACACCCGAATTACCTTCGATAAGACGGAATGTTAAAACCGCTTGGTCATAATACATTGCTAAAACGGCATCGAATTTTTTATAAGCCTGAGATGCGAAAAATCCTTCAGGGCTGTAAGGTCCGAAACAAATAATTTCCTCAGCATTAGCTTTTTCGATAGCCGGCAAAATTCTATCGCCTTCCTCAATACCGAAAACTCCGTAATCCGAGGCAAAAGGATTGATACCAAGAACAGCGATTTTCGGTTTTCTGATAAGGAAATCCTCTTTGAGTGATTTGTTAAGAGTGCGGAGTTTCCAAAGAATTTTTTCGATAGTAATATTTTCAGAAACCTTAGCAACGGGCATTGCACTTGTCAGAGTTGCGATTTTGCATTTCTGACCGATAAAGGTAATAACAAAATTTTTGCAGTTGAACTCCTGAGCCAAAGACTCCGAAATACCTGCAAATCTAAAACCAGCGTCAAAAACATTAAACTGATTGACGGGTAAAGTAACTAAAATATCAATCAAACCGTTTTTTAAATCGGCTTGAGCCCTATTCAAAGCCGCAACACTGCACTCACCCGCCTGAATAGAACTGCTTCCGAGTTCGACCCTCGTATTTTCGTCGCAAACGTTGATTATATTGATACCGCCCTGAATTATTTCAGTGGCATCTTTAGCATTATTAACGGTAATATTATTGATGTTCAACATTTTACGGTGATAAGCCGCAATCTTCGGCGAACCGTAAACCACGATTGTAAGCCCTTCATAAAAAAGAGCATCGGCAAGGGATTTGAAAAGAATTTCATATCCGATGCCGTTGATATCTCCGTGAGTGATACCGATTACGTATTTGTTTTGAATGTTCTTTTCCATTAAAAAAATATTTTTCGCAAATGTAAATATTTTTTTTGAAAAAGCAGCAGAAAAAACCGATTTTAGTTTTTCATAATCGGATTAACGCACATAACCGGAATTTTAGCCTCGTTAGCAATTATCTGCTGTTCCACAGCTCCGAAAACATAATCCTGAAAAGTCATATTCTTCTTCGTCATTATGATAATAAGTCCGCTTCCTATGCTTTCTGCGAATTTAATTGTCTCGTATGCAAAACCTTCCCTACCCTCAAGTCTTTGCAATTCGTAGTTTATAGACTTTCCTTCAAGGAATTTAACGGCTGCATTAATATTTGCTTGAGTACGTTTTAAGACTTGAATATCAGAACTTTCTGTATAACAGAGATAAAATTTGCATTTGAATATTTTGGTCATAAAATCAGTCCAAACGAGTTTTTCCCTCTCCTCGGCTTTAAAATCCAAAGGAAGGACAATTTTATGAATATCAGCCTCAGAGGGTTTGTCTTGAACAACGACAAAAGGCACATTGCAACCGGCAATCACTTTCAGAGCCCAACTGCCGGTAAACTTCTGAATACCTTTGATTCCGTGAGTTCCCATCACAGCGATTTCGGCGTCAGATTCCTCAATTACAGATTTTATCTGATCGAAAATATTTCCCGTTTTAACCACTACTGATGGACGGATACCATACTGAACCATAATATCTTCCGCTTTCAGATTGAGTCTTTCCACATTAAGTGCGATGTCGTTTTCCCATTTTGTGATATGAGCGAGAATTATTTCACGGTTTAATGCCTTTGCAAAATCAATAGCATGAAGCAAAGCGAATTCCGCTTTTTCGGAATAATCCCACGGCACAACGATAGGTCTGTTAATCTCTTTGTTTAGCATAAACGGTAAGTGTTTTAGTTGATAAAAGTTTTTATTGCAATATACAAGCCAAACGGCAAAAATTACACAAATATTTTTTTAACGGGCAGAGCCGAAGCCAAGAAACCGATTACCGTTACAATCAACAAAGTAACCAAGGTATCTTCAAATCTGACTTCTACCGGGTAAGCATCAATTATAAACGAACCGTCACCGGGAAAAGTCAGGAGTTTGAACTTTATCTGCAACCAGCATATCAAAAGTCCTAACACCAGACCCGAAAAAGCACCGGCAAGGGTTATAAGCCGTCCCGTTGAAGAGAAAACCCGCCTGATAAATTTTAAATCCGCACCCAAATGCGAAAGTATTTTTATGTCGTTTTTCTTGTCAATAATAAGCATCGTAAGCGCACCGATAATATTGAAAGAGGCAATCACGATTATAAAACTAAGCATCAGAATAATCGAAAGTTTTTCTGACTTCATAATCTTATAAAGCATATCCTGCTGACGGTATCTGTCCTTGATTTCAAAACCCGGACCTAAAAGCTCTGACAAATCCTTTACGGTTTTTGAAACTTTTGAATAATCATAACAAAGTATTTCGATAGAAGAATATTCTTCAGGGGCATATTCCAAAGCCTTTCTTGCAAATTTTTCCGGAACGATAACGTATTTAGAATCAAAATCCTGATGAATATGAAAAATACCCGAAGGAGAAATTCCCGATTGCGAAAACGCCGAAGAGGGGTCTATTGAAACTTTTTCGCTCCTTAAAGGCACATAAATTTTCAGCGGAGTAAAACCGCCGATGTTAATTCCTAAACTACCGGCAATATCGCTGCCCACAACAGCAAAAGGAACGCCCGTAATAGTATCTTCCAAAAGAAATTCGCCGATATAAGTGCAAGAATCAATATCGCAAATTTTAGCGTAATCCTCTCCCACCCCTTTCATTCTTGCTACGTTTTGATAATGTCCGTACTGAAAAAGTGCCGTTTCTTCAACACAAGAGACCGCAGTTTTAACATTATCAACATTTTTTATCTTATTGAAGGTCAATGAGTCTAAGAGAAAAGAAGTTCCTTTCTCGGCGGTAATTTTAATATCGGGATCAAAACGGTTCATCATCGATTGAATCAACGTGTCAAAACCGTTAAAAACGGATAAAATCACAATCAAAGCAGCACTCATTCCCGCAACCCCGAAAACAGAAATAAGCGAAATAATGTTCACTAAATTCATTTTTTTAGAGAACAAATACCTGAATGCGATTTTTACCGGTAATTTCATTATTTTACGGCTTTAACAATCAGTCCCGTTCCTTTTTCATGCTTTGTAACGGTATCCAACCAATTCAAACAAAAGGTAAACGGAAATGTAATGATATAATAAGGAATCAAAAGAATGAACATCAATTTTGAAAAATTAACGGCTACAATAGGCCATTTCATTGATAATGTCCAAGCTAAAGAGCCGGGAGTGCCGTAAGAATACGATGTTTCAACTTTAGAGAATCCGGCATTTTTAAGTTTTCTTTCAATATCCTCTTTGTTGTAACCGTCCCTTACGTGTTCGTCAATAAAAGAATGTTCGCCTTCGTGATGAACGTCCGAACCTCCTAAATCAGAAGGTGTTGAAATCAAAAGTACTCCGCCCGTTTTCAGACTCTGACAAAGATTGCTAAAAACTTTTTCGTCCTCCAAAATATGCTCCATCACATCAACTGAAAGAACTAAAGAAAATTTTTCATTCTCTGAAAACTCCGTTAAATCAGCGTATGCAAATTTCACTCTGTCAGAGCGTTTTATCTGAGCAAAAAAAGAATTGCAATCCTCAATTTGTTCTTCCTTGAGATCCACGCCCAAAATCCTTGCATTTTTAAGATACGAGGACATGAAAAAATCGTACTGACCATAACCGCTCCCCGCATCAAGGATATTAACCTCTAAATCCCTATGCCCTGAATAAATTCTCTTAATCTCCCGCTTTATGTACCAAGCCCTAAGCAATAATAAATCAAGAAGTTTATAAAATATTTTTCTCAAAAACGGTTTCTTATTAAAAACCTTTCCAAGAGAACGTTTAACGGGGTCGTACTGCATAATCTTTTTCTTCTTAGTTAATTTATTTTTCTTCGGTTAATTGCGTTTGAGTTTTCTTGCTTTTATCAAGCAGTTGAGTAATCCTTTCGGCATAATCAAGCGACTCATCAAGCATAAAAATAAAATTAGGAATCCTTCTTAATTGAAATCTTATAAGTTTTGCTATTTCAAAACGAATTTCTTTTGTCTTGAGTTCTATATCGCTAAAAACCGAATCACGCTTATCCTGCGGAAAAATAGAAACGAAAATTCTTGCCTCATCCAAATCTGAAGTAACTCTGACCTCTGAAACGGAAATCATTGCGCCCTGAAAATCGCGGGAATTATGCAAAAAATAATTTGCTATTTCCTTTTGCAAAAGGCGGCTCACTTTGCTCTGTCTTGTAGAATCCATAGAGTTTTATTTTTGACTTTTATAAAATAAAAAAGAGCAACAAAAAAGTAATTTTTCTGCTGCCCTCTCTTTTTTTAGCTCTCCAAAATGGACTTGAACCATTGACCCTCTGATTAACAGTCAGATGCTCTAACCAACTGAGCTATTGGAGATTGTTTGTTACTAACCCTTAAACTTTATAATAATATAAAATCCAATCATGAAAAAAGCTCTCCAAAATGGACTTGAACCATTGACCCTCTGATTAACAGTCAGATGCTCTAACCAACTGAGCTATTGGAGAATGTTTTGCTTTTAAAAGAACTTGTTGTTTTTTCCTTTTTTGCGATGCAAAGATATGGTGTTTTTTTCAAAAAAAAAAATTATTTTTGCAAAAATTTTCAAAAAAATTAAAACTTTTTTTTAATAGATTGATTATGAACAAATTAGCAATCGCCGGAAGTTTGGCTTTTGACGCCATTGAAACGCCTTTCGGCAAAAGAGAAAAGATTATTGGCGGCGCAACGCCTTATATCGCGCTGTCAGCCAGCAACTTCGGTGTAAAACCACAAATTATTTCAGTAGTCGGCAACGATTTTACGCAGGAATATTTCGATGTTTTGCACAACAAAGGCATTGATACTGAAGGAGTTAAAATCGACCAAAACAACAAAACAATGTTCTGGGCAGGGGTTTACAACACAGACATGAACCAAAGAAAAACTCTTAAAACGGAATTAAATTGCTTTGAAACCTTCTCTCCTGAGGTTCCGCAAAGCTATCAAGAGGCTGAAGTTTTGATGTTAGGCAACATTACACCCAAAATTCAACAGTCGGTAATCAAACAATTTAAGAAGCGCCCAAAACTTATCGTTATGGACACGATGAATTTTTGGATGGACATCGCTCTGCAAGATTTGGAAGAAACGATTTCAATGGTTGATGTCCTGACAATCAACGATGAAGAAGCATTCCAACTCTCAGGCGAATTTGTTTTGTTAAAAGCCGCTAAAAAAATCCTCGCCAAAGGTCTTAAATACCTTATTATAAAGAAAGGCTCTAACGGCGCATTGTTGTTCTCAAATGACGGACGTATTTTCTCGGCTCCGGCGTTAATACTTGACACCGTAGTTGATCCGACTGGTGCAGGAGACAGTTTTGCAGGCGGTTTTACGGGATACATCGCATCAAAAGGTAAAACCGATTTTGAAACCGTTAAAGCCGCAGTTATTGCCGGCTCGGTTACGGGCAGTTTCTGTTGTGAAAAATTCGGTACTGAAAACCTTCAACAATTAACCTCTAATGACATCGCTCAAAGGGTTAAACAATTTGAAGAGCTTACAAAATTCAATTTTTAACAATATGTATATAGTAAGGGAGAGAATTTAATTTTCTCCCTTACATTTTTTTTATTATTTTTGCGCATTAATAATTAAAATAATAAAAGGTTATGACATTCACACAGAATTCTTGGAAAATTTTCGAGCAGTCGATTGCAGATTATCATAAAAAAGACGATGTTGATACTCCGATTGCAAATCCTTACCAAATCAAAACGATTGAGTATTATCTCTATTTAAAAAACTGGATTGATACAGTTCAGTGGCATTTGGAAGACATTATAAGAAATCCTGAAATCGACCCCGAGGAAGCCCTCAAAATTAAACGCAGAATCGATAAAAGTAATCAGGACAGAACCGATTTAGTAGAACTGATTGACAGCTATTTTCTTGATAAATACAAAGACGTTAAAATATCGGAAAACGCTACAATCAATACCGAATCCCCCGCTTGGGCTGTTGACAGATTCAGTATTTTAGCCCTTAAAATCTTCCACATGCAAGAACAAGTTTTAAGAACCGATTCCACAGAAGAACACAAAGCACAGTGTCAAAATAAATTAAACGTACTCTTAGAACAGAAAAAAGATTTAGGCACTGCTATCGACCAACTCTTAGAGGATATTGCCTCGGGCAAAAAATACATGAAAGTTTATAAACAAATGAAAATGTATAACGACCCGAACTTAAATCCCGTTCTTTACGGTTCAAAATAATGGAAATCAAGCGTTTACTTATAACACGGTTTTCTGCGATGGGCGACGTTGCAATGTCAGTACCCGTAATAAAATCGTTAGCAGAAAACTACAAAGATTTGGAAATCGTTGTTTTAAGCCGCAAAAACTTTGAACCTATGTTCTCACTCCTGCCGCAAAACGTAAAATTTTGCGGCGTGGATTTGAAAAACGATTACAAAGGTATTTTGGGGCTTAACCGCCTTTTCAAAGAAATCAAAAACATGAAAATCGACGCATACGCAGACTTTCATGACGTATTAAGAACCAAATATTTAAGGATAAGAACATTTTTCGCCGGTATTAAAACCGAAAAAATCAACAAAGGTCGCAACGAGAAAAAACGCCTCATAAAAAAAGGTGCTGAAAACTCCTCACCTTTAAAAACAACTTTTGAGCGTTATTTAGATGTTCTTAAAAAATTAGGTTTTGATTTCAAAATTGATTTCCGCTCAATATTTTCCGACAATACTTTAACAGAGGAGATTTTGAAAATCACCGGTGAAAAAAAATCCGATAAATGGGTCGGAATTGCACCCTTTGCCGCTCATAAAGGTAAAATCTTACCCCTTGAAACAACAGAGCAAACCGTTAAACTATTATCGGAAAAAGGCGTAAAAGTATTTCTCTTCGGTGCGGGCAAAAAAGAAAAACCCGTTTTGGAGGAGTGGGAAAAGAAATTTTCTAACACCATAAGCACAGCAGGAAAACTCGGCGGTCTTAAAAACGAACTTTTATTAATATCAAATCTTGACTGCATGGTTTCAATGGACAGCGCAAATATGCACTTAGCCTCGCTGACAGGAACAAGAGTTGTTTCCGTATGGGGCGCAACTCACCCTAAAGCCGGATTTTTAGGCCTCAACCAAAAAGAATCCGACTCTATACAAATTCCTCTTAACTGCCGCCCGTGCTCTGTATACGGCAACAAAGAGTGCAAAATCAATGAAAAATACAAATGTCTTAACTCCTTAAAAGCTGAAGATATTGTCAAAAAAATATTAATGTAAAAAGCCTTAGGCAATTAAGCAAAAATTTAATCCATGAAAATACACTGTTTATCAAAAGAAAACTCCGTAGCCGGAAATTTTATCGCCCAAATGAGGGACGTAAACATTCAGAAAGACTCGTTAAGATTCAGAAACAATATCAAAAGACTTTCTCATGTTTTAGCTTACGAAATCTCCAAAACCCTGAATTATAATTCAGTACAGGTAGAAACACCGCTCGGAAAAGCTGACTGCAACATTATTAAAGGTAAAACCGTAATTGCATCCGTCCTCAGAGCCGGACTTCCTATGCACGAAGGCTTTATCGACATTTTCGACGATGCCGAAAACGCATTTCTCTCAGAATATCGTGCCTACAATCCCGACGGCAAAACCTTTGAAATAAAATTTGAATACATGGCATCGCCCGAAATCGAAGGCAAAACATTAATTATCGTAGACCCTATGTTAGCAACAGGTTCGAGCATAATAGTAGCCATGAACGGACTTCTGAAAAACGGCAGACCCTCTCACATACATTTTGCCTCGATATTCTCCTCAGAACAAGGTATCGAAACGCTTAAAAACAATATTGACAGTGATTTATGCGATATTTGGACGGTTGTAACAGACCCGTATCTCAATTCACACGGTTATATCGTACCCGGTTTGGGCGACGCAGGCGATTTGTGTTACGGAGAAAAATTATAACACAAAAAAAGAGGCTGTCTATCACAGACAGCCTCACTTTTTTTATAACACAATTGTAAATTTAATTATTAATAATGAATAAATTCTAAGCCTGCTTTTTGTTCTCGTTAGGAGCCAAATAAATAAGGGCCTCATTAACATAACCTACGAAAGCGGACGTTTCTTTATCACCGTTAATAACGGCAAAAGCCTCTACATAATCCCTCAACGATAAATAATCGTCCCATGCTTTCTCTTTAGCCTGAAAACGTTTACCTTTAAGACCTAAACGGTAACCGTCTCTGCCGAGGTTGAGCTCACGGAATTTAACAATAAGTTTTTCCAAATCCGTAACCGTGGTATCCAAACCTAAAGTTGTAAGTTTTTTACCCAAAGGTTTCAATTCAGAAACCAAAGACTCGTAATCGGCGAACTTTTTCAGAATACCGACATGAGCGATATTACCGAATTTTTTCAAAACCGAATTCAATTCTACGGCGTCCGTTTGTTCCTGTCCTGTCTTACAAACCATTGAAAATTCTACGGTCAGACGAATTCGCTTAAAATCCTTGTCGGCATTCAATGCGACTTCCCTCATTTGCGGAGTATAATTACTTCCCGAAGAAGAAAATCTCAACTCGTTGAACGTTTTCGCCGAGGTTTTAAGGTTAGACACATACTTTGCAAAAGCGTTATTCTTTAACGAGTCAGACGCTTTAACGACTCTCTGTAAGAACTCATCAATCGTTTTGTTTGAGATTCTTACGATCTGTTTTCTTAAAATACTGTTCATTTTCTTAAAATTTAAAAGTTAATTAATAAAATTGTACCGCAAAGGTAAAAGCGTTTTTTTAATTATGCAAATTTTTGTTACATTTTTTCATATTTTACTTTATTTTTAGTAATATTTTCTTTGTTAATTTATATTTTTTTATAACAAAATTGGCATTATAGCATATTAAAATGACAATTTTTGTTAAATGTTAATTAAAGTTAAAAAGATTATTCAACAATGCTTGTAAAATAATAATTCACCCTTGCAGCGCAGTTACTCTAAGGCTGAGTAATCAGGCTGCAAGGGTGAATTGTAATTAGTCAAGCCTTGAGTAATTAGGCTGCAAGGGTGAATTGTAGTTAGTCAAGCCTTGAGTAACTGCGCTGCAAGGCTGAATCATAGTCACTCAAGGCTTGAGTAATTAGGCTACAAGGCTGAATCATGGTTAGTCAAGGCTTGAGTAACCGCTCTGCAAGGGTGAATTGTAGTTACTCTAAAGTTGAGTAATTAGGCTGCAAGGGTGAATTATAACTCAACAGTTAATCATCACAAATTATCTTAGGTGCTTTTATCATAATAGGAGAAACAACAATTTCCTTATGAAAAGTATTTTTCTGGCCGTCAAAAGAAATCGTTTCCACTGTTACGTCATATTTTTTTAAGTCTTTATAAACATGAACAGGAAACTCTTCTTCTGATACCGTTCCATCACCAAAAGACCAATGGAATGATTTTATTTGAGAATAATTATCAAGAGAAAACATTATTTTTCCGCTTTCACAAAATTCTTTATAAGATATATATGGAATACAATTTTCTTGATAATCATCAGAAAACCAATCACTAACAAAACTTAACCGCGGATAGAAAATTACAGGCATATTATAAACATCTTTATATATATCAGGCTTATCGAAACCTATTTTTATAATTTCCCTCAAGACATATAATAAGAAATATATATTACCGTCAATAGCGTAAAAACAATCAGTAATAGAATAAAGAGCACGGGTTCTTTGTATAGTAAATAACACATTACTATTTTCAAAATCAGGAACCCCGTCTACGGATATAGGTATAGAAAAAAAGACATCATCTCCTCTAGAACTTTCACCCATTAGTGCATGATATATAATTTTTGTATTATCAGGAGAAATTATAACATTACTATTATAAGTACATTGAGTAAAACGGTAACTATATTTTCTATGAAAATCACCGGTTTTATTATCAAAATCACCATAATAAATTTCATTATTTCTATCACCGCTTACAAGTGCGGTATAATGTTTACAGTCTTTTGATAAGTTTATACGCCATATATTTGAAGAATAGAATTTTACATTTTCGTAGTCATTTTTCTCTAATTCAACGGTTTCAATATAATCAATACCGTCTTTTGTGATAAGATATTTATAATACTCTAATTTATCGAAAAAGATAAGCCAAATACTACATTTATCAAAATGTCTTACGGCTAAATGTGTCTGTGCAGTATTTTTCAACGAAGAAGTTTTGATAATTTTATTTTCAGACAAATCTATTACGGAATAAGTTTTTTTCCCGATACAATAAATCATATCCTTATTTGCCGGCACAGGAATAAAAAATGAAACTTCATCCTCTTTTATATTTTCTCCCCCCTCTATCGGGACAGAATTATTACCTAAAAGATGAATTAACTTCTGCCCGTCATATATGATTTTCAAATTTCCCATTTCATCAACATACCAACGAGATTTTTGCGGATTCCAATCATGCTTTTCAAACGGTACTTTCAAACTGCCATCTCTGAAATCCAACATATATTCCCCCACATTCCATAGAACGGTATGCTTATTTTGTGCAAACAAAGAAAAACTAAAAAGTGCTAATATCAAAAAGATATTAACACTTATTTTTACTACTACTTTTACCATTCTTCCTTTTTTATAGTCCTCACTAAACGCAGTCCGCAATGTAAATCAGGTACATTTGTAAAAGCAACCGTAAATTTTCTTGCTCCTCCGTTATGAATAAAAACACCGCACCCTGGTTCTTGCCTACCATAATGACGAGGGGGAATCATCCAATAACAAGCATTATTAAGTTTTATCTCTACAATCGTGTTTTTATAATCTCCTCGAGGAGTCATACCCAAAACCTCAAAAATATATTCTTGACCGCCTATTATATTTGCTAAATTATCAAAGTCATCTTCGTTAGGGATATGAAAACCCAATTCATTTTCATCATTAACGGCATTGTAAATACAAAGATCCCAATCCGATTGTGAAACATCGGAAAAATTTCTATGCCATTGATAGTATAAACCATATTTTTCTCCGCTTTCATCTCCGGGCTGTCCTATTCCCTGCCAAACTGTAGAATACAAATTTTCATATAGCCACTCCTGACATATACTACCTTTTATATCCCGTATCTTTATAGTTTTATGAACCACAGCAGAACTAAGTTCCAGATCGTCTTGCAAGATACGAACCTGACTAAACTTTTTACCAAAACCACGTTTAGATACGCATTTTGCACTACTATCTGCGGAATTCTCTTTTAGAGGCAGACATATGCTTTCTCCGCTTAAAATAATACCTCCGTCATTTTCTATTTCCTTTTGACACGATACTTCAAACGTAACAAATAGAAAAAGCAATAACACTATACCAAATATTCTTTTCATGTTATATAATATTAGTTAATAATTATACTCACTTTCTTTTGGGTATTTCAGCACCTTACCCATTATTCCTTGCGCAAGTTTTTTATATATGCAAAAGTATCAAAAAAAAATATATAAAAAAAATAAAATCTCAACAAAAACAAAAAAGGCGGCTACAAAACTGTAACCGCCTTATAATTATCAATTTAAAAATCAAAAAATATGATTAATTACCTAAACCGTAACGGATAAATTCTTTAACGGTTAAGTCCTTATCAGCTTTCTGCAAGTATTCACGGATAGTGATTTTGTTGTCTTGCTCGAATTTCTGATTAAGAAGAGTAACCTCTTCATAGAATTTATTGATACGACCTTTAGCAATATTTTCAATCATTTGAGCCGGAACTTGAGTTTCAGCAGCAACTTTAGCTTTGATTTCTTTAGCGAGTTTGCCTTGTTCCTCAGTAATCCAACCTTTAGTGATGTTAGATGCGATGTGATCGTCAGAATCTACGTGAGCAGGGTTGATACCTTCTTTTTTCAAAGCAGCTTCAACTTTCTT
Source organism: Bacteroidales bacterium (assembly GCA_017412115.1). Lineage (GTDB taxonomy): Bacteria > Bacteroidota > Bacteroidia > Bacteroidales > UBA3824 > UBA3824. The sequence continues at coordinate 47,126 of JAFPYR010000021.1, read as the reverse complement.
CTGAATTTGTTCCTGAACGGTTTTCTCTTTAGCAACTTCCAACTCTTTGTCGATAGTCTCTTGAGAGATACCGTCTTTATCAACAGCGATAGGAGCCATTGCAGCAACCTGCATTGCAACGTTTTTAGCAACGGTGGTATCGAGAGCTTTGTTGTAAGCAACGAGAGCCGTCAAACGGTTGCCCATGTGATTGTAACAATAAACTGACTCGCCAGAAACTTTGCCGTAATATCCTAATTCGATTTTTTCACCGATAACGCCGGTCTGATTAACGATTTCGTCATTAATAGTACCTTTTCCGTAAGGAAGAGCTTTAACAGCCTCTGCATCAGAAGCATCAGCGTTAATAGCGGCATCAAGAATATCTTGAGCAAATTTGATAAAATCAGCATTTTTAGCAACGAAGTCTGTCTCGCAATTGAGAGAAACAACGTAAGCTTTTTTGCCGTCAGAGGCTACTTTACCGATTACATAGCCTTCTTTAGCTTCTCTATCGGCACGTTTGCTTGCTACTTTCTGACCTTTTTTTCTAAGAATATCGATAGCTGCATCGAAATCGCCGTTGCTTTCAGCGAGGGCTTTTTTGCAGTCCATCATACCTGCGCCCGTTAAATCTCTTAATTTTTTAACGTCGCTTGCTTTAATTTCTGCCATTTCTTAATTTTCTTTGCTTAAAAGATTAGTTTTCCTGTGCTTTTTCAGCAGCGGGTTGTTCAGCTGTGTTTTCAGCAGCTTTGTCGCCGTTGTTATTAGCTTTTCTTGCACGGGTTTTGTTGCCGCGGTTTTTACCCTGATTAGCTTTAGGGTTTTCGTTCGTATCTTTATCGTTTTTTCTTTCAGCAACGCCTTCAGAGATAGCTTTGGTGATAACGTCAAGAACGATTGAAATAGATTTTGCAGCATCATCGTTAGCAGGAATTACAAAGTCTACATCGTTAGGATTAGAGTTTGTATCAACCATACCGAAAACGGGGATGTGAAGTCTGTGAGCCTCTTTAACAGCGATTTTCTCTTTCAAAACGTCGATTACGAACAAAGCAGCAGGTGTTTTGCTCAAATCAGCGATTGAACCGAGGTTTTTCTCCAATTTTTCTCTTCTACGGGTGATTTGGAGTTTTTCACGTTTTGACAACTGATCGAATGTACCGTCAGAGGCCATTTTATCGATTGTAGCCATTTTTTTAACAGCTCTACGAACAGTAGCGAAGTTAGTAAGCATACCGCCTGACCAACGCTCTGTAACGTAAGGCATATTTACGGCCTGTACTTTTTCTGCAACAATGCTTTTCGCTTGTTTTTTGGTAGCAACGAAAAGGATTTTGCGTCCCGATTTTGCTATTTGTTTGATAGCAGCGGCAGCCTCTTCGAGTTTAGCAGCTGTCTTATGCAAATCAATTATGTGGATTCCGCCCTTTTCCATGAAGATGTAAGGGGCCATTGCAGGATTCCATTTTCTTTTCAAGTGTCCGAAATGTACACCTGCGTCTAATAATTCTTCAAAACTTACCATTTTGGTTCTTTTTATTTGTTTACGTTCAACTAAAAATCAACTGCCGGGTAGCAATAGGTCAAATCACAAGTGCTATCGGTCTCGACAGTTTGGATACTAAACATTATACTAACGCTTACTGAATTGGAAGCGTTTTCTTGCGCCCGGACGACCGGGTTTCTTTCTTTCAACGACTCTTGAATCGCGGCACAAGAAGCCTTCTTTTTTCAAAGCAACTCTGTCTTCAGGATTGATTTTTACCAAAGCTCTTGCGATGCCTAATCTTACCGCCTCAGCCTGTCCTTTGAATCCGCCGCCTTGTACGTTGGCTTTAATATCATAGTTAGCCAATGCGCCGAGTTTGTCAAGTGCCTGAACGGCTACTTTCTGGAACTGCGGAACGGTAAAGTATTCTTTGTAATCTCTGCCGTTGATTTTAATTTCGCCGTTGCCGGGGGTTACATAAACGCGGGCAACTGCTGCTTTTCTTCTACCTATTGTATTTGTAACGTCTGCCATAATTATCTGAGGTCATTTAAATTAATAAGTCTGGGCTTCTGAGCCTCGTGTTCGTGTTTATCTCCCTGATATACTTTGAGGTTGTTTCTCAGGATAGCATCGGCGAGTTTGTTTTTGGGCAACATACCTCTTACCGCTTTTTCGATTATTCTCTCGGGACCGAAAGTTTTTTTAGCGAAATCTTTAGCGATTTCAATTTTCTGTCCTCCCGGATAACCTGAATGGTGTACGTACTCTTTCTGAGCCCATTTTTTGCCGGTCATTCTAATTTTTTCAGCATTGATAACGATTACGTTATCGCCGCAATCTACATGCGGAGTGAAAGAGGCTTTGTATTTGCCCCTCAAAAGCATGGCAATCTTTGACGCAAAGCGTCCTAACGTTTGATCCGTTGCATCTACGAGCAACCACTCTTTCTCTACGGCTGCTTTATTGATGGAAACGGTCTTGTAACTTAATGAATCCACGTTTTTTAAATTTTAATAATTGTTTTTAAAATAGTTAAATAACTTTTGATAATAATCGGGTGTGCAAAATTAGTTATAATTTTTTTTATGACCTAATTTTTTTTTTAGTTTTTTGTTAATTTTTTTTTAGTATCTGAATTTATAACTTAATACGGGCATAATTCCGGGCAATGACAATCCCGTTGCAAGGAATTGGTTGTCCTTAATATAATTAGAGGGAATTACATAACTTCCGTTTGGGGTTTTCACCTTATTATAAGATACCATTACGAAGTTTACTCTGTCGTAAATGTTATAAATAGAGAGTGTTAAAGAATGGAAAAATTTTCCTCCCGGCTTTATAACTGGCAGAATATATTCAAAAGCGAGGTTCATTTTATGATAATCGGGCAGTCGTGCGTTGTTTCGTGCGCCGTAATAAGGGATTTTGTATTCCTCGTAATAATAAAATCCGACGGGTTTTGTATAAGGAATACCCGAGTTAAAATTCCAATCTGCTTTAACAGAAATATTTTTAGTAATCTTATAACTTGCCATCAAATGTATTGTATGCGGGATACAATTATCGGCGATATATTCTTTATGATATAATTCCGGGGTCAGACGTCTTGAATAAGAATAAGCGTAAAATGCTTTTAAATGCAATGCGCCCGCTTTTTTTTCGATTGAGAACTCTGCGCCGTAAATGTTTGATTTTCCGAGATAAAATTCGTTTTCGATTGTCTGATTCAAAAGCATATTGGCGTGAAAGGTGTATTCAGTTAAATTTTCAGCATATTTATAATAAGCGTTGAAACTAAAAGTCAAATCCCGAAGTTTTAAGTCTGAGGAAAAAGTTACGCAATTAGCGGATTGCGGTTTGAAATAATTTCCGCTCGGAATCCACAAATCAAGAGTAGTAAAAGGGCTTATGGAGTTTGAAAGGGTGTGCAGAAACTGAATGTTTCTCTCGCCTGAAATCTTCAACATTATGTTTGAGGTAGGTTTATAAACCAAAGCAACCCTCGGTTCAAACTCTTTAGTGGTCTTAAATTTTCCTTTAGGATAAGAAATAGTATCCCACGTCATAGTCCTTTCGTTATAAAAATAACTTTTAGCAGCTCCGTAATTTCCCCAGAAATTGATTCGTGTGCCTACTTTGAAGGCTAATTTTTTTGTTATTCTGGTTTCAACGCCTAAATAAGCGGAAACATTGTCAGCATTACCGGTTAAAAGGCCTGTACCCGTCTTATTGTCTTCCGTATAAAGTCTGGCCGGAGTAAAAAGATGGAAACTGTATTCACCGCCAAATCGTATCGTATTGGCAGGCATTATGTTATAAACGAAATCAGATTTATAACTGAAGTTTTGTATTCCCGTTGTCCAATAATTCGTATGGGCATCGTTAGTATAGATTTTATAATCGTAACGCCCCATATATAGGGAATTATTCATAAAAATTTTGTCGCTGATAATATGATAGTTACGAATAGTTGCAGCCGTATTAAACCATATTACGGCATAATCGGTTGTGGTGTTAAGGTCGTTATAATAATCCCTACTGCCATAAAATGACAAATAAAGGCGGTTCTTCTTTGAGAGTCTGAAATGGATTTTAGCATTAACGTCATAAAAACCGTTCTTACCTTTTCGGTCCAATTTCAAAGGTATCCACCCCAAAATTGATTTTCTGAAATTAACGGTAGAGGTTATTTGGTCTTGTTTCAATGGAACTTCCGTTAAAGCGGAAACTGCTAAAGGCATAATTTCGCCTCCAATTTTAAACTTTCCCAAAATACCGTCTTTGGTTCTAATATCCGTAATAGAAGAGAGTCTGCCACCGTATCTGATAGGAAAATCAGAGGTGTAAACATCTATTGCACTTATTGCGTCAGAGGACACGGAAGAAAAAAATCCGAACAAATGCGAAGGATGATAAACAGGAGCATCATCAATAAGGATTAAATTTTGGTCTTTGCAGCCACCTCTTGCGCTGTAAAAAGCCGAACCGTCAGCAACTCTCGTAATTCCGTGGTCGGTAGCTAAGATTCCCACCAAATCGCCGGACAAAACAAGTCCTGAATATTCTGTAAAATCCTTTACCGTAATACTTGAGCCCGGAGAATTAAGGGATTCTTTAGCACCGGCATAGAAACTTTCAGAGCTGATGGAAACCGCATCCAAAGGCGTTTCTATCATTTCCAAAGCCTTGTTAATAGATACAGAACCCGTTAAATTGATTTTAACGTATTCACGTTTGTAGCCTAAATAAGAGAAAATCAAGGTGTATTCACCTTTCATTAGAGGCAAGGAATAATATCCGTAAGCATTAGTAACAGTGCCTAAAGCATGACCTTCAACGGAAATTGTTGCGCCGATAAGAAATTCTTGAGTTTTAACATCACGGATATAACCGCTTATAACTGCATTTTTGTTTTTGGAGTCCTCCGTAGAGCTGACTTCTGTTTTGCGGGGTTTGAGGATAATTTGTTTTTCGCAGCGGACAAAGGTAAAATCCAAGATATCAGAGATTTGCGACAAGACATCATTAAGATTTTTACGTTTGGCTTTAATATCTATTTTAACATTGTCGTTAATTTGTCCGCTGTTATAAACGAACAAAACGCCGGACTGCGAAGATATATCGTCCAAAACAGTTTTTAATCTTTCCTTTTGATAAGATAGTGTTATAAAAATACGGTCGGCATTCTCTTGTGCTAAAATGTTAAGCGGTAATATTATCAGCAAGACCGCTAACAAAAGAGAATGACGACCGTAATTTAAGGACATATATTTTTAAGATTTTATTTTCCGATTTTAACAGAACCTTCCGTTTTAACAATCTTAACCTCAAGAGCTTGTCCGATTACGTTCAAGACAGCATCAAGACTCTGATTATCAAAACTTCCGGTCATTACCTCGTTTTGAAGTTCCGCATCTTCAAAACAGTAATCAAAACCGTATGCACGGCTAAGTTGAAACATAATGTCAGAGAGTTTGTTTTCGCGGAAATCGAATTTCTTGAGTTTCCATGCGATAGAATTGAAATTTTCTGCCTCGCTAACCTGCATTAAACCGTCTTTTGAACATACAAGTTGTTTACCTTTGGTAAGGTTACAAACTGTCTTTCCCGTCAAATTACTTTTAACTTCAACATTTCCGGAAGTTACAGTAACAACGGTTTTAGAAATTTCCTCACAAATATCAAACGAAGTACCTTTAACCGTAACGGTAATATCACCCGTTAAGATTTGAAATACCCTATTCGGATTCTTTTCAACATCGAAATAAGCCTCGCCTTTGAGTTCAACGCTAAAAAGTCCGTCATTTTCTTTAGTACATACAACCGAAGAATTTTTGTTAAGACTGATTTGCGTAGAATTTTCTACAACAGCCTCAACTGCTGAATTTTGAGCCGTAAAAATATTTTGTTGAACTCTGTCAGTCATACGGTATGCGAAAAACGAAAGCCCCAAAACAAGAGCAACCGAAGCCGCAATTTTCAATGTGTTTTTCAGACTGAAAATTTTCGGTTCACGATGTTTAATGCCTGCATTAGCGCAAAAACGTTCCCATTCCTTGTCGGTATCAATGTTCACTAAACCAAGTTCCGGCAATTTAGGAATATCATTACTATCTGTTCTCATTTTGTTTTAAAGATTAATTCTTTTAATGTTCCTGTTATTAATTAAGTAAATACTTGCTTCTTTTATAACACACAACTAAAGGAAAACCCTAAGATGAACCGTAAATTTTTTTTCTTAACATTTTCAAGGCATTAGTTATATGTGCCTCCACGGTCTTGATACTGATTTCAAGTTTTTCGGCTATTGACTTGTTGGATAAGTTTTCATAACGGCTCATTATAAAAACTTCCCTGCTTTTTGCCGGCATAAGTCTGATAGTCTCAGCAATAGCAGCCTCTAATTGCGAGGCCTGAATATCTTCGTCCGCAGAAGAGTTTTCCTCCTCGATATTAGGATATTCCTCTTGAGAGAAAAACTTTTTGTTGTCTCGTATATAATTGAGGGACAGATTATAAGCTATTTTATACAAAAGAGCTGGGATATTTTTTTTGTCGGGAAGAGCTGTTCGTTTTTCCCAAAGGTTGATAAAACTTTTATGAACAATATCCTTTGCAGCCTCGGTATCTTTTACAAACCGCGTACAATACGCCGCAAGCGGTACAAAGTATTTTTTAAACAATATCTCAAATTCTTTGTCCGTTAAAGACTCCATCCTTTTATGAGATTAATTGAATTTTATCTGAAAATTCTGTTGATTAGCATACTGTATGATTTCTCCTGTTTCTTTGTTTTTAACAACGACTTCCCACCATCCTGAACGGACGTTAGATTTAGTACAAACAAGTTTTACAATACCGTCGCTGTCATTAGAGGCATCAACAATAATGCTATTGCTACCCATAAGAGATTTTTTAGTACTCATATAATAGTACCATTTTACATCAAACTCTAACTCTCCATTAGGATAGTTAACAATATCCCGCTTAGAAAAAGAACATTCTATACTTACCGCACCATAATTTGTATTATCTGCGTAAATAGAACGTTGCTTTACTACTGGCTGTTTCAAATCAACACCGTCTTGAGCATCCTTGAGAGTAACAATATCGCCGTCCTTGCCGCCATTGCGCCAAATCACTTGAATCGGCGTCTGAGCAAACAACTCCGATACCGATACTATTAACATTATGAATAACAATACTTTTTTCATTTTTTTATCTATTAAGAAATAAAAATTACCGATATACATCAAAAACTACGCCATTGAGTATTTTTTTTACATTTTTAATACTTTAGCAGTTATGCTCCAAAAAGAGATTCTTTTATAGTTGCAAAAAAAACAACGAACTGAAAAAAAACAATAAAAAAAATGAAAAAATACGTTTTTTTTATTAGGGTTTCGTTTTAGTTGCGTGTTATAAGAGTGAATGTTCAAAACATTAAGAACATAAACTTTTTTTTAACAACCAATAAAAAATTTATCATCATGAATACAAACACTAACATCGTAACAGACGTAGAGAGAATAGAAGATGCAGAGGCAATTTCTTTTGCAGAATTAGTAGCTGCTTTAGCTATGGAAAGTGCCGACTGTTACAGCGAAATATAAAAATATAAGGGCGAGAAAATTCCGCCCTTATATTTTTTAACATTTCACGTCATATTATATTATGAGCATTGCGTCTCCGTAATCTCCGAATGTATACTTTTTCTTAATGGCTTCCTGATACCCTTGCATCAAAAAGTCGAATCCGGCAAACGCACAAGCTGACATCAGCATTGTGGAATACGGATGATGCAAGTTGGTAATCAGAGCGTTAGGAACGCTGAAATCATACGGCGGGAAAATAAACTTATTAGTCCAACCCTCGTATGGTTTGAGATAACCGTTAGTAGAAACTGAACTCTCCAAGGTCTTGAGGGTTGTAATTCCTACTGCACATATTTTTTTCTCCTCGTCCTTGGCTTTATTAACGATTTCTACACAACGGTCGTCAATTCTTATCTGTTCGGAATCCATTTTGTGTTTGGTTAAATCCTCAACATCAACACTTCTTAAATGTCCCAAACCCATGTGAAGCGTAATTTCAGCAAAATTAACACCCACAATTTCAAGTTTTTTCAGAAGGTTTTTGCTAAAATGAAAACCGGCAGCCGGTCCTGCAACCGCACCTTCAAACTGCGCATAAATCGTTTGATAACGGTCTTCGTCCTCCTGTGTTACGGGACGACGTATATATTTTGGCAACGGTGTTTCCCCCAAACCGTAAAGAAGTTTTTTGAAATCATCGTACTGACCGTCAAACAAAAATTTTAATGTCCTACCTCTTGATGTCGTATTATCAATTACTTCGGCTACAAGACTATCGTTTTCACCGAAATAAAGTTTGTTACCGATTCTGATTTTTCTTGCAGGGTCTACCAAAACATCCCACAAACGTTGTTCTTTGTTGAGCTCCCTCAAAAGAAAAACCTCAATTTTAGCACCGGTTTTTTCCTTATTTCCGTAAAGACGGGCGGGAATAACTTTCGTATTGTTGAATACCATCACATCGCCTTCGTCGAAATATTTTACAATATCGCCGAATTTTTTGTGTTCGATGGTATGTTTAGCCCTGTTCAATACGATAAGCTTACATTCATCCCTATTCGGTGAGGGATACTGGGCTACTGACTTTTCCGGAAGTTCATACTTAAATTTGGACAGTTTCATTTAACTTTTTTCTTTTAATTTTATTACCGATAGTGTAATTTGTTGCAACAAATGCAAAATTAATAATTATTTTTGAGATTCCGCCAAAAATAATTCAAAATTTTCTATGGAAATTGCATTTTCCAAATCAATATCTCCGATACGGGTTCTTCTCAGACCCGTGAGATAAGCTCCGACACCGAGTTTTTGTCCTATATCATGAGCCAAAGACCTAATGTAAGTTCCTTTGGAACAAGCCACTTGAATTTTGAACTCTTTGTCTGAAGGATTGAATTCCAAAAGGTTAAGAGAGGTTATCTCAATCAATTGTGCACGCATTTTTACCTCGTCGCCCCTGCCTTTGTGCGCAAAAATAAAAGCCGGTTTGCCGTCAATTTTTTTTGCAGAGTACACCGGCGGATATTGCTCCTGTCTGCCGAGAAAACCTTTAAGACACTCCACAAGGGAGTCTTTTGTAACAAAGGAAGTATCTTTAAAATTTTCAGGTTCGGTTTCAAGGTCATAACTTGGCGTTGTTGCGCCTAATTTTACCGTTGCAATGTACTCTTTGCCATGGTCCTGATAAGAGGTAATTTCTTTGGTTTTCTTACCGGTACAAACAATCAGAACCCCTGTTGCCAAAGGGTCTAACGTACCGGCATGACCAACCTTTATTTTTTTCAAACCTCTGTAATGCCTGAGCAGATAACGGACTTTATTAACAATATCAAACGAAGTCCACCGCAAAGGCTTGTCAAAAACCAAAACTTTACCGAGTTCAAACTCGTCTTTCGGCTTTTCTTCCTGCTGAGTTGTCGTAATATTCAATGCTAAAAAATTATTTTTTTTAATAATGTACGGCTCTGAAACCGAAAATTTCTCTAACCTCACGGATAGTTTTTTGTGCCTGAACTCTTGCTTTTTCTGCACCGATTCTTGCCACTTTATCAAGATATTCGGTATCGTTGTAAATATCGTTGATTTTTTCTCGGATAGGCGTAACGGTTTTAATAATATCCTCAGCCAACTGTTTTTTCATGTCGCCATAACGGATAGAACAATCGTTCCAAGCGTTTTCAAAATGCTCAATCGTAGATTTGTCCGATACGAGCTCCATAAGCGTAAACAAGTTCTGAATAACCTCAGGTTTTGGAGAATTTTCCTGTGTAGGACCAGAATCAGTAACGGCTTTCATCACTTTTTTTCTAATATCTTTGTCAGAATCAATGAGATAAATACCGTTTCCTTCGCTCTTGCCCATTTTGCCTGAACCGTCAAGACCGGGAACTTTTATGAGTTTGTCACCAAAAGAAAAAGCTTTCGGCTCTTTGAAATATTCAACACCGTAAATATTATTGAAACGTCTTGCAAATTTACAAGTCATTTCCAAATGTTGCTCCTGATCTTTTCCTACCGGGACGAAATCCGCTTTCTGAATCAAAATATCACACGCCATCAAAACAGCGTATGTCAAAAGTCCGGCATTAACATTGTCAGGATTCTGACGCGCTTTGTCCTTGAAAGAAACCACTCTTTCGAGTTCGCCGATATAAGCATTCATGTTCATTAACATATAAAATTCGGCAGTCTCCACCAAATCACTCTGAACATAAAGCGCAGATTTTTCTATGTCAAGCCCCGAAGCAATATACTGACTGAGAATTTTTCTAACATTATTCTGAATGTCAGCGGGGTGAGGATGTGTTGTAAGAGAATGATAATCAGCAACAAAGAAGAAACAATTATAATCGTCCTGCATTTTGACGAAGTTTCTTAATGCGCCGAAATAATTTCCTAAATGAAGGTCGCCCGTAGGCCTGATACCGCTTAAAACAGTTTGCATTTTCTTTTTTTAATTTTTCAAGGTGCAAAGATGATAATTTTTTTTGAATTTTCAGAATTTTTATTACAGAATTTTATTTTTTTCCGACAAATAACATTCTAAAGACCTCTTCAATCTTGTTACAAAGAACAACTTGAATTTTAGTTTTTAGGATTGCAACGTTTTTTTGATGCGATTGCGAGATAAAAATACGTTTAAAACCGAGTTTTTCCGCCTCCAAAATTCTCTGTTCAACTCTGTTTACAGGACGGATTTCGCCCGTAAGACCGACCTCACCGGCAAAACAAGTCTGAGTATCGACAGCAATATCCAAATCGCTTGACAAAACAGCAACCAAAACAGACAAATCCATTGCCGGATCAATAATTTTGATTCCGCCTGCAATATTCAAAAATACGTCCTTCGTATTCAGTTTGAACCCCGCCCTGCGCTCCAAAACAGCCAAAAGCATATTCAAACGTTTACTATCAAAACCCGTTGTACTACGTTGCGGGACTCCGTAAGCCGCAGTTGAAACAAGCGACTGAACCTCTATCAAAAACGGTCGTAAACCTTCAACGGCAGCGGCAACGGTCACGCCCGAAGTATCTTTTTCGTGATGTAACAAAAGCAATTCACCCGGATTTTCAACCTCTCTCAATCCATTTTGTAACATCTCAAAAATACCGACCTCAGAAGTGGTTCCGAAACGATTTTTAATTCCGCGTAATACTCTGTAAACATGACTTGTATCACCTTCAAATTGAAGTACAGTATCAACCATATGTTCAAGGATTTTCGGGCCTGCGATATTGCCGTCCTTGTTGATATGACCTATTAAAATTATCGGAACATTATATTCCTTTGCATGACGAATCAACAAATCGGCACATTCACGGATTTGACTTACCGTACCGGGTGAAGAATCTATATTTTCGGTTCTTAACGTCTGAATAGAATCTATTATAACAAGTCCCGGATTAGTTTCCTTAATCTGCGGAATAATTTTTTCAACGGTCACCTCACAAAAAATCAGACAGCTGTCCGTTGAAGATTTCAAACGGTCGGCTCTGAGTTTTATTTGAGAGGCACTCTCCTCCCCCGAAACGTAAAGCGTTTTTTGCGGAATATTCAACGCTATTTGAAGCGAAAGAGTTGATTTGCCGATACCAGGTTCACCGGCTATCAAAACAACCGAGCCCGGAACAATTCCCCCACCCAAAACTCTGTTGAACTCATTATTTTCAGTATCTATTCTAACAACATCATTAGACTGAATTTCAGATATTTTCTGAGGTTTATTTGAAGATAAAGTTCGGATAATTTTGCCAGAAGAGTTTTTGGATTGTCCTGAAGATACGATTTCCTCTACATAAGAGTTCCAACTGCCGCAAGAGGGACATTTGCCAATCCATTTTGCAGAACTTGCACCGCACTCCTGACAGATATAAACAGTTTTTGTACTTGCCATTTAAAAAATTTTCGGTAATATTTTTTTAATAAAAATAAGAGGTTGTCCAAAAAGATTGTACTTTTTTAAACAGCCTCTTGATATTTTTTGTCAATTATAATAATTCGTCAGCCAAATCTTCAACAGCTTTTTTATCGCTCCCCTTAAATGCACCGCGAATTGTTACAGTTTTTTCCACCAACGTTATGTCTTTGGAATCTTTAAAAAGTTCTTTCATAATACGCGCTGCCTGAGGTGCCCACGAACCATTTTCAATGAAAGCGACTTTGCGTTTTTGATAATTTTTGATTTTAAGATGATGAATAAAATCAACCATTTTCGGGAACAAACCGCCGTCGTATGTCGGTGCTGCCAAAACTAACGTGCCGTATCTGAAAGCATCTTCAACACCCTCTGCCCAATCCTCTTCGCACAAATTAGAGATTGCAACCTTCTTAACGCCTTTTTGGTTCAAAGATTCCGCTAAATATTTTGCGGCATTGCCGGTGTTGGAGTGCATCGTGCAATAAGCAATGAAAACGCCCTCTGTTTCAACATCATACTTAGACCAAATATCATAAAGCCTTACCGCTTCTTTCAACATTTCACCCTTCAAAATAGGACCGTGAAGCGGACAAATAGTTTCAATATCAATAGTTGCAGCTTTTTTCAAAAGGGCTTGAACCTGCACCCCGTATTTTCCGCAAATATTAAAATAATAACGTCTTGCCTCACATGACCAATCATCAGGCTCAGAATCATAAACGCCAAATTTACCGAAACCGTCAGCAGAAAACAAAACTTTCGCCTCTTTAGCATACGTTACAATAACCTCCGGCCAATGAACCATCGGTGCGGTAAAAAATTTCAAAGTATTATTACCCAAACTTAATTCATCACCCTCCTTAACAGTAAGAACGTTAAAATCCGTATCAGGGAAATACAAACCTAACATCTTCAACGCAGCAGCAGAACAAACGGTTTTTATCTCGGGATATTTCTTCAAAACCTCCGCCGCTACACTCGAATGATCTGGCTCAACGTGCTGAATAATCAAATAATCAGGAACTTTGTCTCCCAACGCCTCAGATAAATTCTTCAGCCAATCATCTTTCTTCGCCTTATCAACAGTATCCATTATCGCTATCTTATCATCTTTTATAAGATACGAATTATAACACATACCGTCCTCCAATATATACTGACCTTCAAACTGCGTGATTTCCTTATCGTCGCAGCCAATGTATTTTATGTCTTTGTTTATTATTTTATCCATTTTCTGTCTTAATTAAAACGCCTCATGCCGGCGGGGCAGTTCTTTCTTTCAAGAAAGAACCAAAGAACTTTTGGAGATATTAATTAGGGAAAGCCTTTAGGGGCTTTCCCTAATTAATATCTCTTAAAAGTTTTCCGGTTCCCTTTTTCAAAAGGGAACGCCCCCGCGGCGAGCGGTTTTCGATTAATGTGCATTGGCACCGGAAACGATTTCGATAATTTCGTTGGTGATAGAAGCCTGACGCACTTTATTGTATTGAAGATTAAGATCTTTAATAAGTTCGGTTGCGTTGTCGGTAGCTTTGTTCATAGCGGTCATACGAGCGCCTTGTTCACCAGCGAAGCTTTCTGCTAATGCGCTGAATAATATTGTTTTAAGCCATTGAGGAATAAGGTTGTTGATAATAGTTTCCTTATCCGGCTCAAAAATGTAATCGTTTTTGAATTTATTTTTTTGAGGTTTGAAATTAAGAGGTAAGAACTCTTCTTCACCTACATTTTGGACTGCGGGATTAACAAATTCGTTGTGAACGAGTTTTATGCAGTCAAATTTCTTCTCCAAAAACAAATCCGTAACTTCTTGAGCAATAGCCTCTGACTTTTGATAATCAACTTTGTCGATAGCCTCGATGTCGGATTTATAGACTTTGAAACCCGATTTTGAGAGTTGTTCGGAAATTTTTTTGCCTATGGTATAAAACTGCAAATCCAAGAGCGGATTTTCTGCCGTTACTCTTTCGCGGATAAGATTGCATTGTTTGAAAATATTGCTGTTAAAACCGCCGCAAAGTCCTTTATTGGAACTGATTGCGATTACGAGCATAGTTTTAACTTCGCCTTTTTTCGTAAATACGATATCCGGCGAGTCCGCTAAAGTCTCGTTAAGCACAGAAAGTATTTCCTGCATTTTGTTTTTGTAAGGAACAATTTGCGATACGAAAGACTGAGCTTTTCTGAGTTTGGCGGCGGCAACCATTTTCATAGCTGAAGTTATCTGCCTTGTAGAGGTAACGGAGGCTATCCTGCCACGTATTTCTTTTAAATTTGCCATATCAATACATATAGTTTTAACCACGAAAAACACAGAAAATTTACGTAATTTTTTAGTGTTTTCCGTGGTTATAAAATGCTATTTAAAACTATCGGCAACGTCTTTTGCAAGCGTTTCGATTGCCTTTGTAATCTCGTCGTTGATAGTGCCTTGAGAAAGCGGTTCAAGAATATCGGTTTTGTGAGATACTTCGAGTTTCTCGATAAATGCTTTCTCAAAATCCTTAATTTTATCGAGCGGAACCTCTCTCATAAGATTATGCGTACCGCAATACAAGATTGCGATTTGCTGTTCTACACGATAAGGCGCATATTGCGGTTGTTTAAGGATTTCAACATTGCGGCGGCCTTTTTCCAAAACGGCTAATGTTGCGGCGTCAAGGTCAGAACCGAATTTCGAGAAAGCTTCCAATTCACGGAATTGAGCTTGATCGAGTTTTAATGTTCCGGCAACTTTCTTCATAGCCTTGATTTGCGCACTACCGCCGACCCTCGAAACCGAAATTCCGACGTTGATAGCCGGTCTTACGCCCGCGTTAAACAAGTTGGACTCCAAGAAAATCTGTCCGTCCGTAATTGAAATAACGTTGGTCGGGATATAAGCCGAAACGTCGCCAGCCTGCGTTTCGATAATAGGCAAAGCTGTAAGAGAACCTCCGCCTTTAACGAGATGTTTGATAGACTCCGGCACGTCGTTCATCTGCTTAGCGATTTCGTCGTTAGCGATAATCTTAGCAGCCCGTTCCAAAAGCCTTGAATGCAGATAGAACACATCGCCCGGATAAGCCTCACGTCCTGGCGGTCTACGGAGCAACAACGAAACTTCACGGTAAGAAACCGCTTGTTTTGACAAGTCGTCATAAACGATTAACGCAGCACGACCGGTATCACGGAAAAATTCACCGATAGCAGCACCAGCGTATGGTGCATAATACTGAAGTGCAGCCGGTTCGCTCGCCGTAGCTGAAACGATTACCGTATAAGGCATTGCGCCTTTTTCCTCCAACGTTTTGGCGATAGAGGCAACCGTTGAACCTTTCTGACCGATTGCAACATAAATGCAGTAAACGGGAGTGCCTTTGTCGTAAAACTCTTTCTGATTGATGATAGTATCAAGGGCGATAGCGGATTTACCTGTTTGACGGTCTCCGATAATAAGTTCCCTTTGTCCCCTACCGATAGGAATCATGGCATCAATAGCCTTCAAACCTGTCTGAAGCGGTTCTTTAACGGGCTGACGGTAAATAACGCCCGGGGCTTTGCGTTCGAGGGGCATATTATAAAGTTCGCCCGTGATTTCGCCTTTGCCGTCAAGCGGCTCACCCAAAGTGTTGATAACACGTCCTAAAAGGCCTTCGCCAACATTGATTGAAGCAATCTGTCCTGTACGTTTTACCTGCGTTCCCTCGTGTATACCTTCCGAAGAACCGAGCAAAACCGCGCCGACATTATCTTCCTCAAGGTTAAGAACAATACCTTTTACGCCGTTTTCAAATTCTATCATCTCGCTGGCCTGTACGTTGGACAAACCGTAAATAAGTGCGGTACCGTCCGCAACTTGAAGAACACTTCCCACTTCGTTTAAGGAAACGTCCGTATCAAGTCCCTGCAACTGCCGTTTCAGGATTTCGGATACCTCACCGGGTTTTATAGAAGCCATAGTTTCAATGAATTATTTTAATTTTTCTTTTACTTTCTTTAACTGTGTTTTGATGCTTGCATCATAAACCTTGTCGTCGATTTGAATGATAAGACCACCGATAATATCCGAATCGATTTTTTTGGTCATCTCTACCGTACCGGAATTATCAAAAGCCTTGGCGACAAGCTGTTGGACTGCCGAATATACCTCGTCGGACTGTTCAGTGGCCGAAGTTACCGTTACTTGTCTGATACTCTTATCTTTAGCATAAAAACTAAGATAGTTCATACAGATAATTTTCAAGAAGTTTTCCCTTTTATTTTTAACAAGGATTTTAAAGAAATCCAAAGTCAAAGGGCTGAAACTTGAAGAAAACATAGCGGAAAAGATTTCAATTTTTTTGCTGTCGGCAATAACCGGGCTTTCGAGCATCAAAGAGAAATCTCCCTCGGTTTTAAGGCAGTCCAAAATCAAGGCAACATCTTTTCTGACCTGTTCTTCGGCTTTTTTCTCCAAAGCGGTCTGAAGCAGTGCCTTTGCATATCTAACGGATACTTTGCTGTTGTTCATAGTCGGCAAAAATTTTAGTTAAGCGATATGCTTTTAACAAGGTCTTTAACGTAATCTCCCTGTTTAACGGAAGAATCGAGTTCGCGCCTTAAAATCTTTTCGGCAATTTCCACTGACAAATCCGCAACCTTTGACGAAAGTTCCGCCATAGCCGCTTCTTTTTCGGCAGCGATTTCGTTTTTAGCGGCTGTGATAATTTTGTCAGCTTCGAGTTTGGCCTCGGCTTGAGCCTGACCGACTATTTTGTCTTTAGTTGCTTTAGCCTCTCTGAGGATTGCCTCTCTTTCGGCACGCGCTTGTTTTAAGATTTCTTCGTTTTCAGCGTTAAGTTTTTCCATCTGCTCTTTAGCGGCATTGGCTGCCTCCAACGATTTTGAAATCTCATCTTCCCTATCTTGAAGCATCTTCAAAATAGGTTTCCATGCGTACTTCTTGAGTATTATCAGCAAAATACTGAAAGACAATACCATCCAAAACAAAAGGCCGAAGTCGGGAATTACAAGATTCATAATTAAAAATGCTTTTTAATGTTTCAAAAAAAACGTATTCCGCCACTAAAGCCAACCGCTTTAATATTAAGCGGAATACTTTTTTCACTGTTTTTTTCTATCCGTTAGGATTTTTCTTCTTTGTTAAGAAAAGAATTATCCGACGATAACCAACAGACAGCAAACGATTGCAAAGAATGCAACACCTTCGACCAAAGCAGCAGCGATAATCATGTTAGAACGAATATCACCTACCGATTCGGGCTGACGTGCTATTGCTTCCATAGCTGAAGCACCGATTTTACCGATACCAATGCCGGCACCGATTACACCTAAACCTGCGCCGATACCTGCGCCGAATTTCGCCATAAAAGCAACTGCCGCATCTGCGGGCATCGCATCAAGCAATGCATTCAAAATTGTTAATAGTGTCATATCTGTATATATTAAAAATTAGTAATTTCATCATAACTTTCAATTGTCAATTGTCAATTTACCGCCGGTTTTTCTTCATGTTCTTCTGCTACTGCCATGCTGAAATAAATTGATGACAAGAGCGTGAAGACGTATGCCTGAATAAATGCAACCAAAAGTTCCAATGCCGACATAAAGACGGTAAACAATATTGAAACGGGAGCCACACCGTAACCTGAAGCGGGACTGTTAGCACCGAAAAGGAAAATCAGTGAGAAGAAACCCAAGGCGATAATATGACCTGCTGTGATGTTCGCAAAAAGTCGGACCATAAGGACAATCGGTTTTGTGAACATACCCATAATTTCAACAGCCGGCAAAATCGGGGGCATTTTAAGCCACCACGGAGTGCCGTTAGGCCAGAAAATCTCAAGCCAGTATTCTTTTTTACCGTTAATAGTAGTTATAATAAAGACGAATAATGCCAAAACGCAAGTTACCGCGATGTTACCGGTAAGATTTGCACCTCCGGGAAAAATCGGCACAAGTCCCAAAAGGTTGTTAATGAAGATGAAAAAGAACACCGTCATTAAAAAAGGCATAAATTTATCGCCGTGTTTTTTACCTAAAGATGCGTATGCGATGTCATCACGGACAAAGAGAACCACCAATTCCAAAGCATTGAAAAAGCCGTGCGGAGCCTTTCCTTGATTTTTTTGGTAATAAGATTTCATCTTAATAAAGATAAAAGCGATAAGGCAAACCGAAAACAGCAAAGCAAAAACATTTTTCGTGATAGAAAAATCCCACGGACGAACTTCTTGATTTTCTACAACTTCGACTAATTTACCTTTGTATTTTTCGGACTGCGAAATCCTAAAACCTTCATATTCAGCAGTTCCGTGATGAAGATTGCTTGCGCAAAAAGCGTGAAACCCAGTATTTTCGCTGTAAACCAAACATAAAAGCGGCACGCTAAGATGAAAATCCCCGAACGTGGCGATATGCCATTCGTAAGCATCGCCAATATGCTCCATAATGAGTTCACCGGGCTCAAAAGCCTCTTTTTCTGCTGAGTTTTCATTAATTTGCGGCTCTTGAGCCTTCAAAGCGGAAGAGCTTGCGAGTATAAAAACTAACGAAAACAGTATTAATTTTTTTATTAAATTCATAATTTACAACCTTTTAATATTCTCTTGAGGTTTGCTTTTTTTTAATTCCCTAAGTTAAATATTTTTTAACTAATTATCCAAATAAAATACTAATTTTTTTTCTGTTTTTTTTATTGTAAAGACGAAATGATATGATAATCAGAAAGTTTTAAATGTTAATTTTTTTAATAATAGAAAAGAAAATCTAAGAGTTTTTTAGCATATAAGAAATTTGCCGCAGCGAAAAAAACTCTGTAACAAGTTTTACCGCTGCGGCAAACATTCAAAAACTTCTTAAATTTTTCTTCTATACGGGAACGGCTACACTGACAACTTTGAACGGTCTGCCGTTTTCGTCGGTAATAAGCGTGAAAGTTTCTTTGTAGAGGGTTTCGCCCCTTGTAAACTTTCTCGTCTTCTTAACGCCTTGAATAATCTCATTCCAGAAAATATCAAAGTTATCCATATCGTTTTTGGTCAAAGCAAGAATTTCCTTGAGATAATGTCCCACGATGTCAGAACGTTTATAACCCGTTACCTCAAGCGTCAAATCCCTTATATCGGTAACCAAACCGCTTGTATCATAACGCATTATAATACAACTCTGAGAAAGTACTTCCAAAATTGCTTCGGTTTCAAGTTCATTGAGTTTAATTTCCTCTTTTGAACGTTTAATATCTTTATAAGATTTGTCGATTTCTTGCTCTCTGACAGCCAAAGCATCCGATTGTGTACGGAATTTTTCCAAAAGTTCGGCAGTGTTAATATTTTTCTTAATGTTAGAAATCGTAGAGGCGATACGCTCGGAAACGTTGTCCAAAAATACTTTTTGATATTCCTCAATCATCTTGAGCGAAGCAATTTCGATAACGCCGTGAACCTCGTCCTCAAATTTCAACGGTACTAAAAGTATACAAGATGGTTTATTTTCGCCCAAACCCGATGTAATATAAAGGTAACCGTCAGGCACATCGGTTAAGAAAATAGATTTTCCTTCAATAGCGCATCTTCCGACCAATGATTCGCCGAACTGAACCCTACCTTCCAATTGTTTCTTTCTGTCAAAAGCGTATGCAGATTTCAAATCAAGGTACTTAACACCGTCTTTTTCTTCAGTTACGAACAACCCGCCTTGCAAAGCTCCCATATATTTTACAAGGAAACTGATGACATTAAAAGAGAACTCATTGATGTCAGCATTGTTCATACGCAAATATTCACCTAATTGAGCAAGACCGTTTTGCGACCATGAAAGTTTTTCGTTTTCGACCTTTCGGTTTTCTTCGTCTTTACGTGCCCTCAAAAGATTTTTCTGCATATCCAACAACGCTAAGTCCAATGCGTTAGGATTGTCTATATTATATTTTTCGTTAAGATCGCCGTGTCCGATACTATTAGCAAATGCTGTCGTTTTTGAAATCTTATCCGCCAAAGTATTAACAGCCTCATAACACTCTTGAATTTCACTATCGTTGGATTCAAGTTTTTCGATTTTCTCGTATTCACCACGGTCAATCTGACGCAAAACGACTCCGACCTGACGCAAAGGCGAAGTATTTTTTCTAACAAAAAACAGCACGAAAACCGTCATTAACGCCAACCCCAAAAACGAAAGGAAAATAAACGGAGCAACTTTTCTGCCTGACTGTTTCAAAATTCTTCCTAACGAAATTTCCGAAACCAAAGTCCACGGACGTCCGTTATCTTTTACGGCAATAGGAATAAGAGTTAAATGCGTGGAATCAGCGAAATCAGAACTGCCGATAATTCCGTCGTTCAAAACTTTTACGATTTCGTCATTTCGGTCAATACCGGAATAAACGTCCATAAAAAGAGTATTATCATAATCGGAATTTTTGTGTCCGTAGATTTTTCCGTTGTCAGCAACGATAAAAGGTTTTCCTGCATAATCCAAAGGCATATCGCTCATCATGGAATAAAGGTTGCTGACAGGCTGCTCAATAGTTACCATGCCTAAAAACCTACCTTCCAAAACGATACGTGTAGTTATCGAATAACAAAGTTTAGCTTCACTTTTTGAAACATAATCAGAAATATTCATATAAGGATTAGTAAACAAAACGTGAGTTGCGCCATTTTTCATCTGATAATAATTCTCCGAAACGTATTCACCGTCAAGGTCTACCGTATCCCGCAAAAAACAAGCAAGTCCGTCCCTCATATAAAATTTTTCAACAAGACGTCCCGTAGGTTTCGACCAAAGTCTGTCTACCTCGGCATATTCCCACGTCAGAGTAACGGAAAGAATATCATTGTTTTCTGTAACAAAATTTTTGATAGCCGTTTCCACGTAAGGCAACATACCGTAATCGTATTTCTCTTTAGCAGCGGCAAGCATTTCGCTGATAGTCGAGGCGTTAGCAACGCTCATATTGATATAAGAGGAAATCTGTTCGGCTTTATGTATAGCATAATAATCCGAGGTTTTCACGGTCCTGTCAAGTGAAAATCTATAATCCGAATACAAAAGATACGTGGCGATACAAATGTACAAAAACACTATCACCGCAATCACTAAACCGATACTTTTAAAACTATTTTTCATATGCTTTTCCTTTGTTAAAGAAAAATTCAAACAATTTTTGCACCATAATTGAATATCGGACAATTTTTTTTGCACGATTTTTCAACTTTCAAAAGTAGTATTTTTTTCTGAAAAACAAAAAAAGATTTTTTTTCTAAGGGATTAAGAAGGATTTTTTTGTAAAAATTTCATTTTTAACAGATTTTAACAAAACAAACGAAACCTTTTGAAACAAAAATCGTATACGTAAGTGTGTTTCATGTTATAAAATACTTCTTTTTTTAGTTGTTTATTTTTTGATGGCGGAATAGTTGTGAAACTGTCCCGCCTTTTTTTATGAATTTAATTTTTCTTCGTCTTCTTTGATGAGCTTTTTAAGGCGGTCGATTTGATATTCTTGTCCCACTTTTCTAAGTCTTAATGCCGTATCGGTAAAATATTGGTGTCCCGTTAAGAATTTTACCTGATTTTTGTTCCACTCAAGAATACTAATTTTTTTGCCCTGAGCGATTAATTCCTCGTACAAAGTGTTGCTAACAGGAATAAAATCCGTTCTGCCCAAATAATCCAAATCGGCATCGCACATAATTTTTTCCAAAAGATTTTGCGGATTCGGCGGAAGTTTTGTAGCCATAATAAGAGCACAGATTTTAGCGATTTGCTCCTCGGTATAACCCCATTTCGGAAGATATTCCCTTGCGATTTGAGTACCGTAATATTCATGGTTTTCGTTTCCGATGATTTGTCCCGAATCATGGAAAAGAGCAGCGGTTTTCAAAAGCAGAATATCCTGATCATCAACACCTTCACCGTAACCGATTAACTCGGCTTGATTAACAACGTCAATCGTATGTTTAAAACTGTGGTAATGAAGATATTTAGGTAATTCTTTTTCTAATTTATCAAGGATAAGCTCTTGTAAATCAGTAAATTGTCTAAGAAGATATTTTATATGAAAGATTTCGTTAGGAAATTCTCCTACCTGACGGTTTTGAGAGTATGCGGGTTTTAAACGGCGGATATAATACATCTCCAAGTCGCCCTGATATTTTACGGGCGTAATACCGTTGTACTCTGTCAAAAAATAATCTTTGACGAGTTCGTAAGTATAAACAGAAACGTTAATTTTTTCCACATCGGCAGCCGAGGCCATACGTGAGGCGATATTAACGGTTTCACCCTTGATGTCGTATGTAATTTTCTTTTTACCCTGAGCCGTTGCTATTACGGGGCCGGTATGAATACCGATTCTCAACTCCCAAAACTTTCTGTGGCTCTGCTCGTAAATTACTCTTAACTCTTTAAGATAACGTTTCATCTCCATTGCCGACAAAACGACATCAATGGGATTTGTAATATTTTTTTGAGGAATACCGCCGGCACACATATATGCATCACCGATGGTCTTAACAATCTGAAGTTTGTATTTGGAGGCTATCTCACCGAAATGTATAAAAATCTGATCTAATTCGTCGATAAAATCAGAAGTATGCGACTCAGAGGAAATTGTCTTGAACCCCCTTATATCCACATACATAACCGTCGCCATCTTAAAGCGCAAAGTATTGCTTCCGATATTAAAATTAATTCCCTTAGGTAAAGAATCTGGCGGAATACACGCTAAAATATTTTCCAACCTATAAATTTCCGACTGGGATTTTTCGTTTTGTTCGGTAAGCTGTTTTATTTGCAACTTCAAGTCGGCCACCTCCTTCATCAACGCCGAAGTTCGGTATACCAATTCATAATCCGATTTTTTATCCTCCATAACGCATTTCAAAAACAAACCTGCGGTTTTTTCGCTTATCAACAAAAACCGCAGGGGCAAAATTTTTTTTTCAAAAAAAAGGTAACGAAAAAACTATCGTTTCAAAAGCCAAAGTGTTTGATCTTTGATACTGCCTCTCAACTGAGAAAGTGCAGCTCTGGCCTCTTCCCTTGTAGAAAACTCTTTGATAGTAACACGGTTATATTGTCCGTAAGGTTCAAGAATTTTAGACTCGGTGTAACCTAATTTCTGAAGTTTGTCGTTTTGTTTTTTAGCGTTAGAATAAACTGTAAAACTTCCGGCAACGATATAGAATTTATCTTTGTCGTTGTGAGTTTCTTCAGTTTCGGGAACGAGTCTGCCGTCTTTGTTTTCAACATAAACCTCGTTATTGGTTTCTGCTTCAGATGTTACGGCACTTTCGTTGTTATTCGCATTGTTATCAACACTGGCAAAGTCGCCGTATCCGTCATCAGGTACATAAAGTGTATCGCTACTTTCTGCGGCATTATCACCGCCTTTGTTGCCCTTACATGAAGCAAATGCTACAAGGACAAAAGCCGAAAATATTAAGGCTAAATACTTTATTCTTAACATAATGTACTATTAATTAATTATTTATAAATTTAACTTGTTCGTATGATTTCATTGGTAAAGATAGATATATTTTTTATAAGTACGAAATTTTTTTTCAAAGTTTTTTAATAAGAAATAGAAAACGAACATGGCGTTTCAAAATTTTTACCGAAAACCTTTGAAGACTTCTTTGAACCGTTTTCTGTTAAATACAAAAAGCAATTCAAGGAATCCTGCAACAAAAAATAAACATTACCGTCGTCAGAGGCATGAAAATCACAACACGATTTTCCCCTCTTACTCAAATACTCTATTTTACCCGAAGAAATATCGTAACAAGCAAATGCAAGACTTCTTACCGTATCAGAATCCCAATAATCGTATGTATAATACATAAATTTTTCATCGTTGGAGAGTTGAAACTTACAAACGGAGGAAATTCCCATTTTGTCCTGAGGGCAAAATTCTCCGCATGGTATTGTCTTTGAAAGTTTTACACAGGTATTTCCGTTATAATCGTAAATATAAACCTTCTCCATATCATGAAAAACGATTTTTTTCCCATCAGGCGAAAAAGTAGGATTGAAACCGCCCGTATTCTCCCGTCCCACTATTTTAAACGTATCTTTTCTCAAATCATAAAGCAAAATTTTAGGAAGCCGTGTATCGGGACTCAATGCCGCAACAGCCAGAAAATCTCCATGAGGGGCAAAATACGGTTTTGAAATTTCATCGTCAATCGGAAAATCCAAATGCCTGTTGCACTTGTTTTTAATGTCATAAAGATAAACACTACCCGGTTTAACGTTTTTGGAGGCGTATGCCACAATTTTTCCGTCAGGCGAAAGCGCAGTTTCCACACCCGTTATATCGTCAATAATATCCAAATCCTCAATAGAATTTCCGATATAAATGTTCGTATTAATGTCAAAAGCATAAAAATTACACGTCTGATGCTTTTTGGCAGTAACAATACAACCTTTTTTATGGTTAGCATCTTCTGCGGGTTTAATTTTTGTAGTATCTTTTGAGCCGATTTCAGAGTGCATATCCGCATTAGCACAAGAAAAAAGATACGAACTAAACATCAAACATAAATATAAAAACACTCTCATATCCGGTAACGTATTTTATATTAAACCATCACTTCAAATAAAAATTATAATATGCTTCAATATCAGCATCTTCGATTATCAAATCAAAATTTTCAGAACTAACGGTTACAATTCTGAAATCATCTTCGGGCAAAAGCTCTTGAGAATTTTCTTTTTTGAATTTTTCAAGGAAAACCTCTGCTGAGGCTTTGTCTTCAAAATCTAAAACGTAAAACATTTTGAAGGAAGAAAAATCCTTTGTCTCAACCTCAAGTTGCGAATAACCATTTGTAGCACAAAAATTTAAAACTTTGAAATTCATCTCGCTCAATTTCTGATTATTCTTTTTCACGGCAAGAAAAAACAAATGTTTTTTATCCGTGTCCAAAGAAAACTTTGAAGTTTCAAATTCTCCGCCTTCAAGAGCTTTTAGTTTATTTTGAGCATACTCTTTAAGACCCGTTGAAGGATATTTCTCCAAAAGATATTCCAATTTTTGCTTCATTAAATCCGTTTTCTGAATACGTCCAAAACATCTGGCCTGAATATAAATAAAATTTTCTGCGATTTGCAAATCTGAATATTCCTTCTGTCCCTCTTCGCATATCTCTGCGGCATTTTCAAAATTTTCAGCATAAAATTCCTCAACGGCTCTATTGTACAAATCCTCAGCACGTTGCTTTCGTAAAGCGAGATTTTTTTCGTAATTAGGATCGTTCAAAATTTTAGAATATCCCGACTGCGGAAATTCCGAGTCCAACATCGCTTTAACGTGTTGAGCCAACTGAAATTCGCCTTTTTGCCCGTATAATTTATAAAGGCGGTAATATGCTTGGGCTTTCAAATAATGGTTCGGATATTTTTCGTTAAGATTCAAAAGAGTTTCTATCGCCTTATCAATATCGCCGATTTTGTCAGCATAAACATCCGAAACGCTAAACCAAGCATCAGCCTCTTTGTTAAGACAGACCTTCATTGCAGAGTCAGTCAAAGGCAAATCCTTCATATAATATTCTGGATTTTTGTTGTCCGGAGTATCTTGATTTTCTGTCTTAGATTCCTCCTCAAGAGTCTCAACATCGGTAGTAACGGATTTATTTTTTCTGCGCCAATTATCCTCAAGTTTTCTGGTGCCCCATTTTTTCAAAAACTCCTGACGACCATAATTAAGGGCGGTAACATTATACAAATACCATTTTCCCTGAAAATTAGGATTTCCGTCCTGACCGGTATATTCCACGCCGAAATTATTATCACTCGAAGACTGATAATAAGGATTAGTTTTCGCTATTCTCTCCGCTTCTTCTTGATTGATAACATCATCAATAATTTTAGCGATAACTTTTTTCCTTTCATTAGGAGGCATTTTAGCAACTCTGATAAGACTGTCCTGACGCTCCGCTTGACGGATATATTTTACCAAAAGTGAAAGATTCTGCGCTTTCAAAGAAATTTCATTATAAGCAGAATACGATTTCGGCAAATACTGCATTGTAGAATCATAAAATTCTCCCGCTCTCAAATATTCACCTTTCAAAAAATAAATATCAGCCGCAGCTAAATAAGATTTGGCTTTTTGAATATCATCATTAAAAGAATATCGCGCTGATTTTCTGTAATTTAACAAGGCTGAGTTCAAGTCATTGTTCTTACGGTCGATTTCTGCAAGACCGTAGTAAATTCTATCGGAATAATCCTTATTGCGCTCGTCTTTCAAAAGTTTTTCCAACTGCTGACGTATGTATTCGGTATTGCTGCCGGGAGTAAAAACGGTTGCAAGATTAATTTTAGAATTGAAAACCATCGGATAATCGGGATTCAATTTTATAATCTGCTCGTAACATTTTTTGGATTCGGGATAATTCCCCACAAGTCGGTTCAAATCCCCTAAAATATAAAGCAGCCACGCGCGGGAATTTTTTTTGCGTTTTTTGATAAGTGTTAAAGCCTCGTTAAGCTCATCTATTGCCGCCTGATAGCGGCTGGTACTGATATAAATTTGGGCATAAACTTTATGAATATCCACGTCAAGTTTTTTAGGATGACGTTTGTCTTTGGTAAGTTTTTCCAAAAGTTCGAGGGCCTCGGTATAATTTTTTTCTGCCCAAAAAGTTTTAGCAAGCCAAAGTTGCGCTTCAAATTTCGTAGGTTCAAGTTTAAACCTTGAAACGCCAAGCTGAAACGCCGATTCGGCTCTGTCATAATCTCTTGTAACATAATTTGCCTTTCCCATAAGCAAATACGTATCGTCTATCCATTTACAATATTCGGGCTTATTATAAAAAGCCTCATCAGAGCCGGACATTCCGTAACGGGAATATTTTTTTTTCGGTTTTGAAACTATGGAATGTTTTAAAATATTCTTTCCGCACTCCTCCACGCAAGCGTCCATAAAGGAAGTGGCTAATTCAAAAGACTGCTCGTCGTCGATTTTGTAAACGGGCAGCATCTCCGTATAGTTAGCATTATAATTTTTTTCGATATTTTCAATACCCTTACGATACGACTCTCTGGCCTCAAAAACGACATTGTACCGTGCCGTAACGTTATGAAACGAACGTGTAGCAACGGTATTTTTGCTGTTGCTGCACGCCTGAAAAAACATTGCGGCACAATACGTTAAGAATATTGCTATACTATAGGCTCTGCCGTGCATTTTTTTTAGTTTTCCTCAGAGACAATCAGTTTGTAACCCTTGCCGTGAATATTGAGGATTTCCAAATGCGGATCGTCTTTAAGAAGTTTTCTAAGTTTCGTGATGTACACGTCCATACTGCGGGCGTTGAAATAATTATCATCTTCCCAAACCTGATTGAGAGCAAAATTTCTCTCCAAAACCTTGTTGATGTTCATACACAAAAGTCTCAACAATTCGGATTCTTTCGTGGTAAGTTTTACAGGGTCTTTGTCCTCAAACTGAAGTGTCTGTTTGTTGGAATCATAAACGTATTTTCCGATTTTGTAAGTAGAAACAACCTCGCTGTCGGTAATTCCTGAACGTCTTAAAACCGCTTCAATTCTCAACAACAATTCTTCCATATTAAACGGTTTGGTAATGTAATCATCAGCACCGATTTTAAAACCGTTGAGGACATCTTCCTTTAGGTTTTTAGCCGTTAAGAAAATAATCGGAATATCCGTATTAATTTCTCTGATTTCCGTTGCAACCTGAAAACCGTCCTTTTTGGGCATCATAATATCCAAAATACATATATCGTAAATACTATGATGAAAACCCTCAAGAGCTTTTTCACCGTCCTGAAACAAATCTGTAGCGTAATTTTTAGCCTCGAGATACTGTTTGAGCAAAGAGCCTAAATTTACGTCGTCTTCGGCTAACAATACTGATACTTTTCTTTCCATATCTTTAATTTTTTACTAATGTTAATTTATTGGGTGAACGGCAAGAAAACAAAAAAAGTTGTTCCTTTGCCGGGTTCCGATTTCAATTTTATAGTTCCGCGGTGTTCTTCCACGATTTTTTTAACATAACTCAAGCCTATACCAAAACCTTTCACATCGTGAACATTGCCGGTATGAACTCTGAAAAACTGTTCAAAAATACGTTTTTGATCGTCATGACTGATACCGATACCGTTGTCAGAAACAGTTATTTCAACGCCTTTTCTCAAATTACAAGTCGTAATTCTGATTTTAGGCTCATCCTTTGAATATTTTAAGGCATTGTCCAAAAGGTTTGAAATAAGATTCGTAATATGAACTTCGTCACCGTCAATCATATCGTCTTTGGCAGCTGCCGAAAAAATCACCTCACCGCCTCTGTCCTTGACTTTCAAAGCAAACGAATTAATGACTTTTTTTATCAACTCGTTTACATAAATCTCTTTGATTTTCATCACGGCTCTGCCTTTTTCGATTGTTGCCATCTGCAAAACCCTTTCAACCTGAAATCCGAGACGTTTGCTCTCTTGCTCGATAACGGAAGAAATCTGTGAGAAACTTTTCGGATTTTGCATAATCGCAGTATCTTTCAACATCTGACTTGCCAAAGATATTGATGCAATAGGCGTTTTCAACTCATGAGTCATATTATTGACAAAATCGGTTTTCATTTCCGAAAGTTTTTTCTGACGGAATATAATCACAAGCGTAAAAACGAAAATACTTATAATTATAAGTGTCAATACTCCGCCTACGGCAACTTGTCTTTGCATCGAAAGCATCGAAACCATAGTCTCTTCCGGAAAACGCACCGAAAGATAACATTTAGGAGAAATTATATCGTTAGGAAACAATGCAATTTCATAAACATTGAGCTCATTGTCCTCATTACAAAGCGGACAAGAGGAATAAAAAGGCGTTTTGTCGTCCCTCAACAATTGAAACTTAAAAGGTATGTTGATACCGTTGTTTCTTAATTGTTCCGTCAAAATCTCTTTGATATGGTCAGGACTTACTCTTTTCTCAATATCAACTTTTTTCCTAATAAGATTATTAACAAGGTTTTCTACGAAAATCGTTTTGTTGCGGTGAACCCTCTGACGAATTTTATCCTGAAACTCATGCAGATTCATACACTGAGCATCAAAATAAAAAGTTCTGTCCGTAGAATCGGTTACGGCATAAAAAAGCGAATCTTTCGGAACTGCAACTATAGTTTCCTTTTTTGTAGAATCCTTCAAAAGCGAATCCACAAGCACGTGAGAATTTCTGTCCAACTCCACATCGTCCGAAAACGAAGGAACAGAATCAAAACTTACCGCAATCACCTCGTTAGAGAGCTGAAGAACAACCTCTTGTTTTTCCAATTCACTGACCACGGCACTCAAGGAATGCATCACTTGTTCGGAAAAATGCTCCTGCCTGAGCATATAAGCCGACTTAAACCAACTCGACTGAATGCCTATCAACCAGCACATAGTACCGAACATTACCGCTGCAAGTATCCAAATTAATTTTTTATTCATCGAATATAAAAAAATCTTTGTGCAAAGATATACATTTTCGCACAAAAAAAAACATAACTTGCATTTTTTTGTTTAGTTAAAATTTAAAAAAACTAAAACACAAAAAAAAGTTTTGTAAAAAAAGAAAAAAAGTATACCTTTACACCAAAAATCATTACGCAATGGAGCCGAACGAAACTCTAAAAAAAAATAAAAACAGGGATTCTATTATTCGTATTGCAAGACAAGTCTTCAATAAATACGGATACGACAAAACCCGTATGGAACATATCGCCAAAGCCTCAGGCAAAGGGAAGAGTTCCATTTATTATTATTTCAAGAGTAAGGAACAGATTTTTCAGTCCGTAGTCTTAAAAGAAGCCGTTGCGTTCAGACACACTATCATTGACGCCCTTGCCAAAACGCCGAATCCGGTGGATAAAATAAAAGTGTATGTCTTAACAAGAATGAACATTATAAAAATTTATACGAATTTTCATAGTGCTTTAAAAAATTCTAAACTAAGACATTTGGATTTTGTTCGCAGGCTCAACTCACTGTACGACAAGGAAGAAATAAGGTTGTTTAAAGATATACTTGAAGAAGGTGTCAAAAAAAATTACTTCAATGTCAAAAACCTTGACCTTGCGGCAATGGCTCTTATAATGGCAGTAAAAGGCATCGAAGATTATCTTTTCCGCACCTCAGACGCAGAAGAGTTTACCTCGAGAATCGACCAGTTACTGAATTTAATTTTACACGGAATCATTATTTAGAATCAGTTTTTTAAATCATGAAATATTCCATTCTGTGGGTAGACGACGAAATTGATTTACTCAAAGTCCAAATCCTTTTTTTAAAAGGCAAAGGCTATGAGGTTGATACGGCATTCAACGGCACTGACGCCTTGGAAAAAATCAATGCGGGCAATACCTACGACATTATATTTTTGGACGAGAATATGCCGGGCATCTCCGGCATGGAAACACTGCGCAAAATACGCAGCATCAATTCTGACGTCCCGATTGTAATGATTACCAAAAACGAAGGGGAAGAAATTATGGATGAGGCGGTCGGCAACAAAATTTCTGACTACTTAATTAAGCCCGTAAATCCCAATCAGATAATACTTTCAATAAAAAAGAATGTTGATAACAAACGGCTTGTCAGCTTAAAAACTGCGGAGGAATACAGAGTGGAGTTTCAAAAACTCGGCACTGAAATTTCTCAAGTATCAAACATCGAAGAATGGAAAGTCCTTTACAAAAAGCTCACCGATTGGGACATCAAACTTCAGGATTTGAAAGAAGACAAAGAGGTTTTGTCTGAGATTTACGAATTTCAAAAAGCCGAAGCCGAAAAAGAATTTTGCAAACACATCGAAAAAAATTACGTAAAATGGATTGACGGAACAAGAGAAAACCGTCCGATGATGCAGCCCGATGTTTTCAAAGAGAGAATACTTCCGCTTTTGGACAAAGGCAACAAAGTTTTTTGGATTGTAATTGATAATTTAAGGTTTGACCAATGGAAAGTAATACAGCCGCTTTTCACGGAATATTTCAACATCGAAAAAGAGGAAATGTTGGTTTCAATACTTCCGACGGCAACGCAATACGCCCGCAACGCAATGTTTTCGGGATTAATGCCGCTTCAGATTGCGGGAATTTATCCGGAGTTATGGACTGATGTCGATGAACTTCATTCCAAGAACAACAACGAAGAAAAATTGATTAAAACGATGTTAAAACGTTTCCGCTGTGATTTCAAGTTTTTTTATGCGAAATCTTTCAGCAACAAGGACGGCAACGAAATCAATTCTAAAATCAATTTTATTTTGTCTAACCCGCTCAATATCATCGTTTATAATTTTGTGGACATGATTTCGCACGCAAGAACGGAGCTACCGATGTTAAGAGATTTAGCAGACGATATTCCCTCCTACCGTGCAATTACAAAAATGTGGGTTGAACATTCGCCGCTTTATCAACTGATAAAACTTTTGGCACAATCCGATTGTAAAATAGTTTTCACAACCGACCACGGCTCCATAAAAGTAAACGCACCGATTAAAATTACGGGAGAAAAACAAATTACCTCAAACATCAGATACAAAACCGGTCAGGATTTGCAATTCGGCAAAAAGGACGTTTTCTTGATTTCAGAACCGCAAGCGGCACAACTGCCCTCGCCTAAAATCAATTCAAAATACGTCTTTGCCCGCAACAGAGACTTTTTTGTTTATCCGAACAATTATAATCAATACGTCAATTATTATAAGGAAACGCTTCAGCACGGCGGTATTTCATTGGAAGAAATGCTGATTCCCCTGATAACGTTAACCCCTAAAAAACTGAAATAATGAAAGAAATTTTAGTAAATTCGTTAGAAGAAATTTCAAATGCGGCAAAAGAGTTTTTGGATTATATTTCCAAAGAACGCCAAGATTCGCGCTGCGTAATTTTTTTAGCCCCGATGGGCACAGGTAAAACAACGTTTATCAAAGCGTTATGCAAAGAACTTAAAGTAAAGGATGAAGTTAGTTCGCCTACTTTTGCAATCGTAAACGAATATTTAAGGGAAAACGGTGAAAAAGTTTATCACTTCGACCTTTACCGCATAAAAGACACTGAAGAGGCAATGGCAGCCGGTGCAGAGGAATATCTGTACAGCGATAGTTATTGTTTTATAGAGTGGCCTGAAACGATTATGAACATTCTGCCCGAAAACTATATCGAGGTAAAAATCCGCGAAACACGTGATTCAAAACGTATTATAAGCATTTCATAATTTTTTTTTAACAAGAGAGAGAGGAAACTATGCCGACATCATGTTCGTTAATGCCGAAAGAAAAGAAAAAATCCGTTCTTTCGGAAAAGCCGAAATTGAGCATTTCGGTTTTGAAAGAAAACAAAGAAATAGAAACCCGCGCTGCCTTGACACCGCTGGGAATTTCCGTTTTGTCGGCCTGTGGCATTTCCATAACCGTAGAAGCGGGTATCGGAGAGCAAGCCGGTTATGAAGATTCGCAATATTCAAAACAAGGAGCAAAAGTTACTCCCTCAAGAGAAGAACTATTCAAATCGGACGTTATCCTAAAAGTTTCGCCTCTCAACTCCGAGGAAATCAAGCATTTAAAAAAAGATCAAACCGTAATTTCATGCCTTGGCATAGCGCAAGCAAAAAAAGAAAACATTGAGGCGATTATGTCAAAAGGTGCGGTTGCAATCGCTTTGGAATATATTCAGACCGATACGGATTTTTATCCTATCAACTTTATTAACAGTGAGATAGCCGGCAAAAATGCAATTTTTATCGCTGCTGAATATTTAGGAAAACAAAGCGGGGGCAAAGGTGTTTTTTTAGGCGGGATAACTGGTATTTCTCCTGCCTCGGTCGTAATTTTAGGAACCTCAGCAGCGGCATTGTTTGCTGCTAAAACGGCATTGAGTTTAGGAGCGGAAGTCAAAGTTTTTGATGCCTCAGTTTATAAACTATCAAAATTCACGAATGAACTCGGAAGAGAAATTTTCACCTCCGTACTTCAACCGCAAGTTTTAAACAAAGCCCTTCTCTCGGCAGACGTTGTTATCGGTGCTAAATGTATCAAATCTCAACCCTACCCTATTATCACAGAAGAAATGGTTTCCACAATGAAGAAAGGCAGTGTGATAATAGATTTGAATATCGAAACGGGTTCTTGTTTTGAAACCTCAAGACCGACAAGCCTTAAAACCCCGGCCTTTAAATACAAAGGCATCACGCATTATTGTCTTCCTAACATAACTTCGCTTGTTCCGAGAACTGCAAGTATTGCTTTAAGTAACGTATTATATCCACTTATAAATGATATATATACAAGAGGTGGAATTTATCAAGAAATCAAATACAACAGACTTATACGTCCGAGCGTTTATTGTTACAACGGTTTTTTGACCAATGCCTTTTTGAGCAAAAAATTCTCAATTAAATACAAGGACATTGATTTGTATTTGATATAGTTTTTTTGTGTATTAAGTCAGTTTAGGACTTGCATCACCAAAAAGTCCTTTCATAACGATTACGCCCAAAGCAATAATATTAACGGTAGTTGTTGAAAGCAATGCAATGATAACGGAAGATTCATAAACCAAAACTCCGCAACCGCTGCAAACAAAAATTATTAAAATAGAACCAAGCCAAACGGAAATTATCGTAGTAACCCATGTTGCAAGATTTTTCCGTTGCTGCGTATCCTGACTATAACGTTTACCGTGTTGATAATCCAAATCCCTAATGTCTAAATCGTCATCAGGAATTTTTTCCGAAGATTTTTTAACGCCCGATTTCCAAGAGCAGTTAAGTCCGCTTTTTTTAGCCGCCATAGTTGAGTAGTTATTTATTGATTATTGAATTAAAAAAAGTCCTTATTAAATCATCGTCTATAATCTGTCCCGTATCCGGAGTAGCCTTACAAGGCAGCGAATTAAGACACCACGCACTCAAATCGCCGGCAGACCACAAACCGAACCCATTGAAAACAAAATCCACGACATTTTGCAAACGGTGATCGTTTTTTATTTTTTTAGGAATTCTGAAGTCAGAAAAATTTACTTTAGAAAAATCTTCCGTTATAAAATCTTCTCTTAATTTCGGAAAAACCGGACCGTATGGCCAACATTGAGGTTTTTCGTCCACAAGCCTTAAATTATAAAGCGATAAAAACGAACCGTAAACAATGAAAAGAAGTTTCTGAAGTTTCGTTGCGTTGATAACAATTTTTCTGCGGTTAGCAATAGCCGCAATCAGTAACGCTACTTCCGCTGACTTATAAATATATTTGTCTTGAATTTCTTTCATTTTTCACATTTTTTATGAAAACCTTTTCAATGGTTTTTACGTTGCAAATATAAATACATTTTTTTTTACCCACCAAGTTTTTTATATTATTTTTTTCATTTTTCCTATTTTTTTTTACATTTTTCTGATTATAAGAGCCCCTAATGCCGTTTTTTTCTAAAATAAAAAATTCTCCTTTTCACTTTTTTCTTTTTAATCAGTCGCTCGCCTGAACGACATTCAAAATATAATCGCCAAGTTTTTCGCACTCGGAAATAACGTTCATATAATGCGAACCCAAAGCATAACCGTATTTTCCTTCGGTTAAAGCCTGAGTATTTTGATTTCGGGTCAAACTTCTGAACTCGTTGATTGCGTTTTCGTTTTTTATCGTAGTTGCAATATCGGCTTTCACGTCTTCGTCACGACCGGTCTGCGCAACCATGTGATCCAATGCAACTTGAACCAATTCAAACATTTTAAGAATATTTTCTGACTGTTCCTTCGTAAAATCCTCCGAAACTTTTTCGCGTTTATGATTTATCGTCCGCGCAATATTAAAACAAGCATCCCCGATACTTTCCAATTCTGAAATCATTTTCAGCATTTTTTGAAGTTTGAGTTTGGACTCAATCGTAAGTTTTCCTTCGCTGACTTTGCCAAGGTATTTTCCGATTTCCTCCTCCATGTTATCGGTTATGCCCTCGTATTTTTCAACTCGGTTGTACAACTCCTTAAAATCTTTTTTGTCGGAAATCTCTAACATTTTTTTAACAAATGCAAACATCTTGTTGCAACGTTCGGCAAAATTAAAAATTTCTTTCTTTGCCTCCAACAATCCCATTTCCGATGTTGAAAACCAACCGCCGGAGATATATTTCAAACGATATTCATCGTCCTGACCGGTTTTATTAGGAAGAAGTCTGCAAACAAATTTTTCTATTTGATCAACAAAGCCCACCAACAAAAGGGTATTGAAAACGTTGAAAGCCGTATGGAAAGCCGAAAGTTTGAACAAATCGTTATTAGCGGCCCTTAAAACGTCAGTTGTAAACCAACTTACGGCGTTACAGAACGGATAAAAGATTATTAAAACGACAACAACGCCGAAAACATTGAAAAACATATGCGCCAAAGCCGTTCTTCTTGCAGGAAGGTTAGCCGTCATAGAGGCTAAATAAGCCGTTACCGTAGTTCCGATATTCTGACCCATTGCCAAAGCCGCTGCCTGCTGAAACCCGAATCCCGGAATGTGCATATCAAAAAGCATAAGCGTAATCGCCATTGTTGCTGCCGAGGCCTGTACCAAACAGGTTATAAGCATACCGATAAATACAAAAAGTAATATTATCCAAAAACTGTCATCTGCAATACCGGCAAGCATTGATGCCACATAACGTCCTATGTCTAAATCGTTTGCCGCAGTCTGAAGGAAATTCAGACCCATAAAAAGAAATGAAAAACCAAAAATAAATTCACCGAAACTTTTCCGCTTGGAATTGCCTGAAAAGATAAAAATAAGCCCGAAAGCCAAAAGCGGAATAGCAAATGCCGAAATGTTAATTTTAAAACCTATGGCTGAAATTATCCACGCCGTTACGGTAGTACCGATATTTGCGCCCATTATCACTCCAATTGATTGTTTCAGAGTCATAAGACCGGCATTCACAAAACTGACTATCATCACCGTGGTTGCCGAACTTGACTGCACTAAAGCCGTGATTATTAGGCCAGTAAATATTCCCATAACGCGATTTTTGGTCATGGCTGCCAATACGGCACGGAGCTTGTCTCCGGCAAATTTCTCCAATCCGTCGCTCATGATTTTCATTCCGTAAAGAAACATTCCAAGCGAACCGACCAAAGAAAGAACATTAATTAATGTATCCATTATAGATTTTTTATCTGAGAAAAAAGAAGAAATTTGTTTTAATTTCCGTGCAAAGATATTAAGATTTTTCAGATTTTCGTTTTAATATTTTATTAATTTAATTCAATAAAGAGAAAAAAAATCAAAAGTTTTTTTTATTTTTTTTAATGCGGATATTTCTAATTATTTATTACATTTGCAAAATATTTTGCAACGCACTTTTTTATAAAAAAAATGGAACTGAGTGAAAAAACAAAACGTAATTTTTTTATACTTCTTTGGGCGGGTTTTTTGATACCCGTAATAGCTGCATTTGTAATCCTATTTATGATAGGAACAGACAATTTAGGCTATGTACCTGATTTTGAGGAATTAGAAAATCCCAAAAGCAGTCTTGCTTCTCAAATTATCTCTGCTGACAGAGTACTTTTAGGTAAGTTTTACAAAGAAAACCGCACGACAGAAAACCGTTTCAACAATATTCCCGATAATATAAAAGCGGCATTACTTGCAACGGAAGACGTAAGGTTTTACGAGCATTACGGAATCGACCTTCAGTCGCTTTTCCGCGTTGCAAAAGGTCTTGTTACAAGAAATACCTCATCGGGCGGCGGCAGTACGATTTCGCAACAATTAGCCAAAAACCTTTATAATATGCGTGATCACAAACGCCCTAAGGGTTTGATGGGTAAAATCGTCATGAAACTTCAGGAATGGGTAACGGCCGTTAAACTTGAACGCCGTTATTGCAAAGAAGAAATCATGAGTATGTATCTCAACACCGTAGGTTTTGGTCATAACGCTTTCGGTATTGAGGCAGCCGCTAAAACTTTTTTTGACACAAAACCCGAAAAATTAAAATTGGAAGAGGCCTCTGTACTTGTAGGACTTTTGAAAGCACCGACAAAATATAGTCCGAAATCCAATCCGAAAAATTCTAAAAACCGTAGAAACACGGTTTTATCGCAAATAGAGAAATATCAGACGGATTTGAAAAAAGTTGTAGAAAACTACAAAATGCTTTCACATTCGGAATTTGAATCGCTCAAAGCCACGGATATTGTTTTGCACTTTTCACAAGACACTCACGTTGAAGGACTTGCGCCTTATTTCAGGGAATTTTTAAGAACGACAATGACGGCTAAAAAACCAGAAAGGAGCAAATACGCTTCATGGCAGGAGGATATTTACAAGGAAGATTCCACGATGTGGGCAAACAATCCGCTTTATGGCTGGTGCAATAAGAACTTGAAAGCCAACGGAGAAAACTATGACATTTACAACGATGGTTTAAAGATTTACGTAACGATAGACTCCCGTATGCAGAAATACGCCGAAGAAGCGGTAAAAGAACACATGGGAACGGGTTATATGCTCGGCAATCAAAAACAAGAAGGACTTCAATCCGTTTTTGAAAGACTTGAAATTCAAAAACATAAAAACAACCGTCCTTTCAGTACAAGAATTTCTGAGGCTCAAATCAAACAAATCATGAATCAATCCGTCAAAAGGACGGAGCGTTGGAGAGTTGGCAGCAAGGTTGATAAACTTGACAGCGTTACGATTATGAAACAGTTTATGACTCCAACCAACATGAGAGTTTTCACTTGGCAGCACCCGGAAGGTGTTGATACGGTTATGACCCCGTGGGATTCTATTCTGTATTATAAAAAGTTTTTACGCTGCGGTATGATGAGTATGGAACCCGAATCAGGACACGTAAAAGCATACGTTGGCGGTATTGATTATCATTATTTCCAATATGACCACGTAAGTTTGGGACGAAGACAAGTAGGTTCTACTTTCAAACCGTTCGTTTATGCGGCTATGTTCTTAAACCACAGAGAAATTCAACCTAACCATTTGGTGGCAAACGTTGAATACACAATCGACAATCCGGGCGGTATTCCCCCCGTTTACACGCCTAAATTTTCTCAATCCTCAAAAGATGGTCAGATGATTAGGCTTTCAGTGGGTTTAGGTCTTAGTCTCAACCAGATTTCGGCATGGTGTATGAAACAAACCTCTCCCAAAACGGTTTTGGAATTGGTTAAAAAATTGGGTGTTATCTCCCCAATACCTGAGGCACCGAGTATCTGTGTAGGCTCTGCCGAGGTAAAATTAAAAGAAATGGTTGCCGCTTACTGCGGGTTTGCAAACAACGGATTCTCTACTTCGCCGGTTTTTGTTACAAAAATTGAAGACAAAAACGGCAATGTTGTCAGCACCTTTCAATCCGTACACGAACAAGCAATGGAAGACATTGAGGCCTACAAAATGGTTGAAATGTTAAGAGTTGTAACACACGGAGGAACGGCAAGCCGCGCTACAGGCTCTTACGGTTTCGGCATAACGGCTGACTGCGGCGGCAAAACCGGTACAACAAACCTCAACGCCGACGGTTGGTTTATGGGCATAACGCCAAGACTTGTTTCAGGCGTTTGGACAGGCGGAGAAGAAAGGTCAATACAGTTTTCAAGAGGCGACTGGGGACAAGGTTCAAGACTCGCACTCCCGGTCTGGTGTCTTTACATGAAAAAAATCTACGCTGACCCCGAATTATCAAAAGATTATCCGGTAGAATTAAGATTTGAAATTCCCGAAGATTACAGCAAATACGTAGACGAAAGCAATGCAACTCAAAACACGGGTACAAATCTTGAAAGCATAATAGATAGTGAAGAATACAACGGCAAATTCGACGAATTCAACGAAGGCGATTATTAGTATCGGCTTAATGGTTTTCTGTATTTCGTCATGCGTACATGAGTTTCCATTCAGCATAGACGAAATACAGAAAAATACCGTTGTGGTAGAAGGCGAGGTAACAAACGAGTTTATAAACCATACCGTTTATCTTTCAATGCTTTCGGACTATCAAGACACGGCTCGGATAGCATTAAGAGGAGCAAAAGTAGCCGTTACCTCAGGCGACAGCACGTATCTGTACAAAGAAACGGCTGACGGAATTTATACTTCAATGGATAAGTTTGCTGGCATTACCGGCAATTTGTATTCGCTCCACGTCGAACTCAGAGGCGCAGTTCTGAGCGCTCAAACAACAATGCTTCCCGTAACACCGCCCGATAAAATCACTTACAATATTTTTCCTGACAAAATGTCTGTTAATACAGTGGCAGAGCCTTACGTTTTGGAAAATCCCGCAAAATACGTTCTAAAACTTTCTTGGACGGAAGACGACGATACGCAAAAAAACGCCACTTTATATTATTATTCGCTGACAACGGTGGACATTTCGCAACTTTTTGCGCCCAAAATTCAAGAAACTTTTTTTCCAAGAGGAACTCAAATCATAGAGAGAAAATATTCCATTGACAAAGATTACGAAAAATATTTGCGTTCGCTTTTAGCGGAAACCATTTGGTCGGGAGGCTATTTCGACGAGGCGCACGGTAATTTGCACACCAACATCGAAAGCGACAACCCGATAATAAAAACAGCAGGTTATTTTTCAGCAAGCACGGTTTTTATTGACACTTTGATTGCCCGATAACTTTTTTCTTTCCGCCCGCAATTAATATCACTGAGGATAATATTAACACGATTCCTAAAAAAAGTTTTGCAGAGAAAGCCTCAGAAAACACGCAACAACCTATTATAACAGCTGTTAAAGGTTCTAATGCGCCGATTATTGCAGCCGGTGTGGAGCCAACCAATTTTATGGAAACATTCATAAAAATCAGAGAAATCACCGTTGGGAAAAATCCTAAAAACGCAGCCCAAAACCATGATTTTCCGCTTGTTAAGATTTGAATGGAATTGTTTTGACCGAAAAACGAATAACCCACAAACATCACAAGAGCAAACACGGCTATAAAAAACGTAAATTTTATCGGATTCATTTTAACATCGGCTCTATTGACGGAAACAATATAAACGGCGTAAGTCAAAGACGAACAAATCACTAAAATAATTCCCGTCATCGAAACATTGCTATCACCGCCACCTTTTGAAAGCATTATAATACCACCCAAAGCAAGTGCAAGCGACAAAATAGTTATCAAAGAAATTCTTTCATGAAAAAATGTCGCCATTATAACGGCAACCATTACAGGATAAGAAAAAAGCACGGTTGAGGCAACTCCTGCGTCCATATAATTGAAACTTTCATAAAGCATCAGCGATGACAATCCGAAAAAAATTCCGAGAAACGAAGTCGCTAAAAGTTCCCTTTTAGTAATTTTGAAATTATCACCCCTAAAAATCATAATCGCAGCCAACATCACGATCGCCGTCAAATATCTGTAAAACACTGTAGATACAGTATTTAAACCCTCTTGATAAAGATAAAGTACGCCTAACGGATTGGTTCCGTAACAAACGGCGGCTATAATTCCAGCTATAATTCCTTTAGTTTTTAAAGACATTTTCAATAATATTTTTCAAGGAGCAAATTTACATTTTTTTTTATTACTTTTGCGCAAACATTTTTACTTAATAAAAATATATTATGAAAAAAATTAAATCAATAGTTTTGACATCTGCGCTTTTGACGGCTAATGTTATGAATGCGCAAAATCCGGTAGTTCAAACGTGTTTTACCTCCGATCCTGCGCCTATGGTTCACGGCGAGAGACTTTACGTCTACACGGGACACGACGAGGACAATGCAGACTTTTTTTGGATGCAGGAATGGAGAGTTTATTCGACCGAGGATATGGTAAATTATACCGACCACGGTTCTCCTTTGGCATTGGAAACGTTTTCGTGGGCAGATGACAGAGCTTGGGCAGCACAGACAATTTATCGCAACGGAAAATTTTATTGGTATATCTGCGCACACTCCAAATTAACGAACGGAATGGCAATAGGTGTTGCCGTTTCTGACAATCCTATTAGCGGTTTCAAAGATGCACTCGGCAAACCACTCTTTGACAATGGTTCATGGGACAACATCGACCCTACGGTTTTTATCGATGATGACAATCAAGCTTGGCTTTTCTGGGGCAA
This sequence comes from Bacteroidales bacterium, assembly GCA_017412115.1. Lineage (GTDB taxonomy): Bacteria > Bacteroidota > Bacteroidia > Bacteroidales > UBA3824 > UBA3824. The sequence goes on along the minus strand of JAFPYR010000021.1, from coordinate 6,042 downwards.
TCCTCAAGTTTATTATCTGAAATTAAACGAAGACATGATATCGTACAGCGGTGAATTAGGCTTGGTAGAGATGGACGAAAAGTCATTCGGCGCACCCGTTATGAGAAAACGTGAAGAAGGCAAAACTTACAAAGACTGTTATGTTGAAGGTCCTTGGCTTACAAAACGCAACGGTAAATATCAACTTCTTTATGCCTCAGGCGGTGTTCCCGAACATATTTCGTATTCTGTTTCTGACAAACTTCCCGGTAATTGGACTTACGCAGGCGAAATAATGCCACTTTGTGAGACGGGCTCGTTTACGAATCACTGCGGTGTAACGGATTATAAAGGACATTCGTACTTCTTTTATCACACGGGAAAACTTCCTAAAGGCGGCGGATTCGGACGAAGCATAGCCGTAGAAGAGTTTAAATACAACCCGGACGGAAGTTTTCCGACTATTATGCCCACAAACGAAGGCGTCAAACCGTTAAAGAATTTCAATCCTTACACAAAAGTTCAAGCTGAAACGATGGCTTTTTCATTCGGTGTTAAAACCGAACAAAATCAAAAAACAGGCGTTTATGTCAGCGAAATTCATAACGGCGATTATACGAAACTTCAATCCGTGGATTTCGGCAATATCTCGCCCAAAACGTTTTCGGCGCGTGCTGCAAGCGCTTTGAGAGGCGGCAAAATAGAAGTTCATTTGGACAGCATCAAAGGCACAACGATAGCAGAACTTGAAATTGTCGGCACAGGAGCATGGGAAACTTTTAAAACATTTTCAACGGCGATAAAAACGAATGTAACCGGCGTTCACGATGTTTATTTCGTTTTCACGGGCAGAAAAGGTCCAAAACTCTTCAATTTCGACCTTTGGGAAATGAAACGTTAATTTTTTTTGAAGGGAAAACAATAAAGATATGCTTATCAGCTTGTTTAAACGGCACATCAGAGTTTTTGTAGCCGAAGTAGAGGAAGATCTTAAAATTTTTTGAATCAATAATGGAAACATCAATTCGAGAACAAAGTCTTATTCCTCTTGACATAAAAGTCTTTTTTGACAAAGTAACGGCATCAGCATAAAAAAATATTTCGCCGCAATCAATGTCTTATACATATCTGCGGCGAAATATATATTTTTTTTTACGTTATTTTTCCAACGCCTTTATCAAATTGATATTATATTGTTCCAACAATGAAAGTTTCACGGAAGCATTGTTACCCAATGACTTATACCAAGGGAACTGCGAAAAATGCTTCTTCAAATCCTCAGACTGAAACTGCCAGCCGTGCCGTGCATAAATTTCGTTACGCATCAAACGGAGCTGTTTAGCATCAAAAAGTTTCAAAATGCTGACATTCAATACAATTTTAGAGGTTTGAGGCCACCAACCTTGCCCTGAATCCGTATATTTGAAAGTTTTAAAAACAGTGGTCGGCTCGTAGCCAAGATCATTTTTTTTAGAGTTATAAAGCGTTATGCCATCTGGAGTTGTTTTCAAGACATAAACATTTCCCGACATTCTGATTGTAACACAGCTACTGATACTATATTCGTCAGAAAAGGGTTCAAAAGTTTCTTGTCCCAAGATACCTTCAAACATTTCAGTAATGCCCGCCGCATAAAAATTATCATTAGGAGTACGATCTTTTTCTATGGCGTAAAACATCTGATTTTTAGAATCATAACTTGCTAAAATTTCGCTTTTTTTACCGTAACTGTCTGTCAATGCCATATACTTAACCGTATAACCGTTTTTGCCCAGACTATAATACTCCTCTTCGCTTTCTTTTTTTATGACAAATTTATTTGCTGCGGTTTTACTGATTGTAAAACTGCGGTCTTCACCCAAAAATCCGTCAAAACGGTAATCATCGGCAGTTTTTTCAACGGTGTAAAAAACAAATCCGTCAGTCCACTGTCCGTCAATCGTCTGCGCTTTAACACCTCCAAGCGTTAAAACGGAAAATGCAGAAATCAAAATTAATTTTCTCATGGTAATTAAGGTTTTAAAAAAAATTATTATTTCTTTACCAACGTTTCGCCGTTCCAAAGATAATCGTCGAAACCGTCTGTTTTTTTCCAAGCTCTAAACACCTTGCCGCCTTCAATAAAGCCGAACTCTTTGTAGTCTTCCAACGAAAAATCATCATTCAGCAAAGTGATTTTATCGTTTTTATGTTCAAACGTATACAAGAAAAAACCGTCATCAGTCGTATTGTCTACATAATAGATTTTATAACCGTCATTTACTTGAAAGCAATACAACTCGCCCAAATTTGCACCTTTACTTGATAGTTGATCAAAATAAGGAATCGGAGCATCTTCGTGATATTCTATCGGCCAACAATCCCCGCAAATTCCCATATCCTCTTCTGAAGAAAATGCAATTATCTTTTTCCAAATTTCGTGCAAATCAACTTTGGTGCTTTGCGGTTTTGGTCCCGAAACAAATTCAAATTTATCCCTACGCCACTCCAAAACAGTAGTGTCGCCTGCACTTTTTACAAAATCAATTTTGTGTCCGTAAAAAGCGTAACCGTCTTTATCATCAAAAATAAACTTATAAGCCGCATTGTTAAAAGGTTGTAATTCTACGGGCAATTCAGTTTTGGTCAATACATTGTTTTTGCAAATATAGGCAGTGATTTCATGATTGTAAAAATCCAAGACCAAATATTTCTCCCCAGAGTCAAATTCGTAACTATGCATTACACGGGTAAATTCTCCGTCGTTTCCTGTCAGAGAATAATAGGCATAAACACCTTCGTCCTTGAATTTTTTTTCGCCCATTGTGTCCTCGGGTTTGCGTTCCAACTGTTTGAAAACTTTCATCATATTGCAACCATTGGTCTGAACCGTACTTTTCGTTACATTAACATACATCAAATTACTATGTTCAGCATCTTTGTATGTAAACTCACCGGAAGATTGTTTCTCTGATTCGTAGTCCATACGAAAGGCTTTTCCGATAGGATTTTCTGAAAAACTGAAAAGTTTATCAAACTGCAAAGCACCTCTTATTATTGAAGTGTGATATTCTTCGGAATCTACACAATGATCTTCAAATACACTTATAATTTCTTTTTTAAGGAAATCACACACAAAAGAATAACTTGATTCAGCATCTTCCATATACTCAAAAAGTATGATTTTCATATCGTTATCCATCAAACGGGATTTATACGAAAAAGTAGACAGTCCGTCCATTCCAACAGAAAAAACAACCGTTAAATCACCTTCCAAAGAAATACTCAAGGAATCAAATTTGGAATTTCGTGCGTAATCTTCATCGTTTTCAAAACCAAAATTCTCTTTCAATGAATAAATATCGCTTTTGTTAAACAGCGAATATTTGCCGTCACCTTTACCGAGAAAGACTTTCATTCCTTTTGCTAATGGCGAAAGTTCTTTGTCATCAGAGATTTTTTCGCCGTAAATCGACACTGAATCTTTGATTCCATCTTTATTGATATCGCCTAAAGCATAAATAATTGATTCTCCGACAGGCGTATCCGTTTCTGTTTCCGTTTCCGTAGAAACTATACTAACTTGAGCAGAATCGGTGTTTTGTGCCTTCTGATTTGAGGTTCCGCCGCAGGATACCGACAATGCTATGGCGGAAATTATTAAAAATTCTTTCTTCATGATAATTTGAAAATAGGTTAAAAAAAAACTAATTTTCAACAAATTTTCCGTTATCAAATATATAAACGTTTTTTGAGATTTCTTCATCAGGAATATCAAGTTCATCCAAGTTGGAACCGTCTTCGTTGATTTGAGATTCGTAAGAACGGTCTTGAAAACTTTCATTCATTATTATTTTGTAAGTACCATTAGTTAATTTTGATATAGTAAGATTAGTTTGTGAATTATAACTACCCGGACTTTCATAAATACCGAGAGCACTCCAAGTACCGTCCTTTTCTTCGGTAGGTAAATTTTTACCATAATAACTCTCGTAATCGCACATACTCCAATGCATCATTTCGAGCTCCTGCATGGTACGGTAAATACAAAATATGAGCATTTCGTTAGGGGACGAACTCGTATTATCTTCATTAATAATAAACAAAAAATCAAGCACATCCCATCTCAAAGGAAACCAACCGTATTTCAAAGGCGGTTGTTTGGGCATCACCTCGGTTGTAGATTTTTTGTTTGCGCCTTCGCCGTCGGTTTTAATCATTTTGCCGGTAGAAAAATTGTACGAATAATCGTAATGTTCAGACTTATGACGGTCTTTTTTACCGCCGATAAGTTGAAACGCATCATTTTGATAACGGAACAAAAAGACATCGCTGTTACCAGAAAAATCTCTCTGAATCCTTATCACGCCTTTGTCATTAACGGTGATTTTGTCGTCGTCTTTGAATGTAAGATTGTAATCACGGAAAAGTTGATAACCGTCTGATTTGCCGAAATAAATTGCAGAACCTTTATCTGTACTGATTATCAAATCTTTAACCCCATCCTTATTGAAATCTCCTTCAACTGATTTTTTGATTTCTACAGCTGACAATTCCGAAGGAGTTTTACCTGAAGGTTTAAAATTCTGAGCTTTAGCTCTTTCTCTACTGCCAAGTACGAATACTGTCAAAGCAGTGAGAATGATGATTTTGATTGTTTTTTTCATGGTATTCTTTTTTTTGATTATCGGACAAATATAAATATTTTTTTTAATTTTCAAATAATAATCTTTTTCAGAAAACCACGAAAAGAAAAACTTAATTTAAGGAATTTTTAGTGAAACATTTTTTTAAAAAAAAAAGTTGCGATGATTATCGCAACTTTTTTCGTATATTTTCTACCCCATTTTTTCAATTCTCCTCATAGCTTCCTCGCTGTTTTGGTGGCTACCGAAGGCTGTGATGCGGATATAACCTTCGCCGGAGGTACCAAAACCTGCACCGGGTGTTGTTACCACTTGAGCATGGTGGAGAAGACGATCAAAAAAAGACCACGAATCCTCGTTACCTGGAGTCTTAACCCAAATGTAGGGCGCATTCTCGCCGCCGAATGTCTTGAAGCCAAATTTTTGAAGACTACTACGGATAATTTTGGCGTTATCCAAATAATATTTTATCACTTCCTTAATTTGACGTTGTCCTTCAGGCGAATAAACTGCCTCTGCACCTCGCTGCGAAATGTACGACGCACCGTTGAATTTAGTGCATTGACGGCGATTCCATACGGGATTGAGGGCTGCGAAAGAGCCGTCGGAGGATTTGATTTTCAACTCTTTGGGTATAACAGTGTAACCGCAGCGTACTCCTGTGAATCCGGCGGTTTTTGAAAAACTGCGAAACTCGATGGCACACTCTTTTGCACCGGGGATTTCATAAATTGAATGCGGAATTTCTGGGTCGGTGATATATGCCTCGTATGCCGAATCGTACATCAGCAAAGTGTTGTGGCTGAGGGCGTAATCCACCCAACGTTGCAATCCCTCGCGTGTGATGACAGCTCCAGTGGGATTGTTGGGAAAACAGAGGTACATAACATCAAGTTTTTCGTTAGGAATATCGCCCATAAAACCGTTTTGCTCGTTGCAAGGGATATAGCGAATTTGCCGTCCCGCCATTGTGTTAGTGTCTACATAAACGGGGTAAACAGGATCCGTGACGCCCACTAAGTTATTGACGGAAAGAATGTCGCCAATATTACCGAGGTCGCTTTTTGCACCGTCGGAGATAAAAACTTCATCACTATCGAAATTGATACCACGCAATTTGTAGTCGTGCTCGATGATTTTGTCAATTAAAAATTTATAACCCTGTTCAGGTCCGTAGCCGTGAAAAGTTTCTGCTTTGGCGCAGTCATCAACAGCGCGGTGCATAGCCTCTATCACCGCCGGAACGAGTGGTTGTGTAACATCGCCGATACCAAGTCTAATTATTTCTACATCAGGGTTTTGTTCTTTGTATGCCGCTACTCGTTTTGCAACATCAGCAAAAAGGTAACGATGCTGTATTTTGGTAAAATTATCGTTTATGTATGCCATTTCTTTTATATTTTAATTGACAATTTTCAATTTTCAATTTTCAATTTTC
>JAFPYR010000020.1 GCA_017412115.1 Bacteroidales bacterium | reverse complement strand
TACTAACGACTCATAAATCTACCCATAATCGTGTATTTGATGATAGTTGCGGATTTTAGGTATTTCTTGTTTTTTCTACTTTTATATTCGATATGTATCCAAATATCTGTTGCCACAATTATTTTACCTTAGTAATTATTAGCACATTATTATGATTTGATATTTTACTTCTCCACCTCTTTTATTTCGCACACGTGGGTTTTGGTGTCTTTGTCATAATTGATGCCGACGAAGAGGATTTTGCCGTTGTAGAAATCAAATGCGTGGAAATATTCTTTGCTTTCGATTTGTGCCAAAGCGTTTGATGGTGTGGAATTTTGTTTCAATTCGATAATCATCGGCGGAAATTCGCCATCAGGGTGGATTGGCACAAAAACTAAATCTGCAAACCCTTTGCCCGTGGTGAGTTCTTTGTAAACATTATAATGGTTAAGTGCGTGAATATAAGCCAAATAAATCGCAGCGGCAAGGGCGTTTTCGTTGTTGTAATTGCGGTTTGAGGTTACGTGGATGTGGCTGTTGTTCAAGGCGGATGCAACGGCTTCGGAATTTTTGAGGATGGTCTGTTCCAAAAGTTCTTCCGAGGCTTTGATGATTTGGTCGGTAGCCGAATAATCATCGAGACTTTCTATGGCGTTAAACCACTCTTGGCGGACTTCGTTGTTGGGGATACGACAGGTCTTAGTTGGCTCATTATAAACCAAATAGCCGAGGTGAATTAGATAAGTGAACACGTCGTCTTTGGTGATAAAATCTGTCATTGTATTCATATATCGAGTAACATTCACCTTGATATTTTCACCAGCCAAAAGCCTGATTATGTCGTCTTTAATGCCTTGATAATTGTGGTTGAGACGGTCGGTAATCACTTTGTAGGTGGATGTCCTGCCCCAAAAATTTCCCAACTTTTTGGTTTTCATCGATTTAACAACCGATTCGGGATTATAAATCTCAAAACCGTTTTGTGCATAACCGTCGTATTCGCGTTTACATTCGAGGAAATCCATACCGTATTTTTCGCAAAGCGGTTTTACTTCTTCCTCTGTAAATCCAACATATTCAGCAAGTTGCAAAGCATCAAGCATTGTGTATTCGTCAAAATTATTGAGTTTGCTCTGCACCCTGTCGCGCACAACCGGCAAAATGCCCGTAATGTAGGCGAGCGAAATCGCATTGCTGAGGGTGTCGCTTTTAAACAGTCCGTTCAAAAATTCCAAATATTCTGAGAATAAATCCGTGCCGAATTGGTTGCGCACAAGGCTGTCGTATTCGTCAAGAATTATTACAAAAGTCTCCTTGGTCTTGGCATAAACTGTCAAAATGCAATTTGCAAGTGTTTCATTGTCACGGAATTGCAGCATAGGAAACTGTTCTTGAAATTCACTGCGAATCCTACTGTACAAATCAACGAGCATATCTTTTTTCACGGGTGCATTCTGATATTCACTTGCAACATCTATTGAAATGAAATTCAGTTTGTTAAGATATTTTTCGTAACTATCAGCCTTTGAAATTTTCAAATTCTTGAACATTTCTCTCGAATCGCAACCTTTGGAATAGTAGGCGCACATCATTTTGGTTGCGAAGGTCTTGCCAAAACGGCGCGGACGAGAAACGCAAACATAATGACTATTGGTGTCGATTAACTTGTTTAATTCATTGATTAACATAGTTTTATCGACATATATTTCTTCGGCTAACACTCTTTTGAAGCCGACATTGTCAGGATTCAGATAGATGCCCATAATGCTCTAAGTTTTCAACTTTTTGGCAAAGATAATAAATTCTTTTTACACTCCAAAAGATAATTTACCATTCAATTTATTTTTTCTATCACTCCGCCATCCACCTTCCATTCGCAGTGAATTTATTCCAAATTACAATCACTTTTCAGCAAAATTCTCCAATTATCCTTCTTTTCCTTGCCAAATATTTCTCCCGTCTCTACTTTTGCAATCGTAAAACATTTAAAAAAATGACAGACTTAACTACATATAATTTTAACTATTGCGTCGCGGCAACCTTCGGGAATACAGAATGTTCCGAGGGTGGTTTTGGCGTATATGGACGATGTAGCGGTGTCTGTTGCCTTTTCTAATAGGGGAGTCGTTTCTCTTTCCCCCTGCAATTGAATAATTGCAAAATTTCCATCTAAAATTATTGTGTTTTTTTTAACTAACATTGCATCATTATGTCAGTGTATAACAACATTTTGGACACTATCGGCAATACGCCGGTTGTTCAACTTTCGCGATTGGATACGGGCGTTAGTAGCCTGTTCCTCAAATTGGAAAATCAAAATCCGGGCGGCAGCATCAAGGATCGCACAGGATTGAATATGATTGTGCAGGCTGAAAAACGCGGCTCAATTCATCCCGGCGACCTTATTGTGGAGGCTACGGCGGGCAACACAGGGCTCGGTCTTGCGCTTGCAAGTCGTTTGAAGGGTTACAAGTTGCTCCTCGTGATTCCCGACAAGATGAGTACCGAAAAAATCAACCATCTCAAAGCCCTTGGCGTTGAGGTAGTTATCACTCGCAGCGACGTGGGCAAGGGTCATCCCGAATATTACCACGACCTTGCCGAGCGTATCGCCAAGGAGCGCGGCGGCTACTACATCAATCAGTTTGAAAACCCCGACAATCCCAAAACGCACGAACTAACCACCGCTCCCGAAATTTGGGAACAACTTGACCATCAGGTAGATGCAGTGGTTGTGGGCGTTGGTTCGTCGGGAACATTGTCGGGACTGACGGCGTTTTTTAAGCGTGTAAGTCCGCAGACCGAATTCATTCTTGCCGACCCAAAAGGCTCTGTGTTAGCCGATTACATTAATCTCCACAAACTCCGCAACGATGCCGGTTCGTGGTACGTGGAGGGCATTGGCGAGGATTTCATTCCAAAACTCGCTGATTTTTCGTTGGTGAAAAAGGCCTACGAAATCACCGACGAGGAGAGTTTTTCGGCGGCGCGACTGTTGCTCCGAGAGGAAGGAATTTTGGCGGGATCGTCCACAGGAACACTCCTTGCCGCCGCCCTCAAATACTGTCGCGAACAGACTGAGCCTAAGCGAGTTGTAACCCTCGCCTGCGACAGCGGAAACAAGTATCTTTCTAAGATGTTTAACGACGAATGGCTCAAAGAAAAGAAATTGACAATTGACAATAAAACTAACGTAACTATCAATAAAATATTAACTTGACGTGGCATTGATAATTGTCAATTGTCAATTATCAATTGTCCATTAAATTTAAAAATATGACAGCATTTTCTACAAGGTCGATTCACAATGGTGAAGAGCCGGATTTCAGAGACGGGGCAAGCGGCGATGTGGCTGTTCCGATTCATTTATCAACAACGTTTGCAAGGCTCAGAGCCGACTCACCCACAGCGGGTTACGAGTACACACGCAGCCTCAATCCAACCCGTAAGGCGTTGGAGGAAAAACTTGCAGCTCTCGACGGCGCAAAGTATGGTTTGGCGTTTTCGTCGGGCTTGGCGGCAGCGTCAACGGTGATAATTTCGCTCCTGAAAGCGGGCGACAATGTGATTGGTTTCGACGACCTCTACGGCGGCACTCGGAGGCTTTTAAGCAATGTTTTTGTGAATTTTGACATCTCCGCAACCTACGTGGATGCCACCAAACCCGAAAACATCGAAAACGCAATCACGCCAAAATCCAAACTTATTTGGATAGAATCGCCCACAAATCCGCTGATGAAATTGGCTGACATCAAAGCCATTGCGCAAATCGCTCACAAACACGGACTTATACTCGTGGTTGACAACACATTTTTGTCGCCATATTTTCAGAGGCCTTTGGATTTGGGCGCGGACATCGTGGTTTACAGCACAACAAAATACATCGGCGGACATAGCGACGTGCTTGGCGGCTCGGTGGTGCTCAACAATGATGATTATTACAAGAAACTCGCTTATAATCAGAATGCTGTTGGCGCGGTGCTTTCGCCGTTTGATAGTTATCTGACCCTCCGTGGCGTCAAAACCCTCGCCGTGCGTATGCAACAGCACCAAAAAAACGCCTTGACTTTGGCTGAGTTTTTGGAGAGTTCGCCCAAGGTAAAACGTGTGAATTTTCCGCTGTTGAAATCGCATCCGCAGCACGCTCTTGCAGAGGCTCAGTCGTCGGGTTCGAGTGGAATTTTCTCGTTTGAACTCGTTGGCACATTGGACGATGCGCAGAATTTCCTCTCAAAACTCAAACTCTTTGCCACGGCAGAAAGTCTCGGCGGAGTTGAGAGTCTCATCGAGATTCCTGCGATAATGACCCACGCCTCTGTGCCCAAGGAAGTCCGCGAACAAAACGGCATTTCCGACACCCTAATCCGCGTTTCGGCTGGCATCGAGGACACCGAAGATTTGGTCGAGGACTTCCGGCAGGCGTTGGAGGATTAATCATTAACCTTTCGAGCGGTGTAGTTGATTTTTGCAAACGCTTGAATGATAGCGTCTTCGGTGGTCTTGTCCGCGTCATAGACGATTGTCACAGTCTGGGCGGCAATGTCGGTTTCAATCGACTTGACGCCCTTTTCGAAGCGGATGTTGTTTTTGATTTTGTTTTCGCAACTCTCGCAGTGCATCTGCGGATTGGTAGTGAGCACGAGGGTCTTGATGTCCTTGCCCGCTACCGTCAACGCCATAATCATAATGGCGAAAAACATTACTAATTTTTTCATAATGCAAGTTTTTGATTGTTAAACGTTTATTGCTTAAAAATTATTGTTCTCTGAACAAATTGCACCTCACTCCGACGTAAAACATCGCGCCGCTCACGGGTGCATATATCAACGTCGGCTCAAAGGTTTCAGACCAAGGATTTGCAGCCGAAACGATTGGATTATTCTGTCGGTAATTGGTCAAATTTTCGCCGCCTACGTAAATCGAAAACTTCCTGAACCACTTGGTAATCTGAATGTTGAGTTGAGGGTAAGCGTCAAATTCTGCATCGCTTACCAACGCGCCGTTTTCGTCGAAATAATCGGGCAGACGGCCACCGCCATTGAGTTGGAGGTTTGCATCAAACTGCCAAATAGCCAAAGGCGTTTTGTACGAGGCTGTAAAGAGTGCTTTATACTTGTTGGTCAATGGTTTAACCCGCAATTTGCCACCCGAATAAGCCCTCACGTCGTTCAATCTGTAAGCCGCCGAAAGTTCAAATCCCTTGAACACATCATACGCCGCATCTGCCTGAAATGTATGCGAATACGAGCGTTCGTCAGAAGATTTGATGACAATTTTGCTTGG
>JAFPYR010000019.1 GCA_017412115.1 Bacteroidales bacterium | reverse complement strand
TGCACGCTTGCGTTAAGGCTCGTTACGACTCGCGGCTCTGCCGCTCAATGGAAACTCGCCTTACGCTACGCCCTCCCCATCGCAAACACTTCGTTCGGTTTACGCTGGGGACCCCTGCTGCTAAAAACTCCTCGCAAGCAAGCTTTCTCGCGCTCACTATCCTCGTATATACGTCAAAACTCCGTTTTAACGGTAAATACTCGGATGTGCTCGCTCTCCCCACAAATTAAAATTTGCGGGGACCCCAAAGGAGCTTTCTCCGCAACTCTTCGAGTAAAAGCCTTCAAGAGACCGCCAAGTGGGCACATAAAAAATTTTTTATTAGTCAAAAATTACCAACAATTATTCAAAAATTTGCATTGCTGATCAAATCAAAAAATTGGAATGGACTTATAACTGACTACATAATAGCGCTTAACATCATAAAAAACTTAAAGCTTTTTGTTCAACTAGTTCGCACCGTTGTGCGAATAACAAGATTTAACACAAAAAAACAAATAAATTTGCTTTTTTATGTCGGAAATCTTGCATATTCCAAAATTTTGTTGTATCTTTGCAGACGATTTGAGAAATACAAAAAGTACCAACGGTTAAGACACTACTTCAGTAATGAAAAATCAAACAATCTATAGCATTTACGCGACCACCTCGCGAACTGATACAGGATATATTGTCCTCACTGCGCGCTATCTGTACAGATAGTGCGCTTTGTATTCTAACAGGCAAGAAATAGATAACCGGCTTTGTTTCGCTGCATGCTGATGGACGGGAATAGAAGAGAGTGAATTAATAAATTAAAAACAAAACAATATGCCGAAAGTGCTTCTATATACAACAGCAAAAATTGTATGGACGTTCCTGTTTTATGGAACAGATGCCAATGAGAATAGGGCACATGTTCATGTCGGTAAGAAGGGCACGCAGATATTTGCAAAAATATGGCTTGAACCCTCAGTTGAACTTGCGAAACAAGGAGACTTGACGGAAGTACAAACGAAACAACTATTGAAGATAGCAGAAGAGAAAAAGGATATTTTGCTAAAACAATGGCAGATATTCAAGAATGGAGGAAATGTTAGACTCATCAAAATAAACAAATAGTATGGCACAGATAGAAGGATATTGGGATGTGCAACCCGCAATCAAGAAAGTTACGTTCCCTGCACGAGGAAAGTTACAAGTTGCATTGGAAGACGGTCGGCAAATCATTATGCCGATATCTGCCTTTCCTTCAATTAAAAAAGTGCCTGTACGCAATCGTAAGAAGTGGTATTTAATGGGAGGTGGTTTTACATGGGATGAGTGCCCTGAAGTAATCCATGTTGAGCAAATCTTAGGTAATTACGCTAACTATGCACATGAATAATAACAAACATATAATTCAATCTTTTTGTTTATCGTCCCCTCTCTATGCTGATGCAATTTAGCACTTATGTGGGGTGAAAGAGCCGAAATTCTCATAAGACAGCGTTTTTTGTGAAAGCAAAAACAGATAAAGAGAAAGGAGAAAATAATATGTATACTTTTACACCGGTAAAATTTAATTCAGAAGAGGAGCGGTTGGCAGCAAAGCGCCGCATGGTCGGTATGAGA
>JAFPYR010000002.1 GCA_017412115.1 Bacteroidales bacterium | reverse complement strand
GCAATTTACGAGCTTAGCAATTCCTCACGAATTTGCATCAAAATTTTTCCCATACAATTTTGACCGCTTCCAATTCCAAACCCACATTTATAACAAACCGGACAAGATTTTATCAAAACAGCATTTCCTGTTGCTTTTAACATTTCAGCTGCCTGCGGATTTTGTGTAAATTTCGCACGTAACCCTTTTTCCATAATATCGAATTTATGTTTATCAAAATCTAATCGGCGATTGATTTTATATGCCTGTGTTTTGGTTATAAGCCGAGCCTCATCCGGATTTTTCAGATGTAAAATTGTATTAAAGCGTTCGTCCGTCGCATAAAATTTCATTGCTTGATAATAGTGTTCGACGGTCGAAAAAGTATAAAGCATTCCATCTACTTCCATTTTTATTGGAAATTCAGCATAAGGACTTAAAAACCACCATTTTCCGACCGGCGAACAAAATTTAATCTCTGCAACCATTTTTAAATTTCCCTCTTTGTAGATATTGCGGATTTTATTGCGATTTAATTATTTTTTCAACTATTTTTATAACTGTTTGATTTTATTGCATTGTTGCTACAACGAGTTCGTAAAATTTCCCAAAACGCGCATTTTCAAAAAACATAACATTGTGCGCGCGTTTCACACTGCGCACCCTGGCGAGACGGCTCATTCTTCGCCGTCATCTTAAAACGACCAAAGCCGTTTTTACGATTCCGAACTCATATAAACGATTAATTTAAAAAGAAAAAACAGGCTTTTGACAGCCTGCCGTTTATATTGGTGATGCAATACTCGCAGTTTACGAGCTAAAATTATTTAGGTAGTATTTAAGTGCTGTCAAAAATCCATCAAAAAAATGCTCGGGATTTTTTGTAATTTCACGTTTTAAATCATGCAAAGAAACTTCTCTTACTTCTGCTATTTCGCGTTTATCCGGTATTGTTTTATCGTTAGAATGTGCTATAAAAACATGATGAAAAGCTATTTTTATGCCTTCTCTGATTATAGGGAAAGATGCAACTTCTCTATTAAATTCAGCGTTTATGCCGAGTTCTTCTTTTAATTCACGCTGAGCTGCAATTATATAATCTTCTCCGGCATCGACATGTCCGGCTGCGGAATATGTCCATAATCCACCCCATTTTTTATGTGAAGCAATTTTTTGCAAAATAAGATTACCTTTTGAATTAAATAGCAAAACAGCCGCAATCATCGGATACCGATTTGCTTTCATCGGTGTTCCGCGTAAATGCGTTGATATTGTTTCATCATTTTCATCTGCAACGGCAATTAAAGGCTTATTTGCCGCTATCAAAACGTATGGTGTGGAATTTTCAGCTGTCAAATTCCTAATATCTAACCAAACCGCACCGTTTGAATCCAATCCGTCACCCTTTGTTTTCGGCTTACCCTCAATTTCAACATCATACAAAATTGCCTCATGTTGTAAAACGCCTTTTTCACCGCTTGCAATCGTAAAATCAGAAAAAATGATAGATTTAAACCTTTCGTTTTCGACTCTGACAACTTTACAACCCGTCTCTTCCATTATTTCACGTTTTAATGTTTCAAGTAGGCTTTCGCCTTTTTCCTGACTTCCGCCCGGCAAATCGTATAAACCTGTATATGGTCCACGGGCCTTTTTAATGAGCAGAATTTTTCCGTTCTTTACTATCCTTCCATAAACCCCGAAATGCGTTTTAGTAATTAATTTGTTTATGTTTGTTTTTATATCAGTCATATCTCTATCCGGTTTGATTTATCAAAGAATAATATGAGTTTTTCTAAAAGTAAAGCCGTTGATGTGATAATACTTGATAAATTATAAACCTCAGCAGATTTTACAAAGGTTCGCTTGTTTTTGTTTCTATTATGGTGAAGAATTATTACATCAACCAAGTCAAATTTAAACCAACAATTAAACGGGACTCCAGCTGCTTAAATAGTTGATTTTATTACATTGTTGCCATAACCAGTTCGTAAAATTTCCCTTTCTTATTGTCATTCCTCTCGCGGTGCGACACATCCTTTATTTTTGTCATTCCTCGAAGTGCGCGGTGCGTCACTTCGTCAAGGAATCTAATCTTTGCGCAGCGCTTTATTTATTTTAATTTGTAGATGCCTTGACGTTTTCTTGCGAAAACGAGACATGACATTATGGACTTGCCATGGCAATATGACTTCAAGCCTTCGGTCACCAATAATAAAACTCCCCCAAAGGGGAGCTTATTTTATTGGTGATGCAAAGCTTGCAGTTTACGAACTATTTTTGCTGTTCGTTTTTTTCTTTCATTAATGCAGACATCAAAACTCTTTGTCTCCGGGCTGTAACGCGATGTCTTCCATTGATTTCTACATTTTGACTATCACCAGTCTTTCCTATAGGACTTCCTTTCATTCTAAAACGTTGTTCGGCTATTTTTTCTTTTAATATATCAGCTTTCATTTGTAAGTAATCGGTTCCTTCTGAATTTGGATTAGCCAATTTAGCAATGACATCAGCATTTGAAATTGGCAGTCTATCGATCAATATTTTTTTATCATTTTGATCTATCAAACCTGCTTCATTTAAAACCTTAATTTTCGCGACAGTATCATCTCTCATCATACCATATTTATCGAAAAGGCTATCCACATCAACAACTCCATAAGCAAATTTTCCGCCTGCATCAATAACACTTTTTACGTTTTCCGCGGAATAACGGCTATCCGCTATTGTTAAATCTAAAAACGATAATCTTTCATCAACATCATCTTCATAGTTTCGATATGTCTGAAAATCATTAACTTTAGCCCCATGTTGTATATAAAAATCAACCTGTTCCGGAGAAGATTCAAAAATCGCACAATTCTTTGTAAAATATTCTTCAGAAATAAAACCTTTTTTTTCCAGATATTCAATACCTTTCAATGTTAGAACAGAACCCACTATTTTAGACTGTATATCTGTTAATTTTCCATCGATATTTTCAAAATTAATCTTTTCAAATTCTTCATATTTTCCAGCATTTACTAACTTAACAGCTTCAGAAATTTTCATGTCTGTTTGTTTTCCATAAGTACTCATGGCCGTATCCTTTCTTATTGTTTTATTTGTCAAAATAAAGAATCGATCTTTATTACTTTCATTTTACCTTCTCCAAATTTTTTGTCAAGTGTTTTTTTGCAAAAAGTGATTTTTTATTTTCAAAGCAAAATGTCATGCCTATTTTTCGGTTTTTCCAAAAAATTCAAGGCATCTACCGATTAAAAGAATCAGCGCTTCGCAAAGATAAGATTCCTTGATGACCTTACGCGCCG
>JAFPYR010000018.1 GCA_017412115.1 Bacteroidales bacterium | reverse complement strand
TTGCGTGCATATTTCGAGGGCAAAAGGGAGTTGTTTGAAGGTTTGAAAATCTACAATTGGGAAAAAAATTGGACGAAATATCCGATACTTTATTTAGATTTTGCTGATGGAGATTATTCTATTGGCTCGTTAACATTGGTTAACAAAATCAGAACTGCACTTATCGATTTTGAGGCGTCAAACAACATTTCTTTTGATGATAGTTCAATTATAATCGACAAAGAATCTGACCCCTTAAAGAATGAGGCTATGAAACTTTCGTTTCGTCTTGAAAGCGACCTGAAAGCGGTTTACGAAAAAACAGGTCTTGGAACTGTTTTTATCGCCGACGAATACGACAATCCACTGATTAAAAGTGCCAATTTGGATACCGACAAAGGCATTTACCGTGGATTTTTCTCAGTATTGAAATCTGCGGACAAATACATTAGGTTTGCGTTTCTCACGGGCGTTACGAAATTTGCCAAAACAACAGTTTTCAGCGGCAACAACCAACCAAAGGACATATCTCTTGACGCTGCATTTTCGGCAATCTGCGGCATTACGCATAAGGAATTAGAGTCCTATTTTTCGGACGATATTCAAGCCTTTGCCGATAAAAAGAAAATCACTTTCGAGGAAATGGTTGCGCAGTTGAAACGTTGGTATGATAGTTACCTTTTCCACGAGGAAGGAACAAAGGTATTTAATCCTGTAAGTCTTTTTAATGCGTTGCAAAATAAGGACTTACAGAATTATTGGTATCAGACGGGAACACCTACGTTTTTAATGCAGCGTCTTCGCAGCACCAATTACGACTACCGCCTTCTTGACGGAGATGTCAAATACGACAAAAATCGTTTGATAAACTACAAAGACGGCGACTTTTCGGAACTGATTCCGCTTTTGTATTACAGTGGCTATCTGACGATTAAATCTGTTGAAGAGGACGAAATTGCCGAATACACACTCGGTTTCCCAAACAATGAAGTGAAAATCAGTTTCTTAACAAATATTTTCGACGAGTTTTACCATTCTGACGTTCAGAGCGGTTTCAACTATTTGGATTTCACCCGCGATTTTCGTTCGGGCAATGTGGAAGGCGTTTTGAAACGTTTTCAAGCCCTTTTTGAAACTTTGCCATACGCCAACGATAAGAACGTTGCGCTTATAGAACGTGATTTTCAGAATGTCATATTCTTGGTATTCAGTATTTTAGGTTACAACACAATCTCCGAACCGCACTTCTCAAAAGGTCGCGCCGATGTCATCTTAATCAACAAAAATTTTGTGTATATTTTTGAGTTTAAAGTTGACCAAGACGCTCAAACCGCCCTCACCCAAATCAACCTGAAAAACTACGCCGGTCGCTACAATATGGACGGACGCAAGATTTTAAAGATTGGTGCTAATTTTTCAAGCAAAGAGAAGAATCTGACGGATTGGGTAGTGGAAGAAGTAAAATAAAAAATCGGCTCTTTTTTCAATTTTTAAGAACTTTTTGGAGAGAATTTGAGCCGATTTCAACATCTACGCCTTCAAACAGATATTCATCCAATAGTTTGAATTTGCAGAGGGAGACTATTATTGATAACTACCTTCCCTAAAATTGCATCGTTGCAGGTTTGAACAACGAGCCACTGTGGAGATGGTGTGTATCAGGGAATTAGAAATAATTTGCAAAAAATATCAGATTAAATATTTGTTCATTGGTCATACATTTATTATATTCGCGATGTAAAACTTTTAAACAAAACAAAAATACGAAACAGAAAAGGTTATAAACTAACATATTATAACATTGAGCTTTACGCTCTTATTCTCAGATAGATAAAATCTGGTAAATTTTAACGACACGAGAATAAGTTGGCGATTAAGGTTCACGCTATATGCGTGAGCCGTTTTCGTGCTTATTTGTGTCAACGGTTTACCAGAGCCTTTCTATCTAAATAAGCATAACAGAGAGAAGTTAAGAAAACGGCTTCACGCTTTTTTTATTTGCTTATCGGGATTCAAGAGTTGGAAAGTTCGCAAAACTCTTGAAAATGGCACTATTCGACATAGAAAATACTAAACTGCGGCAGAACAAGAAGTACAAAGTACTTTCGTTGTTTTCGGGTTGTGGTGGAATGGATTTAGGATTTGAAGGAGGTTTTATCGTCCACCGACAAAGCGTCAACGAAACAATGCATCCCGATTTCATCGAGGAAGTTCTTCCCGATAATTATGTCAGGTTGAGGCAGACGGCTTTTCAAACCGTTTTTTCCAACGACATTCTTGGTGAAGCCCGAAAAACTTGGATTCGCAACTTTACAAAAATGGGTTATGATGCCGCTAATATTTGCCGTGGAGAAAGTGTCGTCGATTTGGTGAAACAACACAAAGAGTTTGGTAATGTGTTTCCGACTGATATTGATGTAGTTACTGGCGGTTTCCCTTGTCAAGATTTCAGTGTTGCAGGCAAGCGGAAAGGTTTTATGTCTGACAAAGGGCATAATGGCAAACGGATTGAAGGCGATGTTGCAAGCGAAGAAACGAGGGGAAAACTCTATTTTTGGATGAAAGAAGTTATCGAAATTACCAAACCCAAAATTTTCATCGCAGAAAACGTAAAAGGTCTTACCAATTTGGGAAATGTGAAAGACATTATCCGTAACGATTTTTCATCGGCAGGCGGCAATGGTTATATTGTGCTGACACCGAAAGTTTTGCACGCTGCGGATTATGGCGTGCCGCAATCAAGGGAACGTGTTATTTTCATAGGAATCAGAAAAGATTGTCTAAATGAAGCGGCTTTGAGTGCGCTACTAAAAGACGATGTTCCTGAACCATACAACCCTTACCCACCAATAACACATAATTATCACATTAAAGATAGCGGGCTGACAGACTTTCAGACAGTTAAAAATGTTTTTGAGAATCTTGACGAACCCGAGAACAGCAATGATTTGTCGCAGAAATTATATTCAAAAGCCAAGTATATGGGCAGTCATTGCCAAGGACAAAGCGAAGTTGATTTAAATAGTATCGGTCCGACAATTCGTTCTGAACATCACGGAAATATTGAATACCGTCGTTTGTCGGCAGAACACGGAGGCAAACATTTGGAAGAACTATCCGCAGGACTTCAAGAACGACGACTGACACCTCGTGAATGTGCTATGATCCAAACTTTTCCACCTGATTTTGAGTTTGTTTTCAGCAAAAGTGAGGCTTGCCCATTCACTGTCAGTCCGTCGGGGGCATACAAGGTGATTGGCAATGCTGTGCCGCCTTTGTTGGCGTTCAACATTGCAGACAGAATTGAAAAATTGTGGAATCTTTATTTTGACAAACAACTATGATTATTTCTGTTAATTCAAACGCTGACAAATCCTCTTTCGAGGGTTTGTTGAGTTGCTCTCTTTACACATTGCAGCAAAGAGCAACGGAGTACCCAAAAATATATATGTCGTTGTTGGGTACAAAGTTGGAAAAAGAGATTGTTAGTGTCTTGAACGAAAACGCCGTAAATACTCCTTTTGAAAACTCAATTGAATTAGTTTCGGGACAAAAATTTCCTGACATCGTGGCTAAAAAATACTACGGCGTTGAAGTAAAAACAACACAGAAAAATCATTGGTGTACCACAGGCAGTAGTGTTGCGGAAGGAACAAGAGTTTCGGATGTAGAACGGATTTTTATGCTTTTCGGAAAAATGACCAATCCCGTGGAATTTCGTTGCCGTCCATATGAGGAATGTCTTTCTGATGTGGTTGTTACACATTCGCCCCGTTACCTTATTGATATGAATTTGAAACAAGGCGAGACTTTTTTCGATAAATTAAAAGTCCCATACAACGATCTGAGAAAACAAAACAATCCCATCCAAACAGTTGTGAAATTTTACAAACAGCAACTAAAAAGCGGTGAACGCCTTTGGTGGATGGGAGAAGATGACGAAGAGCAAACCACAAGTAGCCTTATTATCCGTCTTTGGAACAATCTCAGTAAGAAAGAACAGCATTATTATGTCTGTTTCGGTTTTTGCCTATTCCCCGAGTTGCTTGGAAATAGTATGGACAAATTCAACCGTTTTGCGCTTTGGCTTTCAACACAAAAGGCGGTTGTTTGCCCCAATGTCCGCGATTTATACTCCGCAGGCGGCAGAGTTGATATTGTTTTAGAGAATGGGAAAACTATAAATATTTCACAAATCATGTTTCGATTGTACAATAATTTGGAAATGATTTTTGATATTTTGAAGACCATACCAACCGCCGAACTTTCTGAATATTGGGGATGTGATGTGACAGAAAGCAACAAAGTTAAGGTTTGGAAATCTATGCTAAAACAATGTTGCAAGGAAACAGCAATTAATGAAATATTGAGATAATTTCACGCTGCGCACCATTGCCCAACTTTCTGCCTTTTTTGGAGAGCCGTTGGTATTTGTAAAGACGAGATTCATCAACACTTCTCCACCTCTTTTATTTCGCACACGTGGGTTTTGGTGTCTTTGTCGTAATTGATGCCGACGAAAAGGATTTTGCCGTGGTAGAAATCAAATGCGTGGAAATATTCTTTGCTTTCGATTTGAGCCAAGGCGTTAGATGGTGTTGAGTTTTGTTTCAATTCGATAATCATCGGAGGAAAATCGACGTCAGGGTGGATTGGTACAAAAACTAAATCAGCAAATCCTTTGCCTGTGGTGAGTTCTTTGTAAACATTATAATGGTTAAGTGCGTGAATATAAGCCAAATAAATCGCAGCGGCAAGGGCGTTTTCGTTGTTGTAATTGCGGTTTGAGGTTACGTGGATGTGGCTGTTGTTC
>JAFPYR010000132.1 GCA_017412115.1 Bacteroidales bacterium | reverse complement strand
CCCAACATATTGAGCATAAGGCTTTTGCCAAACCGCCTCGGGCGAAGAAACATCTGATAGTTGAACTCTTCAAGTGCAGGTATGAACATTGTCTTATCCACATAATATTTGTTTGTTCTGCGAATCGTCGCAAAGTCGCTCATGCCGTAAGGTAAAAGTCGATATGTTTTTTTTGCGGGAATAACCATAACACTTACCGTTTTTTATTTCAAGGGCAAAAATAATAAGATTTTTTGAATTTTATCGAAACTCATTCCAACTTTTTTCCTTTTTCAACCACATTTCTTTTCTAAGATTTGATTGAGGATTTCCGTCAGGCGTTGGCGTAAAATTTAAGTGTTTGTTCCGCACATCTTTCCGAGCCACATTCCTATTTTGCTATTTTTACATTGCAAAATATGTTCGGGAGTGCCTTCAAAAAACGATTTGTCCGCCGTTGATGCCGCCACCCAACTCGCCCAACGTCCCGAATTCAAGGGCAAAAACATTGTTGCGCTTCTTGCCGATACGGGATTGAGGTATTTGAGTACACATCTGTTTGCGTAAATGATTGATTGTTTATTTGAAATAAAAACGCCGTTGATAATGATTGCTGACGGCGTTTTTGGGACGTGTGTGGATTGTTCGCAAAAAATAGACTTAATAATTTTGTAAAAAGAAAAAAATGTTGTAATATTGGCGAATGAAAAAAATGTTGTAATATTGGCGAATGAAAAAACAACGATATGGAAAATGTCGAAACAAAAAGAATAACTAATTATAAAACAGTTAGTTGTGATGAGATGTCGGAACAAATTAAAATACTGTCCAATACATGGTAGAGAGATGTCCCAAGATATATCTCCCCACCATGTATTGGTCCAACGAGAATGAGTAGAGAAAAATCCAAAACCTAAGGGCTGCAATCAAAGAGAGTAAGGAAAGCGGTTTTTATGAGAGATTTGATCGTGAATTCGATGCTTTTTTAGAAAAAATACAATCTAAAAGGCGCAATGGTAAAGTATAAGGTATCAGACAAGGCGATGTTTGATTTACAGTTGTTTTAAACAATACAATCAACGAATGGCTGGAGTGTCAGACTTATTACTTGATTGATGAATATACCCCAAGGCGACAAAAAGGCACAACTGATAGCGAATACACGACCTCACAAACTAGACCTCCTATGGGTATCGGTGTAGTAAGCATTTAATTTTTTTATAAAATATCATTCCATATGGAAACAACATACAAACAAGACATTAAAGATAAGTCGCGTAAATTGATATGGAAACATGCTGTAGAGTCTCTGACATCTAATAGGCATGAGTCTCGTATGTTAAATGAGGAATACCTAAAAAATTTGTCAAACTATGTAGTATCCAAGTCTAGGCAGGATTTGGATTCGACTGAATTGGCTAGTTATTTTCAATTTATTGATATATCATACGAAGCAAAAACACCAAAAATGCTTAAAGTGGCTTTCTTTTGCGGTCCTGAACCAGAAAATGATGTAGAAGTATTATTGTCTCTTGGTGTGAGACTTGAAAATATGTTTGCCTTTGAGAGTGATAAAGATGAGTTTCAGAAAGCCGTTTCATCATTGAGAGGATATCCTCAACTCAAAATATACAATGGAACTATCGAAAACTTTTCTTTAATGCATAATACTATTTTCGATATTATTTATTTGGATTTTACCTCCTCATTATTGAATTGTTATAAGACCATATGCAGTGTATTAGACAATAATATGCTTGCTCCTTTAGGTATTTTGGCGGTTAATACAACCTATTTGGACAAGAAAATAGAATCTGTTGATTTCTTGACTAATTATTTCTTTCACGATATTTTTTTTGAAAGATGTGTATATTATGGGCATGAGTCTGATAGAAATTTTTCTGATGCTCCTGTCTTTGGGCGTATCGAAGGTAGTATGTGTATGGGATGGCGTTCACCAGAAGATTTGAGACCTTTTATTGAGAGAAACTTCGATTGTGCTTATTCTGCATTCCAAACGGATTTTATTAATGGTTATGCAAATATAATTAAACCTTCCTATTCCGCTTTTTCTCGACACATTATGCAAAAGCGTCTCCTTAAGATGGATAGGATAAATGAATTTGTTCAAAATGACAAAGCATATAATCAAATGGATCTTGACTATTTTTGTGATGGTCTTAATCTGTTTTCGTTAAAAATGAGGAAAATCACAGATAAGAGGTTTCTAGAGTTCTTGACTACTAAAGATAATGGACGACTTCTATCACGTATAGATTCTCTGCGTTTATGGGAAATGCTTACAAACGCTCATTACATAAAGGAATGTGATTTAGGAGAAGTAAATGGTAATGGCGAACCAATATATGAGAAAATTGATATTCCATCTTTTTTGGCTGAGCCATTGGAACATTCAATTGGAATCATTGAAAATGCTATTAAACCCAAGGATTGTGGATTAATGTTTTGTGATGTACCTATGATTCATTTATGGTATGAAATGATTATAAATTCATTAGGTTATCCTTATCATACGAATGTTAAAAATCATATTCGGCATTATTATACAGCAAAAACAAGAAAAATGTGCGTGGATGTATTTACTTTTGATCAATGCCGTGGTTTTTATGATTGGCTACCAATGATTGAGTATCAGTCTGATTATGTGAAAGATTTTACTAAACAGATGATTATTAGAATGAGTATTGATGCTATTGCTAAACATTCATTGGGTATTATTGAACAACAATATTATGGAAGTGCGCTTATAGGTGAAGGAGAAACAAAGTGGGCAAAATATTATGATTTTCCATCCCGTATCGGACTTTAAAATATTTAATCAGTCAAGTTACCTTCCATCCATCAATCGTTCTTTCTGCACTTGAAAAATTAACGCCAATCTTCCAAACCATCTTGCCTTCAAACGAAAATCGCAGATTCAACTTTCGCAAATACAAATTTTTTAGAATCACCGAATAAAACTAATTAACACAAATTTGATTATAAAACTTTAATAACTAATGCCGCAAGTGGCAGCAAATTAAACAAATAATTTTTCAGCAATTTGTTGATTCTTATTTTATTAGTTATTAGTTTTATTTGTTAAATTCGGTGATAAAAATACTTGCGAAAGTTGAAAAGTTTATTTTTTCACGAACTTTTCGGTTGCTAAATCCCAGTGATATTCTACATCGTATTCAGCAAAATTATTGGGATTATAACTTTCGTCTGATTCGTCATCAACAGATACGTAGAATTTTATTATGCCGTTATAATTAGACAAATTGAAACTGTAATCCTCGGCATTGATTGACCTATTTGCCCTATAATCCTGCTCTTTCGGTATCGAAAAATTAGCATCTACCTCGTCAATTCTGCCCTGCTCGTTATACCAAGCAAGAGTTTTAACAATTTTGGATTCCTTCACAGAGAAAAAATACGCATAACAACAACCCTCAGTCTTGGTAGGATAAATCTGAAAATAAAACGACTTGTCATTTTTGTAATAAGCAACAAAACCGTTTTCTTCTGACAACACTTTCTCAAAATTATCATCAGTAAAACCGTTTTCCCTAAGAAAACTGCCTTCTCTGTTTTCGGTATCACCCGGCTTCAACATGTCAAGACTCGCAAAAAATTCCTTGTTTTTAGCAGATAAATTCGACTTTGCAAGTTCAGATTTTAATGTCGCATTATTTTTCTGACCGTAAACCCGTATTTGCTCTATCGCTGAATTTTTATCTTTGGCTGTAAACTCTATAAAAATGTCTGTTTTTAATTCATAATTGGTGCAAAGTTGTTGTGTAATAACATACTTGCCGTCTTTCTCAGTTTCGGTGATAACAGTATCTTTCATGTCATAGCCTTTTTTGTAGTCAAGAACGTTTTTAATCGGAAAACCTATTGCAACGGGTTTGCTTGATATAAAACTAAAACCGTTTTCATAAGTTGTTGATTCTGCAAAACCGCATTTCGGACTTTTAACAGTGTAACCTTTTATCACCGAACCGTCTAAATCAAAGGTCGCAATAATTTCACCGTTTTCTTTTAAGTCTTTCTCTGAAAATTTTTCACCAAGTCTGTAAAACTTATCATAACGTGTTACATAAAAACCACTAAATTGATCAATACGATTTTCTACGACAGGAGTGTTTTCCGATAGTGTGAATTTTTCACCGTTCCATACGAAATCTACATTCCAAAATTTTTGGGATTTGAAAGTGAAACCCTCGTTTGAAAAATCAAAATTCTGATCAAAAGTGTTAGCATAGTATTGTTCAAACGGTTTGAGTTCCGGCGGGAAAATATTGCCGGCATTGATGGTCTCACCATTTTGGTTAACAATGAAAATCTTCTTAACATTGAAAAGGCTGTCCTCGCTTTCGTATCCGTGAACATATTTCGTAACCATTGCAATCCACTCTTTATCAAGCCTTTGGTAACATTTTAGAGTGTATTGAGCCGCAAGCAAATTGTCAGGTTCTTC
The DNA here is from genome assembly GCA_017412115.1 of Bacteroidales bacterium. Taxonomy (GTDB): domain Bacteria; phylum Bacteroidota; class Bacteroidia; order Bacteroidales; family UBA3824; genus UBA3824. The sequence continues at coordinate 38,507 of JAFPYR010000132.1, read as the reverse complement.
CGAGCCGCGCGGAATAATATACTCGTATGTCATAAAAGTGTTTGACACAAAATTTGTTGCCTCATCTTGCGAAAACATATCTAATTCAACAGCATCGTCGATTACGGGTTTGATTTCGGGATTCAAAGTTTTGGCAGCGTTCCATATCTTTTGAGCGATATTTTCTGCGGGTTCAACAAATTTGTATGTCTGTTGAGTTTGTGCTGTTTCTTCGGATTTGGTTGCCGAAGTCTGATTCTGTTGTTGATTACCTCCGCACGAGCACAGCACACAAGCCGAAAGCGAAAGTATTAATAAACGTGTTTTCATATTGATTTAAATTTTTTATATCGTTAACACCGCAAATATAAATTATTTGTTTGATAAAATGAAATATTTTGTTATCCTTGAACCCGAAAAAAAAGAAATTTTATATTACAAAAAAAAACTTTTCACCGAACCCTGTTTTCCATGATTTGGTGAAAAGTTTTTTTTTATTTTTTTTTTATTAATACTCTTTTCCGTTTTCAAATTCTACACCATCGTAAAATTTGGTGTTGCCATTATCCGTAGAGATTATAATATTGGTAGGTGCAATACCCGGATTTTTGGTGAATTTATAACCGTAAATATATTCACCATCGTTTTCGCTAACAAGTTCGAGTTTGTCGCCTGGCCAAGAGCCTGCCTCGGTGAATGCTTCACCGCCATAGTTTCCACCCCATGCCCAAACGTAATAATCGCCTGCGACTTCTGTCTTAAATGTAAATGTCATATTATCCAAAAGTTCAGGATCTACGGGTTCGGTGGCATCAGGTTTTGTATATTCATACTCTGCGTTATCTTCATAATTAGCACCGTCGAACAATTTTGCATTGCCACCGTCGGTGGAAATTATGATTTGAGCCGGCAACAATTCACCTTCTGGAAGATTCGTAAAGGTGTATTCGTAAACGTATTTGCCATCGTTGTTGCTAATCAAAAGCAAATTGTCGCCAGGCCAAGAACCTGATTCTGTGTAGGCTTCACCTCCGAAATCACCGTTCCAAGCCCATACTGAATACACTGCATCTAAATCGGTTTCCAATGTTATTTTGTTTCCCGAAATTTTTAATGTTGCAGCATTAGGCAAATTGATTTCTTGTTTGTCGTCGTTATTATCATCTTCGGGCTTTTTCTCTTCGGCAGAATCAATTGTAACAGTGCCGTCAGCGTTGATTGTTACATAAACTGAAGAACCGAAAACGCCTGAATAAATATCAAGCTGCGAGCCGTTGTCGTTGTTGTTGATGATATAATTTTCGTTGTTGGAGCCTACCCTATTCTTAACGTCGAAAGCATAATAAACTTTGCCTCCGAGTTCAACGGTTTCGTCCTCTGGTGCTATGCCGGGCCAGTCGCCGAGTGCTGAATTGTCGTCACCCCAAGCATAAAGTCTTAGCTCGTCCCAACCAGCATTGTTGCAAACGTAAATTTTTGGATTAGGATCAACATATTTCAATTTGGTGCTGACACTTATCGTGTTGGAAGAAAAACCATCGGCAAGATTTGCACCCGGAAGAAGTAACAAACGGAATTTTAATGTGCCCGTCCATGCCGAAAGAGGTGTTGCAAGTTCTTTCCAACCGCTCACCGCGCTACAAAGAGCATCGTAGCTAACAACAAATTGGTCGGTTTCGTCGTAATTCTGACGTGCAATAGTAACCGGCGCCGAAAAATCTCCGTCCGACAAATCTGCTTGAAGTGCATATTGTTGTTTTTGGTCTTTTTCGGCTATAACAACTTCCTTACCGTCAACAACAAACTTGCCCGGCGTAAAATAGAATGTATACTCGCTTTGGCTTCCGTCAATCGGTTCGGATAGGTCTGCCAAAACAGGAGCTTTGCTCGAATTGAAATCTAATTGCGGCATATCCTCATCGGATTTTTCGCAGGAAGCAAACAATGTTGCAGCTCCCAATAATGCCGCTAAATATTTTAATGTTTTCATTGTATTTTCTTTTTTTTAATTATAAAAACCAACTTTCAATTGTCAATTGTCAATTGTCAATTGTCAATTACTAAAAACCTTCGTTTTGTTTCAAATTAGAATTTGCCGAAACGTCGGTAGAAGGCAGAGGGAAGAGCAAATATTTGCTGTCGATTGCGTTAGTACCAGAAGCATTGCCACCTTTGAAAGCCCACGATTTCGTTAAATACTTACCAAATCGTATAAGGTCGGTGCGGCGGTGTCCTTCCCAATAAAGTTCTTTTGCACGTTCGTCAAGAAGGTCGTCTAAAGTGATTTGAGAAAGCGACGAAATATTATGGCTATTGTTGCCAAAAGCACGTTCTTGAATTTTGTTGTAAAGTTCAACGGCTTTTGCGCTGTTGCCATTGCCACGGAGCGTTGCTTCCACGTAGAGTAAATATGCGTCGGCTAAGCGGTAAAATGGGAAATCCGTATCGGGAAAATCTGCGCTTGAAGCCTTAGCACCGTCGCGACGGATATTGGTGTATTTTACCACCGACCAACCTTGTTTGAAATCGCCGTTGTTGGAAATCATTTGTTCGCGTCCTTCGGTGAAGAATAAAGCACGATTGTCGCCTTCTTCAAAAATGCTGCTCAAATCTTGAGGAGCGCGTATGCCGTCCCACATCCCAGCAATGCCGTAATTATCAGCCGGAGACATATCGGCATCAAAAGCACCTGCTGTGAGATATAGCGTACCACCGTAACTTTGGGCGTGTACACCGTCGAAAATTATCGGGAAAATAATTTCCGGCGACAAATCGTTGTCGGCTTGGAAATTATACTTATAAACAGATTCCAACGAATATCCACCATTGTCGATAATATCTTCGAGTACTTTTGCGGCATCTTCATAATGATTACCTTGATTGTAAACTTCGGCATTCATGTAGAGATTTGCCAAAATCATTTCGGCAACGTATTTATTTACCATTCCGTAGGTAGAAGCAGATTTTTCGGGAAGTTCACCACTTTCGATTACGCTTTTGAGTTCGTTTTCAATCCATGGGAAAAGGAAATCTCTGCCTTTTTGTTCGGGGAGATAAGCACCTATACCAGAATTTTCGTCGGTAAAGGGTACGTTACCATAAAAATTCATCAAAATGTAATAGCTTAATGCTCTGAGTGTTCGCACCTCGGCTCTAAAAGTATGGATTTCTTTTAAACGCTCTGCGGAAACCGAAAGTTTTGAATCTTTTGTCTGATTCAAAAACTCATTGCAATATGCGTTGATAATGCACATACGGTCGTAGTTGAGCATTATAAAACGGTTGGTAGAGCCCCAGTTGCAATATTGAAGACCGTTGAGAGCCTCGTCAGACCAAGCACACATAGCCTCATCTGTTGTAAGTTCTTCCAAATTCCAAAAAGAACGCGTAAAAGTAGCTTCACCTTGGTCGGCACCTACGATGTCGCCGTCGGCAGGTCCGCTCTGTCCCGGCACCGAAAATGCAGAATATATTTTTGCAACAATACAATCAGCAGAAGTGTCGCTGTCCCAAGCTGTTGCAGATGTTACGGTGGTAGTTGTTAGCGGCGTTACGTCCAAATCTTTGACACACGATTGGTACATTGCACCCGTCAAGATTGCCGCTGTTATGATAATATTATGTTTTTTCATAATTTACAATTTTTTTTGGTGTTAAAAATTAAGATTCAAGCCGAGCATGAATGTTACAGGGCGGGGATAGAAACTATTGTCGATACCGCTCGAAATTTCGGGATCGAGTCCTTCGTATTTGGTGAATACAAACGGATTCTGAACAGTGCAATAAACTCTGCCGCCTACTTTGTCGAAAATTTTATCGAAGCTGTATCCCAATGTCATATTATCGATTCTAAAGAACGATGCCAATTGAATGTAATAATCAGACAAAACCTGAGCTTTTTGCCAATTAGTTTGGAAAGCAAAGCGAGTTTTGTTGGTAAGTGCGCTCGAAGCATATACATTTTCGGGAGCAAGAGCTGCGCTGTTGGCAGCTACGCCGTTGTACATCCAATTGCCGAGACTTCCGTGTCCTGCAAGAGAAAAGTCGAATTTTTTGTACTGAAGTTTTGCAGCAACACCAAATGTAGCTTTTGGATCGGCATTGTGGAACATATAAAGATCTTTTTCGTCGATAGAACCGCTTTCGTCACGGTCGATAAACGCACCTTCAATCGGGTGTCCGTCAGCATCATACACCTGCTGGAAAACGAAGAACATACCAGCCGGATTGTTAACAGCGTGAGCCTTAATTGTGGTAGCACCGTCGCCGTCGGAAGTGGCGGCGAAACGACGAATATCGGTATCCTCTGCACCAGAAGAAAGTTTTGTAATTTCGTTACGGTTGAAAGCAAGGTTAGCATCAAGTCTCAACTGCCAATCTTTGGAAGAAAGAGCTACGCCGCCAAGTGTGATTTCAACGCCGGTGTTGGTAAGCGAACCAATGTTAGCAACAACATATTCCGAGAAATTGCTACCCGATGGAGTTTTTGCCTCGGTGTTGATAAGGTCGGTGGTTTCGCGATAATACCAATCCACGGAAGCCGTCAAACGGTCTTTAAACATTCCAAAATCAAAACCTGCATTCCAAGTAGTGGTGGTTTCCCATTGCAAAGACTCGTTGAAAGCATTAGGTTTCAAGAGACTAATCCATTTGCCGTTGCGATAATACGATGACGCCGTGTTGGTGGAATAAGAATAAGTTCCAAGATATGGATAATCACCTTGATTAATATCTTGCTGACCTGTTTTACCCCAACCGAGACGAAGTTTCATGTTGGAGAAAAGATTCTGACTTTGCATAAACTCTTCCTGCGAAATTCTCCAAGCCAAAGCCGCCGACGGGAATACGCCCCAACGATTGTCTTTATTGAATCTCGACGAACCGTCGTCTCTTATTGTAAATGTTAGCAAATAACGGTCGTCAAAAGAGTAGTTCAACCTTCCGAAAAACGAAACAATATAATGTTCGTTGGCGTAATAATTACCTTCGATATTGCTAAGGTCTTCGTTGAATTCTTGATTGTCGTAGCTGATAGCACCCTTAGCGTCGATAGGCGTATAAGCAGAATACCAGCTATCGCCCTCGGTGTAATAATGTTGCCAAGAATAACCCGCCATTACATCGAATTTACTTTTCAAATTAGGAAGTTTTTTCTCGTAAGTGAGATAAAAATCCATCTGCGAATTGCGACGTTTTTGTTCCCATTCGTTTTTGTTGCTAATTGTAGAACCCGAAAAATTGTCGGGTTTTCCAGCTGCATTAAAAGTAGAACCTTCGCTGCTTGAGGCATCAAGAGAGAGATTATAATTAGCTTTTAATCCTTTGAGATAAAGGAATTTGTACTCGAATTGTGCGCTACCGATAAAGTTTTTAACATCGGCAGAATTGTCGTTTAGTTCTATTTTTGACACAGGATTAGGTCCTGCCCCAAACTTGTTGTAACTATTTTTTGCGCCTTCGTAGTCGGCAGCCCAACCGGGATTAAACGGATCGGCAGCACCTGTCCAGCTCCAAAATCCTGAATAAGGACTACCCGTTGCATAAATAGGTTGTGTAGGATCGTAATAAACTGCATTTCCAATTGCACCCGGATCAAAATCGCTGTGGATAATCATACCTTTACCGTTGAGGTTTACAGTAAGACGATCGTTCAAGAATTTGGGATTAAGCGAAATATTTCCGGTGTAACGACGATTGTGGTCGTAACTTTGTACACCGTTATTTTCGGTGAAACCTGCCGAAACTCTATAAGGCATAAATTCTTTTACAGAACCCAACACACTGAGATTATGCTCGGTGCTAACAGCGGTGCGATAAATTTCGTCTTGCCAATCGGTATTGAAATTGTAAACAGATTCGCCCGTTACAGGATTTAAACCGGCTTTTGTGTAAACCTCTGCTTGGTTGGATTTGCCGCTAAAAGTGTTACGGATAAACTCTTGAAATTCGTTTCCGTCGAGAACGTCAATTGTTTTCTTAACCTTGGAAACAGAAACGTTTCCATCGTAAGAAATTTTAATTTTTCCGGCTTTACCTTTTTTGGTTGTTATGATGATAACGCCGTTGGAAGCCCTTGAACCGTAAATTGCAGTTGCAGAAGCGTCTTTTAATACTGTAAACGATTCGATGTCGTTGGGGTCGATAGTGGAAAGCAAATTGCCAACACCACCGATGCCGGAATTATCGAGATAAACGCCGTCGAGAATAATTAGCGGATCGTTGCTTGCAGAAAGCGAAGAACCGCCTCTGATTCTGATACTTGAACCGCTGTTGGCACTACCGCCGCCATTTACGACATTAACGCCGGCAATTTTACCAACGAGCATATCATCGGCAGTAGTTGCAACGCCTTTCATTTTGGGATCGGCCTCAAGAGTAGCCACCGAACCGGTTGCATCTGATTTCCTTACTGCACCATAACCGATTACAACCACTTCGTCGATGTCTTGGGTATCTTCCATAAGGGTAATAACAAGGTTAGAAGCAACGCTGACAACTTGCGTTTGATAACCGATGTAAGAGATTTGGAGTTTTGCGTTTTCAGGAACCGACAGCAAAAAATTACCGTCTAAATCCGTGATTGTGCCATTGGTTGTTCCTTGTTCGAGGATTGTAGCACCGATAATACGGGCACCACTAACGTCCTGAACATAACCTTGGACTCTGATTTGAGCGGAAACTGCGCCCGCCCAAAACAACGCTGCAAAAAAAAGCAGCAAAAAGCGGAAATGTTTTGATGTTTTTTGTCTTTTCATTTTGCTATAATTTTGGGTTACTAAAAATTTTTCGCAATTTTATATCGAAAACAAAATCATAACAAGTACATCAAAACAAAATCAAAGTTTTTTAAAACACTATTTCATTGATACTAAGGATTTTAAGACTAAAAAAACGGACAAAAAATCAAAGGCAAATTTTAAAAAATCACAGCAATTTTACCGCATCCTCAAAACCGTCTTTGTCCAAAGCCTTGGAGCGGATTTTGGAACGATAGGTATAAATCGTCGTTATCGAGGAACGGAGAATTGAAGCAATTTGTTTGTTGTCGGAAAAACCAAGCCTTAAAAGCGCAAGTATTCTTAATTCCGTCGTTAAAGTTTTATCTTTAACAACAAACTGAAATTCCGGTTTTAAAAATCCGTTAACCTTCGTGCCGAAATCCGGAAAAAGATTCAAAAATGCTTCGTCAAAATTATCGTAAAAAAGTTTGGTGTTTTCGGTAATGAAATCCTCGTTTTTGATTTCAGCATAAAGTTCAGCCATCTTTTTTTCGCGGGCCAACTTATTGACAGTTTTATGTTTTTGATAGGCATTTTCAATAATCATGGAACAAACTTCCATAAAACGACCAATATATTCGTCCTTGATTTTGTTGTATTCTTTGAGTGAATTATTGGCAACTTTCAACTGCATTAATGTAGAATCAAGTTCGTTGTTTATAACAGTAATTTTGTGATTAGCAATGATATAACACTTATTTTTGCTAATAAGTTTTATCGTTAAAAATACAAGTACAAATGCCACTACCGAGATTATTACAAGAAACAACAATGTTCTGTTGTGAACATTTTTTTTCTCATTAGAATACGAAGTAATAATCTTGTCGTGAATTTTGGCAATCTGAACGTTACGAAGTTTTGAACCGTAAAAATTAGCACACTGCGAACAAATCATCAAATATTTGAAAGCACGTTGATAATCTCCTTTGTCGAAAAGTATTTCGGCAAGACGGCGCAAACTGTTGTTTTCGATGATAGCGTTTTCGAGGTCGTTTTCGGCAGATAATAAATAATACTTTTCGGCTGTTTCCATTTGTCCAAGACACAAATAATAATACGCCAAAGTGCCGGTTATAATCGAATAAGTACGACTATCGGGTTTATTGTTATTAAGATAATTCTCAAGCGTATTGATTGCCGATACAAAGTCTTTTTCCTCTGCTGAAAGCACCGCCTTAGAAAACGTATATTCGTAGCTGTCAGAAATAGAATACTCTATTATTTTTTTGTGATAATAAATGGAACTATCCCTCATCTGCAAAAAAAATTCCGACTCTTCCGTAAATTCCGAACGGTACAAAAACAAATCGGCTTGATTGGCAAAATATGCGGTTTTGAGATTGTTTTTAACGGAATCAGGATTGATTTTTCCCAAGACCGCAACTGCCTCCTGAAAATGTCCCGCAACCGAAAGTATGTGAGCATATTTCAAAAGACAATCGTAAATTTTTTCTTTGTCATTCAAACTATTCGCTATGCGTAGGCTTTCGGTAACGTATTTGTATGCGGAATCGTATTTAAACGACATATATTCAGAAAAAAGTCTGTTGTAAAGTCCGTAACTTCTATCTCCCTCCAAAAGTACAGCAATCCGTTTTTGTTTGTCGGTGATAACTTTGTCGAAATTGTCGGTTATGTGGTCAAGTTTTTCGTAGTCCTGAGCTTCAACACGGAAAACGAAAAAAAACAATGCCGTCAAAAGGAATAATTTTTTGTTCATAGGCAATCACCAATAAAAATCTGTTAGGGACAAATATAAAATTAATTATTGAAAAATAAAAAAAAATCAACAAAAAAGGCGGAGTTTTTTTCTCTACCCCGCCTCACAAAAAATGAACTGCAAATGTTTAAATTTAAATACTTATTTAGATAAAACCATAAACCCCTTTTTCGAGATGGTAAAAGACTGTGTTTCCAAGACCTTTTCCGATACTTTTTCGATACTTTCGCCGCCGGTGTATTTTGATGTGTAAACACCTGAGGTTAAACCAGATACTGAAACTGTAGCATCAGAAGTTCCAAGATTAATAACCGTGATAACAGCATTTTTGCCGCTGCCGCGTGTGTAAGCAAAAACTTGTGAATTGTCAGTTTTATTCACAACAATTGTAGCATCCTCGGCAAGTGCATTGGTGGAATGTTTGAGCTGTGCAAGATTTTTTATAATATTGAACATTTTTTCATCACGATCGTTCCATTTGATTTTTGTGTCGTTGAAATAATCAAGAATTTGTTTGCCACCGGTTTCCTGACCGTTATAAAGCAAAGGCATACCCTTGAAAGTGAAAATCAACGCCGTAAAAGGATAAACATTTTCGCCGTAAATATCCGAAATTAAATGTCCGCCGTCGTTGTAGTTTTGATCGTGATTGGTGAGATAAATCATACGAATTATGGGTTTTATCTTTTCGGTAGCATCAAGCATTTTTTCGCAAACCTTTTGAAGCGAGGTTCCGCTGATACCTTTACCAACAGTTTTGTAAAGACCGCCTTCTTGGAATCCCCACGCATAATCGTATTCAAAACCCGTTGAAACAAGTCCGCTATTGTTGGCATCCGTCAAATCACCCTCGGCAAGGAAAGTAATCGTTTTGCCTGATTTATAGTTTTTAACTTCGGGAATAGCCTTAGCCCAATAACTTGCGGGAATTTCCGGTGAACTTACATAATCGCATCTGTAACCGTCAATGTCGGCCTCATCGATCCAAAATTTCAAGCAATTTGTCATAGCCTCAGCGAGTTCAGGATTAGAATAATTAAGCTGAAAAACATCGCCATAATTGTTGGGATGAACCATTTCGCCATTTTTCTTCTTGTAGTAATCGGGATTTGATGTAACCCATTTCGCATCAGTTGCGGTATGATTCGGCACCCAATCGAGCCAAACTTCCATACCGAGAGTGTGCGCTTTGGAAACGAAATCTTTCAAATCAGAGATTTTTCCGTATTTAGGATTAACATCCTTAAAATCCGTTGCTGCATACGGACTATTGATACCGCCGCCTCTGGGATAAATAGGCATAAGCCAAACAATGTCTATGCCGAGGTCTTTTAAATCTTGGAGTTTTTCGCCCGCCGCCTTAAAAGTGCCTTCCGTGGTAAACGAACCCGTATTAAGTTCGTAAATTACACGATTTTTACCCTTTGCGATAGGAAATTCGTCGCCTTCTTGAATAGTTTCCTCAATTGCGGGTGTGTCGTTTTTTACATCAGAAGAAACGGTGCTATCGTTCTCGTTGTCTTTGTTGCAGCCGCATGATGAAAACAAAAATGCGGCGGTAATTACGGATAATAATTTTTTCATAACTGTAAAGTTTTTTGTTGGTGATTAAAAATTTTTCACAAAAATATCCTTAAAAACCGCCGCAACCAAGCGCATCTAAATAAAATCAAACTACTTTAAACCTTTAACGCGCTGAAAATCAAAATTATAAGCACAAAATATATTAAGAAAAATCAAAACGCTTTTTTGTTGAAAATTACTGATTGCTAACAGCAAGTCTGTTGATGTTCAACCTTCCTGATGTTACGGAAATTCTGATTGTTGCTTTTCCCGAGGTTTCAGAAGTGATTTTTATTTTTGAATTGAGCCAGTTGTTGCCATCAGAGGGAAGTGTTTGAGTTATGGTCTTCTCTCCTACCGTTACAACAAATTCCGATTCTCTGTTAGCAGAATAACGGATATTCAAATAATTATCGCCCTTAACAAGTTGAACATTGTATTCAAGAAATTTGCCTTTGTTAAAACCAGAAACCATAAGAATTCCGCCGGCAGGGTCGCTGCTGAGAGATACTTCAGTATCGGTGCTGCACGCTGAATAATGTTCTGCCGGAAACCATTTACCTTGAGGATAAACAACATCAGAATCAAAACTCGACATATTAAAATAAATTAGTCCTAAATCAGTAATTACCTGATCGAAAGTATAATACAATCCGATATAAGGATATGTGTCAGGCGATTTGGCATAATCGTACATAAACCATGCGTAACGTCCGATATTCGGATTTTGTTCAAAAGCGTTTAGCATTTTCGACAAAAATACCTGCTGACCTTCAGGCGAAGAAGGATTATTGTTTTCCCATGCAGCAAATTCCGTTACCCAAATCGGTTTGGAATATTTTTCAAACTTTTGAGCAAATCCCGTTTGAGCTCCCGCATCAGCCATATAACAATGAATTGCCGTGGCTGAAATATCATCGGGATTAATATTATTAAAAGAATAAAACTCGTCAAGCCATTTCCACGGGTCGGAATATCCGGGCAAAGTTCCGTAATTCATCGCCGGTGAAACTGCCGAAAGATTATTTTCTTTAGCAAAATTTATAAAAGTGTTCCATGTTTCAGCCGATTTTGAAGGTGTTTCGTTGCATTGATCGGTAAGGTTTGGTTCATTATAACCGAGGATATGCTTTGTTGCAGGATGCGCTTTGATAAATTGTCCGATTTTTTGATAATCAGCCGCACTGTTCCACGCCATAGGCACAAACTCTACGCCGCCTTTATCGAAACCAGCTGCTATATCGTCGCTACAAACGCCGCTCCAATTATAAGCCCATGAAATCGCATTGCCCACTTTTTCAGCCATTTGCGCTGAAATTCTATTAAAACAGATACCGCGTTTCGGAGATTTTTTTTGAAAAATATATTCCGAAGAATCAGAAGTAAGCGATTTTCCTTCCAAAACAACAATATCTTGAGAATCTTCCTCAGAAACAGAAGAATCATTACTATCGTCATCTTTGCAAGATAATAATATTCCACATATCAGGATTAAAAAAAACAATTTCTTTTTCATACAAAACTCTATTTTTTAAGATGTTAATGATAAAAAATCCGGCAAGGCGCAAGATAAAAAAGCTATTCGCCTTGTCGGAAAACTACACTTGTATTCGTGATTTATACTGAAACTTAACAAACTACTTTTTATAGATGAAAATGGCATCAATATCAACAGTAGCGCCTACGAAACCGCCGAATGCAGGGAAATTGAATCCGTCAGGACCATTGAAATTTACAAATTCAACACCAGCATCAATCATATCGCCAACTGAAAATTCAAATTCTTTCCATTTTCCGTTTGTATTGAGATCGAAAGCGTTACCGTTATCATCTTCAATCTCTTTAGTGATTTTGAATTCTTCTCCGTTTTGGCTCGGACTTACAAAAGCCATGTACCAGTCATCAGAGCTTTTATTTGATCTGATTGAAATATGGAGTGTATAATTCGCATCGATTTTAGAGAAATCAAAAGGAGCGAGTCTACACCAACCGCCGCCGCACCAACCGCCGTTAGGACCAACAGCAGTCTGTCCGCCGTCAGAGGCAAAACCAAAACAGTCATTTCCACTCAAACTACCGAAACTAAAAGTATTTTCCCAAATATAAAGAGCGGTATTTACATCATCAACACCGAGATTAGCAACTACTTTATTGTTTTTTTCGAGGTAGCTGTAAGCCTGAGGATTAAGGCAGATAACATAATAGTCAGAACCGTTAAGACATTCAATCGTTGAATAATCAGCAGTAGGTTTTTTAACATCTTCTTTATCACCACCTGTAACCGAACCGCTATTATTTCCGCCTTCGGTAATATCTTTTTCATCACCGCTTTTGTTATCATCAACGATATCAGTATTAACGGGTGTTAATTCATCTGACGTTTTATCGTCATCATTTTTGCTGCAAGATGTAAATACAGAACTTGCGAAAATGGCTGTTGCCATCAGAACTACGTTTAAAAAGTGTCTTTTCATAATAAAAAATAAAATTTAAATGTTATTAAAATAAAAATTAGTTAGCACGCTTCGTGAGGTGTTTTTTTGCCCTGAAGCGATATGCAAATTTAACATCAGGGCATCGTTTTAACAAGAAATTAACCTCTACTTAACTACTGCAAAAGGTTAAAATAATTACAGCAAAACTACTTCAAACGGTCTACATAAGGGTTTTAAGGCACTTTTGGGTACTGCATTAGATACTGCAAATAAAAAAATCGTTTTTTTTAGTTATTTTTTTGCATAAGAATTTATTAAAATTAAGTTCAAAAAAAATTGCAATAAAGTTGCCTTTTTCGGTAAAAAATACTGAATCCTTTACGATTTCGCGAATGGCATCAGATTGCATTAAAACGCTGAAAAGGTTTATCAATACGTCAAAAACAGACAACAGGGCTATCAGCGTGAGAATAGTGTCGGCAATATTTAGTTTTGAAGAAAAAAACTCAAATATATTTTTGTGATCTTTTATTCTAAGTCTTAGGTCCCAAACATAAAACAATGAAGAATATGCCGAAAAAAATGTCATCACAAACCATAACGATGCACTATCGTGTTTGTATGTCATCAATAAAAAAAACAAAAGATTGGCATAAACCAAAAAACGCAAAAATTTGTTTCTGTCGTCGGCTTTGTTGTTGTCGGCGTCGTCGTTGCCGTCCAAATGAAAAAAATGGTTGAAAGTAGATACATCAATAAATTGCCGCTCTTTGTTGAAAATTTTTATCGCTAATAATGTTATTACCCTTAGTCCATAAAATTCGAGCCCGATTTCTTTGAAAAAGAAACTTGAAAACATTTCGACAAAAATTACAATATCACAAGCAGTAATTTTGTCAAGACTATGAAAAAAAGATGTGGTTTGTTTTATAAATGTTTCGTTTTGAGGATTTTCTTCACTTTTTTTCCAACATAGAAAGAATCGCACAACACCCTCCATAAAAAACAACGACACTGTAAAGTCAAGCACCAAATACAAAGCAACTCTAATTGTTCGGTTGATTTCAGCTTTCCCCGGAAACACGTCGAACATCAGCAAGATTAAAAAACTTACTATGATTGAAAGATGAATTATGTTTTTGAATTTAGATTGTTTCATTGTTTTTTTATTGTGGTGATTTTAAACGGAGCGTGGACGAGCCACGCCCCGACAAAAAACTATTCTTCAATTATTATCGTGATGTCTTTCTTTTGCCAATCGTCCAACTTATGTTGAATTAGCAATTTGATTTGGTCAAAGGCTTTTTCTTTGGCTTTTTGGAAATAGTTCCATTCTTCGCATTTTTTTAACATCTTGTCGTTGACCATTTCTTGAAGTTTCATTTTGTCGGCGGCAAATATGTATCAATTACAGGAATGTTCGAATGTGAACATTCCTGTTTGATTTTTTATTTGGATGAGGTTGAAGTGATTTCCAATTTTGCTTTCAACCAATCAAGCAATGCCATTTCTGCGTTGACTGAAAGTTTGGAAATCAGAGACTGGATTTCATCTTTTTTTTCATCAGATTTCTTTTCGACTGTTGGTTTGATTTCTTCTTTGATTGCCTCACAAACGTTTTCCATATCGGGAAACATTGTCATCTTGTCGTAACCATAGACAGTGAGTTCTTTTAGAATTTCTTCCTTCTTTTCTTTTTTGATTGCGATAGAAGATATGCGGACACTATCTTTGAATGACAATTCTTTGTAATTCTGTTTTGTGCCATTGATTCCAAATAAAAAGAACAAACCTTTTTGATTGCTAATCCTTTGGTTGAGCATTTTAGACTCTACGCATATAATCTGATTGAGGATTTTTTTGTATTCGTGTTCTCTGCCTTCGTACAGATTATAGTAGTCGTATTTTTCTTCTCTAATCTGATGTATTAGTGCGCTTAGAGAATCGTGATTTGGATTGGTTACGTCGAAGTCTCCTTTCATCCTTGCAACGTTAGCCAACAAAGCCACTGTATCACTATTCCAATTGTAAATATCATTCTTGGGCAATTCAAAAATGTATACCATTGGGTCTCCGTCTTTTGTGTCGGTAGAGTCTGGGTTACATGCCATATATAATGCTGTAAGCGGTGAATATGAAACATCTAACACTCGCGACGGCAAAGTGAAATGATCGGCATTGACTATGATATCAAATGTACTCGTTCCCTTCGGAAATGCTTCGGGGAATTTTGCTATGTAGTTGTTCAGCATCACATCTTCGTTTTGTATCCAACATTCATTTCTGAATACTTGCGGTTGCAATGCCGTTTCACCGTAGTCGCGATGTTCGCCTCTGAAAAGAAGCCTACAATCAGGATCTATTCGAAGTTTTTCGTGGATGATTTTGAAAAACTCCAGCAGACTTTGAATGGGTTCGCCAATGCGAACAATTGTTTTTCCGAATATTTTCATAATGATTGTGTTTTAAAGTTTTGTTAAGTCGCTTTTACAATTGCTTTTTCTAATATAGAAATTGACTCAGCAATTACTTCAACAAATTCTTTTTTAACTCTTTAAATAACAAGTTCTTCACATCTGACAATGTTTTTTCTGTTTTTTGCTTTATTTTGGAGTCAAGATTTTCCAAATACTCCAAAGCACAAACATAAAGAGCGCAATCAAATTCGTTGGTCTCTATTTTTCTGAGCGAATTATGCAACTCGTTAAACAATTTTTTTGTACTGTCTGGAAGGCCTTTTTGTGCTGCCGCTTTTGTAGATTTCGCGCTTTCGTCGTAAACAAAAAAGATGCGTTTCAACAAATTGAAATTTGCAAACTTTCTCTGATACTGAGTAATCAAATCATAAAATGTCAAAACCATAAAATCATCATTATGATTGAGAATCGCGAAATTTATTCTTTCTACATCGCAGACATTTTCAGAAAACTTCTTCCAAAAATCAGTCTTGTGATTATCCGCATCATTTTCCGAACCAAACAAAAAGTTGCCTACAAATTTAAGCCAATCGTCAGAATCAGTTTTTTGAGTTTCAACGTTTTGTTGAATGGCTTTTTTGTATTCAGCATACGGCAAATATTTCTCTGGTATCAAGAAAACATCATCCAAAGATTTGTATAATTCTACATCAATAACTTTCGGATGTTTGATTTCTACTTTTTCAATCAATTTGTCGCCGTCAAGATAACGAAAATTATCATTTGGATTGTTCATAAACTCAGTTGCCCAATCATCTTTGACTGTCAGCGGCGGAACCTTCCTCTTTTGTAAAAAAAACAAACCGAGATTTATGTTTTTGTCAGCATTGTAATGACTGTACAATGCCCGAAACCATTCCTGCTGTTCGTCGGTGTAACCACCGTCATTTCCGCCAAAAGTAATTTGAACCTCAGGCGTTTTAGATGATTTTATGCGGACAAGATAATGCACGTCGTCATTTATCAAAATCGGAAAACTAAAACCAAAAAGTTCGGTTAAAAGTTCCTGTTTTTTTATGCCGAATATTATGCACCTGTTGTCTTTACTGCAACGGTTGAAAAACGTTTTGCAATACTGCTCAAAACCACCGCCTATCAATACGGATTCATTTGACAAAGCGGTTAAAATGTCTTTCTTCAATGCTTCCATAATTTTCAGATTTTATATTTTACGGTTTCAATAACTTCAAGGAGTTCGTCAATTTGATCAGATATTTTGCCCTTTTGACTTTTCAAAGTTTTGATGTCCTGATTTATAGTGGACATATCAATCTCATCTCTGAACCCTTTTTGAATGGCAATATCCGTATCTTCAATTGCTTTGAAAATATCCTTCTCAAATTTGATGCGTGCCTTGTTGAGCGCGTTTTTCATCAAGTCTTTGGCTTTTGCGGCAATTTCCCTTTCGCTTTTGGTTTTTATTCCCAAAAAATCTAAGAATTTAGCCCACCCACTCTTTGCTTTTTCAATTCGTGCAGCGTTTTTAACGCTTTGTTCGTCGAAACTTACATCGTCAAACAGATTATTGAAATTGTTCAGAACTTCCTTGACGTTCAGTTTGAAATCTCTTTTCTGTTTCTCGGCAATATTCAAATTATTAATGTAAATTTCTGACTCCTCTTTCAATTCTGCTTTGTAGTCTTCGAATCGCTCGGTTGCTTTTTCCAAAAGAGAAACGCCGTCTTTCTTGATTTTGTCACAAACTGAATCACATTCATCAACACTCGATATAGAATTAATGACAGAATCTTGTTCTCTCTTAAAAGATTTGATTTCTTTCTCAATGTCGGATTTGCGTTTCTGCTGTTTGTTCATGACTTTTTGAGTGTCGAAAATCGAGCAAATATCAATTTTATTATCTTCGTCTTTGCCAATAGAATTTGTAACAAGAATTTCCAATCTTTTAGGTAATTCCAGCGCATTTTGTTTTAAAACGTCAAGTTCTTTTTTCAACTCAGCCGCCTTGCGTTTTTTTACAATCGGCGTTTCTTGATTTGATTTTGATATTGCAATTTTTTGCACGGTGATTTTTTGCAAAATTCTTTCGCGAACTTTGTCAACCAAAGCATTATCCTTATTGCTTACAACAATAATATCATCAGTATCGCCAATATTAGGAAAATGTTTGGCAACTTCACTTTTTGCTTTCTCTATAATTTTAGTCATATCACCTTTGCAACTTGCATAAGTGTTGTGTCCCGCAGCCAAATCATAAAAAGTCAGAACAACTATTTTGGGACTGCTCACTTTTAACAAGAACCTATTTACAACGGCAGCGGATTCTTCTATTTCGGTAATTTTAATTGCAACAACCACCAAATCAACTTTTTCAACATACTCTCTCGCCATTGCAGAATCGTCAAAATAAGGACCTCCAAGACCGGGCATGTCAATCAGTTGAATATTGTTCTGAAAAAAGTTTTTCGCAAGAGTCCGTTTATCGCCTACCAGAATTTTTGCCTCTAAAAACGCAACTCCCGAATTGTCCTCATTCTTACTCTGAGCAGTTTTTTGAAAATCTGCATATTCCGCAAACTGTTCACAATCATGTTCGCCGTTGAAATATTTGTATGCCGTAGGCGATGAAATACTATCATCGAAAGCCACTCTGATAACTTTTGAAGTTACGACAGATTCGCCTTCGGGCAGTTTTTTATCTTCGTCCAAAAGAAAAAGACTATTCACCAATGCCGATTTGCCGTGCGAATAACGACCGAGCATACCAACGTAAACGGGCGACTTCAAAAGTCTGGAACAGTTGTCCAACTGTTCTAAGAGCGGTCTGGCGCAGTTGTAGTTGATTTCTTTCAAATCAGACTTCAATTTCGGCTCAAAACTGCTTATTACGTCATCGTCAAAAATCTTTTCGATTTCCGTCTTGACAGTATCAATCTTTTTTTCGAGTTCTTTTGTTTGTTCTTCCATATTATTAAGAGTTTACAGGTTATCTAATAAATTAACAGTCAAATCCAATAGGTTTTCCATTTGTTTTCCCTTCTGCTGAGTTTCCGAGTTAAAATTGCGTTCAACTTCCTGAATTTCAGCAATTATCTTCTTATTGACTTTATCAATATTTTCTTCGGTTTTACTCCGTGGAAAACTTTTTTTCAAAGCATTTAATTGGTTAATAGTTTGCGTTTTATAATTGTTAAAAGCAATTTTTCTATTTTTTCTGGTAGTCCATACAATTACCAATAATATCAGCACAGACAAAATAACGATCAAAAACATAACCGCCTTTGTAACCGAAGCCTGCATATTTTCATCAAGAATATACGAAAAAGGCCATGTCTGCGCTTGTCCTAAAAACCATGTCAAGGCGAAAATAACCGCTACACCTATAACGACAGCAATTAAAACACTCGGATTTGAAACAATGCTTATTATGTTTTTAATAGCAAGTTTTATGTAATGCCCTGTTTTACCGACAAATTTCCCTAAACTACTTATATTTAACGGTTTATAAATATTTTCAAAATCAATATCCAACGAATTTATAAACGCGCTTTCTGTTGCGGTTTTCAATTGTTCCCGCATTTCGCTTTGGTCAGAACTCTGTCCGATTTGCTTTTCAATCAAATCTCTAAATTTGTCTTTGTAATCGGCGTAAAAACTTTCTGCGTTTTCAATATGATGTTCAAAACTGTTTTTATTTTTCAGTTCGTTTCTCATTGAATCAATTTGTCCGATGTTTTCTGCACGGTTTACTTGAAAAATAGAATTGTCAATTTCTGCAATATATTTGCCGTATTGATTTTCAAGATTTGTAATCAAATGCTTTTTTAGGTTTTGAGCCTCAGAACTTTTTACAATTTTATCAATTTGAAAACCGCAATCATTTTTTTGCTCTTTTTCAATTTGATTTTTCAAATCCGACAGCAATGGTTTCAACGCTTTGCAGTGTTCGTTTATCAAATTATTGCGACGTTCTTCGATTTTAATTTTATCATTGCCGAGAGCGTTTTTATCAGGATTTACAAAATGTCTGATAAGTCGCACAATCTTTGCGACTTCATTTTGCGAATCTTTTTTGGATTTAATAAAAAACAAATCTTCAAATTTTTGATATTTTTCGCATAAATCGGAAACATTGTCAAATCCGTCTGCGTTAGTAAAAGCGATAATTATTGGAATGTTAATCTTTTTATTTTCAACGATATAGTTCAAAAGTTGAGAATGAATAGCATATTCTTCCGCCTTGATAACGATGATGGCAAGGTCAATATTTTCCAATTGTTCAAAACCTTTATCGCCAGAGAACACCGTTATTGAAATGTTTTTCTGACAGAAAAGTTCTGTTAAATCGTTTTCAGTATAAAAATTATTTTCTGAAAACGAAATGCAGACATCTTTTTCGTCATTATTTTCAGAAATTTTCCAATCGCCGTTCAGTGAAAATATTTCATTAACCAACTCGGATTTTTCAGAATTGGAATTTCCTATAACTCCGACATTTAAAGGTTGCTTGATTAAATTCTTGAATCTTTCAAGTTCGGTTTTAAGTACACGCAAACGGCTTCCTAACTCGCTATTTTCAAGCGGGTTTTGATTGAGAAACTTGTCAAAGGTCTCAATTTGTGATAAAAGATTATATGTAGTGTTTTGTTGAGTCATTTGATGGTAAATCATTAAATTTTGAATGGCCTGCTTGTAAAAAAAGTTTATGGTCATACAGTTCCTGTTTTATAATATCGACAACAGCCCACACCTCATCCGCCGTTTTACAGTTACTAATTCTTTCTTTAATTTCATCATTGTATGTCCTGCAATGTTTTCTACCATGTACAACTCCAATTGCAAAATTACAATCATAATTATCTTGATGTGGTAATATAATCCCATTTCTTCCATCATCAACGTGTATATTATACTTTTGTACCATATCTTTCATTGATTTCGGTATCACATGATGAGTTTGAGACCTTTTTAGCCCATTATCTTTGAAGTGATATTTATGCTTCTCCTCAAATGCTATTGCTTCGTCCAATCCAAGCAATACCATATTTATGTATAATATTTCTGTATCACCTTCGTTATGATCTAAATCTTGCCACTTAATATTTTCACGAATGATATTATCACTTCGCAAAAATTGATAACAAGTACGAGCATTCTTTCTAAATGCTTCTGCGGCTTTTTGTATTTCTTCTTTACTAAATTTTTTCATTTTTTAAGTTAACGTTTTTCTTATATGCCAGTAAAAAAGGCGTAGGACTATTCCGCTGACTTATCTAACGTGAAGGCTCTGGACTGCCTGCAAATACATAAGCACGAAATAGTCCACGCCTTACAAATTACGTTAAAGCGTGAACTTATATCGCACTTATTTAGGTATTTGCATTGAAAATTGTCCAGATTTTCCACGTTACCAAATAAGTGTTAAAAAAGTCAATAATATGCCGTTTACTTTTTTCTCTTACTTCATAAGCAAAGTTTTTTTAAAATTTCACATCACAAATATAATACAAAGAAAATAACTTGAAAAATATTTTTTACATTTTTTTGAGATTTTTTTAAAGTATACTTAAAGAAAATCGTTAAATTTCTTTAAGTATACTTCAACTTTTTTCGCAAAAAAGTCTAACTATACTTTCAAAAAAATTTCCACTTCATACTATCGCAAGCAAAAATCTGTAACATCATAATTACTGAAATTTTACTTTTTCCCTTTGAGAATATTTTTGTAATCTCCGCTGATGTAGGCATCGTAAAATTCTGATTTTGAGTCGAATTTTGAACCGCTTTTTGAAAACTCTCTGCCTAAGGCGGCGTTATTGTTAATGAGAAAATCAATCACGTCATCGTAATACGTTTTAGATTTTAGCGTGCTGACCCATTCCAAAAGTTTTTTACGATATTCGTTGATTTTTGTGTAATCGACGGGTTGCTCGCTGATAACGTTCATAAAAGAATTGTTATTCATTTCCTTCTGAAAATTCACTTGGGCAATCGCCGCCTTATTCTGTTCGAGTTGTGACATAACATCACGATATTCACTCTGAGCCACAAGCACTTCCAACCCTTGACAATAATATTTATCAAACTCTTCTGTGTCATCGTAAAATCTGAAATATTCATTTTTAACAGCCCAATAATCGTCTTTGATTTTCTTGACATATCGTTCAAAGTCGTGTTGCATTTGGTGCTTTTTGTTGTTGAACTGTGTTAAATCGTTTTCTGTCATAGGCTCATATTTTTCAATAGCATAGTGTTTGATATTGGATTTTTTGTCTTTAAGTTGTTGATTGTATGAGTTATACGTTTTTTCAAGTTCTGCGTTGTAGTTAGCAATGGCGATGGAATCTTCGCGCGCTTTTTCTGCCGCAAGACGAGCCTCTTCTGCTTTACGCTCTTTCTGCAATTCGACGGCTTTTTCACGCATAGGCTTTCCATATTCTTGATAATCAAAAACATAAGCTTCCATTTGCTTTGGTTTACCAACCCAATCAGCATAGTTGAATTTTGCGAGCGATTCGGTTTCTGAATTGTCAAATTGCCACTCTCCAAACTCAGAATCAACATAAAAATACCTTGGCACAAAAATATCGTTTTTTACAACACACATTTCGTAAATGTCGTATTGCATTTTCATTACGTCGTTTTTAACATCATAATGCATATTCCCTTTTTCGTCCCAATATGCTTTCATATTGCCGTTGTCGTCTTGACCATCGTCGTTGAACGATTGAATTGCACCATCAATATACATTTGCGGGTCGCCAGAATAACAATGCGATTTGAGGTATTTTGCATTTTGCGGACTAACATTAATTTTTCTTGTGATTTGATATTTGTTATTGTTGTCAACAAAAACCAAATTCAACTCTTGTTTATCAGCATCATAATCGCCAAAATACATTTTCCAAAAATCTTCTGCAATCTCTTTGTTGAGATTATTGAAAATAAACTCGCCCATCTTTTGACGTGATTGTTCCTTGATGCGGCTGTCGTATTGTTCAGTGGTTTCAAACTCGCCTTTTTCCATCCAATTCTTTAAATCGACTGCCGACTGCCATTTAACTTTACCGTATGGCTTTTGGGATTCTTCGTTCACTTTCATTTCAAACTTTTCTTGGGGAGTCATAAGTTTGCGGGCGGCGGTGTATTCGGCATTAATCTGTTTGGTTATTGCATCGTAACTCTTGCCGGTTTTGCCGCAATATGCCAACAATGAGGTCGTAAGTAATCCGCTTGCCGCCCCACCCTCGCCATAGCCAAGTTGCGAAAAGGCAAAATCTTCTGATTGTCCCCACTTGTTGCCGCTTCCTATAACAAACATTTTCATGTATTTAATAAAAATCTGATGACATTTGCTTTGGTAAGCCGTCTGCGCAAAAACATTTGCTGACATCAGTACACCGACGATTATTATAAAAATCTTTCTCATTTTTTTAAGTATTTTAATTAGTTCAACATTTAGTTAACGAGAGCAAAGTTAAAGCGCAATTTTTATCTGAGCAAATATTTTTTTATAACTTTACTACCAAATTGTGATAAGAAAATATATTAAGGGTTGCACAAAGAAAAAACCGCCTAAATTTGGTAAATTCTGCAGTAGAGAGGTGTGTGAGGCGGTTGTTAAAGATTGTTAAGGGAATTATGGAGAAGAATCCTATTGTTGGCTGTAATCTTAATTCCGTTATACATAAAATATTATGTGTAATTCGCAAAAAATCCATTTTGCACATAAAATATTATGCGTTATTTTTTGTTTATGATTAGAATAATTATTATATTTGTGGCAGACAATATATGTTTTAAGAATTATGGAATTTAAAAAATACGTTTTTGATCCGTATCCGTTGGAGGTAACTATGCAGCGGCTTGCCAACAACTTGAAATGCAGACGGTTAGAAAAGAAGTTTTCCACCAAAACTCTTTCAGAAATGAGTGGTGTGCCTACTTCGACAATTCAGCATTTTGAGTTGAAGCACTCGATTTCGCTCGAATCGTTCGTGAAACTTGCCAAGGCTCTTGGTTATTCCGAAAAAATAATCCACCTACTCGCCGAACCAAAATACGACACGATGGAGGAACTGCTCGAAATCGACAAAAACAGTCTCAGAAAACGCGGAGTATGATAAATTACATTAAACGAATACCGCAAGCGGTGACTAATTTAATAATTCTATTTACTTTTATCATATTTAATTAAAAGTACCGTCATTGTGGAAAATCTTGCAGATACCATTCTACAAGTTTCCATTCCTCATCATATTCCATCACATAATCAAACTCGCGAGGCTGTTTATTCTCTTCAATGACCTTTTGCAAAATTGCATCCACCTTGTCGGCATCATGAACCCTCCAAACAACATGACACACGCCATCGTATGTCTCACGGAAAAGAAACAGGGCATTAGGCTTTTCCGGATTGTCGTTAAAAATCTTCTCAAGGCTTTCACAATAATCCTGAATAATGCTTATCTCATTTCCATTAGACATGCCATTATTACCGACATCATTCAAGTAAAATACAATAGAAAGATTCCAACCAAAAATATCTTTGAATTCAAACTTTTTTAGACTATCTTGAATAACAATCACGACAGGATTGCCTTCTTTTGTCTGTGCTTCAACAGTGCAATACGATTCTTCAGGAAACCAAACGTTAACTACATTTTTGTATGACATATACGTTAATTATACTATGAATGGGTATTATACTGTAATTTTTGATGACACAATCTTTGCCTCCGCACAAGAAACTTTAATTTTGCGACAAAACACGTTTCACCTCATCAATTGAAATAGAAAGTTGCGTAGCGATCTTTTCAGGACTTGCTCCGAGCGATGCCGACAACTTTATCATCGCAACCAATTGATTATCCTTTTCTGCCAATTGATTATCCTTTTCTGCCAATTGATTATCTTTTTCTGCCAATTGATTATCTTTTTCTGCTAATTGACTTTCCTTTTCTGCTAATTGACTTTCTTGTTCTGCTAAAAGTTGCTTCTGCTCTTTTAACTCATACTCAAGATCTTCTCTCTCGGCTTGTCTGATTGTCCATAAGCGTTCGGCATAATCTTCAAGGTCAAGATTTCGGCGTAATTGTTCATCTACTGAGGCATGAAGCAAACGTCTGAAAATCACGTTAAAATCAGAGTCGTAATCGGCAGTATCCTCGGTAAGTTCAAGGTAACGGTCATCGTTTTCCACCTTGTAACGCTGGTCGAACGCACGCAACATTTTTTCCAAAGGTTTCTTTGGACGTTCAGGCAGAAATGGAAGTTGTATGATATACAAGTCGTACGTCATACCTTTAAGAAACTCGCATTGCGTTTTAAAATTCAAAACGTTGTTGTCCTCATCGTAAAAGACCGTACTACCTTTAATTAGAGGATATTCAAAACCCTTGCCGAGCGAATGACCAAGTATAAAAATGCCATAAATACGGCGCGGCTTAAGGACATTATAAGGTGTTTTATCCTTGTCGCGATGATATTTAACAACAGTGTCAGCGTTTGACTTGCTCGCCATTTGGATACCAAAATAACTGCGAAATCTCATCACTTCTTCCGGCTCTGATGCCTTTTGAAGTTCTATCGTAACAGTTTCTTTGGTACCGTCGGGATTTTCAATCGTACCCGCAAAATCAAAGCGTAAAAGTTTCAGTTGATTGTCGTCGTCGCGATATGTACTTTCGTGTCCTTTAATTTCAACATGTACAATTTTTTTACCCAAAATGCACCCTAAGAGAACTTTTGCAACACGCTCGTCCTCCACAAGGTATTTAAAAACGGTGTCATATATCGGATTACAAACTTTTGCCATGATTTTTTATTTTTACGATGCAAATATAATTTATTTTTTTTAGAACACGAAAGTTTTTTTTGAAAGCTTTAATATTTTGTTTTTTATATAATTCCACCCACAAAATCTGTTATTATGGATTTTGTAGGTGGAATGAATATAAAATCAAAGATTATATTTTACTTTGTTCCCATTGCACTGTAAACGCAGTTAACTCCTTGAATAGAAGACCTATGTTCATATCCATATTTATCAATGCAATATGCTTGCACGCAAACAATTGCCGACGTAGAGTTGGAATAATAATACATAGAACCTGATGATGAACTTTGCGAATTTTGCCAAGACCTAAGACAACCCTGTCCAACTGCCCCATTAGAATTAAAAAATGAAGCATCGCCTATAATGAATCCAGTCTCTGTTGTAGATTCTACATTAGGATAAGACAGCGTGAAACCAATTGTGTAACGGTAGTTGTAATCTGTTTTATCGTTGGCATTATTCTCGTTGTTGTAATATCCAATATATTTATGCTCCGATCGATTGAAACTTACGTTATCAACCAAAGGAGTGTAATTAGTTACAATAGGAGCATCAAGTTCTTCTACATTGATTTCCTGTGTACGTTGGATAGGCTTAATACCATTTGCACGGCAATCATCAATGAATACAACAAGATTTGCTCCATCTGTTCCGTATTTGTTTACATTATCAAAGAATTTATTATATGCATCGTCTATTGCATTTTGGAATAAAGCCCAATTATCACCCTCATTTTTAGGATTGTATTGTACACCATTAATTTGAGTATTACCCATACAAGTTGTTTCCAGGAAAATAACATTTTCGTTCTCTTGACCTTTTACATCGGCAGTTTGAGGTCTAACAGCCAAGAAACAATGTCCCGGCACTAATACTAAGCCGACATTTAATCCTATTTTTTGGTAGATTGAAGCCAATAAACAACTACCGTCAACGCAGTTTGCCTGTTTTTCATTATAGCATTGGTCAAAAAATCTTACATACTGACTTGAAATTTTTGTACCGTCAGACGATTCAACTACATTTGACGAAGTTGTGGCAATACTACTATAAGTAGTTCCACGCATTGTAAAATATTGCCAAACCCACCACATCTGTTTTATAACATCATCTTTCGACCATTGATTTCCAACAAACTGACGATTTTCGCCAAGTGCAAGACATTGCTCCATAATTTTACCTATGTTTGGATTATCCTCATTGACATATATGGAGAAAAGGTATCTCAAATCAATATCACCTTTTTCTGTTCCCGTCCAAGCAAATACACATTCGTTAATACTGTGATAGTTAACTCGTTTATTGAAACGCTGAACAACTTTATCATTGATTTCTAAAACGGCATTCAAGTTGAAAAATCCAGGGGTGTTAGCATTGATGAAGGCATCTTGCTTCCAATTAATAACTGGCGAGTAATCTCCTTTTTTAATCATATCCGCTGTAATAGTTTCCTCCACAACGGTCTGATTTATAAACTCATTACCTTCAACTGTGAGTTTAATACGTGCACCTTCTGATTCTTTTGGAATAGAGATGCTTACACATTCAGGGGCATCTGCAAATTGATGGCTAATCAACTGCATATAAGTAAAACTTGGGAATAAATCATCGCTGATATAATCCCATTTTATCTTCCAATCAAGTTCTGTTGGGTCAGTTTGAGTTTTGTCCCCATCGTTAGTGCCATCATCATTGCTGCTGCCCCCATTAACAATTTCTGTGTCCCCGTCATCATCCTTGCTACAACTCTGAAAAAATATAAGCGGAGAAACAACAGCAACAAACAACAGTAAAATTTTTTTCATATATCCTCCTTATTTTATGTTAAACAATTCAATCATGTTGATTCAACATAAAGAAAGGGCGCAGTTACTCCATAGTTCATCTGAAGGCCGACCAAAGCCCAATTCATACTACAAAGTAAGCTCGCACCCCTATATACCAGAGTACGAGCATTCGCAAGTGCTGACATGAGTTACTGATATAGTTTGGTCGAATTCAGATGAGTCAGCCCAAGCAAACGCTCCTTCAATTATTTCTTTGCTTTATTATACGCTGCAAATGTATAAATTATTGCTTAAATTTCTATTGAAATTTGATTTTTTTTGAAAAAAGTCATTGTAGGATTTCTTTAATTTTGCGACAAAACCCGATTCACTTCATCAATTGAAATAGATAGTTGCGCAGCAATTTGATCAGGACTTGCACCGAGCGATGCCGACAACTTTATCATCGCAACCAATTGATTTTGTTGCGTTGCCAACTGACTTTTTTGTTCTGCCAATTGGTTATCCTTTTCTGCTAATTGATTTTTCTGCTCTGCTAATTGACTTTTCTGTTCTGCCAATTGACTTTCTTGTTCTGCTAATTGACTTTCTTGTTCTGCTAAAAGTTGCTTTTTCTCTTTTAACTCATATTCAAGATCTTCTCTCTCGGCTTGTCTTATTGTCCATAATCGTTCGGCATAATCTTCAAGGTCGAGATTTCGACGTAGTTGTTCATCTGCTGAGGCATGAAGCAAACGTCTGAAAATCACGTTAAAATCAGAGTCGTAATCGGCAGTATCCTCGGTAAGTTCAAGGTAACGGTCATCGTTTTCCACCTTGTAACGCTGGTCGAAGGCACGCAACATTTTTTCCAAAGGTTTCTTTGGACGTTCGGGCAGAAATGGAAGCTGTATGATATACAAATCGTAGGTCATACCTTTAAGAAACTCGCATTGAGTCTTAAAATTCAAAACGTTGTTGTCCTCATCGTAAAAGACTGTACTACCTTTAATTAGCGGGTATTCAAAACCCTTGCCTAACGAATGACCAAGTATAAAAATGCCATAAATGCGACGCGGTTTAAGGACATTGTAAGGCGTTTTATCTTTGTCGCGATGATATTTAACAATAGTGTCAGCGTTTGACTTGCTCGCCATCTGTATGCCAAAATAACTGCGAAATCTCATCACTTCTTCCGGCTCTGATGCCTTTTGAAGTTCTATCGTAACAGTTTCTTTGGTACCGTCGGGATTTTCAATCGTACCCGCAAAATCAAAGCGCAAAAGTTTCAGTTGGTTGTCGTCGTCGCGATATGTACTTTCGTGTCCTTTAATCTCAACATGAACAATTTTTTTATTCAAAATGCACCCTAAGAGAACTTTTGCAACTCGCTCGTCCTCCACAAGGTATTTAAAAACGGTGTCATATATCGGATTACAAACTTTTGCCATGATTTTTTATTTTTTTCGATGCAAATATAATTTATTTTTTTTGACCACGAAAGTTTTTTTTGAAAGCTTTAATATTTTGTGGGTTTATATAGCTCGTTGTCTAAATCCATAGTATAATCTATCGGCAAATTTGTTTATTGGCAGTATAAAAAATATATAAAAATTGTTTACAATCAGTAGATAATTTTAAGTGTTTTTGTTTGTTGGTAATAAATTAAAATGTTATATTTGCAGCAGAATTAAATGTTATATGTCAATAAAAAAATATACGTTAAGAGTATTAATTTGATTCTTATCACGGTTTCAGCATAATTAATTATTAAAAAATCAATGACAAAAGCATTTATATATTTTTTTGTGCTGCTGACAGTATTTTCTTCGTGCGGCGGAAAAAAAACAAAATATAAAATAGGAATTTCACAATGTTCTGGAGATGTTTGGCGCAACAAACAAAACGCCGAACTCGATATGGAAAGTAATTTTCATGAAGGCGTAACACTTTGTTTCGCAACAGCTTATGATGATAGCCGCCGTCAAATCCTGCAAATTGACAGCCTCGTTTCCTTAGGTATTGATTTGTTGATTGTTGCGCCTAATCAGGTTGAAAGCATTTCTGAGGTGATAGACCGCACGGCTGAAAGCGGCATTCCCGTTATTGTTTTTGAAAGAAAAACAGGCTCTACCAAATACACCGCTTTTATGAGTGCTGACAATTACGAAATGGGATTTCAGATGGGACGTTATGTCGCCACTCAACTTTTCAACAAGGGCAGAGTGTTGGAAATCAAAGGGTTGCCAGGATCATCGCCAGCAACAGAACGGCACGAAGGCTTTGTTAATGCTCTAAAAGATTTTCCCGAAATCGAAATCGTAGCCTCCGTAGAAGGCGATTGGACTCAAGAAAAAGCATACAACGAAGTAAAGCATATTTTGCCGCAATTAGAAAACATTGATTTGGTTTTCGGACACAACGACCGCTCGGCTTTAGGCGCGAGAAAGGCTTTTGAAGAGTCGTCAAGCATAAAAAAACTGCCTAAATTTTGCGGAATTGACGGTTTGCCCGGTAAAGACGGCGGAATAAAACTCGTCCGCGACTCTCTGCTCGATGCCTCGTACATTTACCCCACTTGCGGCGACAAATTGTTGATTCTTGCCTTGGATATTCTTGAAGGTCGTCCATACCAAAAAGAAACGCTTTTGAGTTCGGCAATCGTTACGCCCGAAAACGCTTCGGTGCAGTATATGAGCGGCGAAGAAATTATTAATCAGCAAAACCGCTTGGAAATACTACGTAACAAAGCTGAAAATTATCTTCAAGAGCTTACAAATCAAAAAGCTATGACCATTATGACGGCAAGCGTAGTAATCCTTTTGCTCGTAATGATGGTGGTGGTTTACAAATATTGGCTTCAAAAAATCCGAATCAATTCCGAGCGTGAAAAAATGGCTCAGCAACAGTTGGAATTTTACACGGAAATTTCGCACCAACTCCGCACGCCTTTAACGTTGATAGAAGGTCCGCTTTCGAGGCTGTCCTCAACCGACGAATTTAAAAAACTAAGCCCCGAAAATTCTGAAATGTTTACGATTTTGTGCCGCAATGCAGCAAGACTTTCTGAATTGATTAACAGACTTTTAGAGCGACAAAGCGGCAAACATTCAGGCGAACTTTCGTTTTCGGAAATTGATACGATGACCGTTCAAAACCTCAATCCCGCTGCTCAAAACATTGTCAAAACCCCGGAAAACGCTTTTACACTTTTGATTGTTGATGACAATGCTGACATTCTTACATACTTAAGAACCATACTTTCAGGCAGTTATAATATTTTTGAGGCTTCTGACGGCAATGCAGGTTTGCAGAAAGCCGAAAAAGAGGTTCCTGACCTAATAATCAGCGATATAATGATGCCTGTGATGGACGGTTTGGAGTTTTGCCGACGCATCAAAGAAAACATCATTACGAGCCATATTCCAGTGATTCTTTTGACGGCACGGTCGTTGGACGAGAATTTTGTGGAAGGCTTTCAAAGCGGTGCTGACGCTTACATCACGAAACCTTTTTCACAGGATTTACTTTTGGCACGTATCGACAATCTTCTGAAAAACAGGCGTTTGCTAAAAAATATTTGGGAAAACAACGCTTACAATTCCAACAAAGCCGAAACGCAAGAACCTCAGCAAAATAATGAAAAAACTTTTGCAACAGAAGATGTTTTCATTCAGCGTTTTAAGGCTTTTGTTGAGAAAAATCTTTCTAATTCGGAACTGAGTGTAGAAACCATTGCGGCAGAATTAGGATTGAGTCGGGTTCAACTTTATCGCAAAATTAAGGCTTTAACGGGTTGTACACCAGTGGATTTGCTCAGAAAAGCGCGTCTTGCTTGTGGCAAAGAAATGCTTTCTCTAACTACAAAATCTGTCAGTGAAATAGCTTATTCAACAGGTTTTACCTCTCCGGCATATTTTACAAAATGTTTTAAGGACGAGTACGGCATAGCTCCGGGCGAAATCAGAAAATAAACTAAAAAAAAATGTAAGAGCCACAAAAAAATTACGGCTCTTACACATTCATATTACACACTATTAATTCCTACATTACTTTCAATTCATTCGGAATCTTGGGCATCGCACCTTTTTGAGTACAAACATACGCTGAAACTGTTACAGCCGAAGCATGAGCATCTCTAAAATCTTTGCCGCTGAGAATGTTAGCACAGAATGTCCCAGTAAAAGAATCACCCGCACCAACCGTGTCAGCAACATTGACCTGAGGCGTTTCCTGAAAACTCATTTCATTGCCTGAAAATACATAAGAACCATTAACTCCACACGTCAAAATCAACATATCAAGATTATAAGTTTTGAGAAGATTGCGACAATCGTCTTTTAAGTTAAGATCTTTTGAACCGAAAATTCTTCCTATTTGAACTAACTCTTCATCGTTGATTTTTAGAATATTGCACCGCTTGAAAGATTCTTCTATCACCTCTTTCGTATAAAAATTCTGACGGAGATTAATGTCAAAAATCTTCAAACAATCCTTCGGTGTAAGTTCCAAAAACTTATGAATTGTATTACGGCTAACAATATTTCTCTGCGCCAAAGAGCCAAAACAAACCGCACGAGAATTCTTGGCAATTTCTTTCATTTCGTCAGTCAGCGGAATGTTATCCCACGCAACGTTTTCTTTGATGTCGTATGTCGGCACGCCGTAATTGTCCAATGTTACCTGAACCGTGCCGGTAGGATAATCCACTTCCGGCAAAAGAAAATTCAAAGAATTTTTTTTCAGGTTATCAATGGTTTCTTCAGCGAGCGAATCTTTGCCGACAGCACTTATGGCTATTGTTGCTCCACTACCAAGAAACTGTCCTGCATGATACGCAAAATTTGCAGGCGCACCGCCTATTTTTTTACCTTCGGGAAGCATATCCCACAACACTTCACCAAGTCCTACGATATATCTTTTCATTTTATATTACAGGTTAAAAATTACGAATTATGAATTACGAATTTTGAATTTTGAATTATGAATTATGAATTATGAATTATTTTCTGATTTTTGTTGTGAAAAACAGCAAGTAAATTACGCCAATTGTAATGACGGCGACTGCACCGTTTTGTCCGAAAACATCAGAGGCAAAACCCATTAACAGAGGAAAAATTGTGCCGCCGAACAATCCCATTATCATCAAACCGGATACTTCGTTTTGTTTTTCAGGCATTGAGGTAAGAGCCTGCGCAAAACATATCGAAAATATATTAGAATTGCCGTAGCCCACTAATGCTATCGCCGCAAAAAGTACAGCCTTGTCAGTACCGAAAAAAAGTCCGCACATCGATGCTATCATCATCGCAATAGAGATCGCATAAAACGTCCTTGTCTTCATAATTCTCAAAAAAAACGAACCTGTCAGACAGCCGATTGTGCGGAAAATAAAGTACAAACTTGTTGCAAATGCCGCCTCATTGAGCGTCATCGAAAGCCTTTCCATAAGGATTTTTGGTGCAGTGGTATTAACACCTACGTCAATGCCCACATGACACATTATGCCGAAAAATGTCAGCAAAACAGCGGGAATTTTCAGAAGCGAAATGCACTGAAAAACAGAGGCAGATTTTTCGTCGTTTTTTTTCTCGATAACAGGCGTAACTTTCAGCATTGCAGACGAAAAAACGCACATCACAAAGTAAATCAGAAACAAAATTTTCCACGAAAAACCAAAGTCAGGAATAGCCTTTGTTGCGCCCCACATTGCGATATAAGGTGCTGAAAACGATGCAATTGCCTTTACAAATTGTCCGAAAGTGAGTGTTGAGGCAAGGTTTTTGTCGCCTAACACCGTAGAAACCAGCGGATTGAGCGAAGTCTGCATCAAAGCGTTACCAATTCCTAAAAGCGAAAATGCCGTAAGCATTACTCCGAAAGAATTGCCAAAAAGCGGTATCATCAACGATAATGCCGTGATAATCAGCGATAAAAGTACAGTATTTTTCCGTCCGATTTTGTTCATCAGCATTGATGTCGGCACCGAAAAAATCAGAAACCAAAAGAACACCAACGACGGAAAAATGTTTGCCTGAGAATCCGTCAGGCTCAAATCTTGCTTAACGTAATTCGATGCAATGCCCACCAAATCCACAAACCCCATGCAGAAAAAACACAGCATTATGGGGATTAAAGTTATTTTCTTTGTCATGACATTTTCTATTTTTGAAGTTGATAAATTATTGTTTTACAGCCTGTTGTGGCAATTAAAGAATAATATTCCGACGGAAATACAAGGTTTGTCATCACTGCTTTGCCCTCGCCGTCAAAAACCTCAATGCTGCATTTATCTACGAAAATTCTTAAAGTTTTTGACCCACCGGGAACTTTTACGGAAGTTTCTGCGGCAAAATCTTTGCTGAACGAAACTTCTCCGCTTTGTTTACGGTTGAATGTCAAAACCTTAGTTTTAGCATTGTAAGTAATCGTTACGTTCTCGTTTTTAGTGTTTGACAGAGTGATTTTGGCATCGCCTTTAAGCGTAGCGAGGATTTCGCAAGTTTCTGACGGAGTTTTTATGACTTTTTGACGAAGTTTTAACAATTCGTCTGAGGGTTTTGAACCGCAGAATTTTTCACCGTCAGCCTCAAAAATAAAAAGGTCTCTCGGAACTGAATTTGCTGAACGGAACTGTTTGGTTGGTACCTCGTTACCGTATTGCCAATTGCTCATCCAAGCCAGAGCAATTTTGCGGTTGTCTGGTGCGTTAGAAAACGTTACCGTGGCGTAATGGTCTTTGCCGTAATCGAGCCATTTGGTATCTTTTTGTGTTGTGACAAATTTTTTACCATCGAAATCCCCGATGAAATATTGTGTGGCACTTCCGCCAAAAATTCCACCCGGATTGATGTTGCAAATCAGAAGCCATTTATCGCCGATTTTCATAAGGTCGGGACATTCCCAAACGCCGTCATGACAGCCAAAACCTTGTCCGAAACTACTTTCGTAATTCCAATTTTTAAGGTCTAATGAAGAGTAGATTTTCATCTCCTGCCCCACAGCAAGAATCATGTTCCAACGGTTAATACTCTCATTGAAAAAGACTTTCGGGTCGCGAAAATCACGGTTTTCGTCAGTTAAAACGGGATTACCTTCGTATTTTGAAAACGTTTTGCCGCCGTCGGTAGAATAAGCCATGGATTGAGTTTGGTTTCTACCCGCCGAAGTGTAAAAAGCGATTACGGCATTTTTCCCGAAGCCGGCTGAATTGTTTTTATCAACAACGCAAGAACCCGAAAAAATAGTTCCAAGACCATCCGGCAGAATTGCAGGCTGTTCTAAACTCCAATTAACGAGGTCATTAGAAACTGAATGTCCCCAAGTCATATTTTCCCACTGCGAACCGTATGGATTCCACTGATAATAAAGATGATACTTGCCGTCAAAATAAAACATTCCGTTAGGGTCGTTCATCCAACCGTAAAGCGGAGTGTGATGAAATTCAGGGCGAAAGTGTTCTTTGTTTTGAGTGTCAAAATCATTGCTCTGATGGATTTCTTTCCAACAAAGATAATTTTTAACATCGGCAGTTTGTTTTTCGCCTCCCCAAAATTCGATGTCAAAAACAAGATTTTTACCGCTGAATTTTTCTATTGACAACGGCACGAAATAATCAATTTTATCAACAGCAAGTTTTACGTTTAGCGATTGTTCAACCTTGCCGTCGCTAATGATTTGAATGTTAGCGCCATCTTTGTTTTCCTGCACAGGCAGTAGCAGAAAAGTTTTTTGCGCCTTATCTTTCAAGACGACGTGTCCGCCGCCGGAAAAGAAAGTCTGCTGAGCCGCAGCGTTAAAAATTACGCACGCCGCAGCAATGGATAAAAATATTCTTTTCATATTAGGACGTTTTTTTATAAAATTAGTTTTTTTGAATTTTCTGTCGCTAAATTATGGTTATATACTTTTTAATGCTTTAAAAAATCGTTCAAAGGCAATAAAATTTGTTACATTGTAACATTTTTGAAAGAAAAGAACGAAAAAACAATACCCGTGTCATTTTAAAAAAAAACAACACGGGTACTTCTCTACAATAACCAAATATTATTTTTATATGAAAGACTTATTTTTTAATACTTTTTTAATTCCCTGATTTCTTACGCATTGTATTCTTATTTACACCCCCAAAAAACGCAGCCGCCCGAATTCCTCCGAACGGCTGCAAATTTTCAATGCCATAGATTCCTTGGCAGAAACATCCCAAAGTTAATATTTATTCATTGCTCCTTTTCCGCATATTGCTCCGCAATATCTTGCCACAGCGGAATATCAAGTGCTTTTCCGAAGTGTTTTTTGTAGGCATTTGCAACCTCTTTCCGCCAAGTCATACCTATTTTTGCTGTAGGTGAATAAGTTTTAAGCACATAGTCAAGTGCGGATAAGAAATGTTCAAGGCATTTGAATATAGGATATGACGTTGAGGAAGAATACCACGTTGCAGGGCGTAGATTGTAGATAACACCCTTTTTGTCTTGGACTTTTACTGCCCATTTTGCACTTGGACACGAAATCTCCCAAACGCTTTTGAGCCAAGCATCACTAACGGTTACGATTCCAGTGCCCTCGTCCATTTTGTATTTGAGACACAAATACTTGGAGTGAAGTTTCCACGGTTTTTCTATCACTTCGGTGATATAAGACATCATATTAGCAATATCGAAATTAGGCGAACCTGTAAAGGCCTTGATTTCAAGCCATTCGGTGTTGTGATTGTCGATGTCGAGCCAAAAATCAGGGGCTGATTGGGCGTGGTTGTAATCGTGGCTAAACCCCATTTCGGTCATCCACTTGTCGAGCCATTCTTCCAAAATATTTCCAACGACATTGTTTTGCTTGACAATGATTTCAAAATCAGACAATTCAAACTTTATAGCACCATTGCGGTTCTTTTTAAGTTGTGCTTGAAGTGTTTCAAACACTTGCTCTGATGTAGCCTTCTTCATATTCCAATTGTTCTTTATGTTTGGTAAATGTTTTTTCTAACCTTTCTGCTACGGCTTGGATAACGGGTACGGCAACTGTATTGCCCAAAAGATCATAACCGTCGTGAAGGTTGTCAACAGGAAATTTAAAGTCTTCGGGATAGCCGAAAAGTCGTAATCCTTCTCGTAGTGTTAAAGGTCTAAGACCTTCGCCATCAACAACATAGTTTTTTTTCATATCCATTGCCACCATCGTAGGCGCAATGCCGTCGGGAGACAGAATTTTACTAATTTCAAAACTCAATTTGCCTGCAACAATATTGTAACCAAGTGGCAATGTCGTGTCCTGTTCGCGAGATTCTTGGTCGCCGAGTTCAGTGTGTCGCACAACGATTTTTTTGGGATGTTCCTTTTTCAGATACCCCTTCGACACAAGGTCTTCAAGCATATTGTAAAGGTCGGGATGTGCAAAAAAAGTTGAAATCTGTTTCAATGTCAACGGCATACCATCCATCCATCTGATGCCGAACTCCGCAGCCCATTTCTTTTTGCGACGTTCTTTGAACATCATATCAAGGAGTTCTTTTTGTTCTTGCGACACAGCACCTTTCAATTCGATGTCCCAACTATGTATATTGTCGCTGCCCCCACGTTTGTCTTTGATAGATTTGCCATTAAGTTGTTCCGAAGAATAATGTGAGAGCAATAATTTTATAAAATCTGTGTCTTCTGTCGGTTGTCCGTGTTCGAGAATGTCGCCTATTTTTGCATACCTTGGCATAAAGAAATCAAGACAAACATTTTCGTCCAAAGTGCCAACAATATAAATTCGTTTTCGTTCTTGTGCAAGTCCGAAATATTTGGAGTTCAAAACACGCCACGAAACTTTGTAGCCTAATTCCTCAAGTTTTTGAAGGATGGTCGTAAAAGTGCGACCAATTTTGTCTTTCGGATTGGCGCGGTCGTGAGTTACAAGACCTTCCACGTTTTCAAGGATGAAACCGTATGGACGTTTTTCACGCAGAATCCTCTCCACTTCAAAAAATAGTGTTCCTCTTGTATCCATAAAACCAAGCCGCTTGCCTGCGTATGAGAACGCCTGACAGGGAAATCCTGCAAGCAAAAAATCAAAATCTCGAATATCTGCGGCAGCAATTTTGGTAATATCACCGCTTACGGTTTCGTCGGGATGGTTGGCATTTAATACCTTCACTGCGTATGGCTTAATCTCTGATGACAATACACACTGAGTTTCATACCCTGCCTTTCGGAACGCATTCTCGAAGCCACAGCGTATGCCGCCTATACCGGCGAAGAGGTCTATGAATTTAATGTTTTCCATAGTGCAAAGGTATGGATTTTTTTTGAAGATATCAAACTGAATACAAAAAAAACGCAGCCGCCCGAATCCCTCGAACGGCTGCAAATTTTCAACTTTCAATTCTCAACTTTCAATTCTTCACGCTTACGCCGCTGATAGAAATGCTGCCGGTGTAGCAATTGATGCTCCAACAGTTTTTCTGAATACCGTATATGCGGTTGGTGTAGGCGCAGACATCGTTGATGTAAAGCGTCATTACTGAATTGTCGGTGAAGATGTCGATGTTATAGACATTGTTTTCGGGGCGGGCGAAGATGTAGCCGTCGATGCCCTCGATGAAACCTTTGCCATTTTCACCTTCTTGCAAGAAGTTCACTTTGCGGTTGTTCTCGCCTTCGGGGTTGATTTCCATCGTGTAGTAAAGTTCCGAATCAGTGCCGCGAACAAGCGAAATGCCGAATTTGTCCTCGTTGCCGGTGGTGGTAACGGTGAACGAAATGTGATTCGTTGTGCCAAGACGGTTGTAAAGGATGTATGAACCTTCGCCGCTCAATGTGCCGTCAACACCCGACAAAGACGCGCCTTCCGATTTCATTACTTTAACCGTGGCGGGAGTGGAGAATTTGTCGGCAATGCCGCTTACTGCGCCCAATGTCAATGTGCCGTCCTCGTGCTGAATCACTTTGTGGCAAACCAATGCACCTGACCAATCGGGTTCGCTTTCAGCACCTACATTGAGGTTTTTGTCGTGAATTGTTGTGCCTTTGCGATACGGACACCAACCCCAAATGTAACGGTCGGTGCCGTTGGAAGCGGTCTTGCCGGCGTAGAAGGCACGGCTGTCGAGAATGCCCTCGTGTCCGTCCTTGGGCCAATTGGCTCCCGGATCGTTGAAACAAGCCTTCAAACCTTCGTAAGTCTCTGACATCATATATTTTACCTTGCGACTCCAAGAGGTGCGGTATGCCTCGCTGTACACCAAGTACCAATAGTTGCCCATCTTGAAGATGTCGGGACATTCGCACATTCTGTCCCAAATCATCGGAAAATCGCCGGTGAGTTCCCAATTGAGCATATCGTCGGAGGTGAACTCCACAAAACGCAACTTGCTTGCAATCACCATTTTGTAACGTCCGTCGTCGCCCACAAAAATCTGCGGATCACGGAAGTCGGTGGCTGAGAATCCGAGTTTTGAGCCGTCAAGAACCCAAGTGTTGTCCTTTTTCCAAGTCTTGAAATCGTCGGAAACAGCCCTCAAAACCACTTCCTTGGAGGTGTGTCCGGTGTAGTAGATGTAGTATTTGCCGTCCTTGTCGTTGTAATAACAGCAACCTGTGCCGAGAGCCGCGTCAGCCTCCGCTACCGAAGAGCCGGTGGGCAGCACCTCGCCCAACGATTCGTAGTTGGCGCAATCCTTGGTGGAAACGCCCCAAAACGGATGGTAGCAAGGGCCGTTGTTGTCGTACTCTTGAAGATAGAGCACCTTGAAGTCGCCTGCCTTGGCGTCGTAGAAGGGCATCGGGTCGCCGCAACGTCCGATTGCCGGATTGTAGTAGGTCAGGAAGGCGGCATCGTCCTGAGAATCAATGAATGTGGTGGAGTCTGACCAATCTATCGGGTCGTCGCCAAAAGTTTCGTCGTCGCTGCAAGCCTGAAACGTTACGAAGGGCATTGCAAACGCAAGTATTGTATTGATAGTCATTTTCATAACGGTTTATTTTAAAAGGTGATTGAATGCGTTTTTAGT
>JAFPYR010000131.1 GCA_017412115.1 Bacteroidales bacterium | reverse complement strand
TGAAAAACTTGTCGTAGCCCTTAATAGTCAGATAACCACTTTGATAGAGCAACGGCACAGGATTGTTGGCGAAATTGTCAATTTCAGAAAGTTCGTTCTCAGCGCACTCCACCCTGTCGAGGTTGCTGAGTTTCATATTGTTACGCTTCATCTCTTTCACGAGGAAAGTCGGCGTTCCTGTTTCAAACCAATAATCCTTGAACTCTTTTTCGTCCAAAGCCCTCATCAGTCCGAAAGGATTATACGTATCCTCAGCGTTGGGGTGAAAATGATACCCCTCGTACCATTTTTTGAGTTCCTTGTAGCAATCGTCTTTTGAAATTTCATTGTATTCCGCCATAGCGTCAACATAACAATCCAAATATTCGTGGATTTCTTTTTCGGTAGCACCGCAAATTGTGGAATAGTCGAG
This sequence comes from Bacteroidales bacterium, assembly GCA_017412115.1. Lineage (GTDB taxonomy): Bacteria > Bacteroidota > Bacteroidia > Bacteroidales > UBA3824 > UBA3824. Next base: position 17,521 of record JAFPYR010000131.1, on the reverse strand, counting down.
TTTGTTTGAAATGTCTTTCAAGTTGTTGACATCGCTGAAAAGGCTTACCTTGCTGAACTTTGTAACGCCAGTGATGAACGCAATTTTTATCTGTTTGTCGCAAGTTTTCAACACTCCGTAAAACGCCTTCAATTCCGTGCGGATTTTATCTTGGAGGTCGGTGTTAGTCATATTGCTCAACAGAGGCTTGTCGTATTCATCAACAAGGATAACAACGTTTTTGCCGGTCTGATCGGCGGCAGCGTTAATGAGAGATTCAAACCTTTCGGAATTGGAAGATGCATTGGAATTTTTTCCGTAACAGTTCTCATAATTGGACAACATAAAATTAATCCTCGACTGCACATCCTCTACCGAGTTATATGTAGAGGCGTTGAAATCAAAATGCAGCACAGGATACTTTTCCCATTTTGTCTCCAACTTTTCTATCTTCAACCCTTTGAACAACTCCTTCTGTCCGTCAAAATACTCGTGCAACGTACTTAGCGTAAGGCTTTTGCCAAAACGCCTCGGACGTGAAAGAAAATAACACGCCTTTGTGTTGGCAATACGAAATATCATATCTGTCTTGTCGAGATAGACAAAATCGCCCTCAATGAGCGAACTAAACGCCTGTATGCCGATTGGAATCTTTTTCATAGCCGTATGTTTTACACCGCAAATATATATATAAATGCTTGATTTGACAACTTAATCCGCAAAAACTGCAAAATTTCATTTTATAAACTGCAATATTCCACCGATGCTTTTATGTCTTATAACAGCCTCCTTAATAATTTTGCAGCGTAAAAATCATCCGGAAGAAATAAAATGAGTAAATTCAGAATCATAAAAGACAAAGCGGCAAACGGAATTATGATGACCATCACAATAATCTCGATTGCCTTTGTATTTGTAATGGGTATCGGACTGTATATCAAATCGATACCGATTTTGCAAGAACATTCGCTATGGGAACTTTTAAGCGCATCGTCATGGCAGCCGTTCAAAAACAATTTCGGCTTCTTGCCTTTCATTATGGGTACGATTTGGGTGACTTTCATTGCAATTTTAATTGCCTTACCGCTGTCGCTGATGACAGCCACTTATCTTACTGAATACGCAAAAAAGCCTGTTAAAAAGTTCGTTTTCCCCGCACTTGACATCTTGGCATCGCTGCCGAGCGTAATTTTCGGTGTATGGGGCACGATTGTGATTGTACCACTGATTTCTGATGACATTGCGCCCTTTTTGTCGGGCGAATTTTCCACTGGCTACACTGTCTTGGCAGCTGGTATCGTACTAAGCCTTATGCTTGTACCTATTTTAGTCAGCCTTTTTGTGGAATTATTTTCGTGCGTACCCGATGACCTTAGGGCTGCGGCATATTCTTTGGGCGCAACACGTTGGCAAACAGCCAAAAACGTTGTAATAAAAAAATCGTTATCGGGCATTTTTGCCTCAGTAGTGCTCGCTGTCAGCAAGGCTTTAGGCGAAACTATCGCCGTGTTGATGGTCTGCGGGTGTCTACCTGAAGTGCCTAAAACACTTTTAGATGCGTGCTATCCGCTACCCGCACTAATTGCCAACAACTACGGCGAAATGCTTTCACTGCCACTCTACGAATCTGCGCTAATGTTTGCCGCACTTTTGCTCCTCGTGGTGGTAATAGTGTTTAATTTAGCTTCAAGATTGATACTAAGAAAAATAGAGGAAAAATAATCCTCTATTTTTTCTCTTCCTCCCCTACCCTTTCAGCGGTGTAGTTAAATTTCTTGAACGCATTGATAAGTGCTTCCTCAGTGGTTTTGTCAGCATCATAGACAATAGTAACTGTCTGATTCTCAATGCTTGTTTCGATAGACTTAACGCCCTTTTCAAAACGGAGGTTGTTCTTGATTTTGTTTTCGCAACTCTCGCAGTGCATCTTAGGCGTTGTGGTGACAACAAGTGTCTTGATGTCCTTCGCAAAGGTCGTCAATGCCATCAGCATCACGACCAAAAACAATAGTGTTTTCTTCATATTCCTATTTTCTTAAAAAATTGATTCTCAATCCAATATAAAACATTGCCCCGTTAATTGGAGCATAAACCAAAGTAGGTTCAAAATTCTCAGACCAAGGATTTGCTGCCGAAATTATCGGATTTTTTTGCTTGTAATTGGTCAGATTTTCGCCCCCGAGATAAATCGAAAACTTTTTGAACCATTTGGTAATCTGAACGTTGAGCTGTTCAAACGCTGCAAATTCGCCGCCGCTTACAAGGTGCTCATTCTCGTCGAAATAATCCGGCAAACGTCCGCCGCCGTTGATTTGAAGGTTAGCATCAAACTGCCAAATCTCCAAAGGTGTCTTGTAAGACAGCGTAAACAACGCTTTATACTTGTTAGTCAGCGGTTTAGTCTGCAATTTATTGTTGTAATAAGCCTTAACGTCGTTCATACGGTAGGCCGCCGAAAATTCAAAATTCTTGAAAAAATCGTAAGCCACATCCGCTTGAAACGTCTGAGAATAAGAGCGTTCGTCAGACGATTTTATAACAATTTGCCTCGGCGAGAAATCGTAGTCAATCAACGTCCCGCTCAAGAAATTGGTGTAATAATATTCGGTGTTGATTTTTAGGGTTTTGTCGCCAGTCGGAATCTTAAAACCGAAACTTACGCCGCTGTTCCACGCGCTCTCCTGCGCAATGTCGCCAATCACGAGTTGCCGTCCTGAGGACAACAAATAATGATTTTCAGCCAAAACGTGCGGCATTCTATAACCCTTGCCGCTCGAAAGTCTGACTGAAAAATAGTCCGACGGTTTAATTTTAACATGAAATCTCGGTGTAAAAAACGTTCCGTAAACGCTACTTTTGTCGGCACGAAGTCCAGCCATCAAAACCACCTTTCCGTCGTGGTCGTAAGTATACTGACCATAAACTCCGCTCACAGTCTCCTTCTCTTTCAGGTTTTGAAGTTCTGACGGTATTGTCAGCGTAAAATCCTGATTGTCATTATCATAATTGAGACTAAAACCCGCCGAAACGCTGTGGTGGTGTACGATTTCAGTCTCAAAAATCAACTGCGAATAAATCGTTTTTTCGTCAGATTTATAACTTTTTTTGCCAAAATCCGCATCAAAATCGTGAAAAATCAAATTGTTGATGAGAGCGATATTCATATTTTTTTCGGGATTGAGAATCCACGCATTTTTCAAATACGCACCCATGCGGCGGGTCTCGGACGAAATCTTAAAAAGTTCGTTGTCTTTTACTTTCTGAATCTGACCGCCATCGCGTTTTTCGTCCAAAAATGTAAGTCCACCGTGAAAAATGTAGTGGTCTTTCTTATAATGCCAACGGTTGTGAAGATTGACCTGACGGACATTCGGCTTGTCGAAAAAGTTGTCACCGTTATCGTCCATATCCTTAAAAGAATTTTCGTAATGCGCTAATATTTCGGTGCTTAGATTATCAGTCAGAAGTTTGTTAGCATCAGCATTCACCTCGATTCTGCCGTCTGAATTACCATAAACATTCAGACCTGCGCCTTGCTCGTCGTCGGGTTTGAGATATTCCACATCTATCTGACCTGTAATGCTTTCGTAGCCGTTTTTCACCGACGATGCGCCTTTCGACACCTGAATCCCTTTGAGCCACGCACCCGGCACGTAACCTAATGCGTATGGTGAGGACGAAAGCCTGAAATCAGGAATATTTTCGCTCAACATTTGAACGTACAAACCGCTGAGTCCCAACAGTTTAATCTGTTTTGCACCGGTTGCCGCATCAGAATAATTGACATCAACGGACGGATTTGTGGTGAAACTTTCACCGAGGTTGCAGCAAGCCGCCTTGAAAAGCTCCGCCTGATTGATTTTCAGTCCGTTAAGTGCACCGTTCAATTCTGTTGTGCCTTTGCGACGGTGCGCAACCACGACCTCGGTCAATACCTGTGCATTATCTTTCAATACTATTTTCAATTCATTGACATTCTGAAACTTACGAACATCAATTGTATCGGTTTCATAACCGAGAAACGAGGCAACGAGCAAATATCTGCCATTAAGGGTTTGAATTTTGAATTTTCCGTCCTTGTCGGTAGAAGTACCATCGTAAGTTCCTGACCAAATGACACTTGCACCTGCAAGAGGTTGTCCGTCGGAAGTTATGACACGCCCCGACAATACGTTTTGGGCATCAACACCCAAAGAGGCAAACAGCATCGCTGCAGCCACAAAAAATATTTTTAAATACATAATTTTCAATAAATTTGATTAAACTTTTTTTGAATTGCAAATACGCTGCACCGCAGAAAAAATCACATCATTTTTTCTGCGTGTTTTTCGTGTTACAATTGGTTGAAATGTCAAAAAATCAAATTCTGAAAACTCTGAATATTTTGTAAAAATCTCTTGGAGGGGGATTGGTTTTGTTATTGGTGTTATAGACTGTGTTTTCTGTTATAACATCCTGAAAAACAACAAATTCTGTATTCAAAACGAGTGCAGGCGGTTGTGCTAACTCCAAATTATGGAAATCGAGGGTTACATCGGGCGAAAATTTGTAAAAATCTTCCTCCATACAGTCGTGATTAGGGTTGCACGAAAAATCGTTGTCCAACTCCACCGCCGCCAATGTCACTTTATAATTACCTGAATGATTGCATTTTACCACGATAATTCCCGCCTCGATAATCAATATGAAAACCGAGAACAAAACGGTAAATAATATGGTTGCAAACTTTTTCACGCTGCAAAGTTAGGAATATTTTCGGTTGTAAAATTATTAAAAAAAATAAAAAATCCCGCGTTTTCCAAAAACTGCAAAACTCCATTTTTGAAAATGTAATATTCCACCGCCTAATTTCTGATGTGGAAAATTTTGTGTCGTAATTTTGCAGCGAAAAAAATTGTATTATGAAACCGAGTATTGTATTTGAAAAAATAGCCAAAGGCTTTATGATAATCTCCATTGCGGTGGTTTTCGTAATGGTGGCGAGTATTATCTACACAATTTTTAAGCGCGGATTCTCGTGCATTACTTGGGAGATGGTCTCCTCGTTGCCAAAAGGCGGATTCTACATCGGCGGCGAAGGCGGATTCTTAAACGCCACTGTCGGCTCACTTTACATCGTAGTTTCTTCTACCATTATCGGACTGATAATCAGCATTCCAATCGTTTTTTACCTCAACGTTTTCAAGTCGCAAAAATCGCGGCTTGCATATTGGACAAGGCTTGCTTTCGATGTGCTTTACGGCATTCCGTCGATAGTTTACGGCGCGTTTGCATTTTCATTGATGATTTATCTCGGCATCAGAACGTCGCTTTTGGGTGGCATCATCGTGATAACTCTCTTGATAATACCTATTTTGATGCGTTCGATGGACGAGGTGGCAAAAAATTTTCCAAGGGATTTGTTGGAGGCGTCATATTCGCTCGGAGCAACTCGTCTCGAAACTATTGGCGTGGTTCTCAGACAGATAGCACCCGGAATTGCAACGGCAACATTGCTTTCGGTAGGTCGTGCAATTGGCGATGCGGCGGGCGTGATGTTTACCGCAGGATTTTCGGATTCGATACCCACAACGCTTTCGCAACCGGCTGCAACATTGCCGCTTAGCATATTTTTTCAACTAAGCGCACCACAAGCCGAGGTTCAAAACAGAGCCTACGCCGCTGCATTGGTTTTAACAATTATTGTGTTGGTAATCAGTCTTTTGGGACGCTTTATCACAAACCGTTTTTCAAAACATAAACTCAATTAAAAATGTGGTTCAAAAATCTATTTTTGCGCAAATTTTTAGCAAGCGACTCAAACGAGCCGTTTGTTGCCGATTCTAAGTTTCAGCACCCCGAAAAGGCTGAGGAAATCAAGGTGGAAAATTTCAACCTTTGGATAGACAAGTCGCATATTCTCAAAGATATAAATCTCACAATTCCGCCCAACAAAATCACTTGTATCATAGGACCGTCGGGTTGTGGAAAATCAACGCTTTTGAAATCATTCAACCGTTTGAACGATTCCATTGAGCATCTCAAAACGTCTGGGTCAATACGCCTTGGCAACGACGATATTGTCAATTGTTCGGAATCGGAACTTGTGGAACTACGCCGCAAAATAGGTCTCGTGCCACAACGCCCTACTCCACTGCCGATGTCCATCATGGCAAACGTTGCATACGGTTGCAAAATTCACGGAATCAGAAAGATACGTCAGCTCCGCCGCATTGTACGTCATTACTTGAAAGTAGTTGGACTTTGGGACGAGGTAAAAGACCGTCTCCGTTCTCCTGCCGTTCGCCTTTCCATTGGTCAGCAACAGCGCCTTTGCCTTGCGCGAAGCCTTGCAGTCGAGCCGGAATTTATCCTTGCCGACGAAGCAACATCAGCACTTGACCCCGTTTCAAGCCGAATTGTGGAAGATTTGTTCGTAAAACTCAAAGAACAATATTCTATTATTATGGTAACCCATACTCTGCGTCAGGCAATGAGAATCGCCGATTACGTTGTCTTCATTTACATGGGTGAAATCATCGAGGCCGGTGATGCCCGCGAAGTCTTCAAAAATCCCAAAAACGACTTGACCAAGAAGTATTTGCAAGGTGCGTTCAGTTGATTGAAGCAGAAAACAGAGATTTTTTCCTGTATTTTAACAAAAATAGTGTATCTTTGCGGTGAAAGAAAAAAACTTTTACCGCAATGAAAGCACTACCTATCGGCATACAGACGTTTTCGGAGATTGTCAACCACGATATGGTTTACATCGACAAGACCGACTTGATATACCAACTTGTCAAGCCGCAAAAATATTTTTTTCTCTCCCGTCCGCGACGCTTTGGCAAATCGTTGCTGATAAGCACGTTGCAGGCGTATTTCGAGGGCAAAAAGGAACTATTTAAAGGTCTGAAAATAGAGCAATTGGAAACAGAATGGACAGAATATCCTGTTGTTAATTTGAGTTTTGCTAAATGCAAGTCAGACAGATTGGAAGAGATTGTCAAATTTGTGTCAAAAACTTTGTCAGAACAGGAATACAAACTCGGCATTGTTCGCGAAGTAGAAAACCTGGCCGAGGACCAAAAGCCAAATATCAGTTTCAACGACCGTTTGCAGAGGATTATCGAAACCGCCAACGCGAAAACAGGACGTCCCGTGGTACTCCTCATCGATGAGTATGATGCGCTGATGCTCAACACAATAACTGATTTACCGACTCAAAGTGCAGTGCGTGTTCACATGAACAATCTCTTTTCGCCGATTAAGGATTTGGACCCGATTTTAAGATTTGTGTTTTTGACGGGAATCACCAAACTCAGCCAAATGTCGATTTTCTCGGCTCTCAACAATTTGAAAGATATATCTTTAAGTCCAAAATACGGAACTTTGTGCGGTATTACCGATAATGAATTGCGCACCACTTTGAAAGGTTATGTTGAAGACTTTGCCGACGAATTAGGAGTTGACTTTGAAACAATGATTTTGTTGCTCAAACAGCGTTACGACGGTTATCATTTTGCCAAAAAATGTGACGGTGTTTTTAATCCGTACAGTCTTTTTAATGCATTAACCGACAAGGATTTTCAAGATTATTGGGTACGCACGTCTACACCATCATCGCTCATTGCATTGCTAAGACAAAACACTGGACTGCAAATCAACGAGATGGAAGGTATTTATATGAGCAGCGGACGTTTCGACGTGCCCATTGAGCGTGTCAGCGACATTGTACCGTTCCTTTATCAGAGCGGCTACCTCACCATCAAGAGTTACGATCCTGATTTCAATCAATACATTATCGGATTTCCAAATCAGGAAGTAAGAGGCGGATTTTCAGATAGTTTGATTAAATATTACATCAAAGAGGACATCGGTTTTGGCAACGATATATTCCGTCGCTCTATCGTTACTGCAATCAAAGAGGACAATCCAGAAACACTTTTAACTAATCTAAAAGATTTTCTAAGCACAATTCCATACCCAAACGACGACGCCCCCGAATGGTATTACCAAAACCTATTGTACGCAATTTTAGCAACTTGCGGACTTAATGTTCAAACTGAAATCCGCACCTCGTCAGGACGAATCGACTTTGTGGTTTTGTCAACAAAGTCTATCTTCATCTTCGAGTTTAAACTCAACAAATCAGCTGAGGAGGCTCTATCCCAAATCGATGAAAAAGAATACGCCAAAAAATTCTCGTTTGAAGGCAAGCACATTTGGAAAATCGGTGTTAATTTTTCAAGCGAAAAGAGAACGGTGGACGAGTGGAAGATAGAGGAATAAATTTATCGTCCAATCCACCAAATTGCCAGCAAAAGCAATAATGTCCCCGACAGAATTCAAATGTAATACCGAGTGTCGGCAACATTATTGGGCAGTGGAGCAAAGCCGCCGGTTTTAGATACTGAAAACTTGCTGCGACCAAGGGCCTCGGACAATTCCTCAACCATCTGTTCGGTGAGCAAAATTTGCTCGTCAAGATTGTTTGGCGACAATTCAAATTGACGTTCAACAACTTGATTATCAGCAGAAATCTTCATATCAACTACATCAACAAAATAATCGAAGTCGTAACGCGGTGTACGTTTTTCCTTGTAAATCCTCATCAGAACGGTTTGGATAGAATCGGCGGAAAACGAAATGTCTGGCTTTCCTTTTTGTTTCAACATTATGCCCTGCTGCGAAAAACTCAAATCTCCATAACTCGACGACTTTGCATGTCCATACAAAATAATCGCAACCGCTACCCCCCCCATTACAACATACAAATCGTTTGACACCGCAAAGCACAAAACTATGCAAATGGCACTTGCCACAACCGCCACAATATTGAGCCGTCTCGTGAGGGCATTGTCGGGTGCAAGATTATAATCTATAGGATAATATCTGATGTCTTGTATTTCCATAATCAAAACAATATTTTCGTAATTGCCGCAGGGCAAATCTCGTCAGTATTGGAAAAACATCGCGCCAGGCACATCGGGGTTCAATATGCGCTTGACAGTTATCTCACCGCTGTGCAAAGGATAATGAATCGTGGGAGTACAGCCAACTGCAAGTATCAGGATTTTGAGGCTGTCGCTTTGAACGCATACAAATTTCAGTTTCCAGTTTTTGGATAGGTTCACGGTGTCGATGCGGCTCTCGCCAAGCCAAATTTTCTCCAAGTTGGGGAACTTTGCGAGGTCGTCGTAGGTGGACACCAAAAACATATGAGTGCGGTACGAGGTCAAGTTCAACGACTTCAACGAATCGCACTCCGCCTTCGACAGGTGCCCGTCGCCGTCGGTGTCGCCGTTCAACATCGCGCGCCCCTCCACCTCACGGTCGGCAAAGACGACATTTTGGGCGTTGGCGGCAAACGCGGCAAGCATACACGCCACAAGTATCACGAAAACTACAAGCACAATCCAGCCCTTGTTGTTGGTCTGTCCGCCGTCCTGCATCATTTCCCGTTGGACGCGCTGCTGCTCCATATCCTGAATCATCTCCCTGTGGATGCGCTGCTGCTCTATATTCTGATTGATCAAATCCAAATTGTCATCCATAGCTATAGGTTTTTTGTGTTGAACAACGAGCCAAATTTAGTGATAATAATCAGTAATCCAAAAACTTTGCATAAATATATTTTGTTTTCAGCAAAAAACATTATCTTTGCGCTTGAAGATAAAACTTGTTACGCTATGAAACCATTACCAATCGGCATACAGACGTTTTCGGAAATTGTCAACCACGATATGGTTTACATCGATAAGACCGACTTGATATACCAACTTGTCAAGCCGCAGAAATACTTTTTTCTATCCCGACCGCGACGCTTTGGCAAATCGTTGCTAATAAGCACGTTGCAGGCGTACTTCGAGGGCAAGAAGGAACTGTTTAAAGGTCTGAAAATCGAGCAATTGGAAACCGAATGGACGGAATATCCTGTTGTCAATTTGAGTTTTGCAAAATGCAAGTCTAAGCAATTGGACGTAATCGTAAAATTCATTTCGATTGCATTGTCAGAACTTGAAGTACAGTTTGGAATTATTGACAAGGCGGAACAACCCGATGACGACAGACAACCCAACATCAATTTCAATACGCGTTTTGAAAGGATTATCAAAACTGCCCACGCCAAGACCGGCCGTCAAGTAGTACTACTCATCGACGAATATGACACACTGATGCTCAACACGATAACGGACATCAAAACTCAGGACGAAGTCCGCACCCATACGAGCAATCTCTTTTCTCCAATTAAGGATTTGGACCCGATTTTGAAGTTCGTATTTATAACGGGCATCACAAAATTCAGCCAAATGTCGATTTTTTCGACACTCAACAACCTGACCGACATCAGTTTGTACGAAAAATACTGCACACTTTGTGGTTTCACCGAGAATGAGATCCGCACCACATTAAAACCTCACGTAGAAGCACTTGCCGACAAACTTAATTGCAGTTTTAACGAGGCAATTGCAAAATTGAAAGTACGGTACGACGGCTACAAATTTTCGGATGGCGAAACAGGTGTTTTCAATCCGTACAGCGTTTTGAGAGCGTTAGACAGTAGGATTTTTAAAAATTATTGGGTTGAGACAGCCACTCCTTCATCGTTGTTGGCATTGCTGCGCGAAAACGAAGACCTTCAAATTGGTGACTTGGAAAGCGTGATGCTGAGCAGCGACTTTTTTGATACGCCGGTAGAGCGTGTTACCGACATTATTCCGATGCTTTACCAAAGCGGATACTTGACAATCAAGAGTTATAATGCTGATTTTGACCAATATGAAATAGGATTTCCAAATACGGAAGTTAAGTTCGGTTTCTTGAACACATTGATGAAAAAGTTCGCCATTGTAGAAAACGGCAAGGAAAACTCGCTTTTCCGTCGCTCGGTGGTTACTGCCATCAAGGAGGACAATCCCGAAATCTTGTTGACTCATTTGTAGGATTTTTTGCGAAAGATACCTTACCCCGATGCCGACCCCGACAAATATCCCGAATGGTATTATCAGAACCTCCTGTACGCGATTTTGGCAACTTGTGGACTCAATGTTCAAACCGAAATCCGCACATCCGACGGACGAATTGATTTTGTAGTGTTTTCACCAAAGTCAATCTTCATTTTCGAGTTTAAACTCAATAAATCGGCAGAGGAGGCATTAGACCAAATCGACGAAAAAGAATACGCCAAAAAGTTCTCTTTTGAGAACAGAAAAATATGGAAAATCGGCGTAAACTTTTCGAGCGAAAAACGGACGGTGGACGAGTGGAAGATTGCGAAATAACCTCATAACCTCCATTTCGTCATCTTATGTGCGCAAACCAAATTTACCGCCACTATCACCACGCCAACTATCATCTGCCAAATATCAACCGTGAGCAACATAAAGCATTGCTTTAAGATATAGATGCTAATTGGCAGACATACAATACTTGTGGCTAATGCAGGAATATATTTTCTAAGGACAATTGCCTGACCAATATGAACAACGTAATGAAATGACAACCCGATGAAAGCGCCAAGCCAAATATTCCAAACTAACTGATTGTCAATCCACAACGCCAACAGCGCAATAATTGTAAAACCCACAAACTCCTCCGCCACCGCCAAGGCGAATCCCTCGTTGGTTGTTCCGTGAAAAAGTCGGTGGATCTTCGGGAAACGACGTTGCAGCATATCCTCATTGCGGTTAAGAAAAAGCCTCATACCGATTATCTCCTCCAAATCGTGGAAGATAAACAACATCGGAAGTGCAAAGGCAAATGATTCCATAAACGTTAAATGTCGTGTTTACTCTTTTAAAAATCTTTCATTATTCCACCGATAAAAAATTGATATGTCGTCTTTTTCAAGGGTAAAGCCTTCATCGGAAAAATTGGAAATGTAGGCATTTTTTAAGAAATCTTGTGAAAAATAACCATCGTGTCGTGTGAGATTGGTGTCGTCAAAATCATAAACCGTGAGACTATTTTGCGGACCATCTAACGACTGCCAATAGTCAAGAATAATCCAATTGCCGTTTTTTAGCCAATAACAAGCCACTGTTTCTTCAAAACCCTCCGCTTCGGCTTCGGGATTGAATACTGCAATGGTAATGCTTTTTTCTTGGATGTGTTTACGATTTTCGGCTATCATCTCTTCTGACGGTTTTTCGCCATCTGACAACATTCCAAACGGGTCGTAACTTTTTAGCAAAATATTCCAAACTTGCATTGCAACGCCAGTACCGTCAAAAGCATACTCGCTATCTTCGTCTAAATCAGAAAGGTCGGGTTCTTCGCGGTTGATGTATTGGAGTTCTTCGTTGTATTTTTCGTCGGAGGGGTAATCTTTGGTGATTTTACGTTTAAGGTTGTCCCAAGAATTGAAGTTTTTGGGATAGAGCCATGCTCCGTCGCTAAAATATAGTGAAATCGGACGTTTTTTAGGGTCTTCGTTGCGAGCAATACATGCCTCCTCGTATTCTGCCACGATGTAGAATCCTGAGGTAATCGGTTGATTATCTTTGATTGAGTACATCCAATAATAGCCGTCAGGATTGGCCTCTTCTGACGACGATTCTAAGTCGATTTTGCAGACTGTTTCGTTTTTACCGTCAGAAATTTTTATTTGGTCGCCCTTGATAACGATACGTTTGGCGGTTTTTACAACGTCTGGAACTTTTACATCTTTCAGATATTCAACTTCTTGATATTTCAAATCATCAAACACCAATTCTGGTATCGCATATTTGCCGGTATATTCGTCGGGGATGACGGTTGGCGTAGGCGTTGTGGTTGTCGTATCAGTTGTAGAAACACGATTAATTGCGTTTCTACCGTCGCCGTTTTGATTCTGCGATCCTCCGCATGCTGCTAAGAGCGCAATGGCGGGGATGATTAGGAGTTGTTTTTTCATAATGATATGCGTATAGTGTTTAATGTTTAATATGGCAAAGATACAAAAAAAATATTTTTGCAATCTCAATCATTATTTGTATTTTTGCAACTGATAAATTAAAAATCACAGCCATTATGTCGTCAGAAGGAATATACGAACGTTTCATTAATTTCTATACCGACTTTGCGTTCAAGAAGTTTTTCGGGACACCCGCCAACAAGGAGTTCCTGATTAGTTTTCTCAATGCCCTCTTGAAACTCGAAGGCGACGAGGAAATCAAGGACATCAAGCATCTCAACACCGAAAAACTGCCAATCGTTGAGGCCGATAGAAAAGCAATTTATGACGTTTATTGCGAAAACAACAAGGGCGAAAAGTTTATTGTGGAGATGCAGAAAGCATCGCAAATAAACTTCATCGACCGCTCTATTTATTACGCCTCGTTCCCGATTCAGGAGCAAGGCGAAAAGGGCTATATCCGCGAGATGGACGACAAAAAGGTTTATTGGAAATACGAACTCCGCAAGGTTTATGTGATTGGTGTTCTGAATTTTGTCATTGACGATAATCCCGACCACACAGAGGTAGTAACTCACGCAAAAATTCGTTACGACGAATACGACAAAGAACTTTACAGCGACAAGTTGGAGTTTATCAACATTGAGATGCCCAAGTTCCAAAAAAGCGAGGACGAACTTGAAAATATGCTCGACAAATGGTTTTTTGCAATGAAGAATCTCTACCACCTTGCCGACCGTCCCAAAGCGTTGCGCGAAGCGATTTTCAAACGTCTTTTCAACCTTGCCGAAATTTCAAAGTACAAACCCAACGAATTGCTTGCCTATCGTGATAGTTTGAAAGATTACAGAGATTATTACAATACGATTGATTTTGCAGAAATAAAAGGCAGGAAAGAAGGCAGAGAAGAAGGACGTGCGGAAGGATTGGTAGAAGGAATCACAAAAGGTGCACAATCCAAGGCATACGAAATTGCACGACAAATGCTTGCTGATGGTATTTCCATTGATATGATTGCAAAATACACCAAACTTTCGCAAGAGGAAATTAAAAAAATATAGCAATCAGTTTCAGAAATAAACAACCCGTTAGTGGAATAATAATTATATATTTTTATTCCGCTAACGGGTTGTTAAATTTTATGCGAAATTAAGAATTTAAGCCACATAAAGAATTTCATAGAAAAAAATATATCATTTTTTTTAAGAAATTTTGTCTTTTTCAAAAAAAAATATCTACTTTTGAAACAAAATTTTAGAATTTGCGTATAAATTAAATAATGTTTTAAAGACTAAATTTTAAAACAAAAGACATAATATAACTTTAATCGTACTTAAAGAAAAAAGCCTGGAAACTCTTTTCTCAAAGTAGGAAAAGGTTGAACTATTCACGGAATGTCTTTCGGAGATTCTGTGTACACTCACATTTTAGATACGCCTTCGGTGTGTTCAAAAAACTATTGTGAGTGGCACGGTTTTTTCCAGGCTTCCGTGTAGTACGAATAGTTTAAGGTTCACACCTTTTTTATTTCTACTTATCTCCGTTTTTTAGTCTTTTCAGGTCTTGTTTCAAAGGTACATAACAATTTAAAATTTTAAACACTATGAAACTAATTGTACTTTACGGAAAACCAAACACAGGGAAGACAACAACATTAGAAATTGTCTACGAAAGACTCAAACGTATCAATGTACAAAATACCAATATGTTTTGGTATTTGGATGACATTCAGCGTGATTTTATTGATGTATTAGTTATTGATAAAACAAGGTTAGGCGAAAAGGGTTCTAATTCTTCTAAACTAAACCTGACTCAAAAGTCTAAAACTGTGAAAATTGGTATCGTTACACAAGGTGATTATGTAACAGGTAATAAATCTATGAATAATCATTTGCAAACTTTGCTTGATGAGGATTGTTTTATTGCAATCTGTCCATGTTCTGAAAAAGACAATCAAGAAACTACTCCGAGAAACCAAATTGATGATTTCGTAGAAAAACATCAAGAGGTTACCATAGTAAATGAATTTTCAATAAAAAAATATTCGGAAGAAATACATATTGCAAACAATATTCTGAAAGAAGTTAAAAACAATTGTTAACCAAATTAATTTTATATAGCCATCATGAATATACAAAATCTTGTAACCGAATTACAAAAGAAACAGGTTTGTGTACTCCATAAACCTAACAGCAATTTTGCAATCGTCTTTGATGAAAAAAAATACATAATAGAAATTAACGCTAATTGTTTAATTCGCATTTGGCGTATTACTAATAATTGCAATTTGGCTGTTAAATATGTTAATAATCAATTTAAGACTATTGACTATTGTGCAATTGATGCACCACTTTTTGTTGGTGAGACTCTTAATCCTAAATATTTTCCTCAGACAAATATTATAAAAGAGTTTGATATTCCTTTCTATAAAGGGGAAAAAGTGGACGAATTATTTAACGACAACAAAAATGTTGAGGATATAGACGATTTAAGATCCATATTAACAAAAATTTTAGAGGCATATAGTTAATTACGCAGGAGAATGCCGAAACGCCTTAAAGGAAGTAGGCATTTTTTGACAATAAAACATGCACTATGAAAAAAATCACACTATTAATAATATTATTTGCGATAATAAACACGGCTTTTGCCCAATCTGATGAGCCAGATTATTTATACTTTGAAATTGAGGCAGGAACTACAATAAAGTTTGGAAAACCCAAATTGTTGGAATATTCATTGGATAAGACGAATTGGCAACAATTAACATCAGATGGAGTTACTGCTGAAAATAATTGCTGTGTTTATTTTCGTGGTGATAATCCGAATGGACTAACAACCGGATCTTTTACAATTTCAAAAACGGCAAAATGTTTTGGAAATGTTATGACCTTAATTGATAAAACGGGATTAAAAACAACTACCCCTAAATCCTGTTTTAGGGACTTGTTTCATAACTGCCCAATTACAACATCACCCAAACTACCTGCTATAAAGTTAAAGGACTATTGTTATTATGGTATGTTTGATGGTTGTACTGAATTAATATTCCCTCCTGAGTTACCAGCAGAAACACTCGCCCCTAGTTGTTATTCACGTATGTTTCGTAATTGTAAATCCCTGTCAATAGCCCCTCAATTACCTGCTATGGAGTTAGCGGAGCGCTGTTATGCATCAATGTTTTCAGGATGTTCCAGTTTAAATATTGCTCCTAAACTACCCGCTGTATCATTACCGAGTGGTTGTTATAGTTCTATGTTCTACGATTGTACAAGTTTGGCAAAAACGCCTTTATTACCTGCAAAAGAAATTGATTTGCATTGCTATGATTTTATGTTTAGTGGTTGTTCCAATTTAGAAAGAACGGCCCCTATTTTATTTATTGACAGTCCGTATCTTACAGATGTATATAATAGTAGTACTATTTATGGTGTTAATGGGACTATTTGTAGAGGTATGTTCTTGAATTGTAATAAGCTCAAATATATTTCTGTCAGGTTTTCTATATGGCGGATTTCTAATTTATACGAGTGTATAACTAACACATGTGATGTCAAAAAATACATTGAAACACCTGTAACAAAAGGGTGGGTTGAGTATGTTGCTTCAACAGGCACATTTGTTTGTCCCAGTGATTTAATAAAACAATATGGCATTGATTACATTCCGAAAGGATTGACAGTAAAAACATTGGAAGAATTGAATGCTTTTGATATTACCATTCCAGAAACCACAAAACCTTACATAACGATTTCTGAAACAATGGAAATTGAATCAGGTTCGGAAGTAAGTTTTTCTCTAACTGACAGAACAGATGAAGGCTATACCGCAACCGTTACCGTACAAGGCACGGAAGAAATCGAAACGACAAAATCCGGCAACGATTATACTTTCACGATGCCGGAAGAAGATGTTACAATAAGCGTTACATACACTCCTATCACATACAGCATTACGACGGACGATTTTTCGTCTGCTGATAAAACCGAGGCAAGTGCCGGAGACAAAATTACGGTAACAATCTCTGACAGAAACGGTTATAATTTTGTTTCGGCAAAATATAACGGCAATGATTTGACGGTTTCAAACAAAACGGCTGAATTTACAATGCCCGCCGAAAATGTTGAAATTACAACAACTTTTACGCCGATTGAATACACAATAACTTCTGACCAATATTCTACGCCAAGCAAAACAAAAGCAAATGTCGGCGATGAAATTACGGTAAGTTTCTCGCAAAGAGACGGTTACACTTTGTCAAGCGCGAAGTTTAATAATACGGCTTTGACAATTTCTAACAACGCGGCGAAATTTACAATGCCGGCAGGAAATGTGTCAATTACAACAACTTACACGCCGATTGAATACACAATCACTTCTGACCAATATTCTACGCCAAACAAAACAAAAGCAAATGTCGGCGAAGAAATTACGGTAAATTTCTCGCAAAGAAGTGGTTACACTTTATCAAGCGCGAAGTTTAACAACACGGCTTTGACGATTTCAAACAATGCGGCAACTTTTACAATGCCGGCAGGAAATGTTTCAATCACTGCGACTTACACGCCGATTGAATACACCGTTACAGCCGGAGAATTTGTAACAGCGAACAAAACAAAAGCAAATGTCGGCGATGAAATTACGGTAAGTTTCTCGCAAAGAGACGGT
>JAFPYR010000017.1 GCA_017412115.1 Bacteroidales bacterium | reverse complement strand
TTGTTTTTCTTTGAGTTACCGAAATTTCAGCCTAAAAACTTTTCTGAAAAGAAAATGCAAGTTTTGTGGTTAAAATTTTTAACTGAGATTGACGAACACACCGTTGATGTAGATAAAGATTTGCTTGAAAACGCTGAAATTTCCAAGGCGTTAGATATTTGTACGTATTTAACACAAGAGGAAATTTTGGGTTACGATCGTTACTGGGATGCTATCAGCACCGCAAAAACTCTCGCATCGGGAAAATATGATGCGGGTTTAAAAAAAGGCCGTGCGGAAGGCCGTGCAGAAGGTCGCCTTGAAGGCGAAAAAATCGGCATAGAAAAAGGACGAGCCGAAGGCATAGAACAAGGCCGCACCGAACAACTCGTTGAAAGCATAAAAAATCTTATGTCTTCTGGTTTTGATTTCGACAAAGCAGTCGAAGCATTAAAAGTCCCTCTTGACCAAATCCACGAACTACGACATTTGATTTTTAATAATTAACACTAACTTAACGCATATTTCTTGCGTGTTAAAATTGTTTAAATTTAATTTGTGCTGTTAATAAACAAATAACGGCAGAAATGAGAAAAACTAATACATATTATACTTTACAAAATGTAAATCGGGTGGGGTAAAAAGCACTTTGCTTTTTACTTTCTCAAAAGATAATGCAATCCCTTGCGGACAGAATTTTGATTTCTGCCCGCAAGGGATTTTTTGTTTTTGTAACATATTTAAAATCAATTGTATAATTTAAAAAAATTATTAAAAACATGGAATTAAAACAACCAAATGAAGTCGTAAAAGACGTAACGACTGTGAAAAAGAAATACGTTAAGCCCGATTTTGAGGTTATCAACCTCGAAGACGTGCCGAGACTTTTGGCGGGAAGCGCAACGAATAATAATTTGAATCCTAATTTTGGTTCGGACACACAAGACATTTGGTAAAAAGGAGGGAAAAAGATGAAAAGAATATTTTTAAAAGTTCTGCCCTTGATGGCAGCTGTTTTGCTTGCAACATCTTGCAGCAAAGACGATAACGGTGATTTTAATAATTCAATAGAATCTACTGAAGTTGTAAATACAAACGAGTCCACCGAAGTTGTACAATCAAACATCGTGAAAATTCCGTTTTCAGTGAAAGTGGACAAAGGTTTGGGTATTTCAAAAATTGCATATTCCGGCGACGGTACAGTTATAACCCGTGCGTTTGAAACCTCAGATTTAGGTACAGAATTGACCGTAACCGGCGAAGGTATCGAAAGTAGTACTTTAACGCTTAAAGGTCAAGGCGGTAATTACTTTTTTGAAGGCGACATTAATGTTATCGCAGGAAATGAAGATAAATTTACTACCGGCGAAATCAGTCTCACCGGCACATTCGGTAAGGCATTGGTAAATCCTACGTCTTCTATAGAATCACTTGCAGAATTGATGAGAAATTGCGACCATCAATACAAAGCCAATTTCACATCTGGTGATAATGACATTACGCTTTACGACCAAAATGCTTATCTTTATTTCAAATTGGCAGCATCACAGATTGTATTGAAAATCAGCACCGGCGAATACGAAGCATTTAAAACCAATTCAGAAGACGGTACAAAAGAAATTTGGATTGCCGTTCCGGGCGGTACAACAGTCAGCGGAAACTTGGTAAGTCAAGCGGGAAAAACTGCCGAAGCCGCACACGTTATCACACTTGACAGAACGAAAGTTGTGGATATGCAACTTGATGGCGGCGTACTTTGGGCAACAAGCAACCTTGGCGCAACAAATCCCGGAGATTATGGTAATTATTGTGCTTGGACTGAGACAGAAACATTGGGAGCAAGCAATGGCTTGCGTATGCCAAACTCTTCCGATTTGACAACTCTTAAAAACCAAACCAAAACTAAGGAAACTCAAGATGGAAATAATGGTTTAAAGTTTTATACTGCCTATGGTTCGGTTTTCCTTCCCGCTGCCGGTATCCGCGGCGGCTCTGGTACCCCTGAATTTGTTGGTTCTCTCGGATACTATTGGTCGTCATCGGTCAACGCAGGATACCCGAACGATGCGGAGTACTTGTACTTCGATCTTAACGGCGGTGTAGCTGTGAATCCCAACGGCAGCCGTACCGGAGGTCAACGGGTTCGTCTGGTTCGGGTAATAAATTAGACTAATTTTGAGTGAATTTTAATAAAAAACGGCTGTCGAAAAATCGGCAGCCGTTTTTTTTGTTTGCGGATTTGCGAAGAAATATGCAAAAAAATATTTTGTTTATTCATAAAAACTTTTCATCTTTGCATTAAATCAGATTATTATGGATATAATGATTAACGAACCGATAATTTGGCCGCCGAAATATATTGACCCGACGACAGATTTCGGTTTTAAGCGGATTTTTAAGGACGAAGAAATAACACGCGGTTTTCTTAACGACTTGTTACAGAAAGACAACCCTGATGTTCATATTGCAAGCGTTACAATCACGGACGCCGAAGCCGATGAAGCAAACAAAGAC
This sequence comes from Bacteroidales bacterium, assembly GCA_017412115.1. Taxonomy (GTDB): domain Bacteria; phylum Bacteroidota; class Bacteroidia; order Bacteroidales; family UBA3824; genus UBA3824. Next base: position 139,088 of record JAFPYR010000017.1, on the reverse strand, counting down.
ATTCGACGAGTTGTTTACGATGTAAATTGCATTACTGATACCGGCGAAGAGTTTATCATCGAAATGCAAAACGATTCGCAAGACTTTTTCTCAGACAGAATAGTTCTTTACCTTGCACGTGCGGCATCACGACAGCAGGGCAAAGGGTATTTAAAGTTTGTAGATGAAAACGGTGAAATTCAAAAAGAGCCGTGGAAATACAATATGAAAAACATTTACGGAGTTTTCTTTATGAATTTTGTAGATAAAGAACATCCGCAAAAACTATCACATTTCCAATTTATGGAAACGCAAGAACATTACAAAGATTCTGACACGCTTCAATATTGGAAAATACAAATGCCGCTTTACAGGAAGATGAAAGAATCCGACTGCGAAACCGTTATTGATAAATGGATATATAACTTATCAAACATGCCGAAAATGAAAACACAATTAGCCTTTAAAGAAGATAGTCCGCTTTTTATGCGGTTGGAAAAACTTGCATCGTATTCCGACATGACAAGGGAGCAGCAATGGCAATACGATTCAAGTTTTCATAACTATATAAGTTATTACGGACAGTTGGCAACGAAGTTAAGAGAAGGCAAAGAACTCGGTTTCATAGAGGGCGAGACAAAAGGCCGTGCCGAAGGCGAGAAAATTGGTATAGAAAAAGGCATAGAGCAAGGTCGCACCGAGCAACTCGTTGAAAGCATAAAAAATCTTATGTCTTCTGGTTTTGATTTCGACAAAGCAGTCGAAGCGTTAAAAGTCCCAGCCGACCAAATCCCCGAACTACGACATTTGATTTTTAATAATTAACACTAACTTAATATATATTCCTTGCGTGTTAAAAATATTTAAATTTAATTTGCGCTGATGAATAACAACAAAAGAAATGATAAAATTACACTATATATTACATAAAGTAAATCGGGGGGGGTAAAAAGTGAATTAAATTTTACCTTTTCTCATAAATATATACAAATCCCTTGTGGATAGTAGCTTTTTTTATGCTATTATCCGCAAGGGATTTTTGTTTTTTTTATTAACTAACAAATTTCTACAAAAAATGAAAGAAATTATTGAAAAAGTCGTTAGTACTCCGACGAAGAAAAAGTACGTCAAACCCGATTTTGAAGTAATCGAGTTGAACATGGAAGCTCCGCTTTTGATGGGAAGCGGACCAAACACAACCAACGGTAGCTACGGCACACATTTCAATTACGGCGACCAAAACATTTAAAAAAGGAGGAACTAAAATGACAAAAACATTCTTAAAAGTTCTGCCATTGGCAGCAGCAGTTTTGCTTGCAACATCTTGCAGCAAAGACGACAACAACGAGGAAGTAAACATTGAAAATCAGCCCAAAGCGGAAAAAGTAACGATTCCTTTTTCAGTGAAAGTAAATACGGGCAATTCTATTTCAAAAATTGCATACACGGAAGACGGAAATGATGTTTCTAAATTCAACGTTTCTTTTACTAATGAAGACATAAATACAATAATGCACATCACAAGTGATGGTAATATTGACGAAACAGATTTAATCCTCGTAAAAGATGACGATAATTTCGTTTTTAAAGGCGAAATTACTCTTGCAGAAGGCAAAACCGAAGAAGATTTTAATAATGGTTTTGACATTACCGGCTCATTTGGCGAAGCGGGAACATCCATCGTAACATCAACAACATCGTTGGCTGACGCAATGGGAAAATGCAGTCATCAATATACCTCTACATTTAGTTCAAATGCTGAAACAATTAACCTTGATGATAATTACGCTTACTTAGAAATGAGTTGCTCAGCTCAACAAACCAAGTTTCAGTTAACAATTGGCAATAATACAGCGGATTACACTCCTAACGCTAACAAAAAAATTTGGATTGCTGTTCCGAATGGCACATCAGTTACGGGCAATATGATTAAATCAATGACTGTTGTAGGCGGAAAAGTTTACAGAGCCGACAGAACAGATGTTGTGGATTTAGGACCGAGTGTTAGTGTCGTTTGGACTCTTGAAAATGTTGGTAATATTATGTCTTGGTCTGCTGCAACATCTGGTGTTACAACGAAATACGGAGCAGGTAAAGGCTATCGTTTGCCGACTAAAACGGAATTAGATTTTCTTTTAGTTAATTGCACTTATCAATATGTTAGCCCAGATTATACATTTACTAATGCATACGGTTCTATCACGTTTACTGCATATGGTCATGGTAGCGTTGGTAATGACCAAAATACAAAAGTTGCTTATTACTGGGGAAATCAACAAAACGTAGCCACATGTTTTGACGTACCAATTACCGTTGGTATGTCGGTAGGTACAGGATGGTCATCAGCTAATAGTTTTTCTGCTCGTGCAGTTCGTCAATTGAATTAACATAATTAAGGATTTTTTATATAAAAACGACTATCGAAATACTATTTTGGGTAGTCGTTTTTTTTATTTTTGTGGATTAATCAAAAAAACATTATTTTTGCGCAGAACCTTTTAATTTAAGGCGAGTAGCTTATTTTATCTGAGTTTTCTTTTTAGAAAAAATCCTTTTGTAAAACAGAAAAATGTTATAAGTCCTACAATGTGAACGCCTGAAACCGTCCAAAAAGCGCATTGATAATCAAAATGTTCTGCCAAAAAGCCTCCTAACAAGATTCCTATTCCCACGCCCGAATCCCAAGAAGTCATAAGAGTACTGTTAGCAGTTCCCCTCTGATTGTGATGTGCTAAATTTATCATCATGTTTTGAAATGCTGGCCACATGTGTCCGTTGCCAAGTCCTATTAAAACTGCCGATGCGTAATATCCTATCATACTGTCGGTTGCAACAAAAATAGTATAACCGAAAGTCGATAAAATAATTCCTTCTGAGGCGTTTAATACAAGTTTTCCTTCTCTTAAAGCTTTTGCTCCTTGCAGTCTTGAAAGTATCAATCCTATTGACAAAAGCAGAAAATAAATGCCTGTGGAATTGGTGATTCCGAGTTTTTCTTTTCCGTAAATTGCCAAATAATTGCTCAATACGCCGTAACAAAATCCGAAACAAAGCATATTAATTGCCAAAATAGAACCGTTGGTTAAGAAAAATCTGTCTAACGAGAGTTTAGTTTTGTTTTTAACAATTTCTTTTTCTGGGATTTGAACGGTGCTGTCCACCCACATTCCGATACCAGCCACGAAAAATGAAATCCAAAACAAAATGTTGAAATTTCCTGTTGTGGAATAAATCCAAATTCCTATTGTCGGGGCAATGGCGGTTGCGATATTGTTGCTCAAACCATAAAAACCGATACCTTCGTTTCGTCGGGAGGAGGGCAGAACGTCGATTGCAACGGTGCTGTTAGCAACTGTTGAGGCTCCAAAAGGCGCTCCGTGCAGCGTTCTAATTATTGCAAAGGCTGTTAAAGTCAGTGCCGCCAAATATCCGGCAAACATCAGAAAATAAAAGCATAAGCATATTAGCAAAACTTTTTTTCTATTGAAACTATCCACCATGTAACCGCTGAAAGGTCTTATTAAAAGTACCATAACCGAATATCCGCAAAGCACTGTCCCGATAATATCTTTCGAGGCGTTGAAATATTCGCTCAAATATATTGGCAGCAAAGGTGTTAAGAGATAAAATGAAAACGACATCGAAAAATTAGCCGTCATCACTTTGATATAATTTTTATTCCAAAGTTTTTCCATCATTAATTTTTTTGCGTTGCAAAATTAGTAATTTTTGTTTTTTTTCTGTTTTTTATTTGGTAAATAAAAAATAATATTTATATTTGCACTGACATATAAATAATGTTTAACTAAAAAAATTTACATTTATGGCAGAAGAATTGCAACCTAATGGAGCTCCTCAGAAGGAACTTCAATCAAAAACCACTATGTTGTTGGTGGCTATTTTTTTGGGATGTTATGGTATTCACCGTTTGTTGATGGGTTATTCTAACTGGTGGTTACAGTTGATTACTCTCGGCGGATGTGGTATTTGGACGATATTGGACATCATCAAAATTATTCAGGGTCAAATGCCTATGGCAGACGGAAGACCTTTGAAAGCGGATTAGTAAAATGAACGAAAGACTATCGGAGTTTTTTCGTGCTGTATTAACAGTTACGGAAAAAACCGGCAGTGTAAGGCAAAAATACAAAGCCATTCTGTTTTTGATAACGGGAGCGGCTTTGTATTTTTCGTTATGTACGCCGCCGAATCTAAAGGCTCATACACATTTTACCGTTTGTATTTTTCATAACATAACGGGTTATCCTTGTCCGGCGTGTGGTACGATACGCGGACTGAAATTATTTTTCCATTTTGATTTTTATAATGCCTTGATGATGAATCCTTTAGCTGTTATTGTTGCAGTTTTTATGATTGTTAGTTTTTTTTGGGTACTTTATGATTTAATCAAAGGTAAGGAAACTTATTTTAGAAAAATTTATTTTTTTAAAGCTCCTTGGTATGTAATTGTTATCTGTGTTATTCTCAGCGGATTAAATGAGTATTGGAATATCGTTAAAGGATTATAATAAAAAAAACGGGCGGTAAAAAAAAACTTTTTTCTCGCCCGTGATTTTTTTGTGTGGGTTAGATATTAATTTTATCAAAAATATCACCTAAGACCGGCAATTTTGTAACTTTCTTTTTGCTGACGTTTATAAGTCCTAAAATTGCAAGAACAAAACAAACCAAACTCAGCAAACCGAATATCATTCCCAAAATGTTACCGCCAAACGATCTGAGGACACTGAAAATAACCATCGACACAAAGAGACCGAATCCTTGTTTTATGTGACAGTCAATAAATTCGTCTCTAACTTCTTTTTTTACAGTCAATAATGGTATTAACACCAAAATACCGAGATAGCAAAGATAACCTTTGGTCTGGTACTGAGAATCTACAATTTTCTCTTCCATTTTTTTAGTTTTTTGAATTGAACATTATTTTTCTTAATTGGAACGCAAATAAAATAACAAAAATTGAAATTAACAAATTTTTTTTAAGTTTTTTTGTAATAAACGCTTTTGGTTTTAACTAAAAATTTTTTTAATTTTGTGCTTTAAAAAATTTCTATTTTAAAAAAAACTTTTGTTATGAGAGGAACAGTTCCCCAAAAGGTAAAGGGATTTAGAGATATTACATCTACACAAAACGCTCTTAGAGAGCATATTATAGAAAAAGCAAGCGAAGTTTACCGTCGTTACGGTTTTGCAAGATTTGATACTCCGATTTTGGAATATGCAGAATGTTTGGGAAAATATCTTCCCGATGCTGATTCCGTAGCGCAAGGCGTTTATTCTTTCAAAAACCCCGAGCAAGAACCCGTTTTTGACACTTTAGGAAAAGAAATGCGTAATCCTGACAACTCTGTCATAATGGAAAATCATTATCTTGCAATGCGTTACGATTTAACGGCACCGCTTGCGAGGGTTTATGCCGAAGGACTTTGGCAACAGCATTTAAGAGGTGAAATCCAAGGCAAAACGAATCTTTTCAGAAGATTTCAGTACGGACCTGTTTTCAGATTTGAGGCAAAATTAGACCCTGGACGTTTTAGAGAGTTTTGGCAGATGGATTTTGATACGGTAGGCAGTGAGGATGTTTCAACCGATGCCGAAAACTGTATGATTCTTTCTCAGGCCCTTGAAAACATAGGACTTAAACGCGGAACTTATCTTATTAAAATTAATAACAGAAAAATTGTTAACGGTCTGCTTTTCCATGCCGGAATTACCGACAAAGATACGGAAACTGCCGTTATGAGAATTATTGATAAACTTGACAAAATCGGTATTGACGAGGTAGCAAAAGAACTCGGAAAAGGCAGAGTTGATGAGGTTTCAAAGGCTCAGATTCCGGGTTTGGGATTAAAAGAGGAAAATATCGCATTGATTGTCAATTTTATAAAAGATTTTGAACAACACTCAGCCCGTAAGGCTACAATCGAAAAACTCAAAAGTAAACCCGCCTTTGAAAACGACACTTATAAAGAAGGTGTTCAAGAGTTGGAAAAAATTGACGAAATTCTTGAAACTCTCGGTTTCAACGAAGAGGTTGCAATTCTTGATCCTTCGATGGTAAGAGGTTTGGGCTATTATACGGGACCGATTTACGAGGTTGAATCCTTGGAATATTATACCGACGAAAAAGGCAGAAAAAGAAAAGTCGGAAGTATTTGCGGCGGCGGACGTTATGACGGTTTGGTAGAAAATCTTCTCGGAGTAAAAGTTCCCGCAACTGGTGCTTCAATTGGCGTAGACCGTTTGGCAGAATTATTAACGCTGACAAATCAAATGCCTAAACAAATTGACGGACCGGTTATAATTATCGTTTTTGACGATGCTTTGATGCCGCTTTATCAAAAAACGGCAATGCAACTTCGTCTCTTAGGTATCAACACCGAAATTTATTATGGTGCAAAACGCGGTTTGAAACATCAAATGTCATACGCTGACAAAAATAATTGCACGTTAGCGGTGATAATCGGTGGCGATGAAGCGGCAAAAGGTGTGGCTACGGTCAAAAATCTTAAACTCGGGAAAATCCTTGCCGAAAAAATCACAGACAAAAATGAGTGGAAATCTAAAGTTCAGACGGAAATAAGTCTTGAAAACTTGGCTTTTGAAATCAAAAAAATGCTTTCGGAGTAAAAAAATAAAAAAAACTTCAAAAAATTAGAGCATTTGATAAAAAAATATTTTATATTTGCAACGCATAAGGGAAGTATAAACTTGATTTAATACAAAAATCGAGCCAAAAACACCAAAATCTTTTATGTGATTGACAACATTGAAAAAGAATTTAAAGAATGGGATTATTTTCATTTCTGACACAGGAATTAGCGATGGATCTCGGTACGGCCAATACCGTTATTATAATGCATGACCGCATTGTAGTAGACGAGCCAAGTATTGTTGCATTAGATCACACTACGGAAAAAACTATTGCTATCGGCATGAAAGCACAGCTCATGCACGGTAAAACGCACGAAAATATCAGGACAATCCGTCCTTTGAGGGACGGAGTTATTGCAGACTTTAGGGCTGCCGAGATGATGATTAGGGGCATGATTAAGATGGGTAATCGTAAGAAAATGCTTTTTAATCCGGCGATTAAAATCGTTGTCGGCATACCTTCTGGCTCTACTGAGGTTGAAAGACGTGCTGTAAGGGATTCTGCCGAACACGCCGGAGCAAGAGAAGTGTGGATGATTTTTGAACCGATGGCTGCGGCTCTTGGTATCGGTATTGATGTTGAGGCGCCTGAGGGCAATATGATTGTTGATATAGGCGGCGGTACAACGGAAATTGCCGTTATTTCTTTGGGAGGTATTGTCTGCAACAGAAGTATCAGAATTGCGGGTGATGATTTCACCGAAGACATTATGGAGTATATGCGTCATCAGCATAATATTAAAGTGTTTGACCGCACGGCTGAGGCTATCAAAATCAACGTAGGCTCGGCAATCACCGATTTGGAAGATCCGCCTGCCGATTATATGGTAAGAGGTCCTCATCAAATGACTGCTTTGCCTGTTGAAATTCCGATTTCTTATCAGGAAATTGCGCATTGTTTGGACAAATCAATCGGTAAAATAGAAGCGGCAATTCTTAACGTTTTGGAACAGACACCACCGGAGCTTTATGCGGATATTTTCAAAAACGGTATCCATTTGACAGGTGGCGGAGCATTGCTCAGAGGTCTTGACAAGAGGTTAGCAGAAAAAACTAATCTCCCGGTTAAAGTATCGGAAGACCCGTTGCACGCAGTTGCAAGGGGTACGGGTATTGCTTTGAAAAACGTGGACAAATTCCCGTTCTTATTGAAATAATAAAGATTTTAACCTGCCGTTTTCCGTTGTTTGTTTTTTTTAGAGAAAGGAGAAAAAATCCTTTTTCGTGGAAAAGACAACGGAAAACGGTTTTTGTGGTTTATTTTTGGAATGGACAGTCTGCTGAATTTTCTCAAGAGAATACATATCTTGTTGATTTTTGTTGTGTTGGAGGCAATTTCTTTGACCTCGCTCATTGGAGGTGATGTCAGAAGAAATTCTGTTTTCAATACTTCGGCAAATTATATCGCCGGGCGTGTTTATGATTTGACGTGGCGTTATGTCGGATATTTTTATTTAAGGGAGGAAAACGCTTCCCTTATGAGGCAGTTGTCTAAAATCAGAAGCAACTCAAGCAGTTCCTACATAATTGATACGGCGAGGTTTCATGACAAGCTTGACACTTTGGGAAAACTGAAATACAGATACATAACCGCTTCCGTTGTAAAGAACTCAGTATCAAGGCAAAACAATTTTATAACTCTTGATCAAGGCAGTGCAAACGGCGTGAGAGAGGATATGGCAGTTATTTCGGCTTCGGGTGTTGTTGGCGTTATTGTTGCCGTTAGCGAGCATTATGCTTCGGCTATTTCGCTCTTAAATCGCAAAATTGGTATTTCTGCAAAACTTAAAACAAACGATTTTTACGGTTCTATAATTTGGCTCGGAGAGGATTATCGCAAAGCCGTACTTAATGAAATTCCTAATCATGTGGAGCTTCATCAAGGGGATACGGTTGTAACGAGCGGTTATTCGTCGATTTTTCCGCCCGGCATACCGATTGCTACAATCGAAAGTTTTGAAAAAAATACCGAAGACAATTTCTATAAAATCAATGTCAAACTTTTGACAGATATGAAATGCGTTTCTAACGTTTTTATTATCGAAAATCTTATGCAAGACGAACAACTCAATCTTGAAAGTCTTGAAAACAAATTTGTGCAATAAATGGACATCAGAGCATATTCTAAAATATTACTGACATACATTGTGCTTGTACTTGCACAGATAATGGTGTTTAATAATATCAATATCAGTTCGCTTGGTATTACACCTTTGTTTTATGTGCTTTTTATCCTTGTAGTGCCATACGAAGTCCCTCTTTGGCTTCAGTTGGTTTTTGGTTTTATTTTGGGATATTCTGTTGATATTTTTTGTGATACGCCGGGCTTGAATTCTGCCGCTTCGGTGGTTACAGCGTTTTTGAGGATAAAAGTCCTCGATATTATAGCTCCGAGGGACGGTTACGAAAACGGAACGCATCCTTATCTGATGGAAATGGGCTTTAGTTGGTTTTTGAGTTATTCCGTTCCGTTGATAGTTGTTCATCATGCAGCATATTTTATGTTGGATGCTTTCGGTTTTGAAAACTTTTTGCGTACTTTGTTGAAAATTATTTTCACGAGTATTTGTACTGAAGTTTTCGTTATTTTTGCGCAATACATCGCATATCGAAAGTAATTATCTTATCAAAGGCAAAAAATTATCATAATTTTATACGGTTTTTAGCGAACTTTTTTTCGTTTTATCCGTATTATCAAAAATGAAAGAACTTTTATAAAATGTCATATTTGGACGAATTGAACGAGCCGCAAAGGGCGGCTGTAGAATATATTGACGGACCGGCTTTGGTAATAGCTGGTGCAGGTTCGGGCAAAACAAGGGTGCTCACTTACAAAATTATGCACCTTTTGGAAAACGGTTATCAGCCTTGGAACATTCTTGCAATCACTTTTACTAACAAAGCGGCAAGGGAGATGAAGGAAAGAATCGCTCAAAAAATCGGCGAAGAAAAATCTGCTTCGCTTTGGATGGGAACCTTTCACTCCATTTTCTTGAAAATCCTAAGGATGGAAATCTCTAAAACGGAATATAAACCGAATTTTACGATTTATGATGCCGAGGATGCTAAAAAACTTGTTAAAGGCATTGTTAAAGACTTAAAACTTGATGATAAAAAATATCCCGTAAACGAGGTTTACAACCGCATTACAACCGCCAAAAACGGACTTATCACCTCCGACGAATACGAAACAAGTCCTTATTACGCTGACGATTGCAACGCTCAAAAACCGCTTATTGCGAAGATTTATAAAATCTACGTCAAAAAATGTAAATCCGCTAATGCTATGGATTTTGACGATTTATTGTTGCAAACGCAGATTTTATTCAGAAACAATCCTGATGTTGTCCAAAAATATGCCGGAAAGTTCAAATATATTTTGGTTGATGAGTATCAGGATACTAATTCTGTTCAGTACAATATTGTTAAAGCCTTGGCAAACGTTCACCGTCACGTTTTTGTGGTTGGCGACGATGCTCAAAGTATTTACTCGTTTCGTGGTGCGCAGATAGAAAACATTCTGAATTTCAAAAAAGATTATAAAGAGGCACAGATTTTTAAACTTGAACAAAACTACCGTAGTACTCAAACTATTGTTAATGCTGCTAATACGGTTATTGCTTGCAATTCGCGTCAGATGAAAAAGAATTCTTTTTCCGAAAACGAAACCGGCGATAAAATCCGTGTTATGGAAAACGCAGCTGACAATGAGGAAGGTTTTAATATTGCCGCTGATATTTTGAAAAAAATTTCAGACGGTCAGGCTGACGGCTATGCTGATTTTGCGATACTTTACCGCACTAATGCGCAATCAAGAATACTTGAGGAATCGCTTATGAAACGTTCTATTCCGTACAAAATTTACGGTGGATTATCGTTTTATCAGCGCAAAGAGGTCAAAGATTTGATTTCGTATTTAAGACTTGCCGTAAACGGAAACGATGATGAGGCGTTTTTGAGAGTCGTTAATTATCCAAAACGTGGAATTGGTGATACGACGATGGAAAAAATTTCTGCAATTTCCACTCAAAATGGTTTGAGTATTTGGAACACTGTGGCACAGATTTCTCAGTTTGATTCTAAGATTTCACCGAGGACGTTGAATGCTGTTGCGGGTTTTATGAAATTAGTTTTTTCGTTTCATAATTTTTCATTGACCTCTAACGCTTATCAGGCGGCGATGAAAATTGCCTCAGAATCAGGTATTTTGCAGGATTTGAGTTCGGACAAAACACCTGAGGGACAGTCTCGTTACGAGAATATACAGGAACTTTTGAACGGTATCAAAGCCATGTGTGAGGCTCATAAAAACGACAGCGGTCAGGAATTATTGTTAGCACAATATCTTGATGATGTTTCACTTATGACAGATGCCGATGAGGATAAAGGCGATTTCAATAAGGTTTCGCTTTTAACGATTCACTCTTCAAAAGGTTTGGAATTTAAGAACGTTTATTTGGCAGGAGTAGAGGAGGGACTATTCCCTTCAGCGAGGTCTGTGATGTCAAACAAGGATTTGGAGGAGGAGCGCAGACTTTTTTATGTGGCGGTAACAAGAGCTCAAAAAAAACTTACCGTTTCTTTTGCCAGAATGCGTTATAAATGGGGACAATTAACACCGGCATCGCCTTCAAGGTTTATAAAGGAGATTGACAGCCGTTATTTGGATTACGGAATCGGCGGAGAATCTATGTTTCAAGCCTCTGATCATCCGTTTTCGATGAAACGTCATCCTAATTCGCTGACGAAAATTGCGGAAGAAAAAAATCTTAAAAAACTTTCTTCTTTCCGTTTCGGCAATCTTGGAAAACCTAAAACGGACGAAAGTCTTTTTAAAGAAGGTGTTGAGGTTCAACATGATAAATTCGGACGCGGTAAGATAGCCGCAGTCAATAAAACCGGCAATGATACGACAATTTCGGTCGATTTTATGAGTGTCGGCAGAAAAAATTTACTGCTCAAATATGCAGCGGCAAATATGACTATAATCAAAAATTAACTTAATTTTTTTTGTTACAAATAACTAATAGCTCCGAAAAAAGAACATATAGGTAATTAATTGTTGATTACCAAAATATAGTGATAAATATGTTTAATTATTAACCAGAATAAGAAAACTTATGAACTATTTAAAAATTTTGACATTCGCCTTAACAACAGGAATTTTCCTGACTCCCTCTTTGAGAGTTGATGCGCAGGCGGTAACACAGGTGCAACAAAAATCCGTAAAAGGTAATATTACGGATCATAATGGCGACCCCGTTATAGGTGCGACGATTTATATTAAGGGTACTAACAATGGTACTATTTCCGATATTGACGGAAATTTCTTAATTATTGCTGATGTGCCCGGAGTGCTTGTAATTTCTTACATTGGTTTTGAGACGCAAGAGATTAAATTCAATCCGGGTGAAACTGTTAATGTTTTTTTGCGTGAGGATGATATTTCGCACGACGAAGTTGTAGTTGTAGGTTACGGTGTTCAGAAGAAATCTGACGTTACGGGTTCGGTAGCCTCGGTTGAAGAAGAGAGACTTTCGAGGATTCCCGTTGCTAATGCTATGCAAGCCGTTCAAGGAGTGGCAGCCGGTGTTAATGTATCACAGGGTTCGTCCATTCCGGGTGATTCTCCCGTAACTTTGGTTCGCGGACGCAATTCTATTAATGCCGGAACAGGTCCTTACGTTGTCGTAGACGGTATTCCTATCAGCAAAAGCGGTGGCTCGCTCAACGATATCAATCCTAGCGACATCGAGTCTATTGAAATTTTGAAAGATGCTTCTGCAACAGCTATTTACGGTACTAACGGTGCAAACGGCGTTATCCTTATTACAACCAAAAAAGGCAAGGAAGGCAAACCTAAAATCGCATATAATGGTTATTTCGGAGTAGAAGATTTCGCCAAAAAACTTGAGTTTTGTGACGGAGAGCAGATGACGCAGCGTTATAGAGATTATGTGGCACAGAATCCCGGCGAAACTATGATTAATAGTTTTGTTAAAAACGAGGCCGAAATAAATAATCAGGCTTTCGGAATAGAAACCGATTGGATTTATGGTGAGGCATCTCGCACGGGTATTATTCAAAACCATAATGTTGTAATCAGCGGAGGAACAGAAAACCACCATTATTACATTTCCGGCGATTACATGGATCAAAAAGGTATTTTGAAAGGATATAATTACAAACGCATTTCTATTAGAACCAATATTGATGCCGACGTTACTAATTATCTGAAAATCGGAACAAATTCTTATATAGTTTCTCATAACAAAGACGGCGGAAGGGTTAATTTCCTTATGGCAGAGGCCATGAGTCCTTATGGAAAGCTTTTAGAGTCTGACGGCTCTTATTGCATTTATCCTATGGAGAGTGAACAATTGTTTTTCAACCCGATGAAAGACGTTAATCAAGACCATGAACGAAGGTCTTGGAATGTTAATCTTAACGGTTTTGCCGATTTGGATTTTGGTAAAATTATTCATGCTTTTGATGGTTTGCATTATAAATTCAATTTCGGTTTTACATATCTTCCCGAACGTGAGGCTTATTTTAACGGGAAAGAGCAAAATAACAACGATGGTGGTTATGGTTATATTTATAATGCAGAAACTCAAAGTTTTACTGCTGAAAATATTATTAGTTACAACAAAGATTTCCGTGAAGTTAATCATTTGGACATAACACTTCTTTATGCCTCAGGTGGCAGAAAATATCATAACAATTCCTCTGGTGGTTCTAAGTTTGTTAACGAAGAACTTCTTTGGCACAACCTTGGCGGTGCTCAAACGCAAACCTCAGATTCTTATTCCGACAAGTACAATACCGTATCGCAAATGGGTAGAATAAACTATTCGTATGCAAGTCGTTACTTATTTACTTTTACAGTAAGGCGTGACGGTTCTTCTGTTTTCGGACCTGATAACAAATACGGTGTGTTCCCATCCGTTGCTTTAGGTTGGAATATTTCTAACGAAAGTTTTATGAACTCTGTTTCCAATACGTTTAGTAATCTCAAATTGAGGGTTTCTTACGGAATTGCCGGAAACGAGGCTATCAGTGTTTATGAAACTATCGGAAAAATGAATGATGGTCTTTTGGCTATGGACGGCAAATCTATTTCTGCAATTTGGACAAAAAGTGAACTTGGAAATTCAGGACTTTCTTGGGAAACTACTAAAACATTCAATGTTGGATTGGATTTTGGTTTTATAAGAAATCGTTTTTCAGGAAATATTGATGTTTATTCTGCGAATACTACTAATTTGCTTTTACGCAGAAATTTGCCTAGGGCTTCCGGTTATGAAAGTGTTATGACCAATATGGGCGAAACCAAAAATACTGGTGTTGAATTAACGCTTTGTACTCACAATATCGTTAAAAAGAAATTTGAATGGAAATCAGACTTCGTATTTTCATATAACAAAAACGAAATTGTAGATCTTTACGGTGATGGTAAAGATGATATAGGTAACCGTTGGTTTATCGGGCAGCCTATCGGTGTAATTTATGATTACGAAATGGAAGGCATTTGGCAGGAAGACGAAATTCAAAGAGGAGAACATTTGACACACGATCCTACTGCTAACCCCGGAGATGTAAAACTAAGAGATATAGACGGCGATGGTAGTATTACTCCTGATGCTGACAAAACTATTCAAGGACAGACTTCGCCGAAATGGACAGCCGGTCTTACTAACACTTTAACTTACAAAGGTTTTACCTTGAGTATTTTTATCTCAACAGTTCAAGGCATTAAGCGTAACAATTCATTGCTTGCAACGGCGGGAGATGAAATGGGACGTAGAAATTTTACGACGGAAATCGGTTATTGGACTCCTGAAAACAGAAGTAACGAATACCGTTCGCTTTCTAAAACCTCCAACCATTGGAACTACGGTTTCCCGTGTGATGCAAGTTTTACGAGAATTAAGGACGTAACCTTGAGTTATACTTTCTCCGCAAAAGCTGTTGAAAAAATGCATATCGGTTCGTTAGTTTTATATGTAACAGGACGTAATCTTGCTACTTTTACAAAATGGAAAGGCTGGGATCCTGAAGCTGATTTAACTCAGCGCGGTTGGGGCGGTTACGAAAACAATTATCCTATGACAAAGAGTGTTGTTTTCGGTGCTAATATAACGTTTTAATTGACAATTGACAATTGATAATTGATAATTGACAATTAAGAGAATTAATTGTAAGTTTTTAAAAAAAGGAAAAAGATGAAAATACAAAAAATAATATACGGCATTGCCGCTGTTGCAATAACGGGTTTTAGCTCGTGCAAAGAAAGTTTTTTGGACGAACAGATGTATTCCTCATATTCTGTTGATATAGAGGATGTTGAGGCGAAAATTATAGGACTTCACCGTCAATTTGCTGAATTATGGGGTTGGTCTGATTCCCAAGGTTTTGTAGGGTGTTTTCAAGACGGTACTGATGTCGGTGCCCCTGGTGATGTTGATCGCGTTGAAATTCCGTTTTATCAGTATGCTTCGTTAAATTCAGAAAATGCAGGCGTATCTCATCTTTGGAATTATCTTTATAAAATTATTAACAATGCTAACATTATAATTTCCTCTGAAATGGCAACTCCGGAGGAAAAAGCCGAGGCGGAATTTTTTAGAGCTTATTCTTATAATATGTTGGTAACTTTTTGGGGTAAGGTCCCGCTTGTTACTCAAACCATATCAAAACCGAGAACTGATTATGTTAGAGAAGATATTTCAAAAATAGATGCTCTTATAATTTCGGATTTGAATAATGCTGTTGGAAATCTTCCTGGTGTTGGTAAAACTATTACGGAAAGCCGCATAAATAAAGATTGTGCGCGTATTCTTGCAGCTGAGGCTTATCTTAGAATGGGAAAATACAAAGAAGCTGAGGATATAGTATCGCCGGTAATTGACGAAGGTAATTACAGCCTTATTCAGGAGCGTTACGGAAAGTTTTTGTCGGAGGGCGGTGATTATTATAGTGATATGTTCCGTTGGGGCAATCAGCGCAGAAGTCAGAATAATACAGAAGCTATTTGGATTTTTCAAATGGAATACGACAAAACAGTTTCGGGCGGTACGATTTCTGCTCCTCAGCAGCGTAGAAATTGGGTTGCAGCGTTTCATAAAATAGAAGGTATGCAAAATGCCGACTCGTTGGGTGGTCGTGGAAACGGTAGATTAAGGTTAAGCAATTATGTAAAATACGGACTTTATCAGAAAGGCGACATCAGAAATTCCAATTATAATATCCGTCGCAATTTATGGTACAACAAGCCGGATTGGACGGGCGAATATTATATTGATGCTGACGGTTTCAGGGTTGATGTTTCAGAAGAAGATGAGAAAGCAGGGAAAACGGAAGGCCTGACAAAAATTTCTGTTAAAACCGGAGATTTAGTTCATTGTAGAAAACAAGATACGCTTAATGTGATGTATCCTCATTGTACAAAATGGGGAGCTTATGATCCTACTGAAGATTTCGGTTGGGCGATGGTAAAGGATTGGCCTTTAATGCGTTTGGCTGATGCTTATCTTTTGAGAGCTGAAGCAAGAGTTATGCAAGATAATACTCAGGGCGCTGCCGATGACATCAATGTTTTAAGAGACCGTGCATTTAAGGAATACCGTGAACAAGAGGGCGGAGATCCTCAGGCGGGAGTAGTTTCAGCCTCTGAGATGACTTTGGATTTTATTCTTGATGAAAGAATCCGAGAACTTGTTGGAGAGGAAAACCGCCGTTATACGCTTTGTAGGACTAAAAAACTTGCTGAGCGTGTTAAAATGGTAATGGATAAATGCCCAGAAGGCGTAGATTCAAAGCGGATTACGGGTTTTGACGAAAACATTCATACTTTGTTGCCTATTCCTTTGTCTGAAATTCAGCTCAACAAAGATGCTGTAATCGAACAAAATCCGGGTTATAAATAGAAAAAAATTAAAAAACTGAAATTGTAATTATATAAAGAGAGATATATGGAATATAACACATCAAGGAAAAGTTTAGCATTTCCTGAGTACGGACGCAATGTCCAAATGTTGATAGATTATGCCGTAAACTTGACGGATCCTATTGATAAGGAAAAATCGGTTAAGGCAATTATTTCGATAATGGGAAATCTTAACCCGCAGTTAAGGGACAATCACCCTGACTTTAAACATATTTTGTGGGATCATTTGGCAATAATGTCGGATTTTAAATTGACGCAGTTTTCTCCGTATCCTATTCCGGACAAGGAGAATTTGTATTCAAAACCTTCTCCTGTTTTCCGTTATGAGAAGGATATGAAATATCCGATTTTCGGACGTATTATTGAGGGTTTGATGAACAAGTGTAAAACCATAGATGATCCTGTTCGCAAAAACGAAATGATTAAAACCATTACCAATCACATGAAAAAATCCTATGTTTTGTGGAACAAGGAAAACATCAACGACGAAGTGATTTTTAAGGTTTTGAAAGAGATTTCGGAAGGTGAGCTTGAGGTCAGAGATGAGGGACTCAAACTCATTGACGGTCGTGATTTTATGAAATCGAAATCGCGTCAAAACGCTCAGAACAATCAAAACAATTTCAGTAATCGTAACGGTCGCAACAATAGCAGCAATCAGCAGGGTTATAACAGTAACCGCCGTTATTATACTAACAATTATCATAAATAGTTTAACAACAGAAAAAGAAACTTCAACCATGTCTAAATACGAAATTTACGGGGGCGCAAGGCTCTCGGGCGAAATTATTCCGCAAGGAGCTAAAAACGAGGCGTTGGAAATTATATGCGCAACGCTTTTAACTTCAGAAAAAATTACCGTAAGCAACGTCCCTGAAATTTCGGATATACTGAATTTAATCGAACTCTTGAAGGATATTGGCGTTGAGGTTGTTCATCAAGCCAAAAACACATATTCTTTTCAAGCGAAAACAGTTAATTTCGATTTTCTCAAATCGGAGAATTTCCGCATGAAAAGTGCGAAATTAAGGGGTTCTGTTATGATAGTAGGTCCGTTGCTTGCCCGTTTCGGATATGCTTATTTGCCAAAACCGGGTGGCGACAAAATTGGCAGACGGCATCTTGATACGCATTTTATCGGTCTGAAAAAACTCGGTGCGGAGTTTTCTTTCGATTTGAAAGAGTCGTCGTATACTATTAACGGCAAAAATCTTAAAGGAACGTATATTTTGTTGGAGGAGGCTTCCGTAACGGGTACGGCAAATATTGTTATGGCTGCTGTTTTGGCAAAAGGCGAAACTACAATTTTTAATGCTGCCTGTGAACCGTACATTTGTCAGCTTTGCAAAATGTTGGTTTCTATGGGAGCCGATATTTCGGGTGTTGGCAGCAACCTTCTGAAAATCAAGGGTGTTGAAACACTTCATGGTTGTAATCACCGTTGCCTTCCCGACATGATAGAAATTGGTTCTTTTATCGGACTTGCCGCAATGACGGGTTCGGAGATTACCGTTAAAAATGTCAGCCGTGAAAATCTCGGTTTGATTCCGGGAGCATTCCGCAAACTCGGCATCACCGTTTTGGAAAAAGACGATGATATAATTATTCCAGCGCAAGATAGTTATGAAATAGCCTCATACATTGATGGTTCTATTTTAACGGTTTCTGATGCGCCATGGCCTGGTTTGACTCCGGATTTGTTGAGCGTGTTGTTAGTGGTGGCAACACAGGCTAAAGGCAGCGTTTTGATTCATCAAAAAATGTTTGAATCGCGTTTGTTTTTCGTTGATAAACTTATTGACATGGGAGCGCAGATTATTCTTTGTGACCCTCACCGTGCCACTGTTATTGGTCTTGACCATAAATTTCCGTTGAAAGCAACTTCGATGACCTCGCCCGATATTAGAGCCGGTGTTGCGCTTTTGATTGCAGCTCTTTCGGCAGAAGGCAAAAGCATTATTCATAACATCGAACAAATCGACCGAGGTTACGAAAACCTTGATGCAAGATTAAGTGCTTTAGGAGCAAGGATAACAAGGATTGACTGATTTTTGTTTTTTTATAAAAATCTGCAAATCAGAATTTCACACACTCCGAATAGCAGTGCTAAAATTATAAAAACTTTCCATAGCGGGCGGTTTTCCGCCTCTTTAACGGCTGTTGAAGCGAATGTTTCGTTTTCAGAATTGATGATTCGGACATTTTTAAAGCCTTTGGAATTCAAATCGTCCGCTACTTTTTCTACGTTTTCAAATCTTAAATCAGATTCTTTTCTGTCATAATTGTATGCAAGAGTTGCGGCTTTTTGTCCTTCTATTGTCAAATCATAAAAGCCGGGCGTTTGAATTGCATCTTCCGAAAAAACTTTGTAATTTCCGTAACCGTCAGGACCTGAAAGTCTTGGAATAAATTCGCTTAACGAGTCTTCCTGTTTTAAGAAGACTTTATCTCCTTCTCTGTAATTGTCTAATTTTACGCTTATTCCGTTGTCTTTTCCTATAACGGAATAATACGAAAAATCATAATTTTGCGATATTGTTACGGCGTTGTAAAGAATAGGCACAATCAAACGGTCGGTAACAAGATTTCCTGCTTTTTCGTTTAACGGAGTGTAAAAAACATAAAATCTTCCGCCTTTGTATTGATTTGCCGAAAGAATTTTTTTGTAAGAATCGCTTTCGAGGATTATGTCTTCGCCTTCGTAACTATTTGATGAGGAATTATAACATTGTTTAATTACCGGCATTTCAACGTTTTCCGGGACGGATTTTATTGCATTTCTCAGAAGCGGAGATTTGTCGTTGAATTTTGAAATTTTGCATTTCAAAGTATCTTTCGACAAAAATACATTGCATTGAAGCGATGAAAGCAAATAATTATAATCCTCTACTGACCCCGAAAACGACGGTACAAAAACAACATTTCCGCCTTGTGAAACAAAATTTATAATCTTGCCGCAGAGCGTTCTTGAAATTTTTTCAGGCGAGTTCAAAATCACGGACTGATAGTTGTTGAAATTTATATCTTCTTGATTTTCCGGGATTATATCCGTTTTAAAATTTTTGTCTTTGCTGAAAAGCGCATTAAAATATTTTTTAGAATTGTTTTCGCCTATGATTAAAACTTTTTTCAGCGTGTCGATTTTGTAGCTGAAAAACAAATCGTTGTCATAACTTACGGGAAAATCTGTTATTGAAATTCTTCCCTTTACAAGACTTTTCTCGGGATTGACATATTTCAAAATGATTTGTTTTTTTTCACCAGCGTTGATGTCTGTTGTCTCGGCGCATTTTGTGTTGCCGTTGATGTAAAGTTTTATCGGAACATTTTTGACAATCTCGTTTGAAAGGTTGGCAATAGTTACCGAAACTTCCTCTTGAGAAAGCCTCATTCTTTGAGGCGAGAGAAATTCCGCCGTATCAATATAAACATTATTAACACTCTCATTTACAATCGGTATCAACGAAATTGTTAAGTTGGAATCTGCCTGCAATTTGTTGAAATCGCAAATACTTTTCTGAAAATCCGAAATTATGAAAATATTTTTTTTCGTATCTTGCTCTATATCAAGCAAGTTGAGATTGTTCAAAGATTTTTCTATTACCTGACCTAGCGTCGGCACTTTGGGCGATGGAGAAAGTTTTTGCAAAAAATCCCTTATTCCATCTGCTTTAACAAGGCGGTTGTGCTGAGCTAAAAAACCGTTGGTAATCAGCATTATAGGTGTTTGAGTATCGAATGCTCCGGCAATTTCAAGGGCTTTATTTTTGGCGTTTTCGAGATTTAATCCTTCAATTTTGCCGTTCATCATGCTGAATGAATTGTCAATATAGATTACGGGAGGAGCATTTTTTATGGCTTTGTTACCGGTTTCTCCTGAAGTGGAAATTACGGGTTCGGCAAAAGCAAAAACGAGCGAGGCTATAATTAATATCCTCGCTGCCAATATTAAAAGATGTTTCAGCACCGAACGATGTCTCGTTGAGTTTTTTAAGTTTTGCAAAAACCTTACGTCGCTGAAATATACCGTTTTGTAGCGTCTGAAATTAAACAAATGTATAATCAGCGGTATTAGGACGGCAAATCCCGCCCACAAAAAACCGGCATTAAGAAACTGCATCGTTTATTTTGATTGCTGAGCTGTTTTTTTTACAAGATCCAAAATTGTTTCGTTTCTTGAATTCATGCAAAGTACGTTATTAAAAATTCCGTCCGGATTCTGCGATATAGCGTTATACATTTTAGCGATTCCTTGAATGCCTTCTTTTATGTATTCGCGGATTTGCATATCGGAATAGAAAGTTTTAATATTTCTGTAATGCGGGAATATCGTACCTACACCGCCTCTAAAGGATGAATAACTCTGTTCCGATTCCGTAATCCAATCAGTTAATTCATGGCGGAAAAATTTCTGATATTGGGTTCTGATTTCGGGATGAATGCCGTTGGTCCTAACCAAAACATTTACTCCGACATGACTATAAGCATGTCCTTCAACTTCCTCTAATTTGAAAAAGCCGGCGTTGAATCCGAATACGTATTGCATATCATCACGATTGAATCCCAACCCGTAAAAAAACCATTCATCAGAAATGCGTTGATGAGTGTATTTACCTAAAATCGTCTGTAAATCTTCTCTAACGCTCTGAATAATTTTTCTGCGTCTTTCTTTTATTTCTTCAGTTTCAGTCATTATATCCGTTATATTTATTTCTAATCTGCAAAATAACAAAAACAATTCCTAACTAACAAATTTTTTTGAAAAAATTTTAGTCATAAAGGCAATGTGCCCTTACGCCCATTAGCAGGACATCGTCTACTTGATCGACATTTTTTTTCCAATTGATAAAATTTTCGATATACAGTTGTTTTTGGGTTTTGAGGTCGTAAGGTGCAAATTCTTCCATTATTTTCCTCATTCTGTATTTCGTAAATTTCTCAACATCAGCGTTTATCTGGTCAGTATAACCGTCCGAAAACATATACAAAACATCGTTTTCGTTTAGTGATAATTCCGTGCTGGAAAAATCGCTTTCTTTGTTGTACCAACCGATAGGGTTGTGTACGCTTTTTATTGTTTTTACCTTTTTGGTTTTGTCATCAACGATAAAAAGGTCTATGTAAGCTCCCGCATAACTTGCCGTGCGTTTTTTTCTGTCGGCGATAACAATGGCAATATCCATACCGTCGGTAGAGGAATACACGTCGCCGTTTTGATTGAGAGTATTTTTAATTTTTATTCTTAATACTTCCAAAAGTGTTGCGGGGTCGGGTTTGTGGTCGATGTCGTTGAAAAATTCGTTTAAGAACGTTATGTTCAAAACGCTCAAAAACGCAGCCGGGACACCGTGTCCTGTGCAATCAGCAACGGCAACCACGCGGCAATCATCGTAATAATCTCTGACATAATAAAAATCGCCCGATACTACATCTCTTGGCAGATAAATCAGAAAATAATCTTTTAAAATGTTTTCGGCCGTAATACTGCCTTTTATGATTATCATCTGAAGTCTTGCCGCATAGTTTATGCTCGAATAGAGGTTTTCGTGAACCTCCTCTATTAAATCTTTTTGATGTTTAATTTGTTCGTTTTGATTGTGAATCTGAATATTCCGTTCAGTAAGTTTTTTGTTGAGACGGTGATTGCGGTAAAGATAATAAAGACCTATTAACAGAATTCCCGTGGTTATGAAAATTATGTATTGATCTATTACTGTCTGTTTGTTTAGTTTTATTATTCTTAAATCCTTTTTATCGTTTTCGTATCTGAACGACAATTCGTTGAGATGCGTTATGTTTTTTTCGTTCAAAACAGAATCCATGATTTTGTTATGACGTTTTAAGTGCATTAAAGCCAAAGAATATACACTGTCTTTTTCGTAAATTTTGGCTAATTGTCCGTGAATCCAGCTTTCGGTAACATGGAGATTGTGTTTAATGCAAAATTTCAAGGCCGGCAAAAGTTGTTTTCGTGCCTCGTTAAAAAGCTCTTGCGCAAAATATAATTCGGCAAGCTCAGCCATTGTTTTGACGGCGTTGAGCGAATCGCCCGTTTCTATAAAATACTGATACGCCGTTTTAAAATTCATTTCGGCTTTGTATTGAGTTGCAACACTGTCTTTTAGCGAAAGTCCGATATAACTTGCCACTATTGCAATTCCGGTTTTGTCATGAAGTTTTTCGTAAATTTTCAATGCTTTTTCAAAAAGGGAATCGGCTTTTCTTCTATTGCCTTTTATTGCCTCAATAAATGCTAATACGTTGATATCTTTAGCAATTCCCGAGCTGTCTTTTTGAAATTGACGTATTGTTAAACTTACATTTAAATAATATCCGGCTTTGTTGGTGTAAAAAGCATTTTTGGTAGTATCGCTGTTTTCTTTTAACAAGGCGAGATATGATTTTCCTAAACGGTAATTAGCTGCTGCTCTGAGTTTTAGAATAGAATCGGATTCGTATCCCGGATTAGAGAAATCAAAAGGTCTGCCGCTTATGGAATCAAGATAAGTGATAGTATGTAAAGCATAATTAATCGTTTTGTCAATAGACATATTGCTTTCCGCCTCAGATAATTCGTAAAGTAAAACGGCTTTACGAAAACCTGAAGCATTTCTAAGTTCTTCTATGATAGTCTGTTTAATATTAATAGCTTCTTGGGCTTTTACGCAGACGGCTACCAACAAAAAAATTAGACACAAAATATATCTTTTAAACGTTTTCATTGCTTTGAGGGTAAAAAGCTACAAAAATAATTCCTTTTTTGAAAAAAAATCCATAATTTTGCAAAAAACAAAATTTAATAATTTACTCGACATGAAAGGTATTATTTTGGCAGGTGGTTCGGGTACAAGGCTTTATCCGATAACGAAAGTTATTTCAAAACAATTGCTGCCTGTATACGACAAGCCTATGATTTATTATCCTCTTTCTACGTTGATGTTAGCCGGGATAAGGGATATTTTAATAATTTCAACGCCGCAGGATTTGCCGCTTTTTGAGCGTATGCTCGGCACTGGTGAGGATTGGGGATTGAATTTTTCTTATAAAGAGCAACCCCGTCCTGAGGGACTTGCACAAGCTTTTATTATCGGAAAAGAATTTATCGGTGATGATGACGTTTGCCTTGTTTTGGGTGATAATATTTTTTATGGACACGGTCTGCCGAATATTCTTCATCATGCGTGTAAAAGAGTTGAAACAGAGCATATTGCAACAGTTTTCGGCTATTCTGTTACCGATCCGGAAAGATACGGCGTTATCGCTTTCGACAAAAACGGAAAGGCAACTTCTATTGAGGAAAAACCCGAACATCCAAAATCTAATTACGCTGTTGTCGGCTTGTATTTTTATCCTAACGATGTTGTTAAAATAGCCTCAGAAATAAAACCTTCAAAACGTGGTGAACTTGAAATTACAACTGTCAATCAAAAATATCTTGAGCAGGAACGTCTTGGTGTAGAACTCATGGGACGCGGTTTTGCATGGCTTGATACCGGCACGCATGAATCTCTCAACGAAGCCGGTTCGTTTATTCAGACGATAGAAACACGTCAGGGCTTAAAAATTTCTTGTATCGAAGAAATCGCTTTTTCGCTCGGTTATATTTCGGCGGAAAAACTTTTATCCCTTGCAAAAGTCATGGAGAAAAACGATTACGGGAAATATTTAATCCGATTGGCGGAGTCGAAAATTCACAATTCATAATTCATAATTAAAATGAATTTTATAAAAACAGAAATTGAAGGGCTTTTAATAATAGAGCCGAAAGTAATCGGGGATTCTCGCGGTTATTTTTGTGAAACATTCAAGAAAGAACTTTTTGAAGAGAATGCCGGCAAAGTAAATTTTGTTCAGGAAAACGAATCAATGTCATCATTCGGTGTTCTTAGGGGTTTGCATTTGCAAAGACCGCCTTATACTCAGGCTAAACTTGTAAGCGTTCCGCTTGGAAAGGTTATTGACGTTGCAGTTGATGTTAGAACCGATTCTCCGACCTTCGGAAAATATTTGGCAGTTGAACTTTCTGAAGAAAACAAACGCAGGTTTTGGATTCCGAGAGGTTTTCTTCACGGTTTTGTAGTTTTGAGTGAAAAAGCAATTTTTCAATATAAAGTTGATAACGTTTATAATAAAGACTCAGAGCAGGGAATTATTTTTTCTGATGCGTCAATCGGCGTTGATTGGAAGATCCCGAAAGAGAAAATGCTTTTGAGCGATAAAGATTTAGTATTACCGCAATTAAAAAAAGAAAATTTCTATACTGCGGCTCAATACGCTGAAAACGTCTAAAGAAAAAATCTCTTGTAGAAATGTCAAAAAATAGGCTTTCTACAAGGTTTTTTTTATAGAAGTTTTTATTTTTTAGTGAAATACCCCGGATAATTTTCACCGCCGTCAATACGGGCGTATTCTTTGTCGTTTTTTCCCTGATTGTAGGTTGTTCCTTTTCCGCCTATAAGATTGTTAGAATTTGTAAACATTGATTCTGACGAAGTTACGGCTTTGGTATTCCAATTGTCCCCGACCAAAATTGTTTTCAAAGAGTAACAATTTGAAAACATATTGTACATATATTTTACATTTCTTGTATCGAATCTACTGACATCAAGTTGTATAAGAGAATTGCAACCTTGAAACATATACCCCATGTCCGAAACATTTTTTGTGTCAAAATTATTGACATCAAGTCTTATAAGAGAATTGCATCCGCAAAACATAGAACCCATATCTATGACTTGAGATGTGTTAAGATTGTTAATGTTCTGTATTTCAGTGAGATTTATACAATCATAAAACCATGCGTAACAAGTTTTAGGAGTATAATCTTTGAATGAATTTTCAAAAATTATTGTTTTAATTTCAGAATTTTTTGAGATCCACATCGGAAACTTAGAATCGTTATTCATTTTAAACGCGTCTTCGGGCTTATAGTTGTCGTATCTAAAAATTAAAACCCCTTCTTTTAATATAGCATACGCATTTTTTCTTTCCTTGTCAGGACATGATGCACAGGTGTTAAAATCTGATAGTTTTAAAATTTTCATAATTGTTTTTTTAGTTATTGAATAAAAAATCAAAATATAAAAAAATTGGATTGCAGCTATGCATAAAAAAAGCGTAGTCGTTTTTGTATATTTTTATCGAAGGTTGTGGAAGTACCCAAGCAAATAATATAACACAACGACCCACGCCTGTATGATAGGCGTGGCAGTTGTGCTTATAATCATTTGCTTTGAAAACTTCCACATTTTCGATAAGATTACAGCACAATGCCAATTCCCAAAATAAAATATGTCGGAGAGTGGGAATATGTAGCCGCTCTCCGTTGTAAAAGTAGTAAGGATTTATTTATGTGCAAAATAAAAATTGACTTTTTTCTTAAAAAATTGCATTATTAATTAAAAAAAATCAACTTGTTTTGCTGCTTGTGTTTCGATTAACGCAAAATCTTTGTAAACAAATTTGCCGTTTACCATCGTAGCGCATACTTTCCCTTTGAAATTGTAACCATCAAAAGGCGACCATTTGCATTTGCTTAAAACTTCATTGTCTTTGATTACAAAATCTTTTTCGGGATCGATAATAGCGATGTCTGCGTAATAACCTTCCCGCAAAAAGCCCCTGTCTTTTATTTTGAAAATTTTTGCAGGGTTATGACACATTTTTTCCGCTATTAAAGTTAGAGGAAAAACTTTTCTTTGTGCCAAATTGTACATAACTGCTGACGAAAACTCTATCGAAGGCATACCTGAGGGTGCAAGAAAATATTCTTTGTTTTTCTCCTCAAAAGTATGTGGTGCATGGTCTGTTGCAACTGTATCTATGAAATTGTTAACCAATGCTTTACGCAAGGCGTTACGGTCTCCGCGCGATTTTATTGACGGATTGCATTTTATTCTTATTCCCCGTCCTTGATAATCGTCAGAGGAGAACCAAAGATGCGGAATGCAGACCTCGGCGGTTATTTTTTTGTCTTTTAATTCGTTATCCGAAAACAATGAAAGTTCCTTTTTGGTGCTGATGTGGGCAACGTGAAGTCTTGTACCGTATTCTTTAGCGAGTCTGACGGCTAATTCGGTTGATTGATAACAAGCTTTTGCGCTGCGGACAAATTCATGAATTTTTGCCGGAGCGTTTTCGGGATAGAGTTTATGAAATTTTTCTAATCCTTCTTGAATTATTTTTTCGCTTTCGCAATGCGCCACTATAATTGACGGCAAATTTTGAAAAAGTTTTTTTAGGCTTTCCAAATTATCAACAAGCATATTGCCGGTGCTTGAACCCATAAAAACTTTTATGCCGCAAATTTTTGAAAAATCGGCATTGATGATTTCGTCAATATTATCGTTTGTGGCTCCTATAAAAAATGAATAATTAACGAGGGAATTTTTCTTTGCTGATTCTAATTTTTCTTCAACGAGTTTTTCCGTTGTTGTCGGCGGTTTGGTGTTAGGCATTTCAAAATAAGTTGTAATGCCACCGGCTGCTGCTGCGCGTGATTCCGAAAAAATATCGGCTTTGTGAATCAGACCGGGTTCGCGGAAATGGACATGAGTGTCAATAAATCCGGGAAAAACGATTTTTCCTGAAGCGTCATAAATTTTATCTGCTTTAAGAGCCTCTTGTGGGGTTTGCTCCCGAGTGTAAACGCCTAAAATTTTTTCGTCTTCGATTAAAATCGAACCCTTAAAAATTTTGCCTTCGTTTACTATTTTACCGTTTTTTATAAGTGTTCTCATTTTAATCCGTCAATAAATTTTTCTAATTCCATATAAAGTTTTTGAGAGGGAAGACCTACTACGTTATAATACGAACCCTCTATTCTTGCTATTGCAGC
This sequence comes from Bacteroidales bacterium, assembly GCA_017412115.1. Taxonomy (GTDB): domain Bacteria; phylum Bacteroidota; class Bacteroidia; order Bacteroidales; family UBA3824; genus UBA3824. Next base: position 111,648 of record JAFPYR010000017.1, on the reverse strand, counting down.
CGCACCTATCCATTCCTGAACGGCATACGAGCCGGCTTTGTCAAACGGTTTGAAATTATCAACGTAAAAAATGATTTCCTCATCGCTCAATTCTCTAAACCATACATCGGAATAAGCCGAAAAGGTTACTTCTTTAGAATGGTTTTTAATACAAACGCCGGTGCAAACAGTATGTTTTTTGCCGGAGAGTTTTTTTAACATTTCGATTGCACCGTTTCTGCCGTTTGGTTTTCCGAGTATTTCGTTTTCTAATACGACGGTTGTATCAGCGGTGATGACGATGGAATTTTTTTGATTTTCGAGCATCTCTTTGAAAGCCGCTGCTTTTTCGACGGCGATAAATTCCGAAACTTGTTTTTTGTCAAGTTCTTCGGGATAATTTTCTTCGGTGGGGAAAGTTTTGATTTCAAAATCGAAACCGAGAATTGAGAAAATTTCTTTTCTGCGGGGTGAACCCGAACCGAGAATTATATGAAATTTTTTAAGCTTTTCGTTAAGCTGCATGATATTTTTATATTTTTTCTTTTTTTATCAGCGGCAAAATTAAAAAAAACTTTTTACCTAAGAAAAAACTTTCATAACTTTGCGCTGAATAAAAACTATTGAATAAAAATTATGACACGTCAGGAAACTGTTGTTAAATATTTGGAAGACAATAATATAGAATTTACCTGTTATGAGCATCCCGAAGGCAAAACTATTGAAGAGGCAAAGCGTTGGTGGAGAGATGACGGGTCAGTTCATTGTAAAAACCTTTTTTTTCGCAATCACAAAGGCAACAAACATTATCTTGTCTGTTTTGATTGCGATCATGACCTCGACATTCATTCGCTTGAGCAAAAACTCAAAGCGGAATTACTTTCAAAAGGAATGTCTTCGCCCGGAAAACTTTCATTTGCCTCTCAGGAGAGAATGTTGAAATATCTTGACCTTTTACCGGGTAGTGTTTCGCCTTTCGGACTTATCAACGACAAGGAAAATCATGTTTTTCTGTTTTTGGACAAAAATCTTCAAAATGCTGATTTACTGAGTTTTCACCCTAACGATTGTTGTTATACGGTTGTCATAAAAAAAACGGAATTCGAGAAATACCTTTCCATTGTCGGAAATGCTTATTGTTATTTGGAATTATATTAATTTTTTTCATGTAAATTTATAAAAAATCAAAAAATACTTTAAACCGATGGCATTAATAAAATCAATTTCAGGCATACGCGGTACAATCGGCGGACACTCCGGCGACAACCTTACGCCTTTTGACATTGTGAAATTTATCACGGCATATTCACAATGGATTAAAAAACAGTCAAAAAAAGATAAATACACAGTTGTTGTGGGGCGCGATGCCAGAATTTCAGGCCCTAACGTTAAACAAATCGTTACCGGTGCGCTTACTTTCTGCGGAATCGATGTCATAGATATTGACCTTGCAACAACTCCGACAACCGAAATCGCTGTTACGGAATTTAAAGCGGACGGAGGAATTATTCTAACGGCAAGCCATAATCCTACACAGTGGAATGCTTTGAAACTCCTTAATTCTTCAGGCGAATTTTTGAATGCTGAGGACGGAAAATTCATTATTGATTATTCCCTTACGGCAGAAGAAACAACGGATTTTTCCGAAGTATTTTCACTTGGAAAAATCACCGAAATCAAAAACTTTGAAGATGTTCACATTAAAAAAGTTCTTGGTCTTGAACTTGTTGATACAAAAGCAATTGCGGAGGCAGATTTTACGGTTTGCGTTGATGTGATAAATTCAGTAGGAGCGATAATTGTTCCGAAACTGCTTTCGGCTTTGGGCGTTAAGAAATTTGAAATTATAAATTCTACTCCTGATGGAAATTTCGCACATAATCCCGAGCCTTTAAAACAAAATCTTACGGAACTTTCCAAGGCTGTCATAAACAAAAAAGCGGACGTAGGTTTTGCTGTTGATCCCGATGTAGACCGTCTTGCAATCATGCAGGAAGACGGCGAAATGTTCGGCGAAGAATACACTTTGGTTGCCGTTGCTGACTATATTTTGCAACACAAAAAAGGCAATACGGCAAGCAATCTTTCTTCAAGCCGTGCTTTGAGGGACGTTACGTTAAAATACGGTTGTCATTATGATGCTTCGGCTGTTGGCGAACTCAATGTTGTAACCAAAATGAAAGAAAATCATTCTGTTATCGGCGGTGAAGGCAACGGCGGAGTTATCTATCCTGAACTTCATTACGGTAGGGATTCAATCGTCGGAATAGCATTGTTTTTGACTTATCTTGCTAAAAAGAAGAAAAAAGTTTCAGCCTTGAAACTTGAATATCCTCAATATTTTATGAGCAAAAACAAAATCGAACTTACGCCCGAAATCAATGTTGATAATCTTTTGAAAAAAATCGAAGGCATTTACAATCAGATTTCCGGCACAACGGTAACTACAATCGACGGTGTTAAAATCGACTTTCCCGAAAACTGGGTTCATTTACGCAAATCTAACACAGAGCCGATTATCAGAATTTACACCGAGGCAAAATCACAGTCCGAGGCTGACAAATTGGCTGTGGATATGATTGAAAAAATTAAAAGCGTAATGTAAAAGATTTTTTCCCTTTTTGGCAGACCGTTTCTATTCTTGTTGAAACGGTCTGTCTTCTTTACTTGCTTTGTTTACGATTATAATGGAATGAATATCGGAGTAAATTATCAAAGCGGCAAATCCCCAGAAAAATTTTATGCTGATAAGAAAATCGTAAAGACCATGCATTATTGCCGGGACTAAAAATGCAAGAAAAATATATTTGTTTCGTTTTCCTTTTCGGTTATAAATTGCATGAGTTTTGGCTTTAGCAACAAAACTTCCCATAAAAACAGCGAATGCAGTATGCCCCGGAATTGCGGTTACGGCTCTTAATATTGCGACTTCGATACCGTTTTCAAAAGTGTAAATCAGGTTTTCCACGGCAGCGAATCCCAGAGATGCCGTTACGCAATATATAATAGCATCGAATCTGTCATCAAATTCTCTGTGAAAAAAAACATAAATCATTATAACAAAGAGTTTTACACCTTCTTCCACGGGCGATACTATCAGAAAATTTTCAAAAAACGGATTTTCCGAAATAAAACTTCCCCCAAGTTCTGCCAATATTGCCGGAATAACGGCTAATGCGCCTAACATGAAAGTCGTAATCAGCACACTGAAAGGCTCTTTCCTTGTATCTTTGATGTAAACGTAAAACAATATTACAAACACGGGTAGCAATGCTACCAAGGCCATAAGTGTCATACAATCACCTTATATTTAAGAATTTATGAGTTTGTAACGAAATTTTCCAAACCGGGTGTTTTAATACGTAATCCAAAATTAGCGGATTGATTTCTTTTGCATTGTTCCATTCCGCCTGAAGCAAAAGTGCACACTCCGAGGATACTTTTTGAGCGTATTTTTCCGCTAAAGAGAAATCCTCAGGACTTGTTATCACCATTTTGAGTTCGTCGGCAAGTTCCAAAACCTCTTCCAAGGGTTGAATATTTTTTTTAGGCGAAACGGCTATCCAGTCAAAATTTCCCGTTAAAGGGTGAGTGCCGGAGGTTTCGAGCCAAATTGACAAACATTTTTTTTCAAGACTTTCGCACAGCGGTGCTAAATTGTGCATGGTAGGTTCGCCGCCCGTGATTACGACGTTGCAAGCAGGTGTTTGCGAAATTCTTGAAACAATATCTTCTATGTTTTCGGTTTTGAATTTTTTTTCGTCCCAACTCTCTTTGGTGTCGCACCACGGACACCTGACATCGCAGCCCGCAAGTCGTATGAAATATGCCGGTACTCCGGCGTTAAGTCCCTCACCCTGAACGGAATAAAACTCTTCCGCTACCGGCAACGCTTTTCCTAAAGAAATTATATCTTCCATGACAAATTTTTTTTTTAACAATTTGTAAAAGTATAAAAAAAATACATAAAAAAATACTTTTTTTCTAATTTGTGGACAAAAAATTGCATTAATGAAAAAAAAGATGTACATTTGTCTTGTAAAAAATCATTAAAGAAGGGAAAAAAATGGCTTACACATATAAGTATCCTATGCCTTCCGTTACCACAGACACTATCGTTGTAAGGGGTGAGGGCATAACACGTCAAGTATTGTTAATAAAGCGAAAGCGTGAACCGTTTAAAGATTGTTGGGCATTTCCGGGCGGTTTTACCGAGGAAGGTGAAACTTTGGAGCAGAGTGCTGCAAGGGAATTAAAAGAAGAAACGGGGATTGAATGTCAATTTCTTTCGCAGTTTAAGGCTTTTGGCGATCCGGGCAGAGACCCCAGAGGAAGGACGATAACGATAGTTTTTTATGCTTACGTTGATGAAGATACGGAGGCAGTTGCGGACGATGATGCAGCAGATGTAGATTGGTTTGATTTCAATCAATTACCGGCATTGGCTTTTGACCATGCTAAAATTTTGGAAGAGTTTATTCTTGCCAACCATTAACGGAAAGTCGTAATAAAAAACTTTTAAGATGGTGAAAAAACTGAAATTATATAGCATTTTAATCACCGCGATACTTGTTTTATCGTGTTTTAAGGCGTTTGCGCAGTACGGGGAGACGGCTTTTGAGCAAAAAGCGAAATTCCTTTACGAGATTCCTAAGTATTTGCTTTGGGAAAACGACGAAGAAATTAGCACGATAATCATTGCCGTTGTTAATGCCGATTCGGATTTTTTGAGGCTTTTGAAAAGGGAAGCTCGCAAAGGTTATCCGGCCTCGGGTACTAAATTAGTTGTTAAAAATTTTGTTTCTGTTTCCGATGCTCTTTATGATAGGAGTTTTAATGTTTTGTACGTACCCTTTGCCGCCGATTATAAGGAGGCGCGTGACGGCTTGAAACGCAAACCTATTGCCATTGTTTCAGATAATTGCGAGGATTCCAAATCGGTGATGATAAATTTCGTTGATGAAAAGACTGGACTTGTATCGTTTTGTTTTAGCAGTGCTAATTTGAGGAAGGTGGGAATCAGCGTTCACCCGAATATGACCAAAGAGCTTCACGGCGACGATATTTCCAAGGACGAAATTATTCAAGAGCAATCCAAACAGCTTTCGATGACCCAAAAAGAACTTTTGCAGAAGGAGAAAGAACTCAACAGCAAACAGAAATTGTTGGATCAGAGGGAGAGAGAGATTTTTCAGAAACAGCAGCAGATAGAAAAACAAAACCGCAGTATGGAGTTGCAAAACCGTGCTATTCAGAATCAGGCTGAAAAATTGGAAAAGCAACGTCAGGAAATGCTTGTTTTGAAAAACAAACAACTTGTTACGATGCAAGAGCTTGAGGAAACCGAACAAAATCTTGAAAAGAAAAACAGGGAGGCAATTCAGGTTTCAGAGGAGTTGGAAAAACAGCGTGCGGAACTTGTTGAACAGCAGAAAGTCGCTCTTGACCAGCAAATGCACATTGAGCAAGTCAATAAGGAAATTGCAGAAAAAGAAGACGAATTGTTGAAACTTAATATTCGTAACAAACTGTTAAACAATATTATATTGGTTTCTTCGATTGTTTTGGGTGTATTCTTGATAATGATTTTTATTATTGCAAAACTTTACATGGGCAAGCGTAAGGACAACGAAAAACTTGCCGCTCAAAACGAAAAAATCGAAAAACAAAATATTGAGATTACGGCTCAAAAAGACGAAATTACTGCTCAAAACGATAAAATTATCGAAAGTATCCGTTATGCGCAGAAGATTCAGCAGGCCGTTATGCCGCCGGAGGAATATTTCAGTAAATATTTGCCCTCGCATTTTATAATGTTGAAGCCAAGGGATATTGTCAGCGGCGATTTTTATTGGGGCAATGATGTTGATGATAAATTTGTTTTCACGGCTGCCGATTGTACGGGACACGGTGTTCCGGGAGCTTTTATGAGTCTTCTTGGTATAGCTTTCTTAAACGATATAACGGCGAGAATGTCGGGTGATAATATTACGGCGGGAGAAATTTTAACTCAACTTCGTGCTGATATTATCACATATCTTCGTCAGTCGGGAAAAGAGGACGAGCAAAAAGACGGTATGGATATGGCGATTTGCGTTTATGATAAGAATACTTCAAAAATTCAGTACGCCGGCGCACATAATCCGTTGATTTTCATCAGGGACGGAAAATTAACGCAAATAGATGCCGACGAAATGCCTATCGGTTATTATGAAAATCAGACCGAGAGATTTACCAATCACGAATTTGAGGTTATCAAAGGTGATATGATTTACATGTTTTCTGACGGTTATTCCGATCAGTTCGGTATTGTAAACGGCAAACGCAAAAAATATATGATAAAACAATTCAGAGAATTTCTTTTAAAGATTCACAACGAGGAATTGCAACAGCAAAAGCAAATGCTTGATGATAATCTTGTGGCTTGGAGAGGAAAACTCAAACAATTAGACGATGTTTTGGTAATGGGCGTAAGGTTTTAATAATTTATAATTTTAAAAAAAATTATACTGAAAGTTCAAAAAAATAATTTACCTTTGCAGCGTTAAAAAATATAAAATTATGCTTTTATATTCAGATTTTTCACTTAAAGATTCTAACACCTTTAACTTGGCGGCAAAAGCGGAATATTATTTCGAAATTGCTGAAAGACAAGACCTTGAATCTTTTATCAGAAAACGCAGGTATTTTGAGATGCCTCGTATTATACTCGGAAACGGTAGTAATATCGTTTTTTCAAAGGATTTTAAGGGCGTAGTCCTCAAAAATCTTCTCTCCGGTATTGAAGTTTTGCAAGATGATGATAATCAAGCTATTGTAAAAGTCTCTTCGGGCGAAGATTTTGATAAATTTGTTGATTTCTGCGTTAAAAAACATTATTTCGGTCTCGAAAACTTATCCGGCATACCTGGAACGATTGGAGCTTCAGCCGTTCAGAGTATCGGTGCATACGGTGCCGATGTTAAAAATTATATTCAAGAGGTTGAGTATTATGACTTTGAGGATTATTCTTTCAAGACCATAAAAGGGGAGGACTGCAAATTCGGTTATAGGGATTCGGTTTTCAAAAACGATTTGAAAGACAATGCTTTTGTTACCTCGGTAACTTTTAAATTGGAGAAAAAATTTGTTCCTATTTTGGATTATGATTATTTGAGACAAAGACTTTCCGAGTTTCAGATTTTGACTCCGAATATTGTGCGTAGAGTTATTTTAGCTATCAGAAACGAGAGAATTCCTGATTTCAGACAATTCGGCAATGCGGGAAGTTTCTTTAAGAATCCTGAATTAACAAAAGCCGCAGCCGAAAAACTTAAAGCGCAATTTCCTGAGCTTAAAGCCTACGAACAAGAAAACGGCAAAGTAAAACTTGCAGCCGGACAACTTATTGACTTGTGCGGTTTTAAGAAAACAGAGGAAGGAGCCAAAGTCGGTGTTGCTAAAAATAACGCGTTGATAATGCTAAATTTAGGCAATGCTACGGGCAAAGATATTTTGGCTTATGCTAAAAAAATAGAAAAGACTGTAAAAGAAAAATTCGGAATTAAATTAGAGCCGGAGGTTGTTATCTGTTAGATAAAAAATGTCAGGATATACTTTTAATAAAAAGACGCTTTGGCAGTACGTTTTGATTATTGTCGGGGCGTTCATAGTTGCTGTTGCATTTATTTTATTCGTATCGCCTTATAAATTTGTTCCGGGCGGCGTTTACGGTATTTCGATTATGATTCACCACTTAACAAAAGGGGTGTTTGAAACGTTTCCCGAAGGTTTACCTATCGGAGTGATGTCGCTTTTTATGGATATTCCGATTACGCTTTTGGGAATGAAGTTAATCGGCGCGGGATTCGGTTTTAAGACGGTCATAGGTTTTACGGCTATGTCCCTGAGTACTACGCTCTTGGAGTTTACTTGGGGATATGAACCTTTGGTCGAAAACGAGCCTTTGTTGTCGGCGATTTTCGGAGGTTTGTTAATCGGAATAGGTAGCGGTTTGGTTTTCAAAGCTAAAGCCTCCTCAGGCGGCACTGACGCTATTGCGGCAATGTTGGCTAAATTTACGCGGCAGCCTCTCGGAAAACTTCAAATCACTGTTGATGCGGTTGTTGTTTTGATGAGTATTGCGGCGTTTCAATCTTGGGCGATTCCGCTTTTCTCGCTGATAATCATTTATGTAACCGGCAAAACGATAGATATTGTGCTTCAAGGTATGAGCGTTCAGAAGGCGCTGTTAATCATTTCGGAAAAGCACGAAGAAATCCGTTCAAGAATTTTGAGGGAAATGGATCGCGGCGGCACGTATTTAGCCGGAAAAGGTATGTATGAACACGCCGAAAAAAACGTCATTCTCACCGTCCTTGAAAGAAAAGAGGTTGAGGAGTTGAAAGATTATATTCGCGAGATTGACCCGAAAGCATTTATGACGGTTTTGGATGCAAGTGAAGTTTTGGGCGAGGGTTTCAAGAATTTAAAAGAAAAAAACAGTTTTTAAAAATTATGGACGTTAAAATCGAAGAAAGTTGGAAAAAAGTTCTCTCTGACGAATTTGAAAAGCCTTATTTTAAGATACTTACGGAGTTTGTCAAAGAAGAATACAAAACGCACACCATATATCCCGAAGGTAAAAATATTTTTAATGCCTTCAATCTTTGTCCGTTTGATAACGTAAAAGTTGTCATCATTGGTCAAGATCCGTATCACGAACCTATGCAAGCGCACGGTTTGTGTTTTTCGGTTCAGGACGGAGTGCAGTTTCCGCCGTCGCTTCAAAATATTTTTAAGGAGATAGAATCGGATTTGGGCGTAAAAGTTCCTAAGTCAGGCAACCTTGAACGTTGGGCAAAACAAGGCGTTTTCCTTTTGAACTCCATTCTGACGGTAAGGGCTCACGAGGCGGCTTCTCACGCAAACAAAGGTTGGGAATGGTTTACGGATTCGGTGATTCAAAAAATTTCCGACAAAAAAGAGAATGTCGTTTTCATGCTTTGGGGTAGTTACGCTAAAAACAAAGGCAAGGTTATCGACACGAATAAGCATTTGATTTTGAACACAGTACACCCTTCGCCGCTGAGTGTTTACAGAGGATTTTTCGGCTGCAAACATTTTTCAAAGGCAAACGAATATTTGATTCAACATGGCAAAACAGCGATAGAGTGGTAATTTGGCGGAAATTTTATTTTCTGACAAAATTATTTTTTTATAGTTTTAAAAAAAAATCATTTTAGTTATACTGCTGATTATAAGTAATTTATATTTTTTATAATTCCCCATAACTCGATTTTTTTTTGAGTTATGGGGAGTTATGTTTTTTTGTTTTTATTGTCTTTTTTTAAGAAAAAAAGTTTTATTTTTGTGCAAAAATAAAATTGACTTAATGGAAAAATCTGACAGTTACATAACAATTTCCGAAAGCGGTGGCGAGGCTATTTTCAAGGAAAAGGGTTCAAAATTTCTCTCTTTTGCTTTTCATATCGAAAGCGAAGACGAGGCAGACGAACTTCGCAAAAAGTTCAAGAAAAAATATTACGATGCCACTCATGTCGTTTATGCTTTTAGACTTGGTGCTGATGGAGAGAGATTCCGCGCTGCTGACGACGGCGAACCTTCCGGCTCGTCAGGGTTGCCGGTCTTAAACACTATCCGTTCAAAAGGTTTGACCGATGTTATTGTGTTGGTTGTCAGATATTTCGGTGGAACAAAACTCGGTATTCCGGGTTTGATTGACGCTTATTCTCAAGCTGCGTCTATGGCTCTTGACAACGCCGAAAAAGAGGAAAGGCTTGTAACGGAGAAAATCCGCGTAAAAACCTCTTACGCAAACATGAATTTCGTAATGAGAATCATAAAAGACAACGATTTGAAAATTTTGGAAACCTCCGGCGCTGAGTTTTTTGAAGTTACAGTCTCGGTCAGAAAAAATATCGTACAGAAAATTACGGATTTGTTTAATCAAAACGGCAAAATCACTTTATGAGTTTTTTTACTGGGCGGCGTTTGTGATGGTAGACGGAGGATAAAAAGTTTGAGATTTTCAAAAACTTTTTCTAATTTTACGGCGTTAAACTAAAATTTTTAAAACTATGAAAACAGAAGTAATGCGTTGCTGGGAGTTGGCAAAAAACTTGAACAACAGCGAAAAATTTGAACTCAGTCTTATGCTTATGGAAAGCATGAAAACGGCGTTTGCCGAGCCGAAAAAAGATGATGACTTTGACGTTGAGGAATACGAGAGAAATCTCCGTCCTTACACTATGGACGAAATCAATGCCATGCTTGACGAGGCGGAAGCCGATTTCGCGGCAGGCAGAGGCATTCCAGACGAGGAAGCATGGGATGAGGAAGAGTTGGCGTTAATGGGAAGGGTAGAACCTGATTTGGCAATGGCAGTATGAAAGTAATTTGGAAACCGCAAGCAAAAATGGCAAGACTGCAAATTGCAGCCTATATACTCAACAGGTTTGGTGAAAACTCCAAAAAAGAATTTCTGTTGGAAACCAGTGATACTATACGGTTGCTCAAAATCAACCCGTATATGGCTTCTATTGACCCCTCTTTTTGAAGAACGAGCCAAAACATACCGCAGTATTATTATCAACAGACGAAGTAAGATGGTTTATTACATTGAAGATGAAACTATCTATATTGCAGCCTTTTGGAACTGCCGTAAAGACCCCACTAACCAAGCCGCACAAGTAAAATAAAACTTTATAAAATCACCGTTTATCACATTTTTCTGCGATAAACGGTGATTACTATTAATGATTTTTATGTGTCAAATTTCCTGATACATCAATTTCTAAATTTTGCAAATCATTCAACAGCATTTCTTGATTAGTATTCGTCATATTCTGTTTATCATACGACCAAGATTTATTGCTGACAAAATTTGGTTCTATTATTCCATAAAGTTCGTTATTTTCAGCAGAATTATCAATTTGCGAAATTGCGGATTCCATTGTCTGATATTCCTGCTCTAAATATTTATCATAAAACGGATTATTCAACCAATTTTTGTTTTCAGTAGAATATAATAAAAAACTTTCTAATTCGTTGATTTTTATATCGTTAGCGTCAAGCTCAAGGTAAACATTATTTCTATCAAAGGAAATATCTTTTCCTCTTTTGCGCTTAAAACGTATATAAACTTGCATTCCGATTTCTGTTTCAACAACAATATCCGGCAAAATATTGGCTGCATACGTAAGATTTTGCAATGTTATATTGGTAATTGCAATTTTTTCTGATTTTATTATGTCGTATTCCGGCAACATAATATACTTGTTGTTTTCAAGGATTTGCTTGGTCAATTGAAAATATGTTTCCTGAATATGCAGACATGATTTGTCATCGCAACTATGGGCAAAGTGATATACCCTTTCTTTGCCTTGTTTTGCAATAAGGTCAACTTTACACGCCGGACATACGCAACCACAATCCAATCCTTTTGGAACATCATCAACACAAACCAAATTGTTGTTTTTATCTAATCCATAAGGATTTAGAGTTGATGCAAATCTGTAATCTGATTTTACCATAATATGCCCGTTTATTTATGATTCTCAAAAGCCTCAATATAACCATTTTTTCGAACAGGAATACTCCATTCTTCTGTTTCTTCGACAAGCTTATCAGTTGTCGTGCCATACAGAATCTTAGCCTCTTCTTGACACAAAAATTGATACGCCTTTTTGTCTGCTGCAATTTTTGCAAATTGCAAATTTTTGCCGTTGCCGACAAAAAAATGACTGCCGATTTTAACAGAGAAATCATATAAGCCAGTTTTTGAATTTTTGGCAGAGAAGCCCATTGGCGGTCTTAAAGCCATTTCACTCAGATTGGAATAATCAAAATTGAAACTTTCCAATTCCAAATCTTGATATGCTGCTGCACGGTAAATTGGTTCGCCGAATCCAAGTGAATTCGCTTTTTGTTTTACACTCCAAGAAAAATTTTGCTTGACATATTCAAGTCTTTCTTTTGCAAAATTTTGCGCTGATTCGGAAGCGTGAATAAGATTTTCCCATTTGTCAAAGCCTACCACCTTGGCTATGACGTGCTGAGCGTTCATCAATGTGAACGTGAAATTGTCTTTATCATCAGGAATTTCAAGAGAGAAAAAGAGTCCTCCAATATCGAAAAATTCGGGAGTGTACTCGTAGCATTTATTACTTTTGTTGTACTGACGGGTTTTAAAATCTTTAAAAAGATTTTTCGCTTGTAATTTGAAATATTCAATATGGTTCATAATGTTGAACTTTTTTTGTGTGTCTTAGTTTTTATCTGTTTTGTTGACCCGTACTTTGCGACAAAAACTATGACACAAAGTTAAACATTATAATTATTTTATTAAGCGTGGTATGATGAAATCTTTGGACGGGTCGCACCTTGCTTTACCACAAAGCCGTTGCAAAAATATTAAATCTTGAATTTCTACGAAATGATTTTTGTGTTGATTTTTATTATTTTTGCAAAAAGTTTCTTTACAAAGAAAGAAATCTTCAAAAAAGTTTCTTTACAAAGAAAGATTTTTGAAAAAAAGTTTCTTTACAAAGAAAGATTTATGTAACTTTGCAGTCGGACAAACTAAAAAAATCCAAAAATGGAAACATTATTTTTAGCATATAACAGACGATTGGAGGCAACCAACTGTAACTATGTCAGATACTTATATCCGTCAATTGACTGGAATGAGCCTCTTATCGGCATTAAAGGCGCACGCGGCGTGGGTAAAACCACAATGCTGCTGCAACACATAAAACTTGCTTTCCCTAACAGAAACAATGCGTTTTATGTTTCTCTTGACAATATTTGGTTTAGCGGACACAAACTGCTTGAACTTATAGAATACCTTTATACTCACGGAGTTACGCATGTTTTTCTTGATGAAGTGCACCGTTATCCTAATTGGGTTCGTGAAATCAAGAACATTTACGACAGTTATCCCGGACTTCACGTCGTATTTACAGGCTCGTCCCTTTTGGAAATCGACAACGCAAAGGCTGACCTTTCGCGCCGGCTGAGAATGTACCATTTGGAGGGCTTGTCGTTCCGCGAATATTTGGCAATCAACGGAATTGCTGATTTTAAGCCTGTTACGCTCGAAGAAATTTTAACAAACCATCAGCAGATTGCCTCCGAAATTGCGGGAAAACAGAAAGTGATTCCGCTTTTTGAAAAATACGTTTTGCAGGGATATTATCCTTTTTTGCTCGAAACATCATCGTTGGAGAGTTACAACGAAAGGATTCAGCAGGTAACCTCAACAATTATAGAAAACGACATTCCCGCAGTGGAAACCATTGAGTATGAAACACTTCGCAAAGCCAAACGGCTTCTCATTCTGTTGGCTCAGATGACACCTTTTACGCTCAATGTTTCATCGTTGTGCGAGGCACTTGCCACAACGCGCAACCAACTCATCAGACTTCTTGCGTTGCTTCACCGCTCCGCGCTTCTAAGGCTGCTGTACTCTGACAGCAAGGGACTTAAAGCGTTGGGCAAACCCGAAAAAGTTCTTTTCAACAACTCGAACCTTATGCAGGCTTTGGCTCATCCCGCAGATGTCGGCACTATGCGCGAATCATTTTTTGCCGCAATGCTAAGTCAGTCGCACTCAATACAATACCCCAAGCAAGGCGACTTATTGGTTGACAACAAATATCTCTTTGAAATTGGCGGAAAAGGCAAAAAATTCACGCAAATCAAGGACATTCCCGACAGTTTTGTCGCGGCAGACGAAATTGAAATCGGCTTCGGGAACAAGATTCCGCTCTGGCTGTTCGGAATGATGTATTAGGAAAATAAAAACAGTCATATTGGTATAGCAGCCTAATAAAAAAGTTTCATCATCATTAAAAAAAATAAAAATGACGGTGCAATTTTCAAAAAAAAACTGCACCGTCATTTTTTTTGTAATGTTATCTTCCTATCCCGTGGTAATTGAAACCTAAACTTTCCATTTTTTTGCGCTCTAAAATATTTCTGCCGTCAAAAATGAATGCGGGTTTCATCATAGAATCGTGAATTTTTTTCCAATCCAAATCTTTGAACTCGTCCCATTCAGTAAGGATTACTATGGCATGAGCCTCTTTGCAAGCCTCATACGGATTTGAAACCATTTTCAATTGTTTGTGATTGATAGAATCGTCCCTTGAGTTAAGGTGGTTGATGTCGATATACATTTGAGTTTCAGTAACTTTCGGATCGTAAACCGTTATGTTAGCTAAATCTTCCAACAAATAATCGGCAACGTACATTGCGGGGGTTTCCCTCGTATCGTTGGTATTTTTCTTGAAAGCCCAACCCAAAAACGCTATTTTTTTAGCCGAAACCGTATTATAAAGCGTTGTAATAATATTATCTGCAAAACGGTGTTTCTGATAATTATTGATTTTAATTACTTGATTCCAATATTCTGCAACCTCTTCTAATCCGAGCGTATGACAAATATAAACCAAGTTTAAAAGGTCTTTTTGAAAACAAGAACCGCCAAAACCTACTGATGCCGTTAAAAATTTGTTACCGATTCTTGTATCGGCACCGATAGCCCTTGCAACTTCAGTAACATCAGCCTCTGTTTTCTCGCAAAGTGCTGATAGTGAGTTGATTGACGAAATTCTTTGTGCTAAAAACGCATTTGCTGTCAGTTTGGAAAGTTCGCTTGACCAAACGTTGGTCTGAATAATTCTTTCTCTGGGAATCCAATGTGCGTAAATCGCTGTTAATTCTTCAATTGCAGCTTTTCCCTCTGGAGTTTGAAGTCCTCCGATTAAAACTCTGTCTGCGTTCAAAAGGTCGTTGATTGCCGTACCTTCCGCCAAAAATTCAGGGTTGGAAAGAATTTGAAATTTAACATGGTTGCCTGTATTGTCAAGAATAGAACGTATAGCCTCTGCTGTGCGGACAGGAAGCGTTGATTTTTCAACTACGATTTTATCGCTTTTGGAAACGTGGGCAATCTGACGCGCACAAAGTTCAATATACTTTAAATCGGCAGCCATGCCGGCACCTTTACCGTACTCTTTCGTCGGAGTGTTAACGGACATGAAAATCATATCTGCCTCGTCGATGGCTTTGTCTACTTCGGTAGAAAAAAACAAATTTTTGCCTCTGACTTCTTTTACCAAATCGGCAAGTCCGGGTTCAAAAACCGGAATTTTCGTTAAATCGTCGCTGTTCCAATCTTCAATTCGTTTGGCGTTCATATCAACGACGTTAATTCTGATTTCGGGACATTTGTAAGCCATAACCGTCATTGTCGGTCCGCCTACATACCCTGCTCCGATACAACAAATATTTTTAACCATTTTCTTATAAATGTTTTTTTATGCTGCAAAATTACTGTTTTTTTTTTAAGTTTAATGTTAAATTCCCTGACAAAAATTCTGAAAATTACAAAACCTGCAATTTGGAGATTCTTTCGCCTTAAATTCTTGGTTTATGTCAAAAAGTTGTTCTAAAACTTCTTTTAACTTTTCTTTGAATTCTTCCGTTAATTCTTTGATATTGTTTTTGTTAACGGGAATTGTAATTTTTTTATCCTTGATGATCGTAAATCTTGAATTTTCTTTTGTAATCTCGTTTCTTACAGAATAAATTGCCGGTTCGGGTTGCGTATCAGGGTGGTTTTGCATATAAACCCACGAATATAGCAGTACCTGAAACGCCTCTTTTGAGCGTGTTGCCGGCGGTTTTGAAAAAATATCATCAACGCATGAAAATTTCATCGAATCAGAGGTATCGCCCGTTTTGTAGTCCACGATTCTAAGGCTTTGAGTTTTTTCTATGAAATCTTCTCTGTCCAAAATGCCGCCGAGATTTATTTCTAATGCCTTTCCCGATGAAAAAATTTTCATTCGTGCATATTCTTTTTTCTCCGTTCCCGTTAATTGAAACGGTGCAATGCTACTGTCAAAATCCAAAATTCTGTCCAAATATTGCAACAAAACTTCAAAAAATATGCTGTCAAAACCCGAAAGTTTTTCTTTGGAAGAATTATTAACCTTAAAATGCTGATTGAATTGTTCCAATGCAAATTCCTCTTTTAACGGATGAATCAGTTTAATAGCCTCGCAAGTGATTGTTTTTGAATTTGTTAATTCGCAAATTTTGTTATAAAGTTTTTCAATCGTGGAGTGAAGTATTGACCCAAAATCCGCAGCCGTTGCCTCTTCCTCCAAATCCTCTTTCGGCAAAAGTCTTGCGATGTACTGAAAATAAAATTTCAGCGGACAATTTATAAAAGTGTTAAGAGCCGAGGGCGACAATGCCCTTGCGCCTTCGCCTTTTGAAAAATACGGACGTAGTTTTTCAAAAGTGTCCTCGTTGCTTTTTACGAAAATATCTTTGGCTTTCAGAGGTTGAATTTTTCTGACAAATTGTTTTTGGGTTATGTGGATTTTAGAATCTTGAACTGCCTCTGAGGACGCCTCTTTTAGAATTTGCGTTGCAAAACGGCTTGCCTCGCCGGAAAGCGAATTAGCAAAAACATTGTTGTAAAGCACCGTAATATTTTTTGAACGCTGAAAAAGCCGGTAAAAAAAGTATCCGAAAACTGCGTCTTTGAATTTTACCACCGGCATATCAAAAGCGAGTCTCATGCCCTCTGTTATGAACGAATTGTTTTCGCTGCGTTTTGGAAAAACGCCTTCGTTCATACCGGTCAAAATAATATTATCGAAATCAATGTTTCTGGTTTCCATCATACCGATAATTTGAATGCCGTCCCCGTCTTCGGATTCAAACGGAATTTTCACCTCCAAAAGATGCTGTTTCAAAAGCCTTGCCGTTAAGGTTAAATCCAATTCTTTGTATTTTAGGGCAGAAATATTGTTATAAAGTTTTTTTATGGAAGTGTAAGCCGAATAAATAAATTCGTTTTCGAGTTTTGGAGTTGTGTTTTCGCTTTCGGGGTTTTTTATGAAATAAATTTCTGAAAGTATTTCCAAAAAATTATTCAGCAAATCCTCCGGCGAGGAAATCTCAGCCTCAAAAATAAGACTTAAAATGTGGCTGTAACTGCCCAAAAAATCTTTCGGAATACGGATTTTGCGTTCGTCTTTTATTTTTTGACAGATTGCTTTGGAATAAAAATCTTTCAAATTGCAGACAAACGGATGGTTTAAAACCGACATGACGTCTTTGAAATAATAATCCGTATTGCCCGAAGATGTTTTCTTTACGTTGTTTCTTAATTGTAAACAGTTGTCAATGAACGAGTAAACGGGTGTTTCCTTAAACGGATAACCCATCGTAACGTTTATTTTTTCGATTTCTTTTGGAATACTGTTTAAGACGGGGAACAAAAGATGTTCGTCGCCTAAAACTACAGCCGTTTTTTCGGGAACAAAATCGGGCATTTTTGACATTTGAGACAAAACCTCATGAACGGCTTTCGCTTGTGCAACCTCCAGTGGCACAGCGATATATTCAACATTTTTTTCTTGTGAAATAATATTTGATGGAGGTTTAGGATTCATCTCGTTTGGAAAATCTTTGAGATAACCCCGCATAAACATTCCTGCTTCTTGATTTCTGTCAGAAATGTAATAATCGTCAGCGTCCCAATAAAATTTGGCTTTCCCTGATTGTTTGAGATAAGAAAAAATCTTTCTCTCGGCCTTGTTTAAGACGTTGAAACCTACGAAGATATAAGTTTTGAATTCGGTTTTGAGATTACCTTTTTTAATAATTTCGCAGATTTCTCTGTTGTGCATTCCCGAATACGAACATTTTTTTTCCTTGAGATTTTTGCGGAAAATTTTGTAAACTTCAGGCAGATTAATCCATAATTCTTGAAATCTTAATTTTTCGTTGCTGAGCCTTTCTGTTGAAAAATTAGCCCAAAATGCTTTTATGATTTTTACCGTTTCTTCGTCCAAATCGGAATAAAAAGCGTCTAACTCGCTTAAATCTGCAAAGTTGTGACACAATCTGTCAATATCGATTAAATAATTGTCGATTTCGTTGAAGTCTGAAAGTATTTTTTGTCCCGTGTCGAAAAACAGATTGAAATCACCTGCGATATTTTTGTTGCGCATTTCTGGCTTAAAAAACACTTGTCTGAAAGCATCATATAATTCAAACAACAGCGTTAATTCGTCAGCCGTTGTTGTTTTGTGGAACTTGTTTAAAATCAGATTGATAGGATATAAATTTTTTGCAAATGAAACTTCGTTTTTGAGTTTTGCGTATTCTTTTCTGAAATAAATCATTGTACGTTTGTTCGGAAAAACAACGCAAACAGAATCCTCTTTGTCAAATTTTTTTAATATATCCTCGGCACATTCCTGTAAAAAAGATTTCATGTTTTTTTATAAATGAAAAAACGTGATAACAAAAAAATGTAAGGGCGAATTTTTTTTGTTCGCCCCTACAATTTATTATGACATACGTAGTATTTATTTTCCGCCGGCAGTTGATTTTAAAGTCGGGGAAGCGATTTTGTTTTCACCGCTTGCGTTTGGATCGTTAAGCATTTTGGGCAATTGTGATGTTGATTCCAATGCGCTCCACCAAAGTTCGCTTTCGAGGTTGATGCGTTTTCTTTCTTTTACGGCTGCTCTAATGGGCAGAATCGTGAAAGCGGCGTTCCAGTGTCCGACAACGAAAGCTGTTTTGCCGGCCATAGCAGCGTGAACAGCGTTTTGAGCCAACTGATTGCAGAATTTAGAATCGTTGGAATTAGCCGGCGCACTCCTTATAATATAACTTGGGTCGATATATTTTATCGTGTGTGCCAAACCTTCTTTCTTGAACTGTTCATGGATTTTATCTTTCAAATAAACTCCGATGTCTTTGTATTTAACGTTTCCTGAGGCATCTCTTTCCACGTTTTCATCTTCTTCAAAGAGGAACTGACCTGCACCTTCTGCAACGATTACCAAAGCGTGCTGACGTGAAATCAAACGTTTTTTGATTTGATTTATCAAGCCTCTTTCGCCGTAAAGGTCAAAGCGCATTTCGGGAATGATTACGAAATTTACATCGCCCGTTGCAAGAGTCGTGTTAGCGGCGATAAAACCAGAATCCCTACCCATGAGTTTAACGATAGCGATACCGTTGTATGCGCCTTTGGCTTCGTTGTGAGCGTTGATACAGATGTTACTTGCCTCTGAAAACGCGGTTTCAAAACCGAAAGATTTATCAATAAAACTGATGTCGTTGTCAATGGTTTTTGGAACGCAGCCCACTGAAATTTTCAGACCTCTTCGTTCTATTTCGTCGCTGATGTCTTGAGCCGCTCTCAAAGTACCGTCGCCGCCGATGCAGAAAAGGATATTAACGTTTTCTCTTTGAAGCGTGTCTACAATCTCCTCGCTCGGTTGGTCGCCTCTTGAAGAACTCAAAAAACTACCGCCTTGAAGGTGTATTCTGTCCACAATGTCAGGGGTTAAAACAACATACGGGTGATTGTATTTCGAGATGAAACCTTGCAAACCGAATTTTATGCCGATAACGTTGTGAACATTGTAGCGGCGGAAAAGCTGCATTACAAGACCTCTGATGACATTGTTGAGACCGGGACAAAGACCTCCGGCGGTAACGATTGCCACTTTGGTTTTGTTAGGTTCAAAATAAATGAATTCTCTCGGACCGGCTTTTTCAAACGAAATCGGCGGAATGTTTGTTTCTTTGAAATCATAAACCGCTTTCGTAGAACCGTCATAAAGTATTCTTTCTTTCTCTGTTACGTAATCGTAGACTTCGTCGCCTACAACTTTTGACAGATGTAGGGGTGAAGGTACGTTACATTTTCCTAACGATTTAACGTTAAAATCCAGTGAATTTAATTCTTCCTGTGTCATTTTTTTTATTAGGTTTTTTATAAAGTTTTTTTACTTAAAGAAAATGATTTTTTGTTTTCCGCAAGTTGCCGTTCCGAATCTTGCAAAATGGTAATTAACCTCCAACATGACTTGTGCTGAAAAAGGTTTGATTTCAACGTTTTGGATTGTAGCCATGCCATCGAGTCCGAAAATGTTGCCTTGAGTCTCCAAGATGTTTTTGTTGCAATAAGCTGCTCTTAAACCCAAACTTACTTGAACTCTGTCGCCGTTGTAAGGCATGAAACCGAATCCGAAAACTACGCTCGTAAATTTACCTTTGAAATCGTTGGTAACAGGTTCTTCTATTCCGGGAGCGGAAGCTTTTCCGACTTGTGTTTCAAATTCTCTTGTAACTTCTTTTACAGAGGTAAATTTCGGTCCTAATTCGCAGTAGAAACCGTATTCGCCCGTGTATCTGAAAAGTGCGAGAAAATCGCCGGCTTTCATTTTCATATTGCCCGAAAGTGTTAAAACGTTGTTGTTATAATCGTATTTCGATTCGTAATTAGAACCCAAATATTCTAACGAAACGCCGACTTTGTCGATAAAAACCACGCCTAATCTTCCACCGAAACAATAAGAGGGAGCCATAACGTCTTTGTCGTAACCTTCGAGGTCGCTGGCTTGTTTGCAAAAGAAAATAGAATTTCCGTAACCGCCTTTAGCTGCGATTGAAATCCAGTTTGGTGCGCCACCGCGTTGTGCATATCCGCCTAAGGACATGACAATCAAAGAGATGATAGTTAAAAGTTTTTTCATTTTTATTTTATGTATTTGTTAATTATTTTCAAGTTGCTAAAGTAAGCAAATTTCTTTTAATATAATCGCTTTTTTTTATAAAAAAAATTAAGATTTTTTTTTACTGCGGAAAGTTTTATAATTTTGCGCCCGAATTTTGAAAAACGTTATAAAAGAAAATAATGGCTTCACTTTTTAAAAATAGCGGTTTTTGGGTAAAACTGATGTGGTTTATCGTGATAACAATAGTTTTTACGATGATATTTTCTGTTTTAACGACGCTTTCGGCGAGCATTATATTCGGCAGAGAAAATGTCATTTCGATGAGTGTAGAGGCTTTGCAGTATTCTCAGTCTTTATTATCGGTAGGAATTTTTATAATGCCGGCAGTGTTTTTTGCGTTTTTCTTTCAGGATAAGAATGTTTTTAACGCTTTGGCACTCAACAAAGCTCCGAGATTGAAATCTTTGTTGATAAGTATCGCATTGATGGTGGTTTCGATGCCTATGGTTTCGTTTTTGGAGGAGATAAATTTGGCGATGAAATTGCCTAAGTTTTTATCTTCGTTGGAGGATTGGATGCGCTCAGAGGAGGAGACGGCAAAAATGCTTACCGAAAAACTTCTCGTAGACCAGACTCTTTCTCGTTATTTGATTAACGTTTTGGTTATTGCGCTGATTCCGGCAATAGGAGAGGAGTTGTTTTTTAGGGCAACTATTCAGAAAAATCTTTTGTCAGACTCGGCAAACATGAGAGGTTGGCTTTGCGTGGTGATTTCGGCGGCGGTTTTCAGTAGCGGGCATTTGCAGTTTTTCGGTTTTTTACCGAGATTTCTTTTAGGAGCCTTGTTAGGTTTTATGTTGTTGTACACAAAAAATTTATGGGTGCCGGTGATTTGTCACTTTTTTAACAATTTTATGGCCACAACCACTTATTACATAAAATCTGACGATAAAGTTGTTGAACAGTCGCAATTTATGGAATATAATGCGGTGATAATTTTATCAGCGTTATTAACAATATTTTTGGTTTATTTGCTTGCAAAAATCGAAAAAAAATAGCCGTATAATTTTTTTAAAACAAAAAAAATAATAACTTTGCGTATTGTTTTTTATTAGTCCGTGCAATATTTTTAAAAGTTTTACGCTAAAAGAATTAATAAAACGGACGTTTTGAAAAAAAACGGTATGGTGTTATAATAAAAAAAACTGAATATGGCTGTACGTAAAGTAACCGTGTCAAAAAGCGGGAAAATGTCCAAAAAAGAGAGGACGGAGGAAGAAAAAGAAGCTTTTAAGCGAAAGCACAGACAGAGTTTTCGCCTTAACGATATGGAATTGAAGGCTTTGATGAGATATTTCAGAAAATATAAAATAAATAACAGAGCGAAATTCCTTCGTGAAACGATTATGTCTGCCGTTTTAAAGCGTTTTGAGGAGGATTATCCGACACTTTTTGAAGTTGAAGAGAAGAAAAAAATTCAATGTCCTACGCTTTTTTGACGTTGATTTTTTTTTTAGAAAAGGTAAATATTGATAATTAACAATTTATATACTTTTAGTAACATGAATAGAAGCATAATAGGAAAAATAATTGTCATATTCTTGGCAATAATTGTGTTTGGCGGAAACACGCTTTTTGCGCAGGAAAACCGTCAGTGGTGGAATTCTTTGACTCCGGCATGGAAAAAGATTTTCAGGGATTTGGAGCTTAAAGGTAAGGATGTTGAGCCTACGGACGAGCAATTGGCTGATATTGTTAAAATGCAGCAAATAAATTGTTCGGGCAACAAACAAATTACCGATTTGAAACCGTTGGCACAACTCAAATTCTTAACCAAAATTAATTGTAGTGGTACTAATATCACTTCATTGGATGGTATTGAGGGTTTGACCAATTTGGTGGACCTCAACTGCTCTAACAACGATAATATCAATTCGTTGATTCCGGTTTCAAATTTAACGAACTTGGTTTCTATCAATTGTGGTAACACGATGGTCAAATCACTTGCTCCTTTGCGCGGTTTGATGAATTTGAAAAAACTTGATATTCATTTCTGTACCGTAAACAACCTTCTTCAAATTAAGGAATTGAAAAAACTTACAGATTTGAATGTGTCTCAAAACCAAAGTTTGTATACAATCGATGGTGTTGATAAACTTGTGAACCTTATTAATTTTGATTGTTCTGAAACTAACGTTGATGATTTGACGCCGCTTCAGTATTTGAAAAATCTTGAATCAGTAAATATTGCTGATACAAAGGTAGTTACATTGCGTCCTTTGCAAGGAGTCAGAAGTCTTACGGAGGTGGATTGTTCAAATACGGGAATTTCAGCTGCAAGTCTTGACTATTTTTATGCACATTTCGGTCTTACAATGTTCAGAGGCAGAAATTTGAATAATATTACTCAGAAACAGTTGGATGATTTTACGGCAAGTTTCTCTAAGAAAAATTCTAATTGCACATTGGTTTTGACTGTTGATTAGAAAAAAATATTTCATTTACGCACAAAAAAACGTCATAAGAAAATACCCTTATGGCGTTTTTTTTGATTTTTCCTTTAAAAGTTCGGATTACTTTGAAACAGCTACGTTTGTTGCTTGAGGTCCGCGTTTGCCTTCTGTAATCTCGAATGTAACTTTTTGATCAGCAAGGAGATTTACTTTCTTATTGCTGACATTAGGTACTCCGGTGTAATGAACAAAAATATCGTTTCCCTCTTCGGTTTCAATAAAACCGAATCCTTTTGTGGTGTCATACCACTTCACCTTTCCGGTGTGTGTTTTTTGAGCCATGATTATCTTTTATTTATGAGTTTAAGTTCGATTGCAAAGATATATAATCTTTTCAAAAAAACAAAAAAAATGTTATCTTTATGTTAAAAAAAAATCTAATTGTAGTTTACTTAACATTATTTTCTGTTTTAAATCTTTTTGCACAAAATTCGGTTTTCAGGCTTCAAAATTATTTTTTGAGAACTGACAGCGTAAAAAATTATTATCATAAACGATTTTTATTCAAAAAGTTAGATACTCTTGCAATCGAAAAAATCAATCAGAAGATTCTCTTGAAAACCGCTTCTTTAGGGTTTCCTTTTTGTGAGATTTCAAACGATTCTTTATGTATAAAAAAATTTAAAATTTCTCTTTATAATACTCTTAAATTCGGCAATAAAGTTTTTATAAAGAATATTTTTCTTCTCGGGGACTGCAAAATATCACCTTATTATATATACAATTTGACGGATTTGAAACCTAAATGCCTGTATTGCGAAAAAAAAATTAACTCCTCTGACAAAATTTTGTCGGCATCAGATTTTTTTTCTGTTAAGAGAAAAACTCAGACTGAATTTTATGACGGAAAGGAGGCTGACATTTATTTTTTTTTGGAGAGTTTAAGGGCTAATTCTGTAAATGCTTTAGCCTCAGTTTTGTACGATGAAATTTTAGATCGTTATTATCTTAACGGTGAAGCGTTTTTGATTTTGCGTAACAATTTTTCCAAAGGCGAAAAGTTTTCTTTCAATTGGATAGGTTACGGCAAAAATTCACAAAAAGCGGATTTGGATTTTTTCTTTCCGTTTATTTTCAGGACAAAAACCTCCGTGGCTTTTAATGCGGATTTAAACAAAGCGGATTCTTCCTGCATCAATTTGCGATTTTCTCCTAAAATAAGTTTTATGATTTTTAGCGGTTTTAACCTCTCGCTTGTTGCCGCTTTTAAAAAACTTTCGCCCTCGCAAGGCTCTGAAGAAATTTTTTCCTCGAAATCGGCTTTGTACGGTTTTGAGGTTTCAAGTGAAAAGGGTTTTCAAAAAATCAGTTTTTCGCTCCTTGCCGGAAAACGGAATTTTCTTTTCGGCAAAAGTAATGTCGTGGAGCTTTCTGCAAATTTTTCCAAAACTTTGTCCTTTTTCTCGAATTTTGATTATGAATTTTCGGTTTCAGCCAAAGATTTGATTAACAACGCAAAAATTGACATTCACGAAAATTATATGCTCGGCGGAGCAAAGAGTTTGAGAGGATTCTCCGAAAATTCAATTTATGCCGCGCGTTATATTCTCTCGAACAATACTTTATGGCTGAGGCCGGGCGGGAGTTTTTCCGTTTTTGTTTTTTATGATTGTGCGTTTTTTGAGAGTGAGACTCTAATCCAAAGTTTTAAAGATTTTCCGATGGGTTTTGGTACGGGTTTTGGTGTTAAAAAGTCCCGGGCTAACACGGTTTTTTCGTGGGCTCTGCCGGTCGAAAACGGTAAAATATTGCCGCTACGGCTATCTAAAATCCACATTTCAATAATGTTGGAATTTTAATTAAAAAAAATACGCAAAAAAATAAACAAAATCATTAATTTTGCGTTTAAAAAGTTATAAAGTTGAACTTAAAAAACAATTTAAAAACATGAAAAAGTCTTTGTTGTTGATAGCTGCCGTTGCGGCTGTGGTATGTTTGCTCTCGTCATGCAGACCTAGTAGGCCGGCGTGTCCCGCTTATGCAGATGTAGTGAAAACTATAACGGTTGACAAAGTGCATTTTTAATCGGGAAAATGAAAAAGCTGAGCCTCGTAATATTGTTGATAGTTCTTTTTGGCAAAGTTTCCTTGGCTCAAGGAGAACTTGATACTACGAAAAAAGTATTGTACCGTAACGAATGGTCGTTGAGTATGAGTTTGAAAACCAACGGGTTGGAATTCGATTACAGAAGCGGCAAGTTTGTAAATTATTTTAAGAAAAACCTTTGGGATTGCGGGATTTCATTTATAAAACATCCTCAGCAATACAGGGCTTCTAATCCGTATGTTGCAGACTATGGACAGTTTTGTTTCGGTAAAAAGAATTTTTGTTTCGAGTTTTTTTATTCACGGGGCCGTCAGCGTTCCTTGTTTCAAAAACAAGATCTTAACACAGTAGAAATCAGGCTTTTTTATATGGTTGGAGCCTCTCTTGCCTTCTTAAAGCCTATTTATTACGAAATTTATTACAGCGGTGATGATGTGAGGTCGGAAAAATTTGACCCTGTAAATCATTATGCCACAATTACTTTGGGTACATCGAGTTTCGTTAAAGGTTTTGATGAAATTTCAGTTGTCCCGGGTGCGGAATTCAAAGGCGGCTTGAGTTTTGAGTTCGGAAAAAACGATAAAAAACTTGTCGCCTTGGAAACCGGTTTTAAGATTTCGGCTTATGCCAAAAAATTAGAGATAATGGCTCAGAAAAAAAATCCCCAGTTTATCGGTAATCTTTTCATTGCAATGCGCCTCGGAAGAATCAAGCACGGAGCCCATTATGAGTATCTTAACGAGTACGAAAAAGAAAATTAATATTACTTTTTCGTCTTCGGCAGGATTTTTGTAAATTAAAATATTCGAAAATGTTTTTTGAAGTTTTATTCTTTTTTTTTGCGGGACATTTATATCCGCGAGTGTTTTTTAATAAAAATTATCGTAAAAATTTTAGAATTTTTTATTAAAAGATAATTTGTTGATAATTAATTTATTAGACTTATAATAAGATGTATTTCCGTGATTTTCGGGGTGTTTTCGGAAATATTTTTTTACAAAAAAGTTGTATAATTGATTATTTCGATATAATTTTGTCATCTGAAAAAATGAGGGATGAAAAATAGAAAAACATTAGCATTAATGAAAATTACTATTTAAAATCTTTTAGAACAAAATTAATTATCGTATGATAAAGTACAAATTTAACCCTGACACTCTGAAATTTGAGCAGCAAGAATTTGCATTGGCTCGATTTATTTATCAGAAAGTGTTGCCTAAGTTCGCTTTTACATTGGTGTTAGGCATTTCGTTAGGAGTTTTAGCCTCTTATTACATAGCCTCGCCCGCAGAGCAAGGAGTCTTGATGGAGCGGGAGTCGTTGGTTGAAAAATTCAAAGACTTAAATAAGAAATTTCATCAATCTTTGGTTGAATTATCCGAAATTCAAAAGCATGATGATGAGTACCGTATGATTTTCCAAAAAGAACCGCTTTCTGAGGCGGAGAGATTGGCGGGCTTCGGTGGTGTTGATAAATACGAAGCTTTGAGAGGCTTTTCGGAGGCTTCTTTGATGATTGCAGCAGCTTACAACTCGGACAAGATGATAAGTTTTATGAAAGTTCAGTCCGGTTCTTATGCCGAGGTTGCTGATTTGGTAAAAAACAAAGAAAAAATGTTGGCAAGTATTCCGTCAATACAACCTGTTGACGTGAAAGATTTTATAAGATTTGGTTCTCCTTTCGGTTATAGATTTCATCCGATTTTACATATTTATAGAATGCACGCCGGAGTGGATTTGACGGCTCCTCATGGTGCTCCTATCTACGCTGCCGGCAACGGTACAGTTGCAATGGCAGGCACACAAAACGGCTACGGAAACGTAGTAAAAATTAATCACGGATTCGGTTATACAACAGTATATGCTCACATGAGCAAAATTTTGGTAAAAGAAGGTCAAAAAGTCAATAGGGGCGAGGTTATCGGTCATGTAGGCAATACCGGACTTTCTACAAGTCCTCACTGCCATTATGAGGTGAGAATCAACGACAAACCTGTTGATCCCGTCAACTTCTATAAAAGCGGTTTGAGCGAAGAAGAATATCAAAATTTACTTAAAGCCTCGGCTAATTTTTCGGAGGTTTCCGACGAAGAATAGTTTAGGATATTCCTTTTAGGCGAAAAGAAAAGATACTAACCCGGGGCATATTTTGAACCGGGTTTTAGTTTGTTTTTAGGTAAAAAAGTAACTTATATTGTACCAAAATTTTAGTTTTTTTGCTCTAAGGGCAAAAGATAATTGTTTTTTCCGATGGTTTTGGCATGAATTTTATAGATACATTAAATAAAAAATGAATTATGATAAACAATCAAAAAAGTCATATTATCAAAATCTTTGTTTTCGGCACATTGCTGAAAGGTCAGCGTTTTGATTTTTATATGGGCGGCAGCACTTATGGCGGCAAATATTACACAAGGGGCCAGTTGATGATGGCTGAAAACGGCAGTGTTTACATCGACACAAAAGAACATGAAGCCTACACGAAAGGGGAGATGTACCTTGTAGACTATTCTTGTTTGCAGAGAATCAATCATTTGGAATCGCGTTCGGGAGAATTCCCTAAAGGTTATGATTTGAGATTGATTCCAACCTGGTCAATTGAAAAAAATCCCGATTTTAATTTTAATCTTGACGGAGCGGATTTCTGTTTCTATTATCGCAGACGCAATGATCCCGTTAAAATTATCGGAGGTGATTATTCCTCATTCAAAGACCCTGTTCAGGAAATCGGAAGTTTTCTCGAAAAAGAAAAAACTAAAATTCTTGAACCACATGATATAATTGACTTTATGAAGGGTCAGATGAGAATTGATTTTTAATTTTGAAAAAAAATTATAGAGTTTAATTTTCGATATTAACTTTTTTAGATGAAGAACAAGGCATTAACAGCGGTTAAGAACAGAATTTTGAACATTCTGTTTTGGTCGATAATCTCTGCGGCTTTTATCGGTCCGGGGACTGTTACGACAGCTACAAAAGCCGGAGCTGATTTTCAGTTCCAGCTTTTGTGGGCCTTGTCTTTTTCTACTATTGCTTGTCTTGTATTGCAGGAGGCTAGTGCGAGGGCTACGATTTATTCCAAAATGAATTTGGGACAAGCAATAAAATATCATTTTGCGGGAAGCAAAGCTCAAGTGCCGGTTTTGGTGATGATTGTGGGCGCGATAATTTTGGGTTGTGCCGCATACGAAACGGGTAATATTTTAGGCTCGGTTGAGGGACTTTCTTTGGTCTTTCCGCATTTGGACAAACGCTTGATAGTTACGGCGATAGCTGTAATTGCGGGTTTGGCTTTGAGTCTTAAATCTTTGAGGTCGATGGCTAATTTTATGGGCAGTTTTGTCTTTTTGATGGGTGCAACTTTCATAACGACTGCCGTTTTTGCAAAACCGCCGGCTGAGGAGATTATTAAAGGAATGTTTGTTCCTACACTTCCTGATACCACGGGCGCAGGTCTTTTGATTTTGGGATTGATTGGAACGACGGTTGTACCTTATGATTTGTTTTTGGGTTCTAATGTCGTTCAAAAAGATACCACGGTTAAGGATATGCGAATCGGTATTTCTACTGCCGTAATTTTGGGCGGTTTGATTTCAATGGCTATTTTGAGCGTCGGTACAGAGATGACAAGGGGGTTGACAAGAGAGGCTATTAATAATTTGCAGTTTTCTTACAAACTTCTTTCTCAGACTTTGACTTTGCATATCGGACAATGGGCGGTTTATATTTTTGGTTTCGGAATGTTTGCTGCCGGTTTTACGAGTGCTATTACCTCACCGCTTGCCTCGGCTTTGACCTCAAGAAGTATTTTTGAGAAGAAAAATCCTGACGGAACTCCTAAAAATGCTAATTCTTTTCAGTGGGTTGCATACGTTGTTTTGACGGTCGGAATCGTTTTGGGTTATTTGCAAATAAAACCTGTTCCGGCAATCGTGGCGGCTCAAGCTTTCAACGGTTTGATACTTCCCTTTGTCAGCATATTCCTTTTCATGGTTGTAAACGACAAGAAGGTTATGGGAAGAGAGCATTTGAACGGTTGGTTTTCTAACGTTATGATGATAATCGTAACTTGGGTAACATTAGTTTTGGGTATCGTAAACGTTTCAAAAGCTTTTGCAACAATTACCGAAATGACTTTTGCTCCTGATCAGTTGTTTGCTTTTGCGGGATTAGTTGCATTGGTGATAACGTTTTTTATTACAATCCGCATTTTCAGAAAACGCAAAAAATCCTTATTAGAACCTGATATTGAGGAGAAAAAATCTGAATAATTTTTTTGAAAATATCTGTTGCTGAAAAAACTTTTTTTATCTAATTTTGTTTTCTGTATTTTAAAAAAAACTTCAGATTAAAAAGTTATGAAAAAGAATTTGTTTTCAGCTATTTTTTGTGCTTGTTTTTTTGCTTCTTGCACAAACAATCCCGGCGTACAAAACGCTCAAAATCAAGTAGATAGTTTAAATACCGATACGGTTAAAGAAAAAATAGTTGCTCCCGCAGTTGTTAAGGAATCGGAGTTTTTTTATGATTTTGATTCTACTGAGGCTATAAAAATTACTGACCCTATTTTTTACGATGTCGTTGTTAAAAACCACAAAAAAGATGACGATTGGGAAGAGGAAAGATTAGCAAAAACCAATATTCAGCCTCTTGCGAACGCAATTTATCAAGCCGTTTATAAAGGAAAATTGCAGGCATACGATTATTTTACCGATGCTGAATTGTCGGTAAACGATATTAAAGAGCTTGAAAAAAAATTCAACCGTAAAGAAATCGGCGATATTATGTTTGAAGAAAAATGGTTTTTCAACGAAAAAACTATGACTTTTACTAAAAAAATTGTGTCCTTAACTTTCGGTTATGAAACTTTCGATCAAGGCGAATTTACAGGTTTTAAAGCCGCTTTCAAAGTAAAATTGAATTAATTTTTTTTAGAACAGAAAACTTAAATCCGTAATTTTTTAAGAAAACAAAAATGGCGAAATCACCTTCCGAGACCCCCCTTATGAAGCAGTACAATAGTATCAAGGCAAAATATCCTGATGCTTTGTTGCTTTTTAGAGTGGGAGATTTTTATGAAACCTTTGCTTCAGATGCCGTTAAAGCCTCTGAAATTCTTGGTATTACACTCACAAAAAGAGCGGGCGAGGCATTAGCGGGAATTCCTTATCATGCTTTGGACAATTATTTACCGAGACTTGTCAGGGCGGGGGAGAGAGTGGCAATATGCGAACAATTGGAAGACCCGAAATTCGCCACAAAAATCGTTAAACGCGGAATTACGGAACTGATTACTCCCGGCGTTTCGCTTAACGATAATGTTTTGGACAATAAATCGGATAATTACGCTGCTTGTATTAACTTTTCTAAGGGTAAGACGGGGGTAGCGTTTTTGGATATTTCGACGGGAGATTTTTTGGCCTCAGAAGGCAGTACGGAATATATTGAAAAACTTTTGGCATCGCTTTCGCCAAAGGAAGTTCTTTATGAGCGTTCAAGAAAAGAGGATGTACAGCAACTTTTCGGAACTAAATATTATTTTTATCCTTTGGAGGATTGGGCGTTTGAAGAGGCAACGGCAAGGGAAAGACTTTTAAGACAGTTTTCAACGCCTTCGCTCAAAGGGTTCGGAATCGAGGAAATGCCCTCGGCTGCAACTGCTGCTGGTGCGCTTTTGCATTATCTTGATATTACGCAACATACGCAGTTAGGTCATATCTTAAAAATTTCTCGTATTGACGAGGGAAAATATGTCTGGTTGGATAAATTTACGGTTAGAAATCTTGAAATTTTTTCTCCGCTGAGTCCTTCCGGCAAAACACTTTTGGACGTTATTGACAAAACCGTAAGTCCTCAAGGCGGTAGGATGTTGAAACATTGGATAGCTTTGCCCTTGAAAGATATATCGTTAATCAAAAAACGTTCGGACTATGCCGAAGAACTCAAAAATGATTTTTCGCTTTTGGAGGATTTACGTTCAGCATTAAGACAAGTCGGTGATATTGAGCGTCTTGCCTCTAAAATTTCAACGATGAGATTGTCTCCGAGAGATGTCAATCAGATAAAACTTTCGCTTGAATGTGTCAAAAAAATTAAATATTCGCTTTTAACGGCTGTTGATAACGGCAAAACAATTTTTACACCCGTTGCCGACAAACTTAATCCATGCGGAGAGGTCGTTGAAAAAATTTCAAAGGAAATCGTTGAAGATCCGCCCCTTTTGATTTCAAAGGGAAATTTTATTAACGAGGGTGTAAATCAGGAACTTGACGAGTTGAGAAATATCGCTTTTCATTCCAAGGAATACCTTTTGAAAATGGAACAGAATTTAAGCGAACAAACGCAAATTCCATCGCTTAAAATCGGTTTTACTAACGTTTTCGGATATTACATTGAGGTCAGAAATACTCATAAGGAAAAAGTGCCTCAGGATTGGATTCGTAAACAAACTTTGACTGGTGCTGAGCGTTATATTACCTCGGAGCTGAAAGAATACGAAGAAAAAATTCTCGGTGCCGAGGACAAAATTCAAACCTTGGAAACTCAGATTTTCAACGATTTATGTTCGTATCTTAAAAATTACATCGAGATTTTTTTGCAAAACGCCAAAACCGTTGCCGCCGTTGATTGTCTTTGTTCGTATGCTCAATGTGCTTTGGATTATGATTATTGCAAACCCGAAATCAACGATAGCAACGAGATTAAAATCACCGCTGGACGGCATCCTGTTATCGAACAACAGCTTGCAATCGGAGAGGAATACATTCCTAACGATATTTTCTTGGACGATAAGACGCAGCAGATTATGATGATTACCGGTCCTAACATGGCGGGTAAATCTGCGCTTTTAAGACAGACGGCTTTGATAATGCTGATGGCTCAAGCCGGAAGTTTTGTTCCGGCAAAAGCGGTAACGGCAGGTTATGTTGATAAGGTTTTTACAAGGGTCGGCGCCTCTGACAATATTTCTTCGGGCGAATCAACTTTTATGGTCGAGATGAATGAAGCAGCGGGAATCCTTAACAACATGACAAATAGAAGTTTGGTGCTTTTTGACGAGTTGGGACGCGGAACATCGACTTACGATGGAATTTCGATAGCTCAGGCTATCGTTGAATATATTCACGAATATCCTTCGGCAAGGGCTAAAACTCTTTTTGCAACTCATTATCACGAACTTAACGATATGGCTGAAAGTTTTGAAAGAATCAAAAACTATAACGTTTCGGTTTCGGAAAAAGGCGGAAAAGTGATTTTTATGCGAAAACTTGTTCCGGGCGGTAGCGAACATAGTTTCGGTATCCATGTCGCAAAATTAGCCGGAATGCCCAAGGTTGTGGTTGAAAGGGCTAATCAAATTATGAAAGAATTGGAAAGCGGTTCGCGTGGAAATTCCGAAGTTCAGACTAAGGTTTCTAATGCAAAAGAATCCGTTAAAAACAAAAGACACCAAAGCGAAGGCGTTCAATTGAGTTTCTTTCAGCTTGAAGACCCTGTTTTGCTTCAGGTTAGGGACGAAATCAAAAAGATTGATATTAATAATTTAACCCCGATTGAAGCGTTGAACAAATTGAGCGAAATCAAAAAAATCGTGGGATTAAGATAGGCGCAAAGGGAATATATATTTTTTTTGTAAAAAATTAAAAAAAAAATTTGCAAAAAATAAAAAATCGCTCTACCTTTGCACCGCAAATTCTGAAGGCGGGTGTGGCGTAATTGGTAGCCGCGTTAGACTTAGGATCTAATGCTTTCGGGCGTGGGGGTTCGAGTCCCTTCATCCGCACTATTTTTTAGGTAAGGCCGAAAATCACGGAACTTAATTTTTTTTTCGTGTGCCGGTCTTATTTTTTAGAAATTTCTAAAAACATAAAAATTAAATGGAAGTTACACAAAACAATATTGATGCGCTTAATGCCACAATTAAGGTTACTTTAACGAAAGACGATTATCAGTCTAAAGTAGACAATTCATTGAAAGATATTCAGAGAAAGGCTAATTTTAAGGGTTTCCGTCCCGGCAAAGCTCCTATGGGTTTGGTTAAAAAAGAATTTAACACAAGAGTTATGGCTGAGGAAATCAATAAAGTCCTTTCTAAAGGTCTTTTCGATTATCTCAACGATAATAAAATTGATTATATGGGCGACCCGTTGCCCTCAGAAAGAGAGAAAACCGAAGTTGATTTTTCAAAAGACACGGATTATACATTCTATTTTGATATAGCACTTGCTCCTGAGTTTGACGTTCAGATTGACAACAATTTGAATTTGACACAATATGTTATTGATGTTGAGCCTTCAGTTGTTGATAAAGCCGTTGAACAATACAAAAACGCAGCTGGCAAACAAGAACCGGCAGAGGTTTCTACTGAAAAATCATTCTTGAAAGGTGAAGTTTTTCAAGTTGATGAAAAAGGAGAAAAACTCGAAGGCGGTCTTTCTAACACTACTTCGATGTTGGTAGACAGAGTAAAAGACGAAAAACAAAGAGCAGGTTTTATCGGTAAAAAAGTAGGCGATCAGATTTCTTTCGATTTGACTCAGGTATTTCCTAACGAAAGCGAAGCAAAAGCACTTTTGGGTAACAATATGATTGATTTCAAGACGATGAATGTAAATTTTGCATTCAAAATCGATGAAATTTCAAACTTTGTTCAAGGCGAACTCACGCAAGAGGTTTATGACAGATTTTTCGGTGAAGGCAAAGTTCACAACGAAGATGAGTTGCGTGCTACTATCGTTGAACAGTACAAAGAGGGTTATGCAATGGAATCAGACATCAAATTGATGATTGATACCAGAAAAACTCTTGTTGAAAACGGCAAATTTGACATTCCTATGGATTTCATGGTTCGTTGGATGCTCAACCTCGAACAATATAAAGATTTCGACAAGGAAAAACTCGAAAAACAATTCCCGAACATGAAAGACGATATTAAATGGAACTTAATCGAAGGCAAAATCGTTAAGAACAACAATATCGAAATTTCTGATGACGAGATGTTGGAGGCTGCAAAAGACCTTACCGCACAAGAGTTTGCACGTTATGGTATCAGACCTTCTCAAATTCCTGCCGATATGCTTGACAATTACGCAAAAGAAAGACTTGCTAAAGCTCAAGACAAGAATATGATTCGTTCTCAGGTGGTTTCTAAAAAAATTACCGATCTTGTAAAAGAAAAGGCAACTCTTACACAACAAAATATTTCTTATGCAGATTTTTCAAAATTGTTTGAAGACTAAGATATATTTTTTGTAAAAATTATAAAATCAGAGTATTTCGGCGGCAGTTGAGTATTAATAATTTCGGTTTCCGTTGAAATGCTCTTTTTACGTTTTAATTTCATAACAATTTAATTTATGACAAACAACGAATTCAGAAAATATGCCGTTATGCACAAAGGCATCAGCAGCAATACTTTTGATCAGTATACGGGTGCTATTTCCGATATGACCCGTGCCGTGATTGAAGAACGCGATATGCCTTTCCGTGAAGTCGATGTATTTTCACGCCTTATAGCGGACAGAATCATTTTTATCGGAACGCCTATTGACAATGAAGTCGCTAATATAATTCAAGCTCAGTTGCTTTTCCTTGAATCTACTGACCCGCAAAAAGATATTCAGATTTATCTTAACACTCCGGGCGGCAGTGTTTACGGCGGTTTGGGCGTTTATGATACGATGCAGTATATTTCGTGCAAGATTTCAACGATTTGTACGGGTATGGCGGCCTCTATGGGTGCCGTGCTTTTGGCAGCGGGTACAAAAGGCAAACGTTATGCTTTGAAACATTCAAGAATAATGATTCATCAGCCGGCAGGTTATGCGGGCGGTCAAGCTTCGGATATTCAGATTTCTGTCAACGAAATTATTAAAGCTAAAAAAGATCTTTATGATATTCTTTCGCTTCATACGGGTCAGCCGATAGAAAAAATCGAGAAAGATGCCAATAGGGATTTTTGGATGTTGAGTAACGAGGCTAAAGAATACGGTCTTATCGACCAAGTGATTTTCAGAGATAAAAACTCAGTACAATAAAAATATCTGCATTATGACTAAAATAAGTGAAAATTACGGATTGGAAAACATATTGAATAATTTTTCGGGAATGAAATTTTCTGAAAAATTTTTGGAAAAACGTTGTATTTTTTTCTGGGGTGAGGTTGATGATGAATCTGCCGAGCAGGTTATCAACCGTCTTCTTTACCTTGAAATGACCGACCCGGGCAAACAGATTACAATGTACATCAGTTCTCCGGGTGGCTCGGTAACATCGGGAATGGCTATTCTTGATACTATGAAAATGATTTCTTCGCCCGTTAAGACGGTTTGTATCGGTCTTTGTGCTTCAATGGCGTCGCTTTTGCTTTCTGCCGGCGAAAAAGGTTCAAGAGAGATTTTCTCTCACGGCGAGGTAATGATTCACCAGCCTTTAATCGGCGGACATTTTCAGGACAAGGCATCAAACCTTGAAATCACGGCAAAACAAATCAACAAAACAAAACGTATTACGGCAGAAATTTTAGCAGAAAACTGCGGAAAAGATTTTGAAACCGTTATGGCTGACATCGAAGAAGACCATTGGTTGGACGCAAAAGAGGCTTTGGAATACGGTATTGTAGATAAAATTACGGAAAAACTTGAGTTTTAATTTGTTGAAAAACAACAAAGAAAAAAATTAAAAATCTTGATATAAAAAAAAGAAAATATGACCTTTTGTCGTGTTTTCTTTTTTTTCTTTATAGTGTGGTAATGTTTTTAGATTTTTTTTTAGTTTTTTCGTAATATTGAAATATTTTGATAAAAAAACACATATTTTTCTTTTCTAATAGTTTGATTAATAAAGTGTTATAAAAAACTTTGATTTTTTTTATAAAAAAAGTTTTTATAATCAAATTTTTTTTCTTTATATTTGTTTCCGACTCGACAATATAGTTTTACAAACACTTTAACTAAAAAAATGGAATTTTTAACTTGGATGCAAGACTCTGACGGATTGCACGTAACGGTTGTTTCTAAGGACGGGAAGGAGGGTTGTTTTAATATAGGCAAACAACTTATCAACTTGCTTTTGGCAGGTACTCCGAAGATTTATGACGTTTTCGTAAAATTCAACGATTCGCCTTCGGAGTGTGCTTATAAGTTAGACCTTAGTGATTTGAAACCTTATATTTCAAAAACCAACGGTCTGAAGATTCCTATAAAGAAGAAGAGTTTTTCTAATTTTGCCGCTGACGAAAAAGTTCTCGGCAGATATTGTCTTGCAAGGGGCGAGAGTTATCAGGAAAGATTCTTGAATCAAAGCAATTGGCAGTCGCAAAGAATTTATTTCGACGTTATTGCTAAAAGTGTTAAATTAAGTGCACAACCTCAACAAACTGAAAAAGCTCAGGCAGTGTATTTTCAACAACCTGAAAAAACTCAGGAGGTAAAACCTAAGGAAGAGCCTCAGGGCAAACTTAAAACGTGTGCGTATTGCGGAGAAATTTATCCTTCTTCCTTGTCGGTATGTCCGTTCTGTAACAATCAGAAAAAAACGGAAACACCCTCTAATTCTGACGAGGAAGTGGATTTGGATTTGAGTTAACAATATTAACCTTATATTTTTTTTTGACAATGAGTGATTTCAGTCTGATAGCAAATTCCGGCATTCAGTTTCATTCCGTTAAGATAAATCTCGGAATGAAGTCTGCTGCAATGAAGGTAAATGCCGATTTTTACGAAAAAATCGAAGAAGATATTGAGGGTAACAAGGAGATACAGTTTGTTTTTCCTTATTATCACGAAAAACTTCAGAAATATATAGAACTTACCGACGAAATTCAGAAAGTGGCCGTCGATCCTCAGACGGGTGAAATAGAAGAAAGCCGCATTCCTCAATCGCTTATTAGAACTATCCCCGAACACAAAATTATTACTGTTAGGGCAAGAGAAGCGGTTGAAAGTTATGAAGGTGTTTGGATTCCTATTCCGTACTTAAGGAAAAGTTACGACGGAACAAAATTTCAACAAGGTCCTGAAACATGGGCAATGATGTGGATTAGCAGAATTTCCGGCACTGACGACGAAAGCGAATATACTCACAATGTGGTTTTGGCTTTTGATACGCGTTGTGCTGACAACAATGAAGCTTATCTTACTCCGACGGTAAAAGATGCACAAAATTCGGTTTTTGAATGTGCTGTCAAACCCGCTAATAATTTCTTTTTCTGCGCTCGCAGTTGGGTTCAAGAATGGCTCAGGAACGAATTCGAGAAAAAACGTTCTGCTTTGGGCAAAAATGATGACGAATACAATTTCCTTCATACGTCTTTTTATCTTACGCTTTTGAAAGTTTTGGGCAAGGCTGATACTTTCCCGAAATTAACGCTTTATACTCATAACGTAAGTATTGACGTGGATTTGATTCTTGATGTGGGTAACTCGCGTACAACGGGTATTTTGGTAGAATCAGTTAAAACGGGTCAGCCGTTTGAATTTACCGATGCCGTACCGCTCGAAATCAGGGATATGACTTATCCTGACAGAATATATTCCGAACCTTTTGACATGAGAGTTGCATTCGTAAAAACCTCTTTGGGCGACGAATCGCAGTTTATACTCTCTGGCAATCCTAAAGCCTTTGCATGGCCTTCTTTGGTTAGAATAGGTCGTGAGGCTCAGCGACTTACGGTTCTTAATACTGCCGACAATTCTAATTCGGTGATGTCAAGTCCGAAACGTTATCTTTGGGATTTGGAAAAACGTACATTCCCTTGGACGTATATTTCAAAGGCGGAAGAAACTTTCCAAAAACCGGCGCTTTACGGTATTGCGGAACTTTTCACTGAGGACGGCAAACTGCTTGAATACGAAAGACAAAAAGCCGAACAAGACCCCGAATTGAAAAAACCTTATCCGGCGATGAATCCTTATTTTTCAAGGAGTTCGCTTATGACGTTTGCTTTAGCGGAAATTTTTATGCAGGCTGTAACATACGTTAATAGTTATTCTTTCCGTAAACGTCAGGGTCAGGAAAATCTACCGAGAAAACTCAAACGTATCGTTCTGACTTGTCCTACGGCAATGCTTCAGACCGAGCAAGTTATACTTCGTGAACACGCAAAAGAGGCTTTGGAATCGCTCAAAGCATATTTCGGACACGGATTTATTGACGAAAACTTAACTATAATTCCTGAGGCTGACGACATCAGAAAAGATGCTGATAAACGTGATGATTGGAATTATGACGAGGCAACCTGCAATCAATTGACGTTTGTTTACGGTGAGATTAAAGACCGTTTTATGAACAACGCCAAACTTTATATTAACACTGTCGGAAAACTCCGTCAGGATACGCTTTATCCGTCATTGCCGGCGGTTACGATTGCGAGCGTGGACATCGGCGGCGGTACAACCGACTTGATGATTGCCTCTTATCAGGCTAATCCCGATGCTAATATTTCGGTTTTGACACCGGCTCCTATGTTTTGGGAAGGTTTCAATCTTGCAGGCGACGATATTTTGAAACGTGTAATTGAACGTATCGTATTGCCTACGATTAAAATTTATGCCGAGAAATGCGGAACGCGAAATTCAGTTAATGTTATGAATTTCCTTTTCGGACCGTATTTAGGCAGAACGACGGCAAAGGACAAACTGATGAAAAAACAATTTGCAATGCAGATTGCAATTCCGATTGCAACGGATATTCTTCAGCACGCTTCAGAGGAAAGACCGCCTGAGAGACGCAGTTTTGAAAGTTTCTTTGTTAATTATCCGCATCCTAATGCGCAACTTGTAGAATATATCAATCAAGAGTTCAGAAACGACGGCGCGGAGAGTTTCGATTTGGAAAAAATAACTTGGGAACTCGATAACGAAGGCACTAACAAAGTCGTAAAAGATGTTGTTGAAAAGATGATTGGCGACCTTTGCGGCATTGTTGCTCAATACGAGTGTGATTATGTCCTTTTGTCGGGCAGACCGAGTTTGTTGCCTGTTGTTAGGGATTTGTTCTTGAAATATTTGCCCGTAACTCCGGACAAAGTTGTTCAGTTAGGACATTACAGAATAGGTACGTGGTATCCTTTTGCAGAGGGTACGGGCGTTATCAAAGACCCGAAAACCTGCGTTGCAGTAGGCGCAACGGTGGCTTTGATGGCTGGAAAATTGTGCCGTTTGGACGATTTCACGATAGACACCTCGCTTTTGAAACAAAATTTCTGTTCTACGGCGGATTATATCGGCGAATACGACCCGAACAAGGCAAGATTAAAAGGTATTTTCTTGGATCCCGATACCGATACCAAGAACGTTAAGTTCTTCGGACATATGATGTTGGGTATGAGGCAAATGCCGACTGACGATTGGATTTCGGCTCCGATGTACAAATTGGTTTATTCTTCACAACAAGCGGCTCAGTCGCTCAAAGACCGTGAACCTTTGACATTCGATCTGGAAAGGGATGCCCGCAACAAGGAACGCTTGAAACCGCTTAGAAATATTTTGGACAAAGAGGGTAAAAAAGTAGCAGCCGAAAATCTGAAACTTACTTTACAGTCTTTGGCAGATGAACACGGTTATTGGATGGATTCAGGCATATTCCTGATTCAGTTGTTTGATAATTAATTTTTTCCCTATAAGAAAAATTCAGTAAGAGTATGGCAAAACTGAGTTTATCCGTAAGCGGCAACAACGAACAAGGACAAGGCGGAGCTAACAATTCCGCAACCTCAAAGTTGTCGCTTACCAAAAAAGTTAATAACGGTCAGATAGAAAATTCTACGGAAGGAAGTTCGATGTCGCTTTCCAAAAAAGTTGAAAATCAGACTTCAGACCCCGTAGCTGACTCTAATAGAATTGCTTCATGGTTGGTTTCGACTTTTGGTAGCGATGTTTTTGAAGAGTTGATTAATAATCCTAACCTTCAATTACCTTATGCTGACGAAGGTCTTTCTGCTGAGCAATGGCTTGAAAGAACGGTTAAGACATTGTTTTCCGTTGATTCGGTTGCTAAAATTTCGTCAAGGATTCCGCAAAATTCTTCTGTGGAGCCTCCTGAGGACGAAATCGAAAAAATCGTCAAAGAGCGGATGGACGAGAAAATCGAAAAATACAACATCCGTTTTCAACAGATGCGCTCCGAAATGGAAACGCTTGAAGGCGAAAAAGCTGCTGTCAGCGCACAACTCAATAAGGCTATTCCTCTGGGAAAATTCGTTACTGAAATTTTTAAAAAGTCGGATGAAAACGTTACGCAAGCGCAAAAACGCATTAGTCAGACAATAGAAGAGGCGCTTGAGACTTCAAAAGACGAAAATCTTTCAACCTTTGTAATACGTTTTGCGAAGGGTTGGATAGCATTGAAGGCACAAATTGAAAATTTCAAGGAAAATGCCGAGAAAGAAAATCTTGAACTTATATATCCCGTTCTAACGAATATGCTGACCTTGATTTCGGGCTGTTATATTTCGGAGAGAAGAACGATTTTGGAATTTGTGGCACAACATTGCAACGAGTATTTTAGCGATTATGTTTTCATTTCGCCCGAACAGACTCTCAATGTGGATCCCGAAATTCATAACGCTTCAGGAGCGGGAAATGGCAACATCAAAGAAGGCAGTAGCTTTGCTGTTGTAAGAAGTGATACAAAAAAGACTGTCAAATACGCAGATATTAAACTTTAATTAAAAAAATTAAAACCTATGGCAGTGAGCCCTCAAACAGCATCGCTTGTTCAGCAATGCACTAAGGTAAAACAGGTAATTGAAGACAGTATGAAATGGGTTTCGGCTAATGTTGAAAAAGACAAACGCGCCGTTACCTTATATAATTTGAAAAAGCTCAGACGTGAGGCTAAACGTTACGAGAACTCGTTACCGCGCAGACCCTCTGTTGCAATATTCGGTCAGAGTCAGGTCGGAAAATCTTATTTGGTTTCCAACCTTGCAAAGACTCCTGAGGCGGCATCGCTTTTTGTAAAAGTGCCTGATACGGGTGAGGATGTGGATTTTATTGCATCTATCAACCCTCCCGGAGGCGGTAAAGAGGCGACGGGTTTGGTTTCGCGTTTTACCACAGTCAGTGATTGGCAACCCGGTCAGAAACCTTATTTATTGAGACTTTTCTCTCAGGCTGACCTCGTTAAAATCATTGCTAACGGGTATCTGTCAGATATTACGCAGTATACTTACGCCGTAAACAGAGATGAAATTCAGAAAACCATTCAAGGGCTTGCTGCCGTTAAGCAGAATTCTTTGTGTCCCGGTTTTTCGGAAGACGATGTTTACGATGTAAAGGATTATTGTAACAATAATTTCCGTGATAGTTTCATTATCAAGGATTTAAACAATATAAATTTTTGGGACGACATTGCAGGTATTGTTCCTTATATTGATGCTTTGGACAGATTCAAAGTTTTTGAAGTGCTTTGGGGCAAACAGCCGTTCTTTACGGAACTCTTCAAACAACTCAGCGGCGGATTAAAACAACTTAATTTCTTGCCGGAGGTTAGGACGGAACTTTCTGCTTTGACTCCTCAACAAGATACCATTCTTGATGTTGAACGTTTGAGGGAACTTTACAAAGACGCAAAAAAGCCGCCCGTTAATTGTTATGACGGAGGCACATTGTTAGCATCTTTGGACAGAAGTGTTTTGTCGGCTTTGACGGCAGAGGTTGTTTTGCCTTTGAGCGACAGCACGGCGCAGCATCCTAAACGCGAATTTTTGAAAGATGCTGACGTTTTGGACTTCCCCGGTGCGCGTTCTCGTCAGCAAATACCTGAAATAACTTTTGAATCAAAGGACGATAACGACAAACTTTTGGTTTTCTTGCGTGGTAAAATCGCCTTTTTGTTCAACCGTTATAATTTTAATTATGAGATTTCAACGCTTTTGTTCTGTATGGACGACAAGCAGCCTGAGGTTACTGATTTAGGAAAATTCCTTTACGAATGGATTCGCAATACTCACGGCGGCTCTCCCGAAAAACGTGCTGAAAGAGAACGTCAGTTAGCATTGTTAGTGGGTCAGAACAAAATCGAAAAACTTATACCCCTTTTGGTGGTATTTACAAAATTCAACATCGAACTTGCCGGCAACCCCGCAACTGACATTCCGGGCAAACTTGAAACCCATAATGCAAAATGGACGGCAAGAATAGGTGCCAATTTTAGGGATCAGATGGGATTTTCTGTCGGTGATACATGGATTCAGAATTGGGACAACAATGGTCCTTTCAAAAATCTTTTCCCGCTTAGAGATCCGAAATGGTCGAAATCGTTTTTTGAGGGAATGGATACTGACGGAAAAGAAACACAACTCCGTCCTGAATATATCCAAAAATTTGAGGACATGAAAAATTCATGGGTTAATCACCCTGATGTTGTATCTCATGTTCACAATCCTTTGGAATGTTGGACAGAATTTACATCTCCGAATAAGTCAGGTATTGATTACATTATCAAATATATGACCCCGACTTGTAATCCTGAAATTAAACTTCAGCAGATAAAATCGGGTATTGAAAATTTGAAATCACAGTTGTATGATACTTTGTCTGCTTTTTATCAGGGCGGCAATATCGACGACAAGATTAAGAAAGCTAAAGTTTCAGCGGCACAGGTATTTATGTCGTTGATGAAAATGCAGAAAGAGAAAAATACTTTCGGAAATTTCGTAGACAAACTTACCATTACTGACGACTTGTCATGGAAAATATATTTTGACCTGATGATGAATAAGCAGGTTGAAATTGTTCAGACACCTGAGGTTTCCAAGAAAGAACCCGTTTCCAATACTGTGGATTTGGATTTGTTGGATATGCTCGGACAGTTTATTTCGATTGACAAGGACGAGGGTGCTGAAAGTATTTTGCAG
Source organism: Bacteroidales bacterium (assembly GCA_017412115.1). Classification (GTDB taxonomy): domain Bacteria; phylum Bacteroidota; class Bacteroidia; order Bacteroidales; family UBA3824; genus UBA3824. The sequence continues at coordinate 68,683 of JAFPYR010000017.1, read as the reverse complement.
AAACTGAAAGATTATTTCGGTTTGCAGTCAGATGAAGAGTTGAAGAGTGTTTTGTCGGATTCCGGCATTGACATTCAAAAACTTCTTGACATAAAAGATAAGAAGGAAAAAACCGGCGGCGATGATAATGACCGAGCATTTGTATTCGCCGAAAAACTTTTGAGCCGTTGGCTTGAATATATCGAGACAATCAAACAGGACGATGTTTTGTATACGCTTGGCATGACCAAGAAAACAGCTGATTTGATATTGAACGAATTGAATCGTAACAAAAATCGTGTTAATCTCAAGAGAGTAATAGCAGATGCTGTCCGAGAGCATGTTGAAACTTTCCAACTCACGAGTAACGTTGATATAGTTGCGAGGATTTCCGCAATATTGATAAATAAGTTTGTAAATTCTTTGGGATGGGATTTTGTACCCGAGGCTGAGCGTCCGAAAGTCAAACCTACGGATGCGGCACCTGTTTTTGCAAAGCGTGTTGTTAAAGCACCTAAGAAAAAAGATTTGCGTTTGTCGGTAGAGTTTCCGGGCGAAAGATTTTTCAATGAGTGGGCTGTCGGACTTCGTTCTTCGTTTGAGGCAAACGTTTATTACGAAGAGGGCGTGAAAGATGCCGAACGTGCCGAAGCTGATGCTAAACTCGGTACTATTTTAGCCGAGTTGAAATAAAAAACGATAAATCAAAATAAATTCAATATCGCAATCAGTTAATCGAAGCGTTCCGAAATATTTGATTTTGGTTGCGATATTGATTAAAATATAGAGACACCTCTTTTTTAGGGTTTAGTTCCGAAAAGCCCTAAGAGAATGGTCAATTAAACTTTACGCTTATAGCTTTTTAGCTATGAGCTTTTGGTGTTTTGTGCTGTCTGTAATGTGTTTTTTACCCGAAATATTTAAAAAAATTAAAAAAATCTTAAATAAAAATATTACGCTAACTTATTGATTATTAATTTATCCAAAAAAATATTATTTTTTAATACAAAATTATCGTATTTTTTTGTTGTATAATGCAACAAAATTACTAATTTTAAGGTCTAAAATAGTGGGTGGAGTATACTAAAACCGCCCTTGATTACGTTTATTATTTGAGAAAAAGACCGAAAATGTCGGATTCTCTTTACTAAAAGTAAAGTAACGATGAACTATCATTCTAATTTATACAACCATATCATGTTTAGATTGACGACAACCAAGAAAGTTGCGGTAAGGATTTTTACTGTACTTTCGCTATTGTTTATTATTCAAACTTCCGCTTGGGGACAGGTGGTAGAAACTAAGTATGTCTGCGGAAGTGGTCGTAGCTATACTACTACTCTTACGGGTGAAACGGGCGGTACTAAATGGGTTTTAGGTAGCGGATTGGCATATTCGCAAGGTAGTAGTAATACTACTGCAAATCCTACAATTTATTTTAGTAGTACTACCACGACGTCAGCTACAGTTACACAGTATGATGCTGCTGATAATAAATTGAAGGTTGTTACGATCTATAATATCTTGCCGGCAAAATCAAAGATTTCTTTCCTTTCAGGAACGGAGTTCTCTTGTGAGACTTCAAAAACGGTAGATCTTAATATAAGTTTTCCCGGATACAAAGGAGTAGAGTATAAGGTTGAATTTAGAATTAATGGTAGTTCAAAACATACTGAAAATGTTACATTAACAGCTGATGGTACTGTTTTTACTCAATGGAAAGGAGCTTCTATTGCTTCCTTTACAAATGGAACTACTGCTAATTTAACGATTAAAATTACACCAACTATACCCAATGGTAATAGTTGTGGTACTTCTGTAACATCGAATACTATTACGCTTACACGAGAAGAAATTGATGCAGGTGTGGATGGTTCAGGTACAACGTGTGATGGTGCATATCAATTAGTGGCTGTTGTCCCTGATGGTATGGAAGGATATTGGACAGATCCTAATGGTATTACATTTACTACTCCTAATTTAGAAGTCAGTGGTCTGTCGGCTGGGGAATCAAAATATACTTGGACCTTAAAAAAAGGAAAATGTTCTGATACTAGAGATTTTACTATTACGAATAATGGTATTAATGTTGCTGATTATAACGATATTTATCTTTGTAACGGCGAAACGACTAAGACTATTACCAGTGTCGGTTCTGCAACGGTAACAACATCAGAGGGAGCTCAAATTTCTAACAAAACAACTATTACTATACCGAATACTACGTATGGTGCAGTTCCTATTACTTTAACTTTTAAAGGTTCGAACGGTTGTCCTGATGTAGAAAAAACTTTTACGGTTTATAGATTCCCGGCAGAAACAACTGTCAAAGCAACTGCGGGAACTTCTACGGTCAATAGTGGCGGAACTCTTACAGTATGTTCTAATGATGTTGTTACTTTGGAAGCTGCTCCTTTGATGAACGGAAATACTCCTGCTTATCCGAACGGTACTGTTGTAGAGTGGACTGCCGGTGCGGGTGTTACTATTGCTGATCCTTCAAAGCCTGTTACGACTGCAAAAGTTGAACCTGGTGTTACGGCACAGGTTTCATGGAAAATTAATAATACGGCAGGATGTAATATTGAGGCAAAGGCCGTTACATTAAAAAATGAAAATATTGGTGTTAAGTTATCTGCTACTTCTGATAATCTTTGTAGTGATAATGATCAAATTACGGTAACTGCTGTTACTACCGGTGCCGGAGCTAATCCGAGTATTACTTGGTACAATGATTCTAAATCAACTACACAGTCTATAGAAACCGGAGCTTCAATTAATTTAAAGAATACTGATCTTAATGAAGGCTCAAATAAAATTAGAGTTAGTGTAAAAGGTTCAGCTACTTCTTCATGTCCTGCAACGGAGGATTTTATTTATATCAGTTATAATAAACTGACTTTGGCTGCAAGTCAGCTCAACCAATCTAACTGCAAGCCTGAAATTTCTGTTACGGGTTCGTCACTTCCTGCCGGAGCTACAGGTCAGTGGTCTATTGACGGTGTCGGGTTACTTAGTACTTATACCGAACCGGCTCTTACTGTTTCTGAACTTGATAACGGAAATCTTTACCTTTATTGGAAAGTAACAAAAGGTACTTGTTCTACAACACAAACATTCCATTATGTTAATAATATAGTGAAGGTGAAACTTCCGGAAGATATGATTGTTTGTGATCAGACTTCAGTAGATGTTACTGCTGAAAACTATAATTCTTCAGGTTCTTACTCATGGGTATATCATGGCACAACATCTACTACTCAAACTAATACTTTTAAAGCTGATGATTTAAATTCAGGAGCAAATAGGGTTGAGGTAACACTTACTGGTACTACAGCGGGATGTGTTTCATCTGATGTGATGACTATTTACAAACTTATTTCTGATCCTAAGGTTGATAAAGAATATGTTTGTGATGAGAGTCAAGAGCAAAGTCTTATTACATTGACTGCTAATTCTGTTGCCGGTTATCCTGCCGGCACTACCGGCGTTTGGACAGCTAACGGTACTGCAACTATTACGGATCCTAATGCTAATCAAACGACTGCGTTGATTACGGGTACGGGTAATGTTTCGTTTACATGGACGGTTACAAGCCCGACCGGAAATTGTTCCATTGCAAATACGACACCGATAATTCAAAAGTTGAAACTTGATTTATCTGCTAATGAGATTTGTACTACAACACCGATTGATGAAATTGCAAGCGGTGGTTCGGCAACAATTTCTGTTACTGGTTCTAATCTTCCTACCGGCTTTGTAGGAGTTTGGACTTCAAGTTCTGCTGCTGTTGACGGTGGTGATATTACAATTGTAAGTCCGAGTAACACTTCTACCGTTGTAAAAAAACTTGCTCCCGGTATTAGCACTTTTAAATATACTGTTCAGGCTAAGAAGAATGACGGTACACTTACAGGATGTAAAAACGCTGTTACTGTAAATGTTGTTAATGTTACTTCAAGTGCAAAAGCAAGTACACCTTCTGTATGTTCAAAATTAGAACCGGTAACTTTAACAGGTAACGACCCCGCACCCGGTACAGGTAAATGGGAGAGAGTAGAGGGTGATTTTTCTGATGCTGATATTGTAAATCAGGACAACTCTGTTACAATTGTTAGTAATCTCGGTCAGAGTTACTCAGGCAAGAATAAGGTTAAGTGGACTGTTAGTTATACAACTCTCGGCGGGATGACGTGTAAAATAGAAGACGTTGTAACCATAGAGAACGATTCTGTTTTCGCTGATGCGGGTTCTGATATTGAGGTTTGCGGTGAAGGGGAAGAGTTCAATGCCGTTACAGCTACACTTACTGCCCAGAAGGTTGATGATAATTTCACACCGAAAGCTGAAGGTTGGTGGACAAAACCTGCCGGTACTTCTGCTACTTTTACTGGAGATGTTAGTACTGAATCTGTTGGTGTGAAAGGTTTGGCTTTTGGCGGGACAACTTTTACATGGCATACAAGGCGCAAGAAAGCCGGAACTGAAAATGACTATTGTGAATGGAGTGATGATGTTGTAGTTTACAATTCCAAAGTTACAATAGCGGATGCCGGAAAAGATCGGTTCCTTTGTAATGAGAATAATACAACAACGCTTTCAGGTAATGCCGCTGCGCAAGGTGAAGGTATATGGACACTTGTAAAAGGTGAGGCTGAATTTAGTTCTCCCCGAAATTCAAATCGCAGCGTTGAAGTTTTTGCAACAAATATAATTTACAACGGTAAGAATTATAGAGTTCGTGCGGAGGTAAGAACCGATGAACAAGGTAATCAAGATGTTTCATACTCGGCTTATTGGTTGAAAGCGACACCTGATCTTATTCCTGCACAAGCTACTATGGCGGTTATAAAACGTCAGGGGGCTAATACTTGGGCTACATCGGTTGTAACTTCGAGTACATATAATGCGGGTGTAATCGGTTATGATGCTAGTCAGATTACTGAACTTGATGATATGATTAGTGAAGACGGTAACGGAACTTTAGTTTCTGAAACTTATCCGACTTCTAATTCTAAACGTGTTGTCTATCAAAAAACTACTTCTCCTATTGAAAGTACGGGGTATTGGTATGAGTGCCTTCAGGAGATTACATATTTTTATGGACAGAATGCGAGCGGAGGTTTGTATGAGGTAACCGGTCAACGCTCAGAAACTCGTACATACATTTCTCATTATTATATCCCTGAAGATGTTATAGAGGAGACACATATAAATGATGTTAATGAACGTGCAGCTGTTATTGCTGCTGCCGGAACTAACTATACATCGTGGACTCCTGAATCATCGTATAATGAAACTTACGCAGCAACTGATCCTCAAACGGGAGTTATTGTTAAGCAAAAAGGTGTCAATACTTTCCGTTGGAAAATTCGTAAAGGCGTACTTACTGAGGATTATTGTACAACCGAAGACCTTGTAAGAGTTTATTATATGCCTGTTGAAATTGATGCAGGTGATATGCAGAAGCTTTGTTCTGATGCTACATCTTTGCAGGCAACTGCTGATAAGACTGCTTATATGGCTATGGAAGGCACTTCAGATGCTCATTGGGACTTCAAATGGGAGTTGGCGGAAGAAGGAAGTGCTACAATTGCTAATTCAACTGTTACAGAACCGGCGGTAACCGGCTTAGATTGCGGTAAAAATATATTCAAGTTTACGGCTACCATTACATTAAAAGATGAAGACGATGTTGAACATTCCTGTTACAATACTGATGAAGTTGTAATTTGGAACGATGAAGTAGGTGATGTAGATGCCGGTGAAGATGTTGTAACTTGCGGGCGGTTGGTATCTGACAACAAAAAGCAGCATGGTGCTTTCGTCGGTGAATATGCTTCATTGCATGGTACGGTAGGTAGTCCGATTGCCGGTCAAGGAAAGAAATCATGTCGTGATCTCTCTGATCCGAATGTTACGGGAGTATGGAGAACTATCCAAGGTACAGGTACGGTAGAAAATTCTACTGCTGCTATTACTTCTGTTTATAATCTTCAACATTCTGTAACTGATTGTAATCCTGATTATTGGGAGAAACAAACATTCGGTTCTTCCAATCAGTTTGAGTGGACTGTAACGTATGTTAATCCATATACGAAACATATTTGTCGTGCGTCTGATGTTATGGAAATTTTCTGGATAGCACCTATTGATGCTAATGCCGGTGAAGATGTAACTGTATGTAGTGATAACGTAGCTCTTGATGCTAAGGATGAAGGCTGCGGTGCTATGTACAACTGGTGGACATCGTCTGCTGCAAAATCAGGAAACGACAATAATAAATATACCAATCCGTATTGGGGTACTAATTCTGAATCAAGAGTTGTAAAAGATGAAACGTTTTTTGGTCAGCCTGTAAGCGGTTATACTCCGACATCTCCGACAGATGGCACTCCGGTAACTATGGATAAGATTACTTATCTTGAGAAGATGGTATTTAGTGCTGCAAAAACTATTGACGAACTTGCTTCGACTACCGAAACGGTTACCTATTGGATTAAGACTGTACGCACTGTGTACTATGATCAAAACGGTAATGCCGTAGATGTTAATTATTCAAGAACCTTCTATGGTGACGAAGCTTGTACCCAAGATAAAACTACCGAAGCAAAACAATATTATCAGACAGGGTTGTATCAACCTGCTGATGAAGTTTATAATACTCAGGTAGACGGTATTCAGACTTCTACTAATCAAGATAACTTGACTACTACCACTTTTGAGTGGAACAAGTACAATGAGATGACATGGAATAAACGTGATGGAAGTTCTATTCTTATCGGTTGTCGTTCTTGGGATCAAGTTACCGTTACAAACGTGGGTCTTACTTTCAATAGTGGTACGGGTGGTACGGAACAAGTTGTATGTGATGATGCTGTTCAATTGCAGGCCACAAATATTACCGAAAAAACCGGTATCGCTTTCGATATTGTTGAAAAGTATTGGTCTAAAATTCATGGAAATGCTAATTTCGTAGCAAACTCTGCGGAAACCGATCCTACTAAGATGAATACACCCGCAGTTATGTCTATGGAAAATGTGTGGGTTAAAAATTTGAATTTTGATACTAATATTTTCCGTTGGACTGTTAGAGTTAATTTTAAAACCGATAAGGCGGAAGGTCAATGTGAATATCATGATGACGTATATATTACTAATGCACAGCCTTCACTTGCAAGTTTAGGTGATGACCGTGAGGTTTGTACGGATTATACTACTATTGCTGCAAGTGTTCCAGATCGTGCTACCAAAATTTATTGGAGAGTTGTAGATGGAAATGCTAAGTTTGGTAATGGTGCTACGGATATTGTTTTGACGGATTTGAGTAAACAAACTGATGCTTATGTTGAACACATGAGCCCCGGTCCTAATACTTTTGAATATATTGTTGAATACACATATCAGTCTCCGAAAAATTCTACAGCACGCAAGACTTGTCAATCTGTTGATAATATAACTTTGTTTAATCACGGTCTTACTGCAAATGCCGGACCTGATCAGTATATCTGTTCAGAAACTGCGCATCTTGTAGCAAGTTTGCCTAAAGTAACTTCTAATGGTGTAGATGATGCTAAAATAGACGGTTGGTGGAGTACTTCTAACTCAGACCCGATGCAGAAATTTGTCGGAGGTGGAAGTACTTTGCACAATAATATTCACTGTGCTGATGTTACGGTTGGTTTACTTTCAAGAGAGAAACATAGATTTGTATGGAATGTTGTATGGGGTGGTTGTCCTGCTAAAGACGAAGTTTGGGTTTGGAACAACAATCCTGTTTATGGTGCAAGTGGTCAGAATTATGAATTGCCTGTTGTTTATGCAAAAGATCCGTTTGTTTGTACACCGAACGGCGAATTGAATGTTTCTGATAAATTAACAGAGGGCGAACGTGGAGAATGGACTTATGCCGGTGGAAATGCAAGTCTTTCTTCTTCTACTACCAGCCTTATGTGGGCAACTGCTGACGGCAGACCTATTCAAGTGCCTATTACATCTAAACAGCAAAAAACTCGTACTCTTAAATACACATATACTGATGTTGATGGTAATGAGAAGAGTACCCAATATGATGCTTACAAGCAGCAGGTTGGAGGTGTCGAAACCTTAGGTTATATTTACGACGGTAAGTTCTGCTATTACGAAAAAGTTACTATATCTACACCTGTAGTTTCTAATCCGAATGGTACTGTTACTATTGAGTATGAGAATAAAGACTATATGACTCAAAAGCAAGTTGAACTTAATAATCCGGTACTTCAGGATGAAACTGTTTGGGTTGATGTTGTAACAGGTTATGAGGATATGAGGGATGCAAACGGCAACCTCGTTTATCAATCAGCTGCCATTACGGGTTATGCTAATCCGACAGCGCCTAATCAGCGTCCGTCTGTTTATGTATTTAATTTAGGTAAGGATGCTAACAAGTTTAAATTTACATATTATCGTAAAAATGTTAATTGGGACGGTGATACTACAATATTTCCGAACCCGTTACAAAAATATTGTCAGATTTCTAACGAAGTAACTATTACAAACCGTTCTATCGTTGCTAATGCAGGTGAGGATAAGATATCTTGCGACGATAACCATTATGAAGATGCTGTAAATGATAGTCCTGAGTGTAATTTGGAGAAGTACAAAGTTAATCATTATCTTAACGGCACTTCAGATAAGCCTATGAGCGATTTCGTTGATGGCAATGGTTGTTATGTCCCTGATTACTTGAATAAGACACTTTCTAATGTTTCACAATGGGTTGGTGCTTGGCGTCAGATTGACGGTCCTCCTACGAAACAGAAGAAGGGTTGTGGTGATTGTAAAACAAAAGATTATTCACTTGACTATTTAGGTGTTGATAATAGTGTTTCTGTTGAGAATCCTAATAAGCCTACGAAAGTTGCCCGTTTTAATACTATCGCATATTACGATGCATGTGGTAATGCGACTGGTACTAATGGTAGTGGTATTTATCAGTTTGAATGGGCTGTAAAACAATTAAAAAATCCTGACGGAAACGTAAACGATCTTACTAACTATTGTTTCGATTATGATACGATGGTTTATGTAATAAATGTACCTGATACGGCTCAGTTTATTGCAACTGGTGAGGGTACGTTTGGTTTGGAATCAACTGCTATCTGCTCTGATACTTATGATTTGCGGTGGACTGCTATTACGAATCGTGTTGATTTGTATTCTGATCACGATGATAAGATAAAATATAATGGAGAATCAGGAGCTCAGACTTGGACTGATGGTAGAGGTTCTATAACGGTTACAAATTTGCCGTTAGGTGCTACTACGTTTACTTTAACGAGTTCAAGAGGTACTGGTGCAAAAGGAGAAGAATGTACTTCTGTTGCAAAAGTTACTATTTGGAATAATTCTGTTAAATCCATTGCTGACACTCGTCCTGAAGCATGGAATAGTAATTCAAATCGTAAAGAATGGAATTTGTGTTCTGATCAATTTGAACTTACTGCTGCACCTGTTTCTGACCAAGATGATAAAACTTTCGCTATCAGGGGATTTTGGTCGTTGGCGACGACGTCAAAAATGTCTGATGTTAAAGTTGGAGGTGATAAGATATATCTCGGCACAGGAGTAACCCAAGGCAATTATGGTACTGATACTGATAATGGAGTCGTATCTGGATATGACGGTCATTATAAGAAATTTACAGACAATACTACAAGTCTTATTAATATCCCAAAATCTGAGGGACATGAGTATGGTGTTGCAATGGTTTGGACTGTTGCAAAACCGGCATTTTCTAAATTATTCGATCCTACTTGTCAAGTAGGTAAAAATAAAAAGCAGGTTTATAGGGTTGATGGATATAACACTTTTAATGCAAATAACAGAACTCAGTCTGGTTATTGTGTTGCTACCGATACTGTTTGGATTTTCAATAATTCATTTGAAATAGCTGACTATCCTAACTTTATCGTTTGTAATGATGAAGCCGAGTTGAAAGGCGAGACACCTAATTCTGATGGTACATCAAATTCAGGTTCAGGATTTGAAAATTATCACGGTTGGTGGGAAATAAATGAGGGTGGCAGTCATTTTGACATTGCTAACCACCCCGATGCAAATTCTACGACTACTATTACATATGTTAAAGGTTTAGCTCCTAAGGAAAACAAATTTACATGGCACGTTTCGCGTTATGATTGTGAGGCTTCTGACGAAATATATGTTTTCAATAATCATGTAGATTCTGAGGCTGGCGACGATATTTATATTTGCGGTAACGACAACGATTATACGCAACTTGAAGCGGTTAGTCCTTCTTGGGGTGTTGGTATGTGGTCGTTCTCAAGGACGGGTGCTGCAAGCGGTTCGGGTCTTACTAACATAAGTGCTACTAATCCGCCTACTGCTAATAATGCAAGTGCTTATAATGCTTACTTCTACAGAGCACCGCAAGGCGAAACCGAACTTACCTGGACTGTTAAGAGTAAATTGAATGAGATTACAAACGGTATTATAAAATATAATAATATTGATTATAATGCTCAAAAGAGCGGATATACTCAAGGTTATGACCGCGGTACGTGTGCAGCCGTTGATAAAATGAAAGTTATTAATGCAGAGCCTGACGATCCTGTTATTCAGAAATACGATGAGCGTAACGAAACGGGTTACAAGAATCCTATTGATGAAAACAGACTTTATCAGAACAAAGAAAAACAGCAAAGATACGAATATATAGTTTATACTTGTCAGAATCCTAAATTCGACGGTACTAAGGCTGATGAGAAATCAAGTCTTACCGGCATTACGGGTAATGGTAATATTCTTTTGTCTGCTAAAACACCTATTGTGGGTAAAGGACATTGGGAATTTATTAGTTCTACCTCGGGTATAACTCCGAGTATTGTTAATTCTACCGCATCACAGACGGCTGTTTACAAATTGCCTAAAGGTGAATCTAATTTCGATTGGGTGGTAGAAAATACTATTGATAATACATTGTGTACAAAACGTATTCGTGTAAAAGTTATCAACAGACACGTTGAAGCCGAAATTCAGCACAAGTATGACGAAACTTGCGACGGAAATTCAAATCTGACCGCTCTCAACCCGATTATAAACTGGGGCAACACTGCAAAAGGCACATGGTCTTATGTCGGTGCTGTTTCGGGTACGGGTGCTAATGCAAGTCCTTATATTGTTAATGCTAATTCTAATGAAACTGAAATTAGCAATGTTCCTAAGGGCGAGCAGTGGTTTAAATGGACTGTTTCTAACTACGACGATAAGAATAACGAAATTTGTACGGATACCGCTTTCGTGAAAATTGACAACAATCACATGGAGGCTATAATCCGTTATGTAAAGGAAGGTACTAAGAGAACAGATTTTCAAGCTCCTTATACAGATCCGTTACGTGCATACGTTTGCGATTCTCAAATAGAATTAGATGCTACTCCCGTGGCTTTGGTTGGTCATCCGCAGGCGTATGGTACGTGGTCATTGTATGAAGGGCCTACGGATGTTGTTATTGTTTCATCCAACAATCCGAGAACTATTGTTAACGGCTTAACAGCAACAAATAATGATTATATTTTAAAATGGACTGTTGATTTGCCGACAAGTATTTCAACTTCTAATAAGGACGGCAAAGGTAGCCAATGTCGTGCAGTAAAATATGTATATGTTCGCAATGGTTCGTTCACGGTGGATGCCGACGAGACATACGATCCGAATGTTGTTTATAATTGCGGTCCTGAATATACGCTTACTCCGGGATTGCCTGATGTTGAATCAAAACTTGACTACTATTGGTATGTATGGTCGGGTTCTGGTAAATTCGAAGGAAATAATGCTTCTAACGGAGATTACCGTTATTCAAGTATTCAGAATGCTGTAATTTCAAGTTTGAACGATCAGCCAACTAAATTGCGTTGGATTGTTACTAATAAGGAAAGCGGCTGTTCAAATTATAATGAAGTAGATGTTTACGACGATAATATTTATGTAACTACGAAACAGTATCATCCGAATGAGTATTCATGCGACGGTTCAATGGAACTTGAAGGTACCGACTACACCAAAAAGACCGGTGCAAAAGGTTGGTGGTCAACACTTGACGAGTCAAGTTCTATTGAGAATGCTGCCGTAATGTCAACTAACAATGTCGTTAAAGTTATCGGTATCCCCGAAGGCGGTTACGTAATTTATAAATGGAATGTGGAAAGTGCACACGGTTGTAAGACAGAATCTACAATCGGTGTACAAAATTATCATTTTACGCTTCCTGAAACTGAGGAAATCATTACTGATTGTTCAGATGAAATAGACCTTGTAGCTCAAACTTTTGATGATAGAACACAAGACGGTAAACAGATTACATATACCGGTGTTTGGACACGTGCAGCCTCTATCAAAGATTATTCTGCTAACAGCAATTCGCTTCATGTAGATGGTTTGCACAATGCACTTGTTAATAAATTTGTTTGGACATTAACCGTTAATGTAGACGGTCATGCGGCTTGTAGCGGCACGCAGCAGTTTGATGTTATCAATCCCAAACCTGATGAGCCGAAGATAACATCTCCGAATAACAACTATGTATCTTGTACGGGTGCGGTTTCTCTTATTGCTGATGTTCCCAAACCGGTGATAACTCCCAAAACCGACGAGCCGGAAACTACTATTACGAAAGGTACGATTTCGGGTGTTTGGACATCTGACAACGGCGGTACTTTAACCGTTAAGGACAATAGCGCACATGTTGTTGATGCCATTATGGAAAAAGGTAAAACGAACTATATGTGGACTGTTACCAGAACCATTACCGGCAAAAACGGTGCTACCTATATTTGTCAGGACTCAAAAACCGTTACGGTAGTAAACAACAAAGTTGAGTCTATAATTTATAACAAAGAGAATTATCAGACGGAATGTGACGGAACGATTGTTCTTGAAGGTAACGATCCGCAGAATTTCGCTGACAATAATAACAGCACTATTACCGGTAAATGGACAATTTCCGGCGGTATTGCTCCTACATTTGTTACAACTGACAATGTAACATATACTCAAGGAAGTCCGAAAATAAAAATTCATGCTCCTACTACCAATGCAGGCGAATCTACGCTTACTTGGGTAATTACCAAAACAAGTGCAGAAGGTTCATGTACTTCAGAACCTGATAAGTTGACTATCGAAAACAATATGATTTCAACGGGTGCTGATCAGACTAATTATTACACTTGCGCTACCTCAACTACAATCAGAGCAAACGGTATTGAAAAATACGGTAACAAGGCACACGGAATTTGGACAGTGGAAGACGTTCCGTTGTCAATGAGAAATAATTCAGCTTCAATTGTTATCTCATCACCGACTACTAACGTAACGACTGTTCGCGGTTTGACAGACAAAGGTCTTTATAAATTCCGTTGGAGTGTTTCAAAAGGCAATTGTTCTGATCATGTAGATATTTATGTTAATAACCAAGATATTTCACAATTAGGTCATAACGATTATACACAACCTACTTGTAGCGTTGATAATACTCAGATTGAGGGTTCTGATATAACGGGTACGGGTACATGGACGGTTACATCTTATTCAGGCGGTGTTGAAACCGACATTACCATTAGTAATTCTAACAGCCGTGTTACGAATGTTTCAGGTATTAAAGCCGGTGAACAGGCCATTTTGGTTTGGCATGTAAGGAATGCAGCCGGTTGCGAAACCGAAGATGAAGTAACCGTTAAAAACAATTATATTCAGGCAGAAACTTCTCCTGCTGAGATTCTTTTCTGCGACAAATCAGATAATGCAGCACCTTCTTTGAGTGCTAAAGCTGTTGTCGCTTCTGAGGGTGTAGGTACTTGGACAAAAGCAAACGATGCCGCTTCGGGTAATATTACAGAACCTACTAATGCAAAATCTAATGTTACCAGTATTACCGAAGGTGCGGTGGTTAAATTTATTTGGACGGTACGTTCTAATCAAGGAAACTGTGAATCTACGGCTGAGCAGATTATTGTTAATAATATTTATAACAATGTAGCTGCTGATGCAGAACGAGATATTTGCGCCGTAAATGACGAAAGCAAAAATAAAGTAAATCTTTACGGTTCATATCCTCCTGATACTTGGGAAGGACATCCTTGGGTTGGTGAGTGGACGGTAACTACCGGTGCACGTATTGCTAATGCTGCTTCAAGCGAAACTTCAGCTACAAATCTTACAAAAGGTCAGAATCCTTTCACATGGACTGTAACTCGTGGAGATTGTAAAAATTATAAAACTATCGACGTATACAACAATACTCCTACAAAGGCTAAAATTACGACACCTGAGCAGGCTATTTGTAAAAATTACATTGATTTGAATGCTATTCCCGTTGATGTTAATGAAGAGGGATATTGGACAGGTTCGGGCATAGTTGCAGACGGTTATAGTGCATCTTCTAATTCTACGAGATTTACGAATCTTGTAAACAACATGAATCTTTTCACATGGACAACACGTTCTACAAGAGACCGTGAATGTTATGATAATGCCAAAGTGGAAATCTATAACAATATGATTTCTATTGACGTTAGTGAAAGAAAATATGACGAATTTGTTTGTTTGCTCGAAGGTGAGACAACTACACTTGAAGCAAAAGATCCTACATTGTTTAGTTTTGGTCCGAAGTATCCGGCAAGAGGCGAGTGGACTTCTAACAGAGCAAGCAGTGCATTAGGTACAAATTCTGTTTTAACTGTATCTACTTCGGATATTACAACCGGTGGTGCTACATTTACATGGACTATTTACAAAGGTAATTGTACGGCAACTCAGGAGTTCAACGTTCAGAACAACGGTGTTTTTGCAACTGTTGAACCGTATGCTAATCCGCTTTGCGAGTCTTCTATTTCGTTGAAGGGTAACAATCCGAAATCTAAATTCGGCGATGATGCAACCGGATTGTGGACTGTTACACAAGCAGCCGGTGATCTTTCCGTTAATGACATTACGCTTTCGGACGGCGGTACTAATTACAACGTAACGGCTACGGGTATGGTTACGGCGGGCGTTTACAAACTTAATTGGCACGTTGAAAAAGGTACGGGTAATGCAAGATGTTTTGATGATGAAGAAATCACTCTTAATAACGAGTTCTTCTCTGTTGATGCCGACGGCACAACGCCTAATGGTCAGGACATCGTAGTCTGCGGCGACACTTATTCTCCGAGCGGTGTAACCGAAGGTCTTGCTAACAAAGATATTAAAGAAGGCGTTTGGACTATAGTTAATCAAGGTACTAACGTTGTTATTACTAATACTTTCGCTAATTCTGCTAACCGTTATCCGATTATCAGTAATATTCCGGCTAACGGTGTAACCGTTAGATGGACGGTAACTTCTGCTATGGGTTGTACGAAGTCTTCTGAAATTACTATCAGAAACGTTAAACCCGAAGTTAAGATTCAGCAGAATACCGTTAATCCTATTTGCGACGGTACGGTTCAACTTTCAGCTGTTCCTGCAATTTCTTCTGCAAGCGGAAATACGGTAGGTTATTGGCAGGAGATTGACTACGATGTTGATAAATCAGGTTATTTCTCTGATGCTGACGGAAATACACTTACTAATTTAAGCAATATCAATACGATTTACTACCGCGGTATAAAACCCGGTCAGGATGTAAAAATCCGCTGGACAGTTTCTACCAAAATGCAGAACTCGGCAACTAATCAGTTGTGTACGAGTTATGATGAAATTACTGTTACGAACTACGGTTTTGAAACTTCTGCCGGCAGTGATTTCACTACTGATTGTTCGGGCAATCATACTTTGAATGCTCAATATGTAACTAAAGGAAAAAGAGGCGATGTAAGTTATTCCGGTGTTTGGGAAAAAATTACAGGCAATTTGGACTTTGTTAATAACGCAAGTTCTACGAGTCCTGATGCTGCTATTGAGAATTTGGAAAATAGTGTAAACAAATTCAAATGGACGGTAACGCGTCGTGTTGATGATGATGCTGTTGCCGCTTCAAAAGCAAAAGGTTTGAATTGGAATACTAATCCCGTTTGTACGGCAGAGTCTTTTGTATCTATTTATAATCCTTCTGCAACTGCTGCTAAGATTACCAGTGCCATTACCGACAAGACTACTCTTGAATATAACGGTGAAAAATATATTTACACTTGTACGGGTCAGGCTACTTTGACGGCTGAATCTGTTACGAGTACGAGTGAAAGAGGCGTATGGTCGTTGAAACCCGGTTTCGGTACGGGCGATATTGAAAATTCGCTTTCAAGTGTTACTAATATTACTAATATGGGTTCGGGTGCTAACACATACGTTTGGACTGTTACCCGTACCACAACTGCTCATGACGGTAAGACAAAGGTATGTACGAGCGACGATGAGATTACGGTAAACAGAGCCGGTGCATCTGCCGAACTTTCTAAAGAGCGTGATTATGTTTGCGACGGTAAGTACACATTGGAAAGTACTGCATTGCCTAACACATTGACTTATACCGGTTTCTGGACTGCTAACAGACCTGTTACATTCGGAAATAAAACAATTCCTGCGGGCAGTAATATTAATGAAGCTTATTCTACCTATGTTAAAGTTTCCGGCTTATCTACTGGTGAAACACAGTTTACATGGACTGTATCTAATAAAGTAGAGGCTTTTGAAGGCAGCAACATTTATGCAGAATGTAAGGCTGTTGATAACTTTACCGTTGTAAACAATTTCTTGGCTGCAAACGGAACTCAACCCGAAAACTTCTGTAACGATGTTAACGGTAATGCAAAAGTTACTTTGAGAGGTAATTCATTAAAAGATTATCCTGACGCCAAAGGTGTTTGGACTTGTATAATGGCTCACGGCAGCGTTGAGACTTCAGATATAGCTCCTATCAGTACTTTCCTCGCTACCAAAGTTGCAGATGTTGATCATCCTAACAACAACGTAGTTGAAATTACTGAAAACGTTAATCTCCCCGGTCTTTACAAATTTGTATGGACTGTTACTAACGGTAAAGAGGGTGAAAAATGTCCTCCTGAAACTTACGAAATCGATGTAAACAACGCTACATTCACGGTTGATGCTTATACGCGTAATGCTGAGGATGCTGAAAACGAGATGAACGTTTGTTCAAACAAAACCAAGCTTTATGCTACCAATCCCGGTACGTTAGGCGAAGGTGAATATGCTCATTGGACTATTAACGGTCTTGCGGGCAATGTTGAATTTGAAGGCGGTTCTACTGCTTACAATGCTACGGTTTCAGGTTTTGACAAATCTTTGAATCTTACTTGGACGGTTCACAAAAACGGTTGTACGGCTACGAGCGATGTTACTATTAACGATTTGCATGTAAAAGCCGAGGCTGATGACATATATGTTTGCAACGGACAAGGTGATTTGACCGGTGTTCTAGTTAGTGCTCCTGCATTCGGATATTGGACTAAAGAAGATGCTAATGCTAAAATTACTATAGCTAATTCTACTGTTGCAACTTCTCAGTTCTCAGCTATGGGCGACAACGACAAAGTAAAACTTTGGTGGAATGTTAATAGCGGTACTACTAACGAAAACGGTGAGGCTTGTGTTGATAAAATATCTATTGATGTTAGAAATTACGGTGTAGCAACACTTTCAGCCGGTGTTGAGCAATCTGTTTGCGGCTCTGAGGCTCAGTTGTCAGCACAGTTGCCTAACGGTTATACCGGTCAGTGGTCAGGCGGTAATTCCAAGTTCTATAATCATACGGCTTCTACCCTTGATAACAGCGATCCTAATGCTGTTGTTAAGAATTTGGAGAAGGGTTCAAATACTCTTACTTGGACTATTATTCCTGACGAGGCTGAAGGTAAAAAATGTGATAATATCAGTGCACAGGTTACGATTAACAACGTAGATCCGGGCGAGGCTATCGCTTTGACACAATCGGGTGTGCTTTGTGATCCTTCACTTGTTTTGAAAGCTAATCCTACTACGGGTAACGTAAAAGGTTATTGGGCTTCAACAAAGAACGTAAGTTTCAGAGAATCTACTGCCGGTAATTCTCCTGCCGTTGTAGAGGCATACAACATTCAGCAGGGTGAAAACTATT
This sequence comes from Bacteroidales bacterium, assembly GCA_017412115.1. GTDB lineage: Bacteria > Bacteroidota > Bacteroidia > Bacteroidales > UBA3824 > UBA3824. Next base: position 50,613 of record JAFPYR010000017.1, on the reverse strand, counting down.
TCTGGTGGAATGTTACAATCGACGGCGTATGTGTTAAGTCATCTGCTCCTGTAACGATTACAAACAATTACGTTGAGGTCGGAGATGATTATACCGAATATGTTTGCGGTGAAACTTCATTGACGGTTAACAATCCGAAAGAGGGTTACGGTGATAATGTAAGCGGTACATGGCTTACAAATGCTCAAATTACGTCAACGGATTTAACCAATACTACTATTAACGTTAAACCCTCTACTACGGGTACTACATTCGTATGGCAGGTTGCTAAGGGCGAGGGTGTAAACGGTTGTACGACACAAAGAGAAATCACTTTGATTAACAATGGTGTTACCGCTAAGATAACAACTGCAAACGATGTTAATGTAAGTGACAGGGCGGATAGTTATGTTTTTGACCTTTGTGATGACAAAATTACTCTCAAAGCTCAGGATATTAAGATGAACGCCGGTGCAACGGGTGCTTGGACAATTGTTAAACATCCTGCTGAAATTGCAACGAGTGCTATTAGCCTTAGTACCAGAAGCGGTGCAAATAATATCATTGATATTTCTAATTTGACGGCTGCCGGTACATATAAATTTGCTTGGAAAGTAACCAAGGGTGATGACCAGCAGAATGCAGACGGAATACTTTACAAGAAATGTGAAACTTCTGATGAAATTACAATCAAAGTTCTTAATACCAAGGTTGATGCAGACCAAGGCATTGCCGGTAAGAACTCTTCGGTTGCTGATTGTTACGATTATTACGCATTGAATCCGCTTGACCCGACTTCTTATACAAATGCTTATTGGGAGATTGTTTCTGGTCCGGGCGTATTCAAAGTAAACGAAAATACTATGGCTGCCAAAACAACGGATGTTTATAATGCAACGATAGCATCTCTTACAAGAGAGGAAACCGTTTTGCGTTGGCATGTTAAGAGCGGTGATAATTGTGAATTGTCAGACGATTTAACTCTTACCAACCATACTATTCCTGCGTCGATTTCACGTATCGACCAAGAAACCTTGTGTAAAGAAAATCAGACTGTAAGATTGCAAGGTACGGGTATAGACGGTTCAAGCAAGGGTTATTGGTATATCGGTAACACCAAGGCAGATCCGACTATTGCATCAGACGGCTCTAACGGTACTATTGAAGTAACGGATGCTACTAACGGTTTTACTGCAAAACTCAGCAATGTAGGTTTGGGTAAAACAGCAAAAATTAAATACGAACTTAAAAACACAATAAATACAAACGATAAGGTTTGTACCTCTGAAAAAGAAATCGAAATCAATAATGAAGGATTCGTTGCTAATGCAGGATTTACGACGGTTATCACGGAGTGTAAGGATAATTTTACGATGGATGCCCAGTTGCCTAATGCTGTTGACGGCAAATCATACAAAGGTTTGTGGACTATTAAAGACGGAACTACGGCTCATATCGAGACTTCGGAATTGTCATTGAAAAATGCTTTCGTTACCGATTTGAACAATACCAAATCTAACGAATTTATTTGGACGGTAACATCTCCGGGCGGTTGTACTTCGTCAGCACCTCTTACGATTATAAACAACAAACCTTCTAACGTTGCTATCAATTCTCCGCTTGAAAACGAGGTTGTTTGCAATACTTATACTAATCTCGGTGCTGCGCAATATGCTCCTACCGATGCTACGGGTCTTTGGACAATTGATAAAGCGAAATCACCAAATGCAGAGATTGCTAACAGCGACAAACAGTCGGCTACGGTTTCGGGTATGGAATACGGTAGAAATGTCGTATATTGGACGGTAACAAAAGCTAATACCGGTCATAATACGGTATCAACGTGTCCCGTAACTGTAAGCAGAGAATTTATAGTTGATTATTTTGAGGCTGCAATTGATAAAGACCAAGTAACTACTATTTGTTCTGAAACCGTATCGTTGCTTGCAAAAGATCCCGACGAGTATAATCATGCTAAGGGTTATTGGACTTGCATTGCCGGTCCTACGAAAGACGGAAAAGAAGCTGCCGAATATGTAACGTTTGAAAACCAAAGCAATTATTCTGCTACTGCAAAAGGTTTAACTCAAGGTACTTATACATTCCGTTGGACTGTTAAGTCATCTATTACGGGTTCTTCTTGCGGTGATAACGGCGGTAACACCAAGTCAAAAGACGTTGAAATTACCAACCGTTTGCTTTCACAGCCTATCGCTGTTACGGTTTCGCCTTACACCGAACCGCAGGTTGATAATGTTATCTGTGAAGACAAAACCACTTTGACGGCTACTCCGATTGAAACGGGTTGGACTGGTGCTTGGGAATGTATTAAAACTCCGACTGCTAATATTGCAGTTCCTTCTAATACGGCTGCTAAACTCAACGTACTTGAAATCAAAGATATTCAAGCCGTAATCGGTGGTAAATATCAGTACAGATGGACTGTAACTGCAAAAGGGAATGCTAATTGTACCGAGACTACTACGGTAAGTTTTATCAACAACTCATATTCTATGCAGGGTGATAATATTACCGTTTGCGGTGCTAAGGGTAATTTGACGGCTGTCGGTGTAGGTTCTTGGGAATATAGTAATAATGTTATCAGCGTTACAAATTCTACGCTCGGTAATTCGGCTTTCGAACTCAAACCGGGTCAGAGATTTGCAACTCTCAGATGGACTGCTATCAAAAATAGTTGTTCGGCTACGGCAGAATACAATATCAGCAATGTTGCTCCTCAGGTTACGGAACTTACAACTGTACCTGCTTGTGCTTCGGCTACCGAGCCTGTTAAACTTACCGGTGATGTATACGATGATACTCAAACCGGTGAGTGGATTTATACTACGAGAGCAGGTCTTACAGTAAGTACTCAAAGTAACAGAGCTACTATAACAGGTTTGTTGCCTAACTCGGTTGAGACATTTACTTGGAGAATTAAGGCAAAAGAGAAATTAAACGGCGAAGAGTGTTATGCTGACGCTAAGTTTGAAGTTACTAATCAATATGCGCAATCAGAACCATACGCTGTTGATGCAGTTACTTGTAACGATTATACAACCTTGGTTGGTAACGAAGTTGCCGGCTTTACGGGTCAGTGGAAGAGAAAAGAAACTGCACCTTATTTTGGTACGGATCCTAACAACAAACTTACTGAAACAAATTCAGCGCAAGTTACGGTAAGTGCTTTGGCATACGGCGACAACACGTTTGAGTGGACATTGACAAATGATGAAAATCCGAATTGTACTTCGAAAGCAACCGTTACCGTAAGAAATGAAAAAATTGCTGACGCTCAAATCGTTAAGGATAACAGAAATTCTTGTAACGGTTCGATTGATTTGAAAGTCGTAACACCTGAACACGGTGTTGTAGGTGTTTGGAAGGCTTCGTCTTCTAATGTTACTTTCACTTACGATGATAAGTCTTATAAAGTTACGGCTTCGGGCTTGGATTTAGACAAGAACACTATTACGTTTACTCTTAATAACAGTTGTGCCGCTGCTGATACGATTAACGTTTATAACAACCGTGTTAAGGCGGAACTTGATATGCCTTTGACGGTTCAGTCATGTGACGGTACATACGACCTTGTTGCAATAGATCCTACAACAACGTATGCTAATGCAAAAGGTACTTGGACGGCTACTAACGGTGCAGGTTTCTTAGTAAACGGTGCTACCGTAGCAAGTGCTAATACATTTGAGGTTAAAGCCGTTGATATTCCGAAAACGGGTGCCGAATTTACATGGACTGTTTCTAAGGGTTCTGCCAATTGTAATGAAAGCAGCACGGTAACGGTTGAAAGTTGCGGTATGCCTAAGGAGGAAGAAGTTTCTGAGGAAATTTGCGGTCCTGATTATCAACTCTCGGCTACCTCTATCAAAGGTTACGGTGATAATGCCGTAGGATATTGGGAATTGGTTGATTGGGAGAAAGCATACGTTAATGAGTCTGACATCGTATTTGTAAGTGGTTCTTCTGCTAACAAAACCGTTGTAACGGGTCTTACACACGAAGGTCAGTATCATTTCCGTTGGACTGCATATCACCACATTAATGACGAAGGTAAAGAAGTATGTAAACAACAAAAGAACGTTTATTTAACCGTTAAGAGTATCAATGCAGTAGGACAGGAAAAGACAATCAATGTCTGCGGTGATACATACAACGGAATTGTTGCTACAACTGCTACCGACGCACCCGGTGCATGGTATTTGGCTGACGGTACGACACCTGCAATTAATTATGTTGCAAGTACTAATATGGCAAGTCCTACATTCAAGAATGTTCCGACTTCGGGTGTTACGCTTGTTTGGACTATTACGAACTCTAACGGTTGTAAAGTATCTGACAAATATACATTAAAGAATATTCAGGTTGTACCGACGGTTTCGATAACTTCTCAGTTGCCGATTTGCGACGGTAAAGTAAACCTTGCTACTTCTAACAACGTAGGCGACGGTTTCTTGACCGGTGTTTGGTCGAAAAAATATACTGGTAATTTCACGACCGAAACCTCTAACGTTAAGACCGTAACTTATGAGGGTATTGCTCCCGGTGCTAAATCTGTTATCACTTGGACTATAACGAATCATGTTAATGCCGTAGCCGGTGTTGAAGGTGTTACGGAATGTTCGTCATCTACATCTGTAACGGTAGAAAACAACGGTTTCAGTGTAAATGCCGGTGCTGACGGTTATACACAATGTAATACAGCAAATCCTGATTCTTATCAGTTGAGTGCTGACCCGTTGAAACAAGGTCAGAGCGGTAAATGGGAATGTAACAATAATGTTACGTTTGAAGGCGGAGTTGTTACTTCACCCTCTGTAATGGTAACGGGACTTTCTAACGTTTCAGATAACGTATTTATTTGGACGGTTACTAACGAACATGGTTGTCAGGCTCAAAATTCATTGACGGTTATCAACAATTCACCTTCACAGGCAGTTATCAATAACAAACCTACTGAGGCTGTTTGTAGTGAATTTGTTAATCTCACTGCTGAAACACCTGCTTTGGGTGTAGGACACTGGGACGGTCCTTCTTCGGCAATATACTATTGCAACGATATGTCTATTGCTAATCCTGAGGATCGTACATACACTTCAGTAAGGGTAGAAAATCTTCCTGCTAATACTAAGGCAACCTTCTATTGGATTGTTAAACGCGGAGATTGCCAGCGTCAGGATGCGGTTGAGGTTACTAATAATTATTATAAATCGAGAATTATTACTCCTAACGATCAGACGGTTTGTGCAGATGAGTTTACGCTTGTTGCACAAGATCCGAATGTAACTTATGCAGGTGCAGGCGTTACGGGACATTGGACTGTTAATAGTTCTGATTTTGAACTTCCCGCAACTTCCACCTCTAACGAGATGACCGTTCATTTGCCTTACGGTACAACAACGTTCAATTGGATTTTGGACGGTGTTTGCGGTGAGTCAAAATCATCCGTAAAAGTTAATAACAATCAGGTTACCTCTAATCCGGGCGAAGACGATTACGCTTGTAGTGATTCATATACTCTTAAGGCTAAGAGCATTGAAACGATTCCTACGGCGGAAGGTAAGTGGAATTTGGACGGAAGTAGTCGCGGAGATGACCTTTCAAAAGTAACTATTGCGTTCTCTACCAACAATAATACTAAAGTTTCAGGCTTAGGTAACGGTGAATACAAGTTTGTATGGACTGTTAAGAATTATTATGATGCGTCAGATAGAAGCAAATATTGCGAGTCTTCCAACACCGTAATAATCATGGGTAACAAGTTCGATGTTATGGCTGATATAGAAGCCGTAGACGAGGACGGAAAATACCTCGGTTACCGTGATGTTTGCGGAACTAACGTTGATGTTAAGGCTACGAGTCTTATGACTCCGGGTACTGGATCTTGGTCAGTATCACCGAGTTCCGTAACGATTGTTTCTTCTGATAACAATAATATTTCGCTTGGTAATGTTACAAATTCAGTAACATTGACTTGGACTGAGAAACGTAGTGATTGTTCCGCTACTTCTCAAGTTGTTTTAACGAACCGCAAACCGATTGCTTCGGTTAGTGCAAATGAACTTACTACTTGTGCGGACGACGGCAGTGTAATGCTTATAGGACAGCAGGCAAGTACCCAGCAATTCGGTTATTGGGTTAAATCTTCTGCAACGGGTCATTTTGAGGCAAATGCTTCGTCTTCAAGTGCCGTATCTTCTAAGTTCTATTTACCCGCTAATTCAACTGCAAAAGTTAAATGGGTACTTGCGCTTAAAAACAAACCTACTTGTTACGATGAGCAGGAGGTTACCGTTTATAACAACAGAGTTGCTACTTTGAGAATTGACGAGCCGAAGAAGGCTGACGAAGAATGTTCTGATGAAAGAACGCTTCAAGCTCCGGCTATTCCGTCAGGTTTCAGAGGCGAATGGTCTTGTGTACACAATGACGTTACATTCTCTAATTCTACTAACAACGAAACTACGGTAAGTGGTCTTCATAAAGGCAGCAACGAGATTACTTGGAAACTTATAAAACTTAGCGGTAAATCATGTGATGAAAATAAGGTTACCAAAGAGATTTATAACAACGGTATTGATTCTCACGAACCTATCACATTGGAGAAATGTTTGAGTGCTGCGGATGTTCAAAATCTTCAGGCTGTTGAACCCGACCTCAGTGCCGGTGAGTCTGGTTATTGGACATCAAACGGCTCGGCAACTCTTGTTCGTAAAGAAGAATCAACCAACTATATTGCCGACTTTACAAACTTTGCAACTGACGGCAACAAATTTACTTGGACTATTCAGGCCGGTAATTGTAAGAGAGATGTTGATGTTACCGTTACTAACAATTACGTTAAGGCAGAACTCGGTGAAAATTCAGTACTTGAGTCTTGCGACGGTACATTCTTGGGGCTTGTTGCAAAAGACCCGAAACAAAGTTACAAGAACTCTATAGGATATTGGGAATCTGACGGAGTTGCAGTATTTGGTTCTGTTAACGGTGCTACAACTACAAGTGCTAATGAAATTTCAGTTTACAATATTCCGTCTACGGGTGCTACTCTTACATGGTATGTTGCCAAAGGTACAACGTGTCATGACCAGACATCTGTTACTATTAAGAACTTTGCATTCCCGGTAGCGGTAGAAGACGAATATATGTCGCAGACAGCCTGCGATGAAAGTTTCTCTTCACTCAGAGCAAAAGATATTTCTTCTTACTCCGGAGCTAAAGGTCAGTGGACTTGCACGGGTGCACCGCATGATATTGTTAATTTCTCATCGGTTGTAACATTTACTAACCCGAATGCAGCCGTAACAACTGTTAGCGGTCTTAAATCTTCTGGTTCATATTACTTCACATGGACGGCATGGAGAGAAACCACGGAAGGCGGTGTTACGACGAAACACTGCGAACGCAGCGTTGAAAACGTTGCGGTAACGCGTATAAAACTTGACGTTAAGGCTGACAACGTAAAAGATAAATCTACGGTTGCTAATTGCGGTAAGGAATACACCCTTAACGCTACGCGTCCTGAAGACGGAACTTTCGGTAAATGGACGGCTTCTAACGGTAAAGATATATTTGAAAACTCTACGCTTTACAATACGAAGGTTACTAACATTCCTTCTGACGGCGTAAGGCTTACATGGACAATTACAAAAGATAATTGTCCTGCTTCAAGCTGGTTTGAGATTTATGATACGAAAGAATATGCTGATGCAGTTGCAACATCTCCTGTTTGTAACGGTGAGGTAACTCTTACTGCATACAACGACCTTTCAAAAGCTAACCTTAGCGGTGAATGGTCGCTTGAATCCGGCAGCGGTGCATTCTATAATATTAACGGAAATACACTTAGTGATTTAACTGTTAATAATAACAGCGGTAATACATCAGTTGTATTCAAGGGTATACCTGCTGATAAGAGTGCAACTTTGGTTTGGACGCTTAAGAACAGCGATTTGCAAAATTGCGACGATCAAATCAAGTTGGAAGTAACCAACGTAGAATTTGCATTCTCAGCCGGAACAAACGACGAGACAGATTGTTCCGATACATACGAAAGACTTCAGGCTGACGAATTAGCTGACGGTGTACAAGGTACATGGACTTGTGCCGGTGCAACGTTTACAAGTTCTAATCCTACGTTGTATCCTAACGGCAGCAACGATCCTCACGCTAAAGTTTCAGGCTTGAAACACGGTGAAAATGAACTCACTTGGACTGTTGTAAAAGACGGTTGTACATATAATCGTAAAGTTAAGATTTATAACAATTCGATTGATCCGGCTGAAATTATGACGACAGACAATCAGATTGTCTGCACCGAAAGTTTCAACCTCAAGGCAAAAGCCGTAACTTACGGAACGGGTGTTTGGACGGGTTCTCCTGCTGAATGGTCATACACTGATGCTGCCGGTAATAAGGTTACGGGTTATGACCATGCTTCTACCGTAGCTGTTGTAGTTGTAAGCGATTTAGCTAAGAATGCAAAATCTACTTTCACGTGGACAGTTTCTAATCCGAACGGTTCTAAGACGGCTTGTTCAGATTCTAAGAGCATTAGTGTTACTAACAACTATTACGAGGCTAAGATTATTACTCCGACTGCAACAAGCGGTAACGATGCAAGCATTGCTATTTGCGATGCTTACTTGGATATCGAGGCTAACGATTCATACAAAGATTACGGTGTTGTAGGACATTGGATTAATAACAATTCTACGACGGCAAAATTGGAGTCTTCGATTGCTTCAACTTCGTCTAAGATGACGGTTAAGGATTTACCGTTCGGTTCATCTACATTTACGTGGGTTGTTTCTAACAATAATTGTCCTGCTCCTTACAACGAGAAGAAGGCTACGGTAACAATTACTAACAATAAGGTAAAAGCTGAAGCCGGTGATGATGATGTTGCTTGTAATAATTCATACAAACTCAACGCTTCTACACCTTCTAACGGTAAGGGTCATTGGTCGCCTGTAGATCCTTTGACTGTTACCTTCAGTGAATCTTCTAATCCGAGAGCAATTGTTAGCGGTCTTACAAATAACGGTTCATATACGTTACGTTGGACGGTTGATTCAAATACCGGCGGATGTTCTGATTATGACGATGTAACGATTTCTTACAACGGATTCTCGGTAATCGCTGATATTAATGCTGAAGAAGTTACTAATGATAACGGTGATATTATCGGTTACAAACATAATATTTGCGGTAATACCGTTACTATTGAAGCATCTCCGCTCAATGACGGTGCTATAGGACATTGGTCTGTATCACCTGTTTCGGTAAGCATTGTAGGTTCTACCGGCAACAAAGTAACGCTTTCAGGTATTGAACCTTCAACACCTGCTACTTTGACATGGAGTGTTGATTACAATAAATGTAATGCTTCAGCTTCTGTATCGCTTTACAACCGCAAACCGGCTGTCGGCAACGATGCTAACCTCTTCTACTGCGGTATTTCTGCAGCCGAAAGAGAAAACGGCGTTGTTGATGCAGGTATTAAACTCAATGCTTCAAAACTTGACGGTTACGATACAAAATGGGAAATTTTCAGCGGTAAGGGTGCAACGGATGACGGTATTAAGTTCAAAGATAACAACAGTACCGTTTATAATGCAACCGTTTATGACATTAAGAATACATCGACGGCTGTATTGAATTGGGTTGTAACTGACAAAGTTCTTACTTCTTGTTCGGCACAACAAGTATTTAATGTAACGAATAACAGATACGAACCGACTATTACGACCGAGAAAGATGATGTATGTGCTGACAATGCTAAGGTTGTCGGTTCTATTCCTGAAAAAGGTTTTATAGGTACATGGTCTTCGACCTCGGCTCAGTTTGCTGACGAGAACTCACCGACCACGATGGTTCAGAATATGGATTTAGGACAGAACGTTATTCGTTGGACTGTTCTTAATACAACTGAAAACGGTGGAGATGTCGCTTCTTGTAAAGACAATTATGTTGAGTTTACTTTGAACAATTTGTTGCCCGGTACTCCGGTTATCGTAACGGAAGACGGCACTCAAGTTTGTTCTAAGAACGGTCTTAACAACGGAATTAACTTCCTTACGGCTGAAACTTTGGCAGAGGGAGTTAAGGGTGATTGGAGAACGACCGGTCATGCAATAATTCCTGTTGCAAGTTCAAATTCTATCAGAACGAGTGTTGAAAATCTTGACAAAGACGACAACAAGTTCATTTGGAGAATTTACCGTGAAGGTTACAGAAATAGTTGTTACAAAGAGGCAGAGGTAACTATTGTTAATAATGAAGTTACGGTAGGTACAAAAGCCTTGGCTGACAATTATACTTGCAACGGTTCATACGTATTGGAAGCTGATGACAACAATCAGGTTAATACGGGTGTAACAACGGGTAAATGGACTGCACTTCCCTCTAACGGCGTTCAGTTTGAAAACGGTTCTTCTAATAATTACATTGTTAAAGTATCCGGTATTAAGACGACTGCTCCCGTTCAGTTCTCTTGGCAGGTATTCAAAGGACAGTGTTCTTCAGAACCGACTTCGTTTACCATTACCAATTACGAGGTTAAACCCGAAATTGATATGACCAGAATGTCTGCTTTGATTTGTAAAACAGAAGCTGATTTGGCGGCTAAATCAGTTTCAGGTGCAGCCGGTTCGGGTACGCCTAAAGGCAATTGGACGTTGAAAGCTAACGGTTATCCTATCAATGAGATAGCTAACAGTGCAAATATTTTGATTGCAAACAGTGATAATAACGTTACTACAGTTTCTGGTCTTACCGGCAAGGGTGATTACACGTTTGTATGGAATGTTTACCGCAATGTTGAGAATTTCGGTAATATTTGTAGCAATAGTGCAGAAGTTACTGTTACTAATGCAATGCTTTCTGCCGTTGCCGATACTAAGTTAGGCAAGAATGCTTCACGTATCGAATGTGGCAGCACAGTATCGTTGAGAGGAAATAGTGTAGACGGTGCATTAGGTACATGGCAAATTGTTACTCAAAATTCACCGGCGGTAATTGCAACAGCCGACATTCACAACCCGACTGCTACGATTACCAACGTTCCTAACGAGGGCGTAACGGTAAGATGGACACTTGACAATCACGTTTATAATTCAGACGGTTCGGTTAAGACAGAAAGATGTTCTGATTATGACGATTTGAAGATTTACAATAATTTGGTTACACCTAAGGCAAGTGCAAAAGATGCAGTTTGCAACGGTGAAGTCGAACTTACTACGACTAATACTTTAACCGAAACCTTGACGGGTGTTTGGTCTACCTCTGCAACGGGTACATTCGGTGATGGTAATGATGTTAAGAGTATTGTTGCTAATGGTACGACGAATCAGACCGTAACATTCAAGGGCATGACACCTCAAGCGAAAGCTACATTCTATTGGAAACTTATTAACGGTAGCGGCGACGATGCTTGTGAATCCCAGCCGTTGGCAATTGAAGTTTCTAATAATGACTTCGTATTCACAGCCGGTGCTGATGCTATAACGGATTGTAAGAATTCAATTGCGTTGGATGCTTCGTTGCCGACACAGGATATTAACGATCCTGATTTGGAATATCACTATTGGACATGGAATCAGTCAGGTATTAATTTCCATGGCAGTGATGCTTCATCTCCGAAATCTGTTGTTTACGGCTTGAGTAATGCAGATTTGAATACTTTGACATGGCATGTTAAATACAAAGGCTGTGAAAAGACGGATGATGTTGTAATTACTAACAATAGTGTTGAAGATGCTGTAATTACATCAATTCCGACCGAGACTTGTAAGGCACAGGTTACCGTTCAGGCTAACACTCCTTCTCAAGGTCAAGGTGTTTGGAATATAGATCCAGAGGATTTGACATTTGTTTCCGGTAATATATCTTCTGCTAACATTACCGTAACGGGTCTTCCTGACAACGGTTCTGCTAAATTCCAGTGGGTTATTACCAAAAAAGATGCTAACGGTAATGTACTTTGTAAATCTGAGTCTTCAATAGCAAGTGTTAGAAACTATTACTATGAGGCTAAGATTGAAACTACGAATAAGACTATTTGCGATGATTATGTAACGCTCAAGGCATACGATGTAGAAGGTATGGGTGCTAACGGCTGGTGGACATCAGATGATAGTAACGTAACCTTCGGTGATAATACTGCCGCAACGGCTAAAACAACATCAGCTTACTCAACAACGGCTTATCACTTGCCTTACGGAACAACGACCTTCACATGGCACGTTAAAGGTAATTGTCCTGACGAGGTGACCAAAGAGGTTAAGATTAAGAGTGAGAAATTCACAATCACTGCTGACAAATCTACTACGACTTGCGGTACAACGGCAGAAATTAAAGCTACCAAACCGTACTCAGATTTGAAGGGTACTTGGTCTTGTACGGACGGAAGTTCAAAAGACGCAGTAGTATTTGCTGATAAATCTCATTCAGAAACCACGGTTTCTAATCTTGTTGAAGGTGATTACACATTCAGATGGTTTGTAATGTCGCCGACATATTCAAGTTCTAACGGTGCTACGGGTTGTAGCGCGGAAGCATTTGAAGTTGTTCACGTAAACGGTTTCCCCGTTGTGGCTGATGCTTCTAAACCTGACAATAAAACACACGTATTCTGTTCTAACGAAGGTGAACTTCAAGCAGAAGTTCCCGGCGGAATAGGTACTTGGACTGTAGAGCCTGAAGATGTTCAAATACTTTCAGACTTGACTGATTACAATCTCAAGTTCAATTTGACTGAAAAGTATGTTAAAGCAACATTTACTTGGACTGTTAAGTATAACAATTGTGAGAGCCATGATTATGTAATCGTAAAAGATGACAGACCGAAAGTTAATGCCGGTCCTGCAACTTATTACACATGCAACGACGGTTCTGAGTTCAGATTGGCGGCTTCGGATCCTGCTCCTAACAGAGGTGTATGGTCGAAAGTAGCTCCGGCTTCTGAAGGAGAGTTCGAAGGTAACGTAAGTACCAATAATGCAAAATTTGTATTTGCTTCTGATAAAGAAGACCTTTCAACACAACTCCGTTGGACTGTTTATAACGATGTTTGCTCAGATTACAGAGATGTAACTGTTGTTAATCAGAAGTTTACGCCTTCTATTACGGCAGAGGCTAATGTTTGCGGAACATCTACTTCCGTAACCGGAACTACACCGAAAGCATTTGCTTACACCGGTAAGTGGTCTTGTATTACTTCTAACAACGTAACGTTTGAATCTGTAAATTCTTCAAAAAACGTTGTTAAGAATCTCCAGCCCGGTGTTAATACCGTAAGATGGACTATTACCAACGCTAACGGTACTAATTGTACTAAGAATTATGTTGATTATACTATAACGAATTGGCAGCCTAATGTTGCATCAATTTCTACTCCTGACGAAGGACAAGAGTTCTGCGGTCAAGCTTTCGAGTTGAAAGCCGACGCATTGAAGGGCGACGAAAGAGGCGAATGGACTTCTAATAAGAGCGTAACTTTCGAAAACGGTATCAGCACTGCTAATATCGTTAAGGTTACTGCTTACGAAACTGATGCAAACGTTTATACATGGACTGTTTATCGTGCGGGTCATGAAGATTGTAAGTCTAATGCTACCGTAACTATTGTTAATAACAAGGTTGTTGCAGGTCAGAAAATGAATGCAACTTACACTTGCGACGGTTCAGCAAATCTTTCTGCTATTAACCCTGCAACTCTTAATACCGGTACGGTAAGAGGCGAATGGACATCTAACAGCGGAACTATCGTAATTAATAATTCTACTAATTACGAAGCAACCGTAGCTGCTAATAGTATCGGATTGAAAGCGAAAGAGAAGTTCCAATGGACGGTTTACAAAGGTAATACTTGTTCAGACGGATTTGAGGTTGAGATTACTAACTACGAAGTAGAACCTATTGTTTACTCGGTTGAAACGCTTTGTAAAGAAGACCTCAGTCAGGTAACGCTCAAGGCAGATGCGCTTTCTGCATACGAGATGGCAGGTACTCAGGTAGTAGGAGAGTGGAATATTACAAGAGATCCTTCTGCTCATGCTCAGATTCAGTCTTCTAACAGCAACGAAACCGTTGTAACTAATCTTGACAGAGAAGGCGAGTACGCATTTACTTGGACTGTTTACAGAACGGGTACTCAATATACTGATCTCGGTTATACTGACGGTGGTGTTTGTCATAAGACAAGTCAAGAGGTAATTGTTAATAACAGTGCCATAATTGCCGATGCTGATACGAGATATGCTGCTAAAGAAATTCATATCTGCGGTAGTGATTTCCAAATGGCTGCTAATACCGTAGGCGGTGCTCACGGTTATTGGACATTGTCAGACAATACTTCTGCATCTAATTACATTGATAACAGTGCAAGTACGGTTTCTAATGCAAAAGTTCATAACATTCCTAACAAGGGTGTAACTTTGAAATGGACTCTTACTAACGGTAGTTGTTCTGACTCTGATTTAATTACGATTTATAATGAGAAATATCAGGCTGTTGCTTCTGCTGATGATAAAACTTGTGATAGCAAGGTAACACTCTCTACGACTAACAAGTTGAATGAAGAGTTCAGCGGTTATTGGTCTACTAAAGCTTCGGGTACATTCAGTGCAGGTGCGGATGTAATTAATACGGCATCCGGTACTTCAGTAACGTTCCGCAACATGACCAAGGGTGCTGATGTTAAATTCTATTGGAATTACAAGCATATTATTGATGTAACCGATGGTAATACGACAAGTAGCGAATGTCAGTCAGATCCTTACGTATTAAATGTTAAGAATAATGACTTTGTATTCGGTGCCGGTGATGATGCTACGGCAGATGATTGCAGCAGATCATACAAACTTCACGGTACTATGCCTGAGGGAGCAAAAGGCAAATGGTCAGGCTCTAACGTAACGTTTGATAATGCAAGCAACTCTAACGCAGTTGTCAGCGGTTTGAGCAACAGCGTAGACGGTAACACTCTTACGTGGACTGTTACTAATAACGGTTGTGAAAAAGAAGACGAAGTTGTAATTTACAGCAACGATGTTGATATACCCGTAATTTATACGGAATCTCAATCTGTTTGCAAATCAAGTCAATCACTTGACGCTAACGCTCCCGTAATCGGCAATGGTCACTGGGAGTATAGCCCGGCTACCATAACGATTGAAAACGGTAAGACTTCTACCGATGCTAACATAATTGTAGGCAATTTGCCTGAAAATTCTAATGCAACGTTTGTTTGGGTAATTGAAAAGAAAAACAACAATGATGTTGTATGTAGCAAACGTAGCGATGTTGTTACTATCAGCAATAGAAGTTACTCTGCCGTAATTAAGAGTAGCGACAGAGTAGTATGTCAGGATTACACGACTGAAGTTTTTGAGGCAGAAGATGTTGTAAATAAATACAATGCAAAAGGCTGGTGGACGGCAGATAAATCTCAAGTAACATTCGGTAGCAACAGTGCAGATGCAAATGCTGCTTCATCTTCGTTGTTTAAGGTAAATGTTTACAACTTGCCTAACGGCGTTCCCGTAACTTTGACATGGCATGTTAAAGGCGGTGATTGTGATGAAAAGACAGCTACCGTAAAAGTTACCAACGAACAGGTTACCGTTGCGGCAAACAAAGAGATTTATATCTGTAATACAGAGGCAAGTCTCGAAGCTGATATACCTGAGGCTGATTGGAAAGCTCAAGGTACATGGTCTTGCACTCAAGGTAACAATGTAAATGGTCTTACTTACGAAAACCAAACCAATTACGAAACTAAAGTTTATGGTATAGGTGCCGGTGATTACACGTTCTCATGGACATTGGAATCTCCGAGTCGTAAGAATGATGTAAACCATGCTAAAGGTTGTGCTGCAACACAAGAAATCATTGTTCATCCTTCGGGCTTTACGGTATATGCCGATGACGCTTTTGAGAAGATCAAAACAGATGAGTTAAGCGGCAAGAAGACTCACGAGGTTTGCGGTGCAAAAGGTTTCATAACTGCTAAACCTTCATATTCTGATGGTTCGGGTTATTGGACAAGACCGAGCAATGTAACTTATACAACCGAGTCTACTTCTAATGTTTTGAATTATGACCTCGGAACTCAGACAAGAGCTACGTTTGTATGGCATGACAACAACGGACATTGTACTCCTAAAGATGAGATTACAATTGTTAATGTTGCACCTAAAGTAGATATTCGTCAACCGTTCTATACTTGCGACGGTACTGCAACACTTGTAGCTTCCGATCCTGCTCCTAACAAAGGTGTTTGGTCTAAGTCTGAAACATTGCAGCCCGGTAATTTCTCCGGTGCGTTGAATTTAAGTACCGCTACTTACGTATTTGTTGATAAAACGGAAGATGCTACTACTGCAACCGTAAGATGGACGGTAACGACACAAGACGGTGAATGTTCTACGGGTGTTGATGTTAATGTTATAAATAACAAATATACTCCGTCTATTACAATCAAGGAAGTTGATCCTTCTAAGATTTGTTCAGATAAGGCTAACATTATTGGTTCTATACCTGCAACAGGATTTACCGGTAAATGGTCAAAACTCAGCAACGGTATTGATTTTGAAAATGCAGAATCTTCAAAAACAGTCGTAACCGGTCTTAAACACAATACTAATATTGTTAAATGGACAGTTACAAATACTTCGGGTACGATTTGTGAAAATACCGTTAGTGCTGTTATTAACAATGTTCAACCGGGTATCGCTATGATTTCGGATCTTATGAAGACTGAAAGTTGCGATAATACGATAACTCTTAAAGCAGAACAGCCTGAAACCGGAGTAATAGGCAAATGGTCTGCTAACAGAGCGGTTACATATAATGGAGAGACAACTTCTACGGAAGTCGGCGTTGAAAATCTTCTTCCTAACAATACGGTATTTAAATGGACTATCTTCCGTGAAGGTTCAGAAGATTGTTTTACGGAGGCATCTGTAAAAGTCGTTAATAATACGATTAATATGGGTGAGCCGTTGCAAAATGATTCTTATTGCGGCGGTGATTACGAGCTTAAAGCTTCTAATCCTCTTGATTACAATAGCGATTATGCTTGGGGTGAATGGAGTTCAGATAAGATTGATTTCGGTTCAAGTTCAAATTCATACGTTGTAACCGTTAATGGTATTGATCCTAATACAACGGAGATATTCACTTGGACTGTACATCAGGGTAATTGTACCAAATCTGAAAGTGTTGAGATTACTAACAACTACGTTAAACCCGAAATCAAGAACAAAAACTTGATGATTTGCGGTGATAATGTAGATCTTAAGGCAGAATCAATTGCTGCATACGGCAGAGTTGGTACAGATGTATTCGGAGAGTGGTCGATGACTGATTGGCCTAAGACCAAGATTTCTTACTCTGATGTAACTATTAACAACTCTACCAACTATCAAGCATCTGCAAGCGGTCTTACCGCTAACGGTCAGTACGAGTTTACATGGACTGTTTACAGAATGGTTAAAGGTCAGAAGGTTTGTCAAAAATCAGAAAGCCTTTCAGTATCGCAGGGTGAATTTACGGTTGATGCAGCCGCTAAATTTGACGACGGTGCAGTAATGGTTGATAAAGTAATCAGCGTTTGCGGTGATAGAATTACAATTACGCCGACTAAACCTGAAGGTAATTACGGAGTAAACGGTACAGATTCTTGGAAATGGGAAATCGTTTCAGGTACGGGTTCTATTAACAGTGATTCAAGAGTAACCGTAACTGGTATTACAAACGAGGGTATTAAACTTAAATGGACGGTAACGAAGTCTTCTTGTCCGAACCCCGTAAGCGATATTGTAACGGTTTACAACGACAGAATCACGCCTGAGATTGAAGCTGATCCTGCTACTTGCAACGGTATTATAACGATGTCATCTACCAATAAGTTGATTGACGGCGTTTTGGAAGGTACATGGTCTACTACGGCTACGAAAGGTTCTTTTGATGCTAATATTGATAACGTTGTAACTGCTGAAGGCTCTGCTGCAACATTCCGCGGCATGGGTGACGGTGCTAACGTAACCTTCAAATGGTCTTTGACTAACAAGTCAAATTCTAATACTTGTAAATCGGAAGAGACATTCAAGGTTGCAAACCATCACTTCACCTTCTCTGCCGGTGAAAACGACGTGGCAGCTTGCGACGGTACATATACATTGCAAGGTGAGTTCCCGCAATCAATATCTTCTGACAAAGTTTCGGGGCTGTGGTCTACTGATGATACTAACGTAATCTTTGAAGCTAACAACAGCACAAATAAGAATGCTAAAGTATCTAATTTGAGCAACCAGACGACTACGACGTTTACATGGACTGTTACTAATAAATACGGCGATGGAGCAAACGACAAGTGCGAAGATTCTAAGCAGGTAGTTATTACTAACAATCAGGTTACGGAGGCTTCTATCAAACCTGTTACTTACGAACATTGCGCAACTACATTGAAACTTTCAGCTAATGTTCCGAGCAAGGGTACGGGTTCTTGGACTTTGCCTGACGGTGTTAAATATGCAGAGAATCCGAATAAGAACGGAGAGAGATATACAAGCACTGATGCTATCATAACGGTTTATGATTTGGCAGCTAACAAGGAGCAGAAGTTCATTTGGAGAATTACAGAGCCTAACGGCAATACTACATGTGTATCAGAGGCAAGTGTTGCAGTTATGAACAGAAGCTACGAAGCTTCGATTTCAACTGCAGAACAATACATCTGCCGTGATTATATAAATCTTAACGCCAACGATGTTACCAAATACGGTGTAACGGGCGTTTGGTCAGCTGACAACACGCAAGTAACGTTCGGTGAAAATTCTAATGCTACTGATAAGACAACAAGTGTTCGTAATATTACGGCTTACAACTTGCCTTACGGTGCTACGACATTCACTTGGACGGTTAGCGGAGTATGCGGTGAAAAGACGGCTCAAGTGGTAATCCACAACGAAACCGTTAAAGCTGTGGCAGATAAGGAACTTTGGACTTGTGATACCGAAATCGAACATCTCGGTGCAAAAGATCACGACGAGGTAGAATGGAAAGGTTATTGGTCTTGTACGGACGGCGTTTCTTACAATGAAGTTAGCTTCTCTAATTCTACTAACTATGAAACGAAAGCTTACGGTTTCACAAGCGGTGATTACAACTTCACATGGTGGGTTAAATCTCCGAGATTTGTAGAAACCAACGGTACTGAAGGTTGTGATGCTAAAGCTTTCGAGAAAGTACACGTAAACGGTTTTACAACCAAGGCTGATATGAGTAAAGACGTTGTAACAGATGCAACAACGGGCGATAAGACTCATACATTCTGTGGTGCTAAGAATGAAATCAACGCTCAGACAATTAATGTAGGCGGTGAAGGATGGTGGGAACCGATGCCTTCAGGCGTAACGGCTTTGTCTAACTCTACTGATGAAACCTTGAAATTTGACCTCGGCAATAATACCTCGGCTACTTTTGTATGGCATGAGAGATACAACAAGTGTGAGGCACAAGATGCTATTACGGTTATTAACAATATTCCGGGTGTGAATGCAGGACCTAAGGT
Organism: Bacteroidales bacterium; assembly: GCA_017412115.1. Taxonomy (GTDB): domain Bacteria; phylum Bacteroidota; class Bacteroidia; order Bacteroidales; family UBA3824; genus UBA3824. The sequence continues at coordinate 31,040 of JAFPYR010000017.1, read as the reverse complement.
TTACTACACTTGCAACGGAGAAAGAACTCTTGAAGCCGTAGATCCGGTTGAAAACAAGGGTGTATGGTCGGAAGTTGTTTCTACTGAAATCGGCGAATTCTCAGGAAATGTAAGTGTTTACAACGCAACTTACGTATTTGCTGAGGGCAAAGAAAATACTTCAGTAGAATTGCGTTGGACTGTTACTACAAAGGACGGTAAATGTTCTGATTCAAGAGACGTAACTTTGATTAATAACAAATATACGCCTACCGTTGAAGCTCTATCTGAGGTTTGCGGTTCAGAAACTACCGTTACAGGATATATGCCTGAGGAAGGTTTCACCGGCACATGGTCGGCACTTACTTCTAAGGATAAGATAACCTTCGTGAGTGTTAATGCTTCTAAGACTGTTGTCAAAGGTTTGCAACTCGGTGAAAACACTATCCGTTGGACTGTTCTTAACAACAACGGAGAGTCTTGTAAGTCTAATTACAAAGACGTCGTTATTAAGAATATTCAGCCCGGTCTTGCTAATATCACGACAAATGAAGGCAAAGAGACAGTTGAAACTTGCGACGGTACTCAGAAACTTACGGCATCACCTCTTGCAGACGGTGTTCACGGACGTTGGTTTAATAATCGTGAAGGTAACTTCAAAGACGGTGTTTCTACTGCAAACGAGGTTGAAATCTCCGATTTGAGTCAAGGTAACAATATATTGACTTGGAGAATTTACCGTGATGGTCAGGAGTTAAGTTGTGCAAGCGAAGACCATATAACGGTTGTTAATAATAAAGTTAATATCGGTAAGAAACCTGCTGATGCTTATACTTGTAGCGGTTCGTATACTTTAGCTGCCGAAAATCCTGCGGTTCTTAATCCTCACGGTGATGATAAAGTTTCGGGACACTGGTCTACGCTGACAGGTAATGCTCGTATTGACAACGAGACTACTAACTACAAAATTGAGATTAGCGGTATTACAAGAGGTAGCAGTGAAAACTTTGTATGGACTGTTAATAAGGGTAATTGTCCGGGTGTTTCTTACGAAGTCGTTATCAATAACTATGGTATAGTACCTGCGGCTGATACTAAGGACAGTAAGAATTATATCTGTGATTCATACGTGGATTTGTCAGCTGAATCAATGACGGCTTACGGTAATAATGTTCACGGATATTGGACACTTGAATCTTATCCTGACACTCGTATTGCTGATCCTTCGATTATCGTTATTGCAAATTCTACTGCAAACGATACAAGGGTAACGGGTCTTTCTCAGACGGGTCAGTACTCGTTTGCTTGGAATGTTTACAGAACGATTAGTGCTGACGGAGCAGATATAAATGTCTGCGATACTTCGACGGTTGTTTCTATTCAGAACAAGATGTTCTCGGTAGATGCCGATACTAAGGTTGCAGACGGAGTTTCCGCAAGTGCTTGCGGCGGTGATTACCAGCTCCACGGTGAAACCTTGAATAGCGGCGTTGTATCTCAATATTGGGAAACCGTACCCGCAGGTGTTGCAGGTATCACGTTTGACGATTCAACCGACCCGCACACTTATGTTCACGGCATTACTAATGCAGGTGTAACCTTGAAATGGACTGTTGATAACGGTTCTTGTCAGGAAAGCGACAATATTACGATTTACAACGATCAGTATAAAGCGCTTGCAACGTTTAAGCCGTTCACATGTAACGGTACTGTTGAACTTTCTACCGACAACGACTTGAACGATATTAATACTCATGGAACTTGGACGGTAGAAGCCGAGTCTGGTAGTTTCTCTAACAGCGGCGTTAATCGCATTACTGAAACAACCGGTAAGTCGGTTACATATTACAACCTTGCTAACGGTAATACTGCATCGTTTACATGGAGCGTGGCTCATACCGCTAACGGCAGGGAATGTAACACTTCTACAACCTTCACGGTAACCAACAGAAACTTCACCGTTTCTGCCGGTTCAGAGGATTGGACGGATTGTAGCGACGAATACGCACTCCAAGCTAATCCGTTATCTACCGACCCGGTTGTTGTTGATGGTGTTTCAAAATATTGGACAGGAAAATGGTCTTCTTCTACGGATGTAACATTTAAGACCTCTAACTCAACCATGTATCCGAATGCAGCAAACGATCCGTCTGCAACGGTTGTAGGTTTGAGCAATGCTACTTCTAACAAACTTACTTGGACGGTAACTAACCCCTACGGTTGTGAAAATTCAGCTCAGGTTGTTATCCACAACGAAAGTGTTGATAAGGCAAGGATTTACACTAATGGTGTTAAGAGTATTCCTATCTGTACAGATACTTATAATCTTAATGCTAACGAACCGGAACATGGTATCGGAACATGGGTATATGACAACGGAAATGTTTCGCCTGTATCTTCAACAGCGGCTTGTTCTAACAATGTAGTTGTTTCCAATATTCCGAACAATACTTCGGCAACCTTTACATGGAGAATAGCAAGAGCTAACGGTAATAAGGGTAAGGAATGTTACTCGGAAGATGCCGTAACTCTTACCAACCAGTATTATGAGGCTGAGATAAAATCTCCGGTGGTTAATAATAACGAATCATACTTGGTATGTAATTCTAAGGTTCGTTTGGTTGCTAACAATTCAAAACAGGAATACGGAGTTGGCGGACACTGGGAGTCTTCAAATGCTATGGTTGAATTCCAAGACAATACGACAAACAATGTAATTAATGTTTCGAACTTGCCGGTGGGACAAGCCGTAACATTTACTTGGGTTGTCGGCAACGGTTCTTGTCCTGATAAGACAGCTTCTGTTAAAGTTCTTAACGAATATGTTACTGCTGATGCAGGTCAGGATAAGGTTGTTTGTAAAGAATCTGACTATGAACTCTCTGCTACTGCTCCTACTTTAGGAACGGGTGTATGGAAAGCTACCAGCGGCTTGAATTACACAGACGTAACGTTTACTAATTCAACTGATAGTTATACGAAGTTCGGTAATATCATCGGTGGTAATTATACATTTACTTGGACAGTAACTTCACCGGCTGGTTGTCAGAGTGAGCCTGATGAAATAACGGTTTATTACAAAGGCTTTACCGTAGACGCTGATATTGATGTTGATAAAGATGCTTTAGGAAATCAGTCGCATAACATTTGCGGTGAAACGGCAAAGATTAAGGCTTCTGACCTTGTAGGTGAAGGACACTGGGAATGGAATCCTACAGAGGTGTCAATTGATAATTCAACCTCGGCTATTATCAACATCAGCGGTGTTAAGACATCTGCAACTTTGAAATGGGTTGAAGTTCGTAACAGTTGTCCTGCTGAGGATAAGGTAATTGTTTATAACCGCAAACCTACAGCAAGTGCATCTTTGGCAGAGGAGTATACTACGACCTGCGACGGTAACGTTCAGTTGAACGCAACTGCTGCAGCAACAGGTTACGACGGAGCTTGGTCTATGGAAAGATCTGCATTAGCGGGTTACTTTGATAATAACGAAAAGACTACTTCGGTAGCAAAGACTTGGTTCAGAGGTTTGGCTGATAATTCTAAGACGACTTTGATTTGGACTGTATCCGACAGAGTTCTTGAAAATTGTAGCACGTCGTTCCCGGTTGAGGTAACGAATTACAAATATGAACCTCAGATTGTTGTTAAAGGTGACGGTGCAAAAGTTATCTGCGGTACTTCTGCAAATCTTGAAGGTTCAATACCTCAGAGCGGTTACACCGGTAAATGGACATCAGATCAAGGTGTAACATTCAGCGCAGTGTCAAGTTCTTTGACAACGATTAATAATATGCTCCGCGGCGACAATACGGTTTATTGGACTGTAAAAGCAACCGACAAACCGGAATGTAAATACGAAGCTTCTACTTCGCTTACCAACAATATGCCGGTTGCAGCCGAAATTACTTCAGCTGATTACACTTGTAACAACGAGATAACTCTTAACACTGAACCTTATGATGTTGAGGACTTCGACAAAGATAAGGTAACGGGCGAATGGAGTTCTCTCGGCGGCGGTAGACTCAAAGACGGTTATAGTGCAAATCAGACTACGGTAGTATTCACGGCACTTGACCTTAACAACAACGTATTCAAGTGGTCGCTTACTAAAGGTAATTGTAAGACTGAGGCTTCTGTAACGATAGTTAATAATTATGTTGAAGCTAATTACGGAAACTATCCGCATTCTAACGAAGTAATCAAACTTTCAAGTTGTGATAATACAATCACATTGCAGGCAGAAGACAACGTTACGGCTTATCCGGGTTCAAAAGGTACTTGGACGGCTCTCAACGGTTCTAAGTTCCTTGTAAACGGCAATACCGTAAGCGAAACTTCTGTATATACAGTTGAAGCAACGGGTATTCCTTCGAGCGGTGAAGTCTTTACTTGGACGGTTACTAAGGGTGAATGTTCTGATGAGAGAATCGTAAATGTATCTAACAATTATGTTGAGGCACAAGTTATTGAGTCTAAGAGAATGATTTGTTCTGCTGACGAACTTTCAATTAACGGCAAAGAACTTCAGGCAAAGAACATTTCAGGTTACGGACCTAATGCCAAAGGTTATTGGAAATTAGAGTCATATCCTGAAGGCTTTACCGGCTATACTGCAACTAACTTGATTGCAAATTCTACAAGTTATGTTACGGCAGTCAGCGGTCTTAACAAGAAGGGTGATTACAAGTTCTCTTGGAACGTTTATTACCTTGAAGGTAAAGACTCTGACGGCAACGACATCATTGTTTGCAAAAAACAAGATTTCGTAACGGTTACGAATAAGATGTTCAATGCTAACGAGTTTATGGCAGGACAGTTGGGTTACACCGATTGTAAGGACGAATACAAGATGAAAGCTACTTTGCCAAGCGGAACTACCGGTTATTGGGAGGCTGCTGATGGTATCAAGTTCGTAAGCTCTAACAGTTCGCTTTATGCTAACGGTTCTAACGATCCTAACGCAATCGTAAGCGGTCTTGACAATCAGGCAAGCAACAAATTTGTATGGCACGTTAGCAGAATAGACGGCGGTTGTTCTGATACCCGTGAGGTAACTATAATTCACAACTTGCCGAATAAGGCAGTTATCCACAGTCCGAACGACGGTGAAGTAATTTGTGATAATTTTGTTACACTTTCGGCTACGGATGTTGATGAAAAAGCAACGTTTACACAATGGACGGCTGATGACAGCGGTGTTCGTTTCGAAAACAATGCTACGACTGCAAGTCAGGTTAAGGTTACCGATTTGAAACCGAATACGACGACGGCATTTACTTGGACGGTAGGTCGTGCTAAAGGTGACGGTTCTTCAACGATTTGTAAAACATCTGCAACCGTTAATGTTACCAATACCTTCTACGAGGCTAAATTGATTAGCTCAAATGTTACGGTATGTAATTCTGATACGGTACTTACACTTGCTGCTTATAGTATTGAAGAGTCAGCAGCTCGCGGTTGGTGGACATCTAACGGTGTTAAACTTACCTCTAATTCAACTGCTACTGAATCTATAGAAGTAACCGGATTCTCTCATGGTTCAACGAGATATACATGGAACGTTCAGAAAGGCAACTGTGATATTAAGACGGCAGAGGTTACCGTAACGAATTCAGCGGTTACTTCTAATCCTCCGGCAAACTTTACGGTTTGTAAAGAAAACAACATAAAGCTTGAGGCAAGCCAAAGCGATTTGAATAACAATGCTTTCGGTGAATGGGTTAAGAACTTTAGTGATCCTGACAATAAGATTACTATTAAAAACTCTACATCATACTCTGCTACGGTATCCGGTCTTTCAGGTGATTCATACGAGTTCAAATGGGTTGTAAAATCTGAAGACAGGAAATGTAAAGCTGAAAATATTGTAGAAATTACTGACAACAGCTTTACGACTGAGATTTTGAATGTTGTTGATAATAAGCGTAATGTTTGCGGTTCTAATGATATTAGTATCCAGGCAAGCCAGCCGAAAGGAATGGGCGAATGGACAATTCCTGACGGTATTACGATTGTGGAAGGCAATATAAGTACTAATAAGATTGTAGTAAGCGGTCTTACAGACAAAGCGAAATTTGTATGGACGGAAAAACGCGGTTCAACACCTCAGACGACTTGTTCGGCAACTGATTTCGTAACGCTTACCAACCGTAAGCCTGCACTCAATGCTCAAACCGATTACTATACATGTAACGGTGATGTAGAATTGTATGCTACCTTGGGTAAGGAAGGCGAAGTAGGTGTATGGTCTAAGGAGGCTAACTCTTACTCAGGTTACTTTGGTTCTTCTGATAATAAGTTGAACTCTGTTGTAGGTTCGGCTACCGTTTATCACGGTGTAGATGCTAATAGTGCAGTCGTTTTGAGATGGACTGTTTATGACAACGTGATGACGGAATGTTCTGACCACGTAACTGCAACCGTAAGAAGTTACGAGTACAACCCGGTAATCAAAGTTGATGAAACTGACGTCTGCGGCGACGGTGTATATTCAATTTCTGGTACTATGCCGGCTACGGGATTTGTAGGAAAATGGACTACGACCGAAGGTTCAAGTGTTAAATTTGCAAATTCGACATCTTCGGCAACTACATTTACGAATTTGGCAAGAGGTGATAACGAACTTACTTGGACTGTAAGCGACATTTCAGGTAAATGTCAAGAAAATAAAGCAAGCGTTATTATCCATAACCACGCACCTACAATGGCTGAAATCAACAATTCAAGAACCAAAGAAGGTACACAGACTTGCGACGGTTCAATTGTTTTGAAAGCGGCTGACATTGCAACGGGTGAAACCTATCAATGGTCTAATGCAAGCGGTGATATTACATATAGTGACGGCAGCGGTACTACTAAGAATGTAACGGCTTCAGGTATATCACCAAATAGTCATGTAACGTTTACTTTGACGGTTAAGAACGGTTCTTGTACCTCTAAGGATACGATTACGATATTCAGTAATGAGGTTAAGGCTATAGCCGGAGATGTTGATGAAAGTTGCGATGGAACAGCAATTCTCTCAGCTACAGATCCTTCGACTTTATCTTATAAAGGTTTCGGTCATTGGATTCCGACTTCTGAAGATGTAACGTTTGTTACTGAATCAACAAATGCTTCGGCTAAGATTTCTAACTTACCGAGTGGTACTACGACAATGATTTGGACGGTAGAAAAAGGTAAGTGTTCTGATTCGAAGAATGTAAAAGTTACTAACAATAGTGTTAAAGCTGAGATTACGAACGTTACGGCAGATGAAAACGGTTTGTATAAGATTTATTCTTGTTCAGATACCGAGAAATTGGAAGCTAACAATTTGGAAGGTACCGGTGCAACGGGTAGATGGAAAAGAGGAACTGTTCTTGATGTTGTAACATTTGAATCTACAAACAATAAGACATACGTTTCTAACTTCAATACCAACAACAATTACGTATTGTGGACTGTTACAAAGGGTAGATGTGAAGAATCTGCTACGGTTAATATTATCAGCAACGTAGTTCATACTTCGATTACAGGTGTTGATGAGAGCGGTGTTATCTACACTTGTGAAGACAACAAGAAACTCTCAGCCGTATTACCGAGCGGTTGCACGGGTAAATGGACGTTGGAAAAAGGTGTAGTTGATATTGTTGGCAATACGGCAGAGTCTTCAATAGCTTTGATGAATCTTCCTTACAATGACGATGTTCAGCTTTCATGGAAAGTAACATCTACTACCAACAATAAGTGTTACGATCAGAAGTTTGTAACCGTTAAGTCAAGCAAGGTAACTGCTTCTGTTGAAGAGCCACTTATTACGACTTGTAACGGTTCGACAGTAATCAACGGTAATGCTTTGAGTGATGCAACTTGTTATTGGAAACATGCAACGCCTTCTAACAAGGGTAAATTTGATAACTCTACGGCTGCTGAGACTTATGTTCGTGGTATTGCAATGGAAACTCCTGAGAGATATATCTGGCACGTTGAAAAATCGGCAGGTACTCAGACATGTTCTAAGGAGGCTGTTGTAACGGTTAAGAACAACCAGTTTGAAATTTCAGCCGGTATTTACGACAGCAATGTTATTTGCGATAGTATTGTTTCCTTGTATCCGACTCCGTCAACAGGTGGTACAGGACACTGGACACTTGAAAGCGGTGCAGGTACGGGTACAATCGAAAATACTGATGTAGCAGAAACAATCTTCCGTATCAAACCGGGTGCTACCGCAGTTTTATCATGGCATTTTGTAAGAAACGGTTGTCCTGAAACTGCCGATGTGAACATTAAGAGTGATCAGGTAATTGCCAAAGCAAGTAATTTGACTACTTGTGATGAACAAAGGGTTCTTTCAGCATCGCTTAAATCCGGTGAAAACGGTGTATGGACTTGTGCTACAAGAGGTGTTTTGATTGACGGTGCAACTTCTGCAAGCAATCCTAAAGCATTGGCAACGAACTTGAAGAAAGGCAAGAACTCATTCAAGTGGGAGGTTACTAACGAAGCAGGTTGTTCTAATGCAGTTAATATCTATGTTGATTACTTAGAGCCTGATGCTACATTGACACATCATGATATGCAATGGTGTTCTTCAACGTATGAGTTGTCAGCATTGAATAATCCTGCGGACAATGGTTATACCGGTTTGTGGAGTGTAACCGAGGGTTCTGCTGATATTGATGATCCTACTAATTACAGAACTATTGTTAGAGGTCTTAAACGCGGTGAAACAACCGAGATAACTTGGACGGTATTGTCGAAAGAAAGTTGTAAAGGTTCGGATGTGATTAAGATTACTAACAATGCTCCTGAAGTTACAGCCGTTGATGTTACGTATTGCGGTCCTAATTATCAACTTAGTGCAATAACACCGACTGCTCCGACATCTACAGGTACATGGAAACTTCACAAGTCTAATGTATATTCTGACTTTAGTTTTGAGGATATTCATAAGGGTGATTCTCATTACTACAATGCAAGAAAAGGTGCTACGGTACTTGTTTGGACTGTTGAAGACACTCAGTCGGGATGTTCTGATTCTACGTACGTAACGGTAACCAACAGCGAGTTTACGGTATCGGCAGGTAATACAAGGGATATAGACTCTTGTTCTACGACAGTAGCACTTTCAGGTACTCCGTTGGAACCGGGCGATGAAGGTCACTGGGAGGCTTTGGATAAAAACTCGAAGATTGTATTCTCGAGACCGAACAACCACATCACTGAGGTAACCGGTTTGAAATACGGTCATAATTCGGTTAAATGGACTATCAAACGCGACGGTAGTTGCGAGAGAAGCGGTATAGTTGATATTGTATCGAAAGTTTATCCGAACTTTACTGCTGGTAACGATACTACGATTTGTGAATCTACGCTTCAATTGGCGGCTTCTAATCCTGCAAGTTACGAGGAGGAGAAAGATTTAGACAAGGTTACTGCTAAATGGACACCTGTTACCGGCTCGTCTAAAATTAGATTTACCAATTCAACGAACTACGGTTCTAAGGTAACTAATTTGGATTTGGGTACATCGGTTCTTAAATGGACGGTTGATAACGGTTCTTGTAAGCAAGAAGCAGTTATTCAGATTGTTAATAACGCTGTAATAGCAGATGCGCAAGTTGGTAAAGATACTATCAAACTTTGCGAAGATTATTACAAGTTCTTTGCAAATTTGCCTGCGCAATACGACTCAGTAAGATGGGATGCAATTTACGGCGGCGGTCAGTTCAATGTAAGAAGGACTCACAATACTGCGGCATATACGGGATCTACGGTAACCAATATGTACACTGACCGTTGCGATACTACAACTGTCAATGGTATTAATCAAGGTCTTAATACTTACATTTGGAATGTATACAACAAGACATGTCTTACAAAAGATACCGTATACATTAAGAACCTTGCTCCTTCTAAGGCTCAAACAATGGCGAGTGAATCAATCTGTACAGATAAATATCACTTGAGTGCTAATTCACCGAGAATTGGTACCGGTGTTTGGACTAGGAGTACGGAGAACGCTCCGGCAAAAATTGCTAATTCTACTGCAAATTACACCGAGGTTGAAAAACTTGGTTCCGGAGAGAACAAGTTCTACTGGACGATTACAAATGTTCAGGACGGTCTGACTTGTGTATCACAGGCGGAGGTTGTTTTGGATAACCAAGCGATGAGTGTTTCTGCCGGTACGGACTTCGTAACTTGTGATGATGAAGTTACACTTCAGGCGGCAGACCCGGGTGCTTATGAAGGTTACTGGATACCTGTTACAAAATTGGTAAATGGTGGTAAAATCGAAAGTACGGCATCGTTTAAGACCAAGGTAACGGGACTTAGAGTCGGCGGTAATACATTCCGTTGGACTAAGAAGAACGAGAGATGTACTGTTTCTGACGAAGTAACCGTTACGGTTAATAAACCGACAGTAGCGAAAGCGGGAGATGACTTCCCTGTATGTCTTGACAATACCACACTTACGGGTAATACTCCTGACATCGACGAAAAGGGACAATGGTCATCATTGAACGGTGATATTAAGATTGCTAATTCAACAGCAATCTCTACTAAGGTTTCTAACTTGAGCGGTGGTAAGAACACCTTCGTATGGAGAATAACCCGTGGTGAAGGTGAGGCTGCATGTTTTACTACTGATACTTTGATTGTAACAAGTATGAAGATAACAATGTCAGTAACGGCAGATAAGAGAGAGTATTGTGAGGATCACGGAAATGTTTCGGGTCATGTAAATGTTGAAAACTATACATCAACTTGGATACCTGTAGGCGGTGATGCTAAATTTACGAATTCAACCGCAAACAATACGGCTGTAACAAATCTCCAAGAAGGTACTAACACCTTACGTTGGACAGTTACTATTCCGATGAACGATGGTTCGGGACGTACGTGTGAGGCATACGATGACGTTACGGTTATCAACAATACTGCACCTAAAGCACTTGTATCGAGCGAGCCGGTTTCTACTTGTTTGAAGGAGACGGACATTATAGGTAACGTTCCGCCGCAGGGAACAACCGGTGAGTGGAGAATCATTCAAGGAAATGGAGAAATTATTCCTTCAACCTCTTACAATGCAAAAGTGATAGGTTTGGCAAGTGATTATAACTATCTTGGTTGGAAGATTAAGAAAGGTAGTTGTGAATCTGAGGCTACATTAACTGTAATTTCTTCACCGATTAATACTCAGGTTTCCGGAACCAACGGTAAAGATACCTTGTATATTTGCGGTACAGAAACCGAAATTAACGGTGCTCCTGCTGACGATGGCGGCAAAGGCTGGTGGACAACAACTTCACGTTCAGCACTTTTCGTAGATGATTTGTCTACGGCGGCACAGACTAATATTTACAATGTAACTCCGGGTGCTCATACATTTGTATGGCATGTTACGAATGCTATAGGTTGTGATGCATCGGCTAAATTGACGGTTATGAACAGCTTGTATCCGGCAACAGCAAGACTTGCGACAGCAAATCCGATATGCGGTGGAACGGCTACAGTTATCGGTAATGTTCCTTCAGGTGGTGCACAAGGTCATTGGGAATATCCTGAGACTGCTGAGATTTCAGATGCATCTGCTTCAGTTGCAGTCGTAACACCGGGTGTAATCGGTCTTAATACCGTTTATTGGAAGGTTGAAAAGAACGGTTGTGTTAACACAGCGAGTGTTGATGTATACAACTACACGGTACAGGCTAACGTTGGCGAAACTGTAACGGCCTGCGGTGAAGACGAAGTTAAGACTATTATGGCTCAGAAACCTCCAGAGGGCGGTTACGGTGAGTGGACTAATCCGAACGGTCATGTAGAGATTATAAATTCAACGGCTAATGTTACTTCGGTAACACATATTCAGCAAGGTGCTAACGTTGTGAAATGGACTGTATTCTCTAAAGAGTTTGCAATTCCTAACGGATCTACGACACGTTGTTCTGCAAGTGATGAAATCATTGTTAATAACAACAAGTTTGAAACCAATGCAGGTACAGACTTCGAGGTCTGCGACACGGTAGCTCCTCTTGCGGCTCAGTTCCATGGCACAAGAGCTAAAGGTTATTGGTCAGGCGGTAGATTTGAAAATTCTACAAGTTATAGAACTAAGGTTTATGGCTTGAGAAATTCTACTCCGACGACATTGACTTGGACAGTAGAAATGAACGGTTGTGTTGCAACGGCGGATGTAGTTGTTAAGAACGTTCACGTAGACATTGATATACTTTCGGGTTCTAAGACAACTTGTACACCTTACACCAACCTTCAGGCTACACAGTCAGAGGGTACGGGTCATTGGAAGATAACCGACGGAACAGGTAAAATAACTCCGAGTACGGCTAATATTGCCGAAGTACACGGTTTGCGTAAAGGTCCTAATAAGATTCGTTGGATTGTACAAAACGGTAACCAGATTACCTGTGAAACCTTCAAGGAGGTTATCGTTAATAATGCGACAATTGACATTACTGCCGGTGCTGATCAGCAGATTTGTGATACGTTCGCAATATTGGCCGGTACACCGCCTACAGAAAATCAAATAGGTTATTGGTCATTAGGTTCTGTTGCCTCAAGACCTGTAGCATACTACGGTGATGGTCCACATGTTGAAAACAGCACGTTGTACAACTCAAAAGTAGTAGGTTTGTACTACGACAGAGACGGTAATGGTTATTCAAATACCTTTACATGGTTTATTCAAGATAAAGTAACCAACTGTACGGCTGAGGCTTCGGTAGATATTAAGACCTACCATTTTGATACTGATGCTGATACGACGACTCTGAAGAATGTAAAACAGACGCTTAAGAACAGTATCGAAATTACACCGAGAATAATGTCTAATTATACTGGATATTGGCTACCTTCAATCGGTGGTGGTAAACCGGAAAAAGTTACTGATGCTACCAAACCGGATACTTATAAGATTTCGGGACTTTCTCAAGGTATCAACGAATGGATGTGGATAGCAAAACTCAGTGGTACGTTAGATCAAAACGGTACGTTATTAACACCTCAATGTGAGGCAAGGAGTATTGTTACTATTAATTATATTGCATTCAAGGTTGAGGCCGGTACTGATAGGACAATCTGTAGTGAAAAACAAGATGGACCTATTTATCTTGAGGCTCAAGAAATCGAAGGTGCAGCTGCTTATTGGACATCAGGTTCTAACGGTGTTGCTCATTTCACTGATTCAACCAAAGCAGGTACTCAGGTTTACAATTTGAGCCGAGGCAGAAACGTTCTTTATTGGAATGTTGTTAAAAACGGTTTCAGGGCTATGGACTCTGTAGTAATTTACAATCTTGATTTCGATGTTTACGCCGGTGCAGACCAGTACTTGTGCGAGGATACAACGACAATCAGAGCAAGAGGTCCGTTGAACAATCCTATACTTGAGGAAGCTGGTAGAGTATCAAGCGTTTCAGGTTATTGGGATACACCGATAGGTGGTGTTAAGTACGAGAACAACAAGTCTTCTGTTACAAAAATTACAGGAATCAAACCGATGACCAATACTCTTGTATGGCACGGAATTGTTGATGCTACGACTGATACTCCTGATATGGAAGGTGTAGGCTTCAAGAGATGTTATGCTGATGATACCGTTAAGGTTACATATTACGTAGCTCCTGAGCCTGACTTCACAATTGAGCCGAGAACAGCATCAGGTTGTAGTCCGTTCGAGGTTAAGATTGCGAATACAACGTATAATACTTACAAGGAAGAAGAAGTATTCTATCGTTGGAACTTCGGTAACATAATCTCTTATGATACGAACGATCATGATTCGATTATAACTCAAAAGTTCCATAACGAGGGTTACAAGGATACGGTTTACACGATTTGGTTGACAAGTAACATTAAGATACCGGGAGATGTATGTCGTACGACAGATTCAATGCAGGTAACGGTTTATCCTGTACCGAAAGCACATATTGATGTTGCAAGACTTACATACAAACAACCGAACATGAAAGTTTCGATGTTTGCGGATTCAATTCCGGGTGCTGATGTAAGATACTCTTGGAATTACGGTGATAATTCAGGTGATGTTTGGAAAGACAACACTGACTTCAAGAAGACCCAAATCCACGAGTACGCAACTTACGGTAAGTACACTATAGTTCTTGATGTTAATAACAAACATTGTTCTACCAGTGATACTGCTAAGATTACGATAGAACCTGCGGCTCCGACCAAGACGATTGGTGCTAAATCTAATACGGGTTGTAACCCGACGCTCCACGAGTTGGTTGAAGGTGTGAACTTCGCAGATTCTGTAAGATGGGACATCTACGACGTAACGGATTCAACGGTACTTCAAGCAAGCTTCGTTGTTCCTGACGGACAAAACGGAACGTACTTGTTCAATAAAGTCGGAAAATACTATATGTATCAGTACGCTTTCGGACCCGGTGTTAAGGGTGAGGCTTACATGAGAACGGATACGATGATTATATATCCGACCCCGATAGCTGAATTCTCAACCCGTCCTGATACGGTAAGATTGCCGAACATTCCGTTGTTCACAAGCAATACTTCGGTAGGTGCTGCAACTTACAAGTGGGACTTCGGCGACGGAGTAACCTCTGACGAAATGGAGCCGACACACTACTACACAACGGCTGGCGACTTCTACGTTAATTTGAAAGTAACCTCTGAACATAATTGTTCTGCTGAGGCAGCTGAAAGACACGTAAGAGTTGAACCGGAGGGTATGTTGAGATTCCCGACAGCATTCGTTCCTAATCCGGCAGGACCTTGTGGTGGTGTTGAAACTAAGTTCCACAACTACGTATTCTTACCGTACCCGAGAAACGGTGTTAAGGAAGGTACTTATACTCTTGAAATCTTCAACCGTTACGGTGAAAAGATTTACGAATCTCACGATCCGAATATCGGTTGGGACGGTTACTATAGAGGCGAGCTTTGCAAACAAGATGTATACGTCTTCAAGTGCAGATGTACATTTGAAAACGGTAAGATCTTCAAGCAAATCGGAAACGTAACGCTTCTGAGATAGAAATTTCGCAAATTTCAATAAGCAAAAATGCCGCGGACTGCTAAAACAGTTCACGGCATTTTTTTGTTATATCAGCCCTGAAAAAAACTTTATTCCAAACAAAAAAGACTACGAAATCCGTAATTTTATCTACGAAATTTTTTTAGTATTAATAAATTTAAAAATATGTTTTTTGTAATCGGATTTTTCCTTTGTGTAGAAAACCTAAGGTTTGTTAATCTATATAATTTAATTTTGTGTCTATCAAATATAGGTAAAAAAAGCCTACTTGTAGAAAATAAAACACTTAACTTAAATTGAGCAAATATGAATAGAAAAGTTTTTACATTAACTCTTTTAACGGCAGCAGCTCTTAATATTTTTAGCGGTTGCAAAGATGTTTGGGAAAAAGATTTTTCCTCAGACGGGACTTCGGGCTCTGATAGCGGAACTTTAGGAAGTGTAATTTCCGAACAAGAAACGGATTATGTTTACAATAGTTCTAATCCGTCGTATATCCATTGCAAAAGCACTTCCATAACTCTTGAAAATTGTGATACGATGGTTTCGGCTTCGGCTCAGACTGCCACTATTGTAAGCGGCGGAACGTATTACATTGACGGCAACCTCGAAAACGGACAAATCATTGTTGATGCCCAAGATGACAATGCACTTGTTCAGTTGGTCCTTGACGGTGTTGATTTAAACTGTCAAAATTCTGCACCGCTTTTTATTAAAAACTGTCAGAAGGCGGTTTTGATAATAAAGGACGATACTGAAAATATTTTGACGGATTACGAAAATTCTTCCGAGGAGGAAGGCGTGATTTATTCTAAGGAAGATTTTTCGATTTTTGGTGATTCCAAAAATACGGGAACTCTTACAATTAACGCTAAAAACAAAGACGGTATCAAAGCCAAAGATGGTCTTGTTATTAAAAGCGGTAATATTACAATTAATTCCGTTGATGACGGTATTATCGGAAAAGATTTTTTGGTAATTCATGATGCGGTTATTAATTACAACGGCTTTGGAGATGCTTTGAAATCAACTAACAGCAACGGCAGCGGATACGGTTATGTTGTTATCGAAGACGGTATTTTTAACCTTGAATGTATCTCCACGGCATCAAACAACGATACCGCCAAAAACGATGCAATCAAAGCCGAAACCGATATTAACATTTTGGGCGGTGTTTTTACTATTAATACTCATAGAGCCTCGTCTTCTGCGCTTTCAAAACAATATTGGGGTGGTGGACCCGGCGGTATGTTTCCCGGTGGCGGAAGTCCTTTCGGCGGCGGTATGGGAGAGGCAACCTCTAACAAACTTGCAGGAATGCACGGTATTACCTGCGGTGGCAATTTAACAGTTTCAGGCGGTAGTTTTGATATTAACGCTTACGGCAAAGGTTTTAACTCTGACGGCAATGTCAATTATGAAAACGCTACGGCTGTAATAATTTCAGAGCGTCAAGGCGTAGGTGCTGACGGTGATTTTACTATTAAAAGCGGCAAACTTGACATCACTTCTTCATGGGAAGGTATTGAGGCTACAAACATTTATATTGCGGGCGGTGAGACTTACGTTGATGCCAAAGACGACGGTTTGAACGCCTCTAACACAAATCCTTCGCTTAATATTTCAGACGGATTCCTTTTTGTGAAATCCTCCGGCGACGGTATTGACTCTAACGGTAATATTAAAGTCAGCGGTGGCATCAGCGTGATTTCTCAGACAGGCGGCGGCAATTCTCCGATTGACTGCGGCGACGGCGGTTATACTTTTACGGTAACGGGCGGAACTGTTTTCGCAATGGGTTCAAGCGATATGTTTTCTGAAAGTGTACCGTCATCAACGTCAAATCCGATGATTTATTCTCAGTCTTTGGGCAATTCGTCTTCTTCGCTTGCCGTTGATAATATTATCGCAATAAAAAATCCTCAAACTTACGGTGCGGCAATTTTTATAAGCGACCAATTAACGAGCGGTACTTCATATAAATTCATTGTCGGCGGTACAATCAGCGGTCAGGAATACAAAACGGGTACAGGAATTTATTTCCCGCCTTCAAGTGTTGATAGCGAAAATAAAACATCCGTAACAGTAACGGCAACTACGCAAGGCGGCAGATTCGGAGGTAGATAATAAAAAAATAATTCATCATGGAAATATTGCAAAAATTTACTTCAATAGGTCTTGATGACATCGGTAAAGCAAATTTCATGAACAGAATCGACACGAAATTTCCTTTACGCACGGAACTTTTGTTTGAGAAAATTTTGCCGGAAATCCTTAATGATTATTTTATCGTCGAAATCAGCGGATTGAGATACATGGAATACAAAACCGTTTATTTTGACACTCCTGACAATATGTTTCTTAATGCACATCATAACGGAAAACTCGACCGTTACAAAGTCAGAAAGCGTATGTATGTGGACACTAAAACATCGTTTTTGGAGGTTAAACACAAAAACAACAAAGGCAAAACCAAAAAGAAACGTATTGAAATCATGACGGATTTGGACAAAATTTTCCCCGAGGAATATGAATTTTTGTCAAAACATATTCCCTGCAATCCTAATTTGTTAAATCCCGTTATCGAAAATCATTTTCACCGAATAACATTGGTGAAAAAAGATATGGACGAACGTTGTACTATTGATTGCGAATTAGGTTTTACGGATGAAAATTTAACACACGAAACCGATAATTTTGCAATGGTGGAACTCAAACACGAGGCTGGTGCGCCGAAATCTCCGCTGCGAAAAGCTTTAGCAAGATACGGCGTTAAACAATCAGGATTTAGTAAATACTGCATCGGACGGACAATCAACAATCAAAAAGGTATCAAAACAAACCTTTTTAAAGTTAAAATCCGAATGTTGCAAAAACGATTAAACAATGCACTTTAATTGACAATTGACAATTGACAATTCACAATTGACAATTGACAATTAAAAATTAAAAATTAGGAATTAAAAATTAAAAATTACCAATTAAAATTAAACAAGATATGATTTTATTAGACATTTTACAAAATTTGGAAGAGGTTCAGGATGCGGGGATTGAGGGCGTTAAATTCTATAATATGAACCTTATTGATTTCAGGGATTTCGGAAAATTGTTTTTCCGTCTGTTATTCAACGTCGGCGTTTTGTATGTGCTGATCAATTTGATTTACGGCAAAAGCGGCAGGCGTGAGTTTATTTTTACTTATTACGCTTTAGGTACGGCTATTTTCTTGATGTGTTTTCTTTTGGAAGACGTAAAATTGGAACTTGGTTTTGCTCTTGGACTTTTTGCAGTTTTCGGCATTTTAAAATACCGTACCGATCCTATCCCAATCCGTGAAATGACTTATCTTTTTGTTGTTATCGGAATTGCGGTGCTCAACGCTCTTGCTAACAAAAAAGTCAGCGTTGCAGAATTAATTTTAACGAATGGAGCAATTTTGTTTTGTGTTTTCCTTTTGGAAAAATTTTTAATAAAATGCGAAGGTCATATTGATTTGATTTACGAGAAAATCGAAAACATCAAAGTCGAAAGCAAAGATGTTTTGTTGGAGGATTTGGAAAAACGCACGGGTCTGAAAGTAAAACGTTTTGATTTTGTTAAAATCGACTTTCTCAAAGACATCGCATATTTAAGAGTTTATTATGACAAAACGGCATTGCCGTCAAATAATTAAAAAAACAGAATAAAAATGAAAAAAATTATTATACTTTTGCCGTTGTTTTTATCGTTTTTGACGGCAAAATCTCAAGACTTGGAAAAACGTGTCAGTGTTTATCTTAACGCCGGAATCGAAAAGGAAATTACGAAAAAAATTTCAAGCGGTTTAGAGATTGAAGGCCGTTTTTGTAAGAGTCAGAGCGAGCAGGATTTATTGTTGAAACCATATATCGAGTTTTCGCCCGTGAAATATTTTTCATTAGGAGCGGAATACCGTTGGGATTTGAATCATGAGGATGACTCTCAAGCTTCATGGTCGGGGCGTTTGGGATTGTATGCAAAAGCGAAATACGGTTTTCACGGTTTCCAAGCCGAGGCGCGTTTCAAATATTGTAATTATTCTGAGGATTACGGATATTGGAATGTTGATGATAAGGTTTATGACCAGAGCAAAAAACTTAATTATTTGCGTCCGAGATTTCAGCTGTCATATAAGATAAAACCGTTGAAATTAACGCCTTACGTTTCATACGAATGGTTTTATAATACAGCGCGGGGACTTGTTGATAAAGACCGTTGGACTTTTGGTTTTAAGAAAAAAATCAATAAAATCCACACTTTGGGTTTTGAGTACAAATTTGAAGAAAAATTCAATCGTCTTTCCAAAAAAGGAAACGTTAAAGATGATATTAACAACAATATTTTTGCGTTTTCTTACAAATATAGTTTTTAGTTTTTTTAGAAGATTATGACAGAAAAAAAAACGTTGCAGTATGCTGAAAATGCCGTTTTGTTAGGCATTTGGTTGTTGGCGATTTTTGCGCCGGCCTTGAGCATGAACGAAAACAACAATTCGTTTTGGCACGAGTTGAAGATTTCGTTTGGGGGTATGCTGCCGTTTTTTTTGTTGTTTGTTGTCAATCATTTTTTGTTGATACCGAAATTTTTGTTTTGTGGCAGAGGTGTTTGGTTTTCGGTTTTGAATGTTGTTTTGGTTGCTTTGATTTATATTTTTTTTGGTGTTTTTGACAATAAACCACGACATATGGAATTAAAGGATAATTTTCCGCCTTATATTCACGAAAACGATGATTTTAAACATGATGGTCCTCCGCCTCACAAAAAGCCTTTAGGTCCGCCTTTTAAAACTGCTACGTTGATACTTTCGATTTTGGTTATCGGTTGTGATTGTGGTGTAAAATTGGGTTTTCGTTACATTAAAATCATGCACGAAAACACTCAAAAAGAAAAGCAGGACACCGAAAAAAAACTCGTGCTTTTGAAACGTCAGGTCAGTCCTCATTTTTTCATGAACACCTTAAACAATATCCACGCATTGATAGACATTGACCCTGAACTTGCCAAAGAAGCGGTTATAAGGCTTTCAAAATTAATGCGTTATATGCTTTATGATTGTCAAAAGGTGTTTTCTGAGCTCGGTAAGGAGGTCGAATTTATTTCGAGTTATGTTTCGCTGATGAGGTTAAGATATTCTCAAAAAGTGAAAATCGAACTTGATATTGCTGAAAATTTGCCGCAAAACAAGGAGATTCCTTCTTTGATTTTTATATCAATGATAGAAAATGCGTTTAAGCACGGAATAAGTTACGTAAAGCCGTCTTTTATTGAAATAAAAATTTCGGTTTCTAAGGATTTTAGCCGTTTGTTTTTTTCTTCCCGCAACAGTATTCCGGATAAATCCGAAGTTCAAAAAACCGGCACAAAAACGGGTGGAATAGGCTTGAAAAATACAGTAAGTCAGTTGGATTTGATTTACGGCAAGAATTATGTTATGGACATAATTCGGGAAAATGATGTTTTTGAAGTAAAATTGGAGATACCGTTATGAAATGTATAGTTATAGACGATGAACCGTTGGCATTGAAACAAATATGCGCATACGTTGAAAAAACTCCGGGGTTGGAATTAATAACCGGTTATGAAAGTTCGCTTGAGGCAAGGGAATACCTTTTGTCGGATAAAAACGAGGCGGATTTGATGTTTGTGGACGTTAATATGCCGGATTTGAAAGGTGTTGATTTGGTTAAATCATTGATTGAGCCGCCGATAGTTATTTTTACAACGGCGTATTCCGAATATGCGGTTGAGGGGTTTAAAGTCGGAGCTGTGGATTATGTTCTCAAACCGATTTCTTATAACGATTTCAAACGGGCGGTTGAGAAAGCTCAGGAAGTTTTTTCAAGAAAAACGGGTGAAAAAACTTTGCAGGTGCGTTCTTCAAAATATGTTCCTAACGGAAAGTTTTTTTTCGTTAAGAGCGAGTACAAAGTTGTCAGAATAAATTTTGACGAGATTAAATACATCGAATCCGTGCGTGAATACGTGAAATTTTATTTGGAAAACCGCCGTCCCGTTATGAGCCTTTTAACGATAAAGGCGGTTGAGGGTTATCTGCCTGAAGACAAATTTATGCGCGTTCACCGTTCGTTTATTGTTAATTTAGACAAAATCAACGAGATAGAACGTCTGCGTATAGTTTTTGACGGTGATACGTTTATTCCTGTCAGCGAACAATATAAGGATAAATTTCAAGAATATTTAGACAAAAATTTTGCAGTATAGGGTAGGGGAGCGTAAAAAATTAACGCTCCTTTGCTACCGTTAAACTGTCATTTATCATTCTTAACATATAATCTTGAACCAATGCTTTCAGCGTTGTGAGCATTGAATCCGCTTGTGGCAAATTTTTTTCGATGAGGTTATCTTTCAACAAAGAATCTCTGCGGAAATCATAAACCGATTTCAACTTGCCTTCTTCTGTCATCTGAATCATATAATCGCCTTTAACGTATTGATACAGACCGTTGTTATAATTTACAGCCCAAGTATCTTCGTCTTTTGTTGAGAGCAAATCTTTTCCGAAAGCGATATAATCTTTGTCATAACCGAGAGCCGATAAAACCGTCGGCATGATGTCGATTTGTTGAGCGATGCAATTTCTGCGCTCCGGTTTTATTTGTCCTGACGGGTCAAAAACAAAAAGCGTTATCGAATATGCTCCGAGGTCTGTCAGATTGAAATCTCTTTCAAGTTTGTTTGTGTGGTCGGCCGTGAAAACAAAAATCGTGCTGTCGTACCACGGCATTTTTTTAGCCTCGTCAAAAAATCTTCTTAACGCATTGTCAGAATACGAAATACATTTGTGAAGAGGATTTTCGTCTTTATCCGTGAAACGGTCTTTGTATTTTTCGGGAACTTTGAACGGATGATGCGAACTTGCAGTAAAAATCGACGTTAAAAACGGCTGTTTAAATTCATTCATTTTAACGGCGTAATATTGCATGAATTCTTCGTCCCAAATAGCCCATGTGCCGTCGAAATCGTTATCACCGTTGAATCTTGAATCTTTTACGTAATTGTCCCTTCCGAAATATTCGTCATAACCCGTTGCCGCTGCAAAGGCTTCAAAACCCATGCTGCCGTTTTGTGCTCCGTGAAAAAACGCCGAATAATATCCCAAATTTTTTAATTCTTTTGCTAAACCTGACAAATGATTAAGAGAATATGGCGTTAAGAAAAACGGCTCTATAAAGTACGGAATACTTGATAGAGACGATGGCATTCCGTCAATACTTTTTCTGCCGTTTGCAAAAGTATAATCGAAAGTCAGGGAATGTTCCATCAACGAGTCCAAAAAAGGCGTAAAACCTTGATATTTTCCTCCGTCTAAACCTTTGTTATAAAAACCGCAAAATTCTCTCGAAAAACTTTCCAAAATAAAAACTACGGCATTTTTCCCGTTTGGTTTTGCCTCTTTATTGGCTTTATGAACGGGCGAAAACATTTTTTCAACCTCTTGCGGGTCGTAAAACGGAGGCACTTTGAAAGTTTTTTTGCTAATGGTTCTTAACATCGAAAACGGCGTATTAAGAATCAGCGAGGCTTCAACCGGGCGGTTAACGTATTGATTTGCATTACTTAATGTTACGGGTCTGATAGCGGTAGTAAAACCGCCTCTTGCTCCGGCAACGCATAATGGAATCATCACCGCTAAAATTATAGTTGAGGTTACGTAATAAATTATTTTGCTTTTTATTGTGGATAAATCTTCGTCTTTTTTAGGGGTGAAGTAAAATTTCCACAATGCAAAAATTAGAGCAGCTGCCAACAAAACCAAATACCAATGGCTGAAAATTTCCGAAAAAACTGCTCCTCCTAATTGTCCTTTGTCGTTACCGAACTCCGAAAAAACAGAACAAGTTGTCCTTCTGTTAGTGTACGCAAAATACACGGAGTCGATGAGATTGGCTAAAATTCCTAAACCGTTGACAATTACGAAATACCATTTTGCAACTTTTTGATATTTTTTGTTGTCCCTGAATCTGAACGGCAAAAGGCACAAAGCCATATAAATTAAATTTGTGTAGACTATAGCCGAAGTGTCAAAAATGAGCGAACCTTTGAATGCCAAAGGAAAATTCAGAGCGGACAAACTATCCTTAAAAGCCGCCCAGTTTTCAAAAAGATATGCTGCCCTGCAAATCTGATATGCAGCATAAACCATTAAAATGTTAATCGAAAATGCTAAAAACTTTTTCATCTTAAAAAAAAATTATATTCGCACATCGTGCGCATATTTCCTGTTTTTTCTTACGAGGAAATTATGCGCACGAGATGTGAATAAAACGCTCTAACGGGGCATATCGGCGATAATATTAAGACCGCCGTAAACTTTATCACCGTTTTTAACGCGGATTTTTGTTCCTAACGGGAAGAACATATCAACGCGTGAACCGAATTTTATAAAACCGAATTGTTGTCCTTGTTTAGCTGTATCGCCTTCGTTGATAGGAGCAACGATACGGCGGGCAACAAAGCCGGCTATTTGGCGGAAAAGAATTTCAACACCGTTTTTGTCGGCAACAACGATTGAGGTATGTTCGTTTTCGGTTGAAGATTTCGGATGTGCGGCCAAAAGGTATTTTCCTTGATGATGTTTGAAATACGTTACCTTTCCTGAAATCGGCCAACGGTTTGCATGAACATTCCAAACTGACATAAAAATCGAAACTTGAATTCTTTTGTCCTTGAAATATTCCGGCTCTTCAACTTCTTCAATGGCAACGACTTCACCGTCTGCGGGTGAGAGTACGACGTATTCATTTTCAACGACGTTTCTGTTGGGGTTTCTGAAAAATTGCAAAACCAAAACCAACAAAAAAATACTTCCCGCCTGCAAGATATAGCCGGGCCATTTGTAGTTTCCAAAAAAATGATAGTACAAAACGTTGATAATTATCAACGCCAAAACGACTATCAAAATCGTCATATAACCTTCTTTATGTATCATATTTTATAATTTTTCTTTTTTTTATGTGTCAGAGCGTTTCGGCTGAAAAACAAAAAAAACTACGATTCAGCCACGGCAACGATATAAAGCCATACCGGCGGGACAGCCAAAAATGTACTGTCGAAACGATCCAAAATACCGCCGTGTCCGGGCAGAATTTTACCTGAATCTTTAACGCCTGTGTTGCGTTTTATCATTGATTCCACCAAATCGCCGAGATTTGCAAAAACTACCGTTATCAAACTGATTATTACCCATTGCGATTGTGAAAAAACGCCCGCAATATGGTAAACAGGAATTGATGCCAAAACGGTGAATGTTATTCCGCCCAAAAGACCTTCAATGGTTTTTTTAGGAGAAATTCTTTCGATTAATTTGTGTTTTCCGATTAACGAACCGACACAAAAAGCTCCCGTGTCCGAAACCCATACGAAGGCAAAAAACGAAAGTATAATTGCCGGCGTAAATTCATGAGTATTAGGAGCAAAGAGCATATTGCTCAAGATTCCGAACGGCAAAGCCACGTACATCGGAGCAAAAAGTGTTTGAGCCCAGTCCGAAGTCGGAGTCGGTTTTTGCCTAAAAAGTTCGATAATAGGAATCGAAAGCATCAAAACGGGCAAAACATAAAGTAACCTTGTCGGCAGAATTTTCATCGCTAACAAGAAAATCAACATAAAAGTCAAGATACCGATAATAATACCTGTAACTTTTTGGGGCGTAAATCCCAACATTCCGCTCATTTTGTAGAATTCGTTTATTCCTATTATGGTAAAGAATCCGAACAAAGCGGCAAAAATCCAAGGGCTTATTGTAACGGAAAATATTACGAGAACCAAAAAAACTGCACCCGTAATAATCCTCGGCATTAATTTACTCATTTTCGTAGACCGAAATATTTTTAAGAATTTGTGCTGCTGCGTCCAATTTAAATTCTTCGACGTAAACGTCCGTATCGACTTTCAGGGTTAAATCCGTGTTGTTGATGCAAACAGCCTCAATACCTGCGTTTTCCAATAATGCAACTGCATAATCAGCCTCCAACTGCGTTGTGAAAGATGTCAAAAGCATCCATTTTTGGCTTTCGGTGATTATTGTCAGAGCTTTTTCTTCTTTGTCGCCTTCTACGAAAAGGAGGAATTTCTCGTTTTCTTCTTTGATAATACCTCTGATTCCTGCTTTTCCGAGTTGAGACTCTTGAATTTCAGCTTGTTTAATATTATCAAAAGTACCGATTTTTATCCAACCGTTAAGAGCTTCCAAAGTATCGGCAGCCTTTTCCAAATCTTCATCTTTGACGTAAATGTCAATTTCTTGTTTCATGAAATCGGCATTACGTTTTTTAATAACGATTCCCGGAATGTAAACCTCGTTCAAGAGTTCGATTCTAAATCTTGCTTGACGGGTCCTAAAACAAGAGCAAACTTTTTTCCAGCCTTCAAGTTTTTCTCCTGTTAAGAAAGGAACAACCTTTTCTACGTCCTCGTTGTTTACGTAAAGTTCGTAGTTGTCAAGTACATAACGGGGATTTTTATTGGTTTTAACAACAGAAGCTATCCCGTTATCGTCCAAAATATCTTTCAAACGTTCTACGGGTGAACGCATTATAAAAGAATCTACTTTTGTAAGACCTTTGTATTCGTCCACTACGGCTTGAGCACGTTTTTCCTGACCTTTCAAAACGTAAAGTTCATATTCCCCGATAAGGAACAGACTGTCTTTAGCGTTGAGAATTACGTTCTTAATATCGTTCTGATCCAAAATACCTTTGGTAAGTTCCGCTTGATACAGAGAATCATACGAATATATTTTAATCCAATCTTCCATAAACGATTAATATTTAAGAGTTAATAATCAACAATTCAAAATTGTATATTTTTTTCTAATTTTCTGATTTTTCTTCTTCTTTCTCCTTTGGATTTTCCTCTTGTTTTTGCTCTTGAGCCTGAGCTTGAGTTTCTTTCTCATCGTTTTGAGTCTCTGTCTCATGCTTAGGCGGCATAGGCGTTTGCTTTTTTATTCCGTAAAGAGCCTCTTCCAATTCTTTGGAAGCAAATTTTCTCTTTCCGAAAATGTTTTCAACGTCTTCTGTGAAAATTACTTCCCTTTCCAAAAGAAGTTCTGCCAATTTTGTAACTTTTTCTTTGTTTTCTCTTAAAAGACTCTTGGCTTTTTCGTAAACGACGTCAATGATTTTTTTAGCTTCTTTGTCAATGAGTTCCGCCGTTTTTTCGCTGTAAGGCTTTTGAAAAGAATATTCATCCGTTGCGCTGTAATAACTCAAATTGCCGATTTCGTCTGACATTCCGTAATACGAAACCATAGCGTAAGCGTATTTTGTAACTCTTTCCAAGTCGTTTAACGCGCCGGTTGAAATCTTTCCGAAATTTATTTCCTCGCTTGCTCTTCCCCCGACTAAAGAACACATCTCGTCCAACATTTGTTCTTTTGTGGTTATCTGTCTTTCTTCGGGCAAATACCAAGCTGCACCGAGGGCTTTTCCTCTGGGAACGATTGTAACTTTTATAAGCGGATGAGCGTTTTCAAGCAGCCAAGATACTGTTGCGTGTCCTGCTTCATGGTATGCAATCGTGCGTTTTTCGTTTTCAGTAATTATTTTGGTTTTCTTTTCCAAACCGCCGATAATTCTGTCTACGGCATCAAGGAAATCTTGTTTTTCGATTAATTCTTTGTTGTGACGGGCTGCAATAAGAGCCGCCTCGTTACAAACATTGGCAATGTCAGCACCTGAAAAACCGGGAGTTTGTTTTGCCAAAAAGTTCAAATCCGTATTCGGGTCTACTTTTAGCGGTTTCAAATGAACGTTGAAAATTTCACTTCTTTCGTTCAAATCCGGCAAGTCAATCATTATCTGACGGTCGAATCTTCCCGCTCTAAGTAACGCGGGGTCCAAAATATCAACCCTGTTAGTGGCTGCTATCATGATGATTCCCGTGTTGGTTTCAAAACCGTCCATTTCAGTAAGCAACTGATTAAGAGTGTTTTCTCTTTCATCGTTGGAACTGAAATTAGCATTTTTGCCTCTTGCACGTCCTATCGCGTCAATCTCGTCGATAAAAATTATGCAAGGAGCTTTTTGTTTTGCCTGATTAAACAAATCCCTTACTCTTGAAGCACCTACGCCGACAAACATTTCTACGAAATCCGAACCCGACATCGAGAAAAACGGAACGTCAGCCTCGCCTGCAACTGCTTTTGCCAAAAGGGTTTTTCCAGTACCCGGAGGGCCTACCAAAAGTGCACCTTTAGGAATTTTACCACCGAGTTTGGTATATTTTTCGGGGTTTTTTAAGAAATCTACAATTTCTGTAACCTCTTGTTTTGCCTCTTTTAAACCGGCAACATAACTGAAATTGATTTTCAGTTTGTTGGCCTCGCGGTCAAAAATTTTCGCTTTGGATTTTCCTACGTTGAAAATTCCGCTCGAGCCTCCGCCGATACGTTTGAACATAAAAGCCCAGATTCCGAAAAACAAAATCAAAGGCACTATCCAACTTAAAATTTCAGCAACGTAATCCGCATGAGTTTCGCTGTCAAACATTATTTGTTCGTCTTCGGGAATTTCCTTCTGAAATTTCTGAAGATTAGACTGAAAACTCTCCGGCGAAGATACTTTGCACGTAAAGTGCGGACCTTCTTTGGGTATTTTTCTGTTTCTCAGATAAGCGTATCTGTCCGAAAAATATATCGGTTCTTTAAGGGTAATATATGCGTCTTCTTTGTTAACAAGGACGATTTTTGAAATCTCTTTGTTAACAAGCATTTTCTTTAATCCCTCTAAATCCGTTTTGTCGGGAGAACCCTTAAAATTAGAGAACTGAACGGCGAATATCGCAACAATCAGTACTCCGAAAATCCAAAAAATAATATTGCTTTTGTTTTGACCGTTGTTCTTCGGTCTCAAACTGTTGGAATTCATTTGTATTTTTGTTTGTATAATTCGTTAATACTCAGAAGGATAATCCGTGCGTTTGGCATCAGCCCAAAGTTTTTCCAACTTATAAAAGCCTCTTTTAACGTCCAAAAACACATGAACCACTACATCAACGTAATCAAGCAGAATCCATTCTGCATTTTCTGCTCCTTCCTTGTGATACGGCCATTGTTTGGTGTTTTCAAATACATAATCCTCCACGGAATCGGCAATGGCCAATACTTGACGGGGATTATCAGCCTCCGTTATGATAAACGAATCACATACCGAAGAATCTATGTTTCTTAAGTCAAGTTTTACAATATTTGCGCCTTTTTTTTCTTTAATACCGGCTACGATTATTTCAGCAAGTTGATCGCTGTTCAAAGAATTATTTGACATAAAATTTTATTAAATTTCTAATAATTAATATGTTATAATCCATTAGTATAAGTATGTTTTACACATAGGATTACTTTTTGAAACTGCAAAGATAATTTATTAGTTTTATCAAAGCAAGTTATTTAAGAAAAAATCACTTTTTTTTGCAACAATTTCTCAATTGTTTGAGATATTTTTTCTTTTGTGTTTTTGTAATTTTCTTCGTCTTGGTTGTAAAGCGGCATAATTTCAACGCCGTTTAATTCTCCTGAAAAATTATTTTTACCGCAAATTATTACGGCTTTTTTCTTTAATGCAGCGGCTCTTGAGAGTATTTCGCCCGTGATTTTTCCCGATAGCGACTGAGAATCAAAACAGCCTTCACCCGTTATGATTAAATCAGCCTTAGAGAGTTTGGAATTGAAATCAAGTGAGTCCAAAACAAAATCCGCACCGCTGATGATTTCGCTGTTTAGGAATGCTTTCAATCCGCCGCCGATTCCGCCTCCTGAGCCTGCGCCTTGAATATCTAAAATGTTGATGCCCAAATCTTTGTCTATAATTTCGGCGATATGTTTTAGAGCCGAATCCAAGAAAACGGTTTCTTCTTGAGTTGCGCCTTTTTGCGGTGCAAATACTTTTGCCGCACCGTTTATTCCGCAAAGCGGATTTTTGACATCGGCTGCTGTTTCAAATACGATATTTTCAAAAACGGGATTTTCGGGTTTTATGATTTTTCGGATTTTCATAAAATTTTCCGGGATGGGTTCCGTTTCGTTGTCTAAAGCGTCCAAAAACTTGTAACCCAAAGCGTTAGCACCGCCGCAAAACAAATCGCAGGTTGCCGTTCCGCCCGAACCTATTATTACTTTTTTAGGTCTTCTGACCTCCAAAAGTCTTGAAATGTCATAACCTAAACCGAAAGACGAAAGTTTTAAAATTTGTTTTTCGTCTTTTCTCAAAAGGCTTAACCCTATCGTTGAGGCTGATTCTATTACAGCCGTCTTCGTATAAATATTGTAAAGGTATTTACTTTGAACTTTTCTTGCTTTGTTGGCCGAATAACTTAAAAATTTCCAACGTGAATAGTTGTTACGGCCTCTGAGCGATTCAATTAAACCCTCACCGCCGTCGGAGACCTCTAAAATCTCCGTTTGGGCAGTGGGGGCATAAATTTTTAAAGCCTCCGAAATAGTTTTTCCTATTTCGGAGGAGGTAAACGTGCCCTTAAATTTATCTGAAGCAATAAGTATTTTCATATTTTTTCTAAAATTATCTTACCACTTCCGTAAATTCTGCTTTAGAATTGTCTTTTTTGATAACAAAAATTTGAGCGGTTTTTCCGTCCTGAACCTCTACCGTAAAAAGATATTCAGTACCCTCTTTTGTTGCTCTTGAGCCTACCGTAATGGGATTACCGAGCGGGAACTGATAACCGTCACAAGCTTGATGAAAAATTTCTTTTTCAGCATCGGTAACTTCTTTTTGAGCAGAAAATTCGGGTAATACTTCAGCTTCACCTTGTTTGAACCCTGCTTTAATCAAGAATTTACTAACTTCTTCTTTTGCGTTTGAAATACGTGCTTGACGGATACCGTAGCCGTTGAGGATTTGAGCGTTTTTAGCGTTTTTCTTTAATTCAGCGCAACTTGTGTTGAGACCGCCGCTGCCGAAAGTACAGAACGGAACGAGTTTTTTACCGGCGAAATCCGTTTTTTCCAAAAGCGATGCGATAGGAAGTGCGTATGTGCCGCCCCAAACGGGATAGCCTAAAAAGATAACGTCATAATCGTTGATATTTTTACTGAGCGGGTTTAATTCGGGCTTTTTTCCGCTTTGCGACTCTTCCTGCCAACGGGTGAGTACGCTGTTGAAATCTCCCGTATAAGGATTTGTACATTCAATTTCGTCAATGTCGCATTGCAATTGAGATTGAATTTCCTCAGCGAGGGCTTTTGTTGTATTACTTTGAGAATAATACAGAACAAGAAATTTTTCTTTTTTCTGCGAACATGCCGTCAATAAAAGTGCGGCAAAAATTAATGTTAGAACTTTTTTCATCTTTTTGTATAATTATTGTTTTTAAATTTTTACTTTGCAAAAATATGAAAAAAAACTGACATTCTTTTATCTGCTTTGAAAAAAATATTAAACATAAAGAAACGTAAGATTGTTATCTTTACAGAAAAGGAATTTTTTTTACGGTATGAGCAAAAAAAAGCGGGACTTTAAGAAAAAATCCCGCTTAAAAAAATTATTCAAATGCAATCATTCCGTTTTCAACTTTGACTATGATTTGTGGCTTTTTGCCGATTTTGCCAGAAATGAGTTCCGTTGCAAGGTTGTTCAAAATCTCTTTCTGAATAACCCTCTTTACAGGTCTTGCGCCAAACTCAGGGTCGTAACCCATATCGGCTACCCAATTCAAAGCCTTGTCCGTCAAAACCAATTCTATGTTTTGGTCTTTCAAAACTTTGTTGATACCCGCCAACTGAATTTTTACGACTTCCGCAATTTCCGCTCTTGTTAAAGGCGTGAAAATCACCGTTTCGTCAATTCTGTTCAAAAATTCCGGACGTATCGTGTTCTTCAACAGGTTGATAACCGCATTTTTCGTTTTGTCGATTACCTCGTCATGGTTTTGGTCATTAATCGTTTCCATGTTTTGACGGATTAAATCGCTGCCGAGGTTAGAGGTCATAATTATAATCGTATTCTTGAAATTAACCGTTCTGCCTTTGCTGTCC
>JAFPYR010000130.1 GCA_017412115.1 Bacteroidales bacterium | reverse complement strand
TGTCATATTAGAGTTTTGCTTGTTTTCTTTTTGCAACACTAAGATAAGTGAAAATTCTGACATGGCAAAATCCTGGGCAACTTTTTGTTGCTCAGGAACTTATAAATTAATTCAAATCAAAGTGCTGCGGAATTAAGGGTAAAACAATCCGTCAACAGCATAACCTTCTGAGAGGTTGCAAGTGTCAGCCACGATGTATTGAGCAATGGCAATCTCGTTGGCTGTCAGTTTTTTACTAACACTGTCGCACATAATCTCCACACTCTTAGCGTCGAGAATGATGTTGGCAATGCTGTCGCCTACTTTTCCTTTCAATAGGCGGTCGTAATGCTGCGTAATGCTCTCGTTGACAACAGCATCCTGCGCCATGCACGAAGTAGTGCAGGATACTATTACGAAAAGTAACAGCATAACGCGATATTTAATGAGTGTCATCATCTTACTTTGTTTCAGTTATTTTTTAGTCATAATCGTCTGTTTCAACGTAATCATAATTGCACAATTATTGGTAGAGAATCCTTTGTACGGCTTTGTTCCATCAGGTGCTGTAAAATCTTCGTTGAAAAAATCGAAGAAATCTTGTTCGTATCTTACGATTAACCAAGTACCGGAGCCATCCCCCATCGATTTATAATAGCCAATGCCAAACAGACCTGTAACACCGTTGTTAACATATTCTTTGTCGTTGTAGTCGCCTTTGGCCGACAATGCAAGATTGTACCTCATACCGGGTTCAAAGCAAAAACGACGTGAAGACTCCATGCTTCCAAAAGAAAAGCGCAAAGATACTTCCGGGGTTAGCATTTGTTTGGAGTAATTCGTATAATCATCTGCCCCCGGCATTTTGAGCCGCCAATTCTGACGCTCGTAGCCGAATGCCAAGTCGAATCCGATGGGATACACCATAGGACGATATCCCCAGTGAAGTCCCGCCGCAATATTGCGCGGTTTCCAATCCCACCACGGCTCGTTGCGTACATCTCCAAACGGGGTATTTACACGGCGACACACTATTGCCTTGTAGAACAATGCTTGCACTTGATAACTGTCCACATCCGTAAATGCGCAAGTAAGCCCCGCTTCTCCTAACATTCCGCTCAAAGCACCAATTAAACCATAAAGCGCATTGTTGGGGACTTCAACTGTCGGACGCAGATACCACTGTCCTCTTGTTACCTGTCCGTTGACATTCGTGGCGAGCAACGCTATAAACGCCACAATAAGAATTAGAACTTTTTTTCTCATTTTTAGTTATGTATTTAATTAATATTCAGTTACTATCAGTTTTGCGCCGTTTGCGTATTTGGTGTGAAGTGCCTTGATGCGGCTCAGACACGGATTGCTTTTTGGTACAATTACCATATACGGACCAAACAAAGCACACACTCCTTCTTCTCCGTCTTCACAGAAATTGTAAAAATTTTCCTCAATAGGTTGCGTACCGATGTTGTCAAAGACGAATTTGTTGCCGAGTTTGATTGCTGTCTTTTGTATGTCTTCCGGAAATTTTTCTGTCGTGAACATGCAACTCATGTTATATACTTTCGCTGTGTTGAAACTGCTTACATTTATTGATTTTGTTGAGCAACTCCAAAACATTGCCTCCATATTGGTTACATTGCTCGTATTGAAATTGCCGAGGTCCAAATATGCTACGCTCATATACATAAACATTTCTGACATATCGGTAACATTTGAAGTATTGAAATTGCTGAAATTTAGCGCATTACACTCTTCCGGCGGAAACCAAATATCGAAATCGTGTACGCCCGGCAGAGCCTCTGACAAGGATTTGTCCGTTATCATACAACCAGAAAACATTCCTTTCATATTCTTGACCTTTGAAGTGTTAAAGTGGCTCAAATCGATACTTGATGCCTTGCAATTTTGAAACATATACGCCATATCCGTTACATTAGAGGTATTCAGATATTGCAATCCCGAAAAATCACGATTATGGTATAACCCGCTAAACCAACCTCTTGTAGATGTAGGTCTTGCATTTGCAAAACTTTTGTCAATTACTATGTGCTTTACATATTCTGCGGCAATCCTGTTTGTCCATTCAAGGCTGTTATATTCGTCGATAGGAAATTTTGTTACGCCGGATATTTGGTCAATAATCTTTTTACCTTTGTACGTTCCCGAATATGTATTGCCGTCGTACACGAGGTGCATTGTGTACGATTCATGAGCATCTTCTACGATGATTGCTTTCATAGTCTGTGCATACGACGGAAAAGCCATAGCAACCATCAGTACAAACAAACATAATATCTTGATTAGTTTTTTCATCTTAGTTAATTTATTTCATTAGTTTTTCAACTCGTTTGATGTCTTTTTGGATGTTTTTTTGACCATATTTAGATGATTCCAATTCCAATGCTTTTTTGTAAGCATCCAATGCTTTCTGATATTGTTTTGTAATTTCATAAAACAATCCTAACCCTTCTGCGGCCTCTTCTTTATCGCTATCATATTTATTGTGTTCATGACCTGATTTAATGCCTTTTAGCAACATTTGCTCCATTTTTTGCAGTTGTGCATTATTCGGGTTACATCCTGCCTCATTTATGTATTTTTTTATTGCCTTTTTATAATAATAATTTTTAATTTCGTGGCTTTGGTCTGCATGACTATTATAACTTGTAATATCAGAATCCTCCAACAACTCTTTTCTGACACAATTGAGATAGCATTTCAATGCCTCTGCACAATTTTTTGCACGTCCCAAACCCTTGGCATACATTTCTCCCTCAAAGAAATAATCCCATCCGCTGTCGAACATCAATTTTTCGGCGGGGATATAGGAAACGTCAAACATTTTCCTATATCTAGATATGAGGTTAGTAACGGCATTATAATTACCGTTATCAAATTGTTCGTGTGCAGGTTTTTCAAAATTGGTTGGTATGTAGTATCCTTGCGCCAATCCTGAAATTGTTGTCGCTGCAATTAATATGAACAAAAGAACGATTCTTTTCATTTTTTTGATATTTTTAGTTTACCAATTCATTGAGTCTCGAAACATAATATTTTATGCTTCTTTCGACACCCCAAAGTTACCCCCAAAAATTCATCTCCGCAACACTTTTATATCTAATCTTTTATGACATATCTGTCTAATCTTTTATGACACTACCCATATATTCTGCGAGTTCGATGAAGAAATTGTGGCGGAGGGCTTGGCAAATACGTTTGAGAAGTTCGATGTCGATGTATTGTCGTTCAAAAATACAATAGCAATTGGGACGAGAACAACTTATGCTGTGCGCAAACCATTTGATGGAAAGTTGTTGGCGGTCAAGTTCCGCTCTGATGAGCCTTCCAAGATGAAAATCCGATTCTTCTGCAATAGTATCTGACATTTTTGGGCGGTTTTGAAGGGACTTGCCGCCTTATTATATAAGCCCATAAAAAAAGCGTGTAACCGTTCCGTTTATGAATGCTTATTTCTGATGATGGCGTCCGGAAAAATTGCCTAATAGCGTAATAAGCGCGAAACGGCTCACGCCTATGCGACGTGAACCTTATTCGCTACTCATTCTCACGCTATAAACTGTTTTCCGGACATTTCATCAGAGAGAATAAGAGCGTTAAAGCCCAATGTGTTAATATGTTGTGTTAACTATATTTCTGTTTCGTATTTATGTTTTTAAGTTAGTAAACTTGTGTTATCACGTTGCAAAACTACAAAAAATATTGGACGCTGAAAAAACTTTTTTGCATTTCCGCTTTTTTTTTCTCTTTCCACCGTCTCTTTGTCGTATTCCATTATAAATAATCTTATAATTACTGTATAAATAGTTATTTATTCCAATTATTTAAATCTTCTTGGTTAAAATATCCTATCATTCTACCTTTGCACCGTAAAATAAATCATAACAAACAACAAAAATGACTGAAATTAAAAAGAAAAAATCTTCGGTGATTTCCGATGTAAGATATGCCTGCGCGGTGGGCGCGACAAACACCGTGGTAGCCATCAAGGGCGCGGTTCCTATCGCGAACTGTTCGCCGGGCTGCCAATTGAAGACAACTGCGATGCTGACCTTTGAAAACGGTTTTCAGGGCAGTGTGGCGGCGGGCGGCGGCAATATGCCGAGTTCAAACGCCACTGAAAACGATGTGGTTTTTGGCGGCATCAAAACCCTCGACCTCCTTATCAAATCGACCCTCAAAATCTACGACGGCGACCTTTTTGTGGTTCTCACGGGCTGCACCGGCGAACTCATCGGCGACAATGTTCCCGACCTCGTTGGCAAGTATCAAAAGGCGGGCTACCCGATTGTCTATGCCAACACGGCGGGTTTCAAGGGCAACAATCTTTTTGGACACGAGGAGGTTGTAAATGCCATAATCGACCAATTTGTAGGCGATTACAGCGGCGAAAAACAAAAAGGTTTGGTAAATCTTTGGTTTGAGACTCCGTATTACAATCAAAATTGGCGCGGTGATTATCAGGAACTTGCACGCATTCTCCGAGGTGCAGGTTTGGAGGTAAACGTCTTGTTTGGACCTGAAAATCCGGGCGTTAGCGCTTGGAAAAGGATTCCGCAGGCTCAGTTCAACCTTGTGGTTTCGCCGTGGGTAGGTGTCAAGAATGCCGAATATCTCGAAAAGAAATACAACCAACCATTCCTTCACATTCCTGAAATTCCAGTAGGGGAGGAGGCCACTGCAAAATTCATTCGTCAAGTGGTTGATTATGCGGGGATTGACAAGCAAAAATCCGAAGATTTCATCAAGTCGGAGGCAGAAATCTACTACTATTACCTCGAACATTTTTCGGAATTTTTTGCCGAATATTGGTACGGAATGCCGAGCGAGTTTGTGGTAACAGCCGACGCCGCTTAC
>JAFPYR010000129.1 GCA_017412115.1 Bacteroidales bacterium | reverse complement strand
TTATTTTTAAGGAAAGTTTCAACAGAAACATCGCTTTCGTTGTCGTAAATATAAAAATGCTCAATGCCTGACTGAGCATTGTCTTTTAAATGTTCAATCAGGCGTTGATTTTCGTTTTTGATTATTAGACATTCAGATAAGTAGTGCATTTTTTCGGATTTTTAGTTACTATGAATTACCTAAATTTCCGTTCTGACCGCCTTGCTGAATCGGCAATCCGATGGGCAACCAATAGTTGTTTGTGTCATTAATTTTTACAAATGCCGTTGCGCCGTACTCACTTACAGTGATAGTCGTATTGCCTTGACTTGTCGGCACTGTAACTGTCGTTGCAGACGAATAGTCATTTACAAAAATTTCCATTGCACCAACAGGTTTGGTATCACCAAACATATTAGAGGTAGATGTAAAAGACTCTATATTGCCGCTACCCTCAGTAGCCGAATCAATTAAGTCTTCATAATCGGTTGCGGTAGGATATTTGCCTGCCGCAAATTGCGCTTTCAATTCGCTTGCTGTTTTTTTTGCCATTTTTCGTCGTATAAATTAAAAATTAACCAAATTTATTTTTTTGTAAAACTGCTTATGATACTTACAACAGCAGAAATAGCCGAACCTGCTAACAGAAATGTTAGAATTGGATGTTCGCTACACCACGAGGACATATCGCCTAAGCCATTTATCTCATCATCTCCGTTGCTGGGAATACCTAAAAAATCTAATTCTTCCTCCATTTTTTTACTCCTCCTTAACTATCCCTAACTTCTTCTCTAATCGTTCAAGAATCAACGAAAAACGATTGATTGAGGTCATTGTTTCTTTTAATGCCGAAGCATACTCTTTTGCCGCCGCAGCATTTTCAAGAATTGCCCCCGAAATTTCAACCTGATTTTGTTGTAAATGTCCAATATAATGATCTCGGAGTTTTATACTCTCCTCTTTCCATTCTTTTGACACTTCTAAAAAACGTTTCGCTATCCATGCAAAAGCGCAAAGAGATACGATACACAAAGCGGTTGGGAAATCAAATGCTTGAAAAATGTTTACAAATTCCGCATTTTCCATTTTTTTTTGAAATTAATGTTTAATGTAAGACCAAATTTTAGTATCGTCAGGATAAGGAGAATCCGAATCATTTAACCAATTTATTGTCGCCTCTGTAACAATATTAATTAATTGTTCCTCAGTAACGTCCTTAAACCATTTGTGATAGAGATTGTAGTTATCGCTATAAATCATATTGATAGCAACGTAAAAATCGTAACTGTTGTACGATTTACTGATTTCGTCTTTGTAGCGTGAAAAAATTTTATTGGATTGTTCCAACGTTACAAATGCTCCGTATGTTTTTGCGGTTGTTCCGGCTTTGATATAGTGCATTTTACTAACCGTAGAGATAGCAGAATCCTCGTCAAAGTGTTTGCCGTGCAATTTTTCGTGAATTGCCTTAATCACACAACAACAATCGCAA
The DNA here is from genome assembly GCA_017412115.1 of Bacteroidales bacterium. Taxonomy (GTDB): domain Bacteria; phylum Bacteroidota; class Bacteroidia; order Bacteroidales; family UBA3824; genus UBA3824. Next base: position 214 of record JAFPYR010000129.1, on the reverse strand, counting down.
TCATCGTTTTTTTTGTCAATATGATTAACAATAATATCCAACACGTCTGACGTATTGAAATTGTTTAATCCTCTGTTTTTTTCGATATATTCTTTTAACATAATTTGTCAGTTTTTTACGTTGCTACTAACTTTTTCCATAAAGGAATTGAATTGCTGTGTCATTTTAGACATTTGTTCGGTAAAACTCTTTGACATCGCCGAAACCTGATTTG
>JAFPYR010000128.1 GCA_017412115.1 Bacteroidales bacterium | reverse complement strand
GGCTATGCAGCGCAATAGTACGACACTTGAAACTTTAGAAAAAATCGCAAAATATTTCAGAGTTTCAGTCGGAGTGTTTTTTGGTGAAGAAGATATTTTTACTCCCATCAGAAACTCTTTTGATAACTTTGATACGGAAGTAAAAAAGGCCTCTAATTATATTGAAACAACTTTGTTGTATTACGTTCCTGAATTAAAAAATAATATAGTATCCGTTGATTATATTAATGATGCGTGGACGAAAGTTTCATCGGAAGTTGTTAATATAATTGAATTTTCGATGAATAAATTAGTTGAAAATCATACGTGTAAGTATTTGATGACATTTTCGTTTGATGAGATTTTAAAAATGCGAAATACCGGAATCATATCAAAAGATGTTGCCGATTTAGTTTTAATTATACAAAATCCCAAAATATTTGAAAACAAAAAACTTCGTATAAAATTAGGAGCAGAAGGTGAAAACAATTTTTGGGAAAAAGTTATAAAAGGTATTGAAAGGTCAAAACAAAAATAAATCAACGCTGCTACTTTTTCATCATTACATTAAAAAACGACTATCGAAATACTATTTTTCGGTAGTCGTTTTTTTGTTTGCGGATTAATCACGAAATTATTATCTTTGCCACAGAACAAAAAAACGTAAACGCTATGTCGAAATATCTGAATCCAAAAGTAGACTTAACTTTCAAAAAGGTTTTTGGCGAGCATCCCAACCTCGTTAAAAGTCTTTTGAATGCCCTTTTGCCATTGCCCGAAGGCATGACAATCGAAAAGGTTGAATATCTTACATCTGAAAACGTTCCCGAAAATCCTGCAAAAAAATATTCAATCGTAGATGTTCGCTGTACCGACAATAAAGGACGCGGTTTCATTGTGGAAATGCAGAATTATTGGAATAAAGAATTTTTCTCTCGGACACTTTTTAGTGCAGCTTCAATGTATTCAAAACAGTTGGCAAAATGCAATCCGTTTGAAAAACTAAAAGAAGTTTACGCATTGGCACTTGTTAACGACGAAGCATTTGATTATGAAGGTGATAACGGTTATATGCAAGAGTTTTATATTATCAACAAAAAGCATACAACCGACATTCATCGTGATTTGTCGTTGATATTTATCGAACTAAAAAAATATAAACCGTTAGACCGTGGTAGCCGTGCGATAAAAGAATTGTGGCTCAGATTTTTAACAGAAATCAACGAACAGACCGAAACAGTAGATGCAGTGATGCTTGAAAATCCTGAAATTAGTCAAGCGTTAGAAATTGTAGAACGTTCGGCATATTCCGACGGTGATCTTTACGCCTACGAAGATTATTTGCTTGAATTGATGACCCAGCACAATTCCGTAGAAAGTGCAAGAAGTGAAGGTCGTGCAGAAGGCCGAGCTGAAGGCGAAAAAATCGGTATAGAAAAGGGCATAGAGAAAGGCATCGAACAAGGTCGCACCGAACAACTTGTTGAAAGCATCAAAAATCTTATGTCTTCTGGTTTTGATTTCGACAGAGCAGTCGAAGCGTTAAAAGTCCCAGCCGACCAAATCGCCGAACTTCGCAGGTTGATTTTTAATAATTAACACTAATTTTATAAAAAAACACAGCCGAAAATACTTTTATCGATATGTCCTCGATAGTTATTGTCCAACTATCGAGGTTCATATCAAAAATACCTATATTTTTTGAAAATCAACTATTCAACAATTATTTTATACCCTTTCCCTTCCACTTTAACCGTTTTTCCGTTTTCCAACGCTACTTCTTTTTCGTCAGCGTTGAAATTGAAAACGCAGAGAATTTTCTCGTCGCTACTTTTACGCTCAAAGACAAAAACATTATCGTTGCTGCTGATGATTTTTATGTCGTTGTTCCAAAGTGCTGAATGTGTGTGCTTTGCCTTGTTTAATTCAGCATAAAAATCTTTCAACGGCACATTTGAAAAATCAATAACGTCTTTTTCAAAAAACTCCAACGCTTTCTTGTTAGCAGCCTCTTGACCCGAATAACAAAGCGGCATTCCCGGCAAATAATATGTTAAAACCGCCATTTGCTTTACGTAGTCGCCCATGCGGTCGTACTCGGATTTGCTCCATGAATTTTCGTCGTGATTAGAGGTGAAATTCATTAAAATATCATTTTTCTGAAAATCTTTTTGCTCCTGTAAAATAACTTCTGCGAGGCTGTCGGCAGTGTTTGTGCCTTGCGCAATTTTGTTTAAAACATGATGAATTTTCCAATTATAACTTGCGTCAAAAGCCTTGTGAATTTCGGGTTTGTCGTCTTCGGCAAGCATGAAAATCGGCTTTTTAACCGTTTCTAACTCCTTGCGACATTCTACCCAAAAATCTGTCGGCACCATGCCTGCAACGTCGCACCTAAAACCGTCAATGTCAGCATTTTTGAGCCAAAATTTCATCGCTTCAATCATTGCTTTACGCATTTCGGGGTTGTCGTAATTGAGGTCGGCAACATCGTCCCAATCTGTGCCTTCGGGAACAGCCGGATTTCCCAACGAATCGAGATTGAAGAAATCTTTATGCTCTTTTGTCCAAACGTTATCCTTTCCCGTATGATTTGCAACCCAGTCAAGAATCACTTTCATGCCGAATTTATGCGCTTGATTAACAAGAAGTTTCAGACTTTCTAAATTTCCGAACTCAGGATTTACTTCGGTATAGTTTTTTACGGCGTAATAACTTCCGAGCGTACCTTTTCTGCCTTCCTCGCTAATCGGGAAAATCGGCATAAGCCACAAAATATCAACATTTTGCTCTTTTAAACGCGCTAAATGTTTCTCTCTAAAAGCATCAAAAGTGCCTTCCTGAGTGTACTGACGGATATTAACCTCGTAGATATTGCTTTGAGGAATCCCAATTTCCTGTTTTTCAACTTGTCCGCCGCCGCATGAAGCAAACAATGCAATCAACGAATATAATAAAAATTTTTTCATCGCTTTTTTTATTAATTATTTTGTGCAATGTTAAAACATATTGAAATAAAAATAAGCATTTTCAGCACGAAATTAAAAGAAAAAAAGCGCAAACGATTGCAAAATTTTATTTTTCAAAAACTGCAATCGTTTGCGCTTTTTTTCTGTTGTTTTAATGACTAAAAGTTAGATTTTCAGAGTAATAACCTCTATTATTGCAACGTGAAACCATAGAACAAAAATACCATGAAAAGACTGTTTTATACATTACTGATTTTATTGACTGCAATAAGTTTTTCATGCGGTCAAGTTATAGAATGTTCGCCAGAATTTCCGAACATTAAATCCCAAAATGTTGTAATAACTTTCCACGCTGACCAAGGAAGTCGCGGACTTAGCGGATACACCGGCGATATTTATGCCCACACAGGCGTTATTTTGGAAGGCGGCACTGACAGCGATTGGAAAAACGTTGTCGCCGATTGGGACAAAAACGTCGAAAAATGCAAATTAAGCCGCTTTTCAACAAACACTTACACGCTAAATATCGGCAACATCAAAGATTTTTACGGTCTTGATGACGAAACAGCAGCAAAAGTCAAAAAATTGGCTTTCGTTTTCCGTAGTGCTGACGGCAAAAAAGAAGGCAAAAACACCGGCGGAACAAATATTTTTCAAGAAGTTTATGCCGCTGACGAGTTTAATATAACCGTTAAAAACCCTTCAGAATCAGTTATTTTCGTAAACGGCGGCGAAGAAATTGAGGTTGAAGTTTCAACTTCGTCAGAAGCAGAAATTTCTTACTTTCTCGACGGTGAAAAACTTTCAAAAAGCGGTAATTCAATAAAAATCAACGCAGAAGCTTCCGGCTGTCATATCATAAAAATAACCGCTAAAAACAACAACCAAGAAACCGCAGAAAAATCAATTTCATACGTGGTAAGAGAAAATGCTAAAACGGGCGAAATGCCCCAAAATTTAAGACGCGGTGTTAACAAAATTTCTGACAATTCGGCGACTTTCGTTTTGTTTGCCCCCGGCAAAAAAAACGCTTATTTAATAGGAGATTTTTCTGATTGGCAAATCAACCAAAATTCTGCCATGACACTCTCTGAAGACGGGAAATATTTTTTCTGCACCATCAGCAATTTGGACAAAGACAAGGAATACGGTTATCAATACATCGTTGATGAAACTATCAGAATAGCAGACCCTTACACCGAAAAAATACTCGATCCCGACAACGATAAATATTTAACGAAAGATATTTATGACGGTAATTTAACTTATCCGCAAGACAAAACTTACGGCATAGTTTCAACGTTTCAACTTGACAAAAAAGCTTATAATTGGCAAGTTAAAAATTTCGATGCTCCTAAGGCAAAAGACCTCATCATTTATGAATTGTTAATCCGTGATTTTACCAAAGAAGGCACTGTTAAAGCCGCGAAAGAAAATCTTGATTATCTTGAAAATTTAGGAATTAATGCAATAGAATTAATGCCGTTTTCAGAATTTGAAGGCAACAATTCTTGGGGTTATAATCCGTCATATTATTTTGCCGCTGACAAAGCTTACGGCACTGAAAACGATTACAAAGAATTTATTGACGAATGTCATAAAAGAGGAATTGCTGTCATTCAAGACGTTGTTTTGAACCACGCTTTCAGCTCTTCGCCTTTCGTTAAATTGTATTTTGACGGAGAAAAAACAACTCCAGAGAGTCCTTGGTTTAATGTTTATTCTCCTAATACGGTTTATTCTTGGGGACATGATTTCAACCATGAAGCTACAGAAACTCAAGCACTTGTAGATTCTGTTATGAGTTATTGGATGACTCAGTACAAAATTGACGGTATCCGTTTTGACTTTACCAAAGGCTTTACTAACACGCCTGCAACAAACGATGCACAATGCTCTGCATACGATGAGTCAAGAATAAACATTTTGAAAAGAATTTATGATAAAATGCAAGAAATCAATCCTAAAGCATACATGATTTGCGAACATCTAACCGACAATTCGGAAGAAAAAGTTTTGGCGAATTACGGCATTATGCTTTGGGGAAATTTGAATTATGCGTTTTGTCAGGCGACCATGGGTTATTCCTCAGGCTGCGATTTAAATTCTTTAGATTATAAACGACGCAATTTTGATAAGCCCGGTTTGATTTCTTACGCAGAAAGCCACGACGAAGAACGTATGATGTTCAAATGCCTGAATTACGGTCAAACGACTGCAAAATATGACGTTAAAGATTTAAAAACAGCTCTTGAGCGTATGAAAGGTGCGGCAACAGTTTTACTTTCAATGCCCGGTCCTAAAATGATTTGGCAATTCGGCGAATTAGGTTATGATTATTCAATCAATTACAATCCGGCAACGGGAAAAGAAGACGATGGAGCTCGCACCGACAAAAAACCTTATCCCGAAAACTACTTGGACAACGAAAACCGTAAAAGCCTCTATAATTTTTATTCAAAACTTTGCAAATTGCGCAAAACCAACGAGGCGATGACAAATGGCACGGCAAAAATTGACGCTTCAAGTTTAATGAAAATTATTTACAGAAAATCCGAAAATGCTAATTTGATTTTCGTTGTTAATTTCAACACCGACAAGACAAACGCAAGAATTGCGTTTCCTAAAGGCGGTACTTGGTACGAGATTATTTCTGGAGAAAAATTAGAAGTGAGCGACCCAACGGTTAATTATCCGATGACTGCGGGTCAAACCGCTATTTTCTCCGATAATAAAGACGACGTAGAAACAGCCACTTCTGACATCACGCCGAAATCTGAAATCGATTTAACCATTTATCCTAACCCTTGCTCTGAATTTATTACGATAGATACCAAGGAGGAAATCCAAGATATTTCGATTTTAAATATTTCGGGTCAAAAGGTAAAAACATTAGAGGCTAATCAAAATAAATTTGACATTTCGGATTTAACAAGCGGTGTTTATTTCGTAATCGTTAAAACCGGAAAAAATCAAGCAGTAAAAAAGTTGGTGAAAAAATAATTCACCAACTTCTTCGCTAAGATTTTTTTTTCAAAGTTTTGAAATTCTTTCCACCTCCGTTAAAATTTTTTCTTCGTCCGTAAGCGGATTAAACCAAGTGTTATTAACCTCTTTGGAAAACCAAGTTATCTGCTTGCGGGCATAACGGCGGGTGTTTCGTTTTATAAGTTCGACGGCGGTCTCCAAATCCGTTTTGCCGTCCAAATATTCAAACAATTCCTTGTAACCCACAGTATTAAGAGGCATCAAAGTTTTATATTTTTCAAGGCTTTTTACCTCGAACAAAAGTCCGTCTTCCATCATTTTATCAACTCTTAAGTTAATTCTCTGATGAAGAAAACTGCGCTCCATATTAAGAGGAATTCTAAAAAATTCAAAACCCCGTTTTTTAACGTTTCCCGTCCTAAAAGACGAATAAGGTTTCCCCGTCTGAATACAAACCTCCAAAGCTTTTATAATTCTCGTATGATTTTTTAAATCGCATTGAGAATAATAAATAGGATCCAACCTCTTTAAATCCTCTTTCAAAGGTTCAAGTCCTTCCCTTTCAAAACGTCTCCAAAGCTCGTTGCGCAAATTTTCATCTCTGTCGGGCGCAAAATCAATTCCGTTTAAAACCGCATCAACATAAAGCATCGAACCTCCGCACATCACCGCAATATCTTTCCTTTTGAAAATATCGTTTTCCAAAAGCGTTAAAACCTCTTGCTCGTATTTGTAAGCATTATAATAATCCGCAACGGAATGCGTTTGAATAAAATGATGCTTCACTTTATTTAATGTGTCACTATCCGGGACTGCCGTACCGATTGTCATCTCGCGAAAAATCTGACGTGAATCTGCTGAAATTATTTCTGTATCAAGCATTTGCGCTATTTTTACAGCCATATCCGTTTTGCCCGAAGCAGTAGGACCTATCACCGCTAAAAGTTTTTTCATAACGAAAATTTTGTTTTGCGCAAAAATATCAATAAAAAAGCGTATTCTAAGATTAAAAAAAATTAACATAGTACTTAACGTAAAGATAATATTAAATATGTTCTTTTGCGCAACTTTTTGATAAAAAATACGTTTAAGTAAAGGAGTCCTTATGGATAGAAGGATTCATTTTTTATAATAATCTGATTGTAATATGAGACAGTTAAAAATTACAAAGTCAATTACCAACAGAGAAAGTGCATCTCTTGACAAGTATTTGCAAGAAATCGGCAAATACGAGTTGATCTCGGTAGAAGAAGAAGTGGAACTCGCTCAGCGTATACGCAAAGGCGATCAGTCTGCTATCGAAAAACTTACGAGAGCAAACTTGAGATTCGTTGTTTCCGTTGCAAAACAGTACCAAAATCAAGGACTTAGCTTGCCTGACCTTATCAACGAAGGCAATTTGGGTTTGATTAAGGCTGCTGAAAAATTTGACGAAACCCGCGGTTTCAAATTTATTTCGTATGCCGTTTGGTGGATTCGTCAATCTATTATGCAGGCGATTAACGAACAGTCAAGAATTGTACGGTTGCCGCTCAATCAGGTAAGTTCTTTGAGCAAGTACAACAAGGCGGTGTCTGATTTTGAACAAAAGCATCAACGCAAACCCTCACCGGAGGAATTAAGCGGTATTTTGGAATTGCCGCAGGAAAAAGTTGTTGATACGATGCGCGTTTCAGGCAAACATGTAAGTGTGGACGCTCCTTTTGTACAAGGCGAAGAAAACAGCCTGCTTGATGTTTTGGAAAACCCTGATTCACAGGTTGCTGACGGAAATTTGATGGACGAGTCTTTGAGCAAGGAGATTGAAAGAGCATTTTCAACCTTGACAGAAAGAGAACGTTCTATCTTGAAACTTTCGTTCGGAATCGGTTGTCAGGAGCTCAGCCTTGAGGAAATCGGCGATCAGTACGGCCTGACTCGTGAGAGGGTGCGTCAAATCCGCGAAAAAGCAATCCGCAGATTAAGAAACACCTCAAGAAGCAATCTTTTGAAAGCCTATCTCGGTTAAAAAGATTTTCTTTCTAATCCAATGAAATGAAAAAGGTTAATTTACTTGAATAATTTTTTAGCGGGTGTAACAAAAACTCCCGCCGACTAAAATAAAAAAAAAAATTTTTATAAAAAAAGGAAGGGCAGTTTTCTTAAAAAAGAATCTGCCCTTTGCCGTTTTTTTTAGGAAAGAAAAAAAAATTAAAAAAAAATTTGAAACAAGGCAAGAAATTTGCAATATATTTATTAATTTTGAAGGCGACTTCTGGCAGTGATTTTTGCCGAAATAAAATTAATGTTTTTTTTCAAAATATTACTACTCAATGGGTTCAGGTAACAATATAGCAAACAAAGATTTTGTGATAGAGTTGATGAAGTCTACTCAAAAAGAAGACCTCAATTATATCTATCGCGGTGAATTTACTCAAAATCTGCAACAGCATATTTTATCGCTTGCCGAAAAAAACATCGACAGGGACAAAATTTCGGGAAAAATAAAAAAACGTATTTTCCATATCATGGTGGAAAGTATTCAAAACATTTCCCGACACGGTGATGCTGCGGAGGATTCCAATGAAATCACCAACTCAATGTTTTCTATTCAGAAAGAAAACAAATGGTATTATATCACCACGGGCAATATTATCGAAAACGGCAAAGTCAGTGATTTGAAATCAAAACTTGACAAAATCAATAGTCTTGATTCTGAAGAACTTGATAAATTTTACAGAGAAGTTTTAGGCAACGGACAACTCTCAAGCAAAGGCGGTGCAGGCCTTGGTCTTATCGAAATGGTAAGAAAATCAGGCAACAAACTCTCGTATCAACTCGAAAAAGTAAACGATGAAATTTCGTTTTTTTATCTCCACAGCAATATCAACGGTACAACCTTGGAGCAAGCTCCGGAACAATCCCTAGAATCGGTTTATTCCGTAAATTATATGGTAAAACTTCATAGTTTTATCATGAAAAACTCCATATTATTGATTTACAGTGCCGTTTTCGACCAAGACAGCCTTCTTAGTCTGATTTCTATCATGAAAAACAGAATGAAGGAAACCCTGAACTCCAAGAAAAAAATCATTAGCATTATGGTCGAAATGCTGCAAAATATTATTCATCACGGCAATGTAAATATTTCAGGCACAGAAGGTTGTCAAGGAATTTTTTACATTTCATTAAAAGATGACAAATATTGTCTTACTACAATTAACTACATAAAAAAATCAAAAGTCGATGATTTGAAAGCCAAACTCGATCATATTAACTCACTCAACGAACAACAAAGGGAAGAGTTTTATAACGAAAGACTTTTCGATTTTAGAATCAATTCAAGCAAAGAGGCGGGGTTAGGTTTAATCGAAATCAGAAATAAAAGCCGCAATCCATTAGAATACGAATTTATAGAAGGCGAAGGTGAATATTCATTATTCAAAATGACTTCATGTATTAACAGATAAAAAATGGTTGAAAATCTCAATATCAGTGCAACGGAAGATACGCCGGAGGTAATAATGAACGGTGTAAAAGGGTTCATAAGTTTTAGCGGAACTTCTTGGGCAGAGGATGCTTTAAGCTTTTATAAACCGCTGATTCAATGGATAAAGGATTATTTTGAAAACCCGCAACCCAAAACCGATATTGAGTTTAGCCTCTCATATTTCAATACCTCAAGCGCAAAACAAATCGCAAAACTTATCACCGCAATCAACGAGTGCAAAAATCAAAACCAAATATTCGTAAAATGGTATTACGAAAAAGATGACCATGAAATGCTAAAAATAGGACAAAAATATTCTTCAATTCTTAACCTTAATTTTCAGTTTATCGAAACCGAACCCGTTGTAGATAAAGATGATTATCAAGAGGGAGTTTACAACATAGTGAAATAATTTTTTTTAACGTTTTTATTGTCCGAATCAGAAAAAATAAATTAAATTTGCAAAGATTTTTTTACTCATAAGATATGAACACAAAACTCTTTGCGGTAACGGGAAACCCCGTTTTACATTCGTTAAGTCCTATTTTAATGTCGGTTTCTGACAGTTTCAATTATTTCAGGCTCTGCGCTGAAACAGCGGAGGAAGCAATAAAAACTTTCAAACAACTCGATTTTAAAGGTCTTAATGTTACCGCCCCTTTCAAAAAAGATGTTATAAAATACCTTGATTGTCTTTCGGAAAATGCAAAAAAAGCCGAGGCGGTTAATTGTATTTTTTATTCTTCTGACAATAAACTTTGCGGCGACAACACCGATATAAAAGGAGTTGAACTTACTCTCAAACTCTATCCTGAATTTTTACAGCAGAAAAAAATGCTCGTAATCGGCTCTGGCGGCGCAACTCCCGCAGTAATTATCGCAGGAAAAAATCTCGGTCTTGAAGTTACTGTTACCGCTCGTAATATCAACGCATTAGAGGCATTGAAAGAGCGTTTTAACGTCAGCATCAAAGAATTAAAAAACATAGAAAATTTTGTTAATGATTTTGCGGTTATCGTTCAGGCTTTGCCCTCGGGGGTAAAAGTTTTTGATCCCGAATTATTAACAAAAGACCATGTCGTTTTGGACGCTAATTATAAGGATTCGATTTTTGAAACCCCGTCAAAGGAAATCGGCTTTAAATTTTTGAGCGGCAAAAATTGGCTTGTAAATCAAGCTGTTCCCTCTTACGAAAATTTTACTGGCGAGAAAATCGCTCCCGAAAAAATGTATGAAGCTTTGAAAAATTATAAATTCGATTTTCAAGGCAGAATTGCTTTGACAGGTTTTATGGGAGTCGGCAAAACGACCTCAGGAAAAGAACTTGCAAAACTTACGGGTTATAAATTCATAGATTCGGACGATGAAATCGAGAAAAACGAGGGAATGAAAATTTCTGAAATTTTCTCAAAAAAAGGCGAAGATTATTTCCGCAAAACCGAAACTGAATTTTTGAAAACCTTGTCAAAAGAGAAAAATATAATTCTCTCATGCGGCGGCGGTACTATAAAAAATGAAGAAAACCGCAAAATCTTGCGTGAAAACTTTTTGAATCTTTGGCTTTACGCTCCCGTAGAATATTGTTTGGACGGTCTTGATATTAGCAACCGTCCGCTTTTGCAATGCGAAAACCCGGTAGAAAAAGCTCGCGAAATGTTTCTTTCACGCGTGCCTTTTTATGCCGATGCCGCATACGCAATTGTCAATGTAGAAAATCTTAACAGAGAGAAAATAGCAGAAAAAATTTATGGACAAATTAGTAAAACCTTCAAAATATAATGCTTCTTTGATGATTCCTTCGTCAAAAAGTTATATGCAAAGGGCTGTGGCTCTTGCAATTCTATCGGATGGAGAGACAATTTTAAAAAATCCTGATTTCAGCAACGATTCTTCTTCAGCCTTGAAAATAGCCGAGGCTTTGGGCTGCAAAGTTGTAAGAGAAGAGTCTTTAGTGAAAATCACTCCGAAAAATCCACTTAAAGCAGAACAAATTTCTGTTGGCGAGGCAGGTTTGGGATTAAGACTTTTTACACCTGTTTGTGCGCTTTTGGGCGGCGGTTTAACGATTTATGGCGAAGGCTCGCTCCTAAAACGTCCGATGTCAATGATGGAAAAACCGATGGCAGATTTAGGCGCAAAAATCTCACTTTCAAACGGTTTTGTGCCAATAACGATTCATTCGGGACTAAAAGGCGGTTTTGCTGAAATCGACGGCAGTCAATCCTCTCAATTTTTAACGGGACTTTTAACAGCACTACCAAAAGCCGAAAAAGATTCTGTTCTGAAAGTTGAAAATTTGAAAAGCGTGCCATACGTTCAGATGACATTGGATATAATTGAAAAATTCGGCGGACAAATTCAAAATATTGATTTTAAGGAGTTTATAATCAAAGGAAAGCAAAATTACACAGCCACAGAATATCAAGTGGAAGGCGATTGGTCGAGTGCGGCAGGTCATTTAATTGCGGGTGCAATAGCAGGAAAGGCCGTTGTTAAAGGTCTTAATCCTAATTCGTTACAAGCCGATAGAGCCGTTATGGAAGTTTTAGATAAGGTCGGCGCAGAGGTTGTTATTAGCAATGACGAAATAAAAGTAAGTAAAAAGGATTTAAGAGCCTATAATTTTGACGCAACGGATTGTCCTGATTTGTTTCCTGTATTAGCTTCGCTTGCAGCAAATTGCAACGGAGAAAGCGTTATAAAAGGCGTTTCAAGATTGGCGCATAAAGAGTCTGACAGGGCTTTGGCAATTAAAGAAGAATTTTTTAAAATCGGCATTCAAGTGGTTTTGGACGGCGATTTTATGAGGATAAAAGGCGGAAAAATTTCGGGTGGAGTAACCGTTTCGTCAAGAAATGACCACAGAATGGCATTTTCGTTAGCCATTGCCACTCTAAATGCTGACAAACAAATCATCATAACCGATGCTCAGTCCGTAAAAAAATCTTATCCGAGATTTTGGGAAGATTTTGAAAAAGGATTATAACATTACACTGTCTAAAATTAAAGTTGAATTTTGGACAAAGATATAAAATTATTATCTGGGGAGTTTTTTTAGAAAAAATTAATTTTTCAACAAAAAAATTTCTATTTTTGTCTGCTACTTTTTTTAGAATGTAAAATGAATGTTACAAGATATTCTAACAGAAAATTTGTAATCGGCATAATTTTTACCGTTATTGCCGTGATATACATCGTAAAACTTTTTACGATTCAAGTGATGGACTCCGGATACAAACTTTCGGCTGAAAGTAATGTATTCAGAAAAGTCGTTGATTATCCGGCACGCGGTTTGGTTTTTGACCGAAACAGTAAACTTTTGATTTATAACGAGAGCTCTTACGATTTACTCGTTACTCCGAAAAAAGTTGAAGCATTCGATACACTCGATCTTTGTGAAATACTCGGTACTACAATAGAAAATTTCAGAAAAGAATTTCAAAAAGCCGTTAAATATGCACCTTACAAAGAGAGTGTTATTTTCAAACAGATAACCAAACTCAGATATTCGCATTTGCAGGAAAAAATGTATAAATTTCCCGGTTTTGAAGTTCAAAAACGTACTGCAAGGCGTTATGTTTATCCCGCAGCGGCTCATATCTTGGGTTATGTCCGTGAAGCAGATACGGCTCTTATCAACCGTAATCCTTACTACAAACCCGGAGATTACGTCGGCGTTGCCGGTATTGAAAAATCCTACGAGGAATATTTAAGGGGACACAAAGGCATGAAAATTTATGTCGTAGACGTTAAAAACCGTGTTCAAGGCAAATACAAAGACGGCATTTACGATACTCTTGCCACTGTCGGAAAAAATATTACCTCCACCCTCGATATTGACCTTCAGATGTACGGCGAAAAATTAATGCAAAACAAAGTCGGAGCTATTGTTGCGATAGAGCCCTCAACGGGAGAAATTTTAGCATTGGTTTCTACGCCGGGTTACGACCCTAACCTCTTGGTGGGCAGCGATATGGCGATAAATTATCCGAAACTTATCCGCGATAAATTCAAGCCGATGTACAACCGTGCATTAATGGCTTGCTATCCTCCGGGTTCTACTTTCAAGACTATCAATGCGTTAATCGGCTTACAGGAAGGCGTTATCAACGTTAATACATCTTTCCCCTGTAACGGTGGTTTCAGCATTGGAAAACACGTCGTAAAATGTCACCACGGCGGTTCGCTCGATTTGGTAACAGCTATTCAACATTCGTGCAACGCATATTTTTGTTACGAATTTACAAAAATCATCGGTGATGCAAAATATCACAGAGTAGACAGTGCGTATTCAAACTGGCGCAGAAGGGTTCAATCGTTCGGACTCGGAAAAAAACTTAACTCCGACCTTTCACAAGAGGTTAACGGAATTATTTATTCAAAAGATTATTTCAACCGTTATTACGGTGAAGGACATTGGAGCGCATTTACTATAATTTCGTTGTCAATCGGACAAGGCGAGTTGGGTTTTACACCGTTTCAGATTTGTAACGCCTGCGCAACGATTGCTAACAGAGGTTATTATCACATTCCGCATATCGTAAAACAAATCGACGACGGCAAAAGCAGTTCTATTGATGAAAGATTTTATCAAAAACAAGAAACGGGCATCAAAAAAGAATATTTTGACGCTGTAATTCAAGGTATGTATCAGGTTTGCGAAATGGGTACGGGACGTGCGGCTAAGGTCCCGGGCGTAAAAGTCTGTGGTAAAACAGGTACGGCTCAAAACCCTCACGGTAAAGACCACTCAATTTTTGAGGCATTTGCTCCCATGGAAAATCCTAAAATCGCAATTGCCGTTTATGTAGAAAATGGTGGTTTCGGAGCACAATACGCAGCACCGATTGCCGGTCTTATGATGGAAAAATATCTTAACGATACCATCACAAGAAAAGACGTTGAACAAAGAATGTTTAACGCCAATTTAATGGATGCAAACGCACAGATGAAAAATTAAAATAAAAAAAACTTACAAGGCAAAACTAAAAAATGAGCAAACAAAGAGGTTCAAATATATTTCTATCGTTAGACTGGATAGTATTGATACTATATACAGTATTAGTTTTTATGGGTTGGGGTAACATTTATGCCGCCGTTTATGACGAAAAATACAACAGCATTTTCGATTTCGGCGCACGTTACGGAAAACAACTCGTTTGGATAGGCGTATCGTACATTATCATAATTCTGATAATGGCATCTAATTACAGAATTTATTCCGTCCTATCTTACTTTATTTACGGAGGAATTATCATCTTGCTTGCCTTAGTCCTCGTGGCGGGCAAAGAAAGCCACGGTGCTAAATCTTGGTTTGAACTCGGAATGTTTAAAATACAGCCCTCCGAATTTGCAAAATTTGCCACAGCCCTTGCTCTGTCAAAATTTATGTCTGCCTTTGAATTCGATTTAACCAAATTCAGAAACATAGCAATCTCGGTCAGCATAATTCTTTTGCCTGCCGCTCTGATATTGCTTCAACCAGATATGGGTTCGGTTTTGGTATATTTCAGCATGATTTTCGTTTTTTACAGAGAAGGTCTTTCCGGAATTTTCTTATGGTTAGTGGTTTTAGGAATAGGAATTTTTGTTACAACGCTTCAATATCAGCTGATTGTGGTAATCGTAGCCCTTGTTATCGTGGCGGGAATTTGGTATTTAGTTTTAGGCAAAAATCTATTAAACGCCTTTATAGCATGGGGCGCAATAGCTGTTTTAACGGCTATTTTTTGGACTATTAACCATTTTGCCCTCGCTGACAAATTTCAATTGCATTATTTAATAGTTTTGTCATGCTTTATTTTGCTTATTCCGATTGCAATTTATAGTTACATAAGAAAAGAATGGGTTGCAACTTTTATTGCAGCGGGTTTAATAGCATCGTTTGTGGTGGTTTTTTCAGTGGATTTTGTCTTCAACAACATTATGACCGCACATCAGCAAACCCTTATAAACGTATTTTTAGGACTTGAAAACGACCCAAAAGGTACAGGTTATAATGTTGAACAAAGTAAAATTGCAATTGGCTCGGGCGGTTTTACGGGCAAAGGTTATCTGCAAGGAACTCAAACAAAATTCAATTTCGTGCCCGAACAAGCAACTGACTTTATTTTCTGTACGGTAGGCGAAGAATGGGGCTTTTTAGGCTCAACGATAGTAATCCTATTGTTTTTAGCTTTAATACTGAGAATCATACATTTAGCAGAACTTCAACGGTCTGCCTTTGCGAGGATTTACGGCTATTGCGTGGCAAGTATTTTGTTTTTCCACATAGCCATAAATCTCGGAATGACAATAGGATTAGTCCCTGTCATAGGAATACCTCTGCCGTTTTTCTCCTACGGAGGAAGTTCGCTTTGGTCGTTTACAATTCTGCTGTTTATCTTTATAAGAATGGACGCCTCAAGAGACGAACTGCTTTAAGGATTGTATCTTGAACGGATATAAATCTGATTCAAATCAGTAATTTCCATTAAACTTTTGAGGCTAACATCAGGATTTTTGCGCATAAAACTGCAAACAATACCAAATCCGCAAAACGAAGCAACTCCTGGAGCGGACTGATTACCGAAAGCGTTGGTAAAAGGTCCTTCTCCCGTTAAATTTCTGATAGCCAACGGATTAGTATCAAAAAGCAGTTTTCTGTCAATAAGATAAGTCCAAACATTGCTTTCGTAAGTTTCAGCCCAGCGGTACTGATAATCGGAATATCCCCAAAGCAAAGAATCTGCGGTCTCCGGTAGCATCGATTTCAAAAAAAATTGAAGTCTGCCCTTATAAATCATCTCGTTAAGAAGATTTGCCTCAAGGCTTTCGGCTTTAGGATATTTTATAGTGGCTAACGTGCGGAAATAATCCACAGGAAGCATTTCTTTTGTCATTCTGCGGCGTTTGTAGTTTTCGATACCCAACTGCGGATAAGACGGATAATCAACGCCAAAATATTTTTCCAGACTGAATGCAATTATATCTTCGGTAGGAAAAACCGATTCCTGAAAACCCGAAATTATAGTATAAACTTTAGGCAAACCATCATTTGGAAAATAATATTTATAATGTTTTGCTCCTGAAGAAAAAAGTGTCTTGAAATCAAAATCTCTTGGAAAAGTTTTTTCGATGTCCGAAAACACCGAATTCAATTTGCAATAACTGTAAAAATCGCCGTAATTAGTTAAAAAAGAAGAGCTTTCAGTACTTGTTAAACCGGCAATACTCTCAACGTAAAGGTCAAAAAAATCGCCGTATTTTTTTTTCAGCACCGGCAACGAATCGTATATGTTTTCAGGTTTTATAACATTGAAATCCATATCGAAACGACTGACTTTAATTTCAGCGTTTATATTAGAAACGTCAATATGAAAATCCGTTTTGGTACTGCACGAAACCAAAACGGACAAAACCAATACCGTTAAAATTTTGTATTTCATAATACGTTGTTGTTTTTCCTTAATCCAAATCCAACATATTTCTTGCCTCCTCGCTCATCATGTCCATAGTCCAAGCCGGTTCAAAAACGAGGTTTATAGTTGCGCTTTTAATTTCACGTATACCTTCGATTTTAGTTTTAACGTCCAAGAAAATATCGTCTGCAATCGGACAATTAGGAGCGGTTAATGTCATATCAATATTTACATTTTTGTCGTCATCGACATCTATTTTGTAAATAAGACCGAGGTCGTAAACATTTACCGGAATTTCGGGGTCGTAAACCGTTCTTAAAACTTCAATTATTTTTGTTTCAAGTTCCAAAAAAGGAACTTTTTTTGTTTCTTCTGCCATTTTTATTTGTTTAATGCGTTGAATGCCAATGCGTAATATCTTATTTGTTTTATCATAGCCAAAAGACCGTTAGCACGTGTTGGCGAAAGGTTTGCCGACAAACCTATCTCGTCAATAAAATATAATTGTGCATCAATAATATCTTGTGGTTTTTGATGATTGAAAACCCTGATTAACAATGCAATAATACCTTTAGTGATTATTGCGTCGCTATCGGCTTTAAAATTCAAAGTACCGTCAGAATCCATTTTAGCATCAAGCCAAACCCTTGACTGACAGCCTTGAATAATATTATCGGGTGTTTTTTGGCCTTCGTCAATTATATCGAGTGAATTTCCAAGTTCGATTAGATATTCATACTTATCAAGCCACTCGTCATAGACAGAAAATTCTTCTATGATTTCATCTTGTATTTCGTTGATAGTCAACATTGTATTGTGTTATCTTAATTGCTGAATTTTAATATGCAAAATTAAGCATATTTTTTTCAATACTAAAATTTATTGTTTTTTCTTATGGTTAATTTTTACAAAAAGCGTTGAACTAATTTTTTTTTAATCATATCCTCCAACGCCCCAAGCCTTAAAAAAAATTCAAACAAAAACGGGAAAATTTAAAAAATTAGATTTTTCAATTAAAAAAAAATCGGCTCAACAGAAAAGGTGCTTAATGCGCCCCTTTTTCAGTTGAAACCGACATTATCGAGCAACTAAATTTTTTTATCCCACTAACATTTTTTTGGCTCTTTTGATACCATCTACTAAGGCATCAACTTCCTCAAAAGTATTGTAAAGCGCAAAACTTGCGCGGACAGTACCCGTGATGCCAAAATGTTGCATTATAGGTTCGGTGCAATGCGTACCCGTACGGACAGCAATTCCGAGTTTGTCTAAAATCATACCCGTATCGTAATGATGCGCTCCGTCAATATTAAATGAAAGCACAGAAACTTTGTTAGCAGCCTTACCGTAAATTGTAATACCGCCCAAAGCTTCCACTTTTTGAGTCGCATAATTCAAAAGCTCCGCCTCGTGTGCGGCAATATTTTCCAAACCAAGTTTATCAACATAATCCAAAGCCGTATGAAGCGAACCGGCTCCAACAAAATTGGAAGTTCCAGCTTCAAATTTCAAAGGTAGTTCGGCGTATGTCGTTTTGGCAAAACTGACATTTTTTATCATGTCGCCGCCGCCTTGATACGGAGGAAGTTCTTCTAAAAATTTTTCTTTTCCGTAAAGAATTCCGATACCTGTTTCGGCATAAATTTTATGACCCGAAAGCGCAAGAAAATCACAGTCAAGTTTTTGAACGTCAATCTTTAAATGCTGAATAGCCTGTGCAGCATCCACCAAAACGGGAATATTATGCGAATGAGCAATTTTAATGATTTTTTCAACGTCATTAACCGTTCCTAAAGTATTAGAAGCGTAGGTTACACAAACGATTTTGGTTTTGTCAGTGATAAGACTTTCTAATTTTTCAATCAAGAGTTCTCCCCTATCGTTAAAAGGCAAAACCTTAATAACAGCTCCCTTGTTTTGAGCGTTCAACTGCCAAGGAACAATATTTGAATGATGTTCCATCTCGCTGATAATCAACTCATCACCGGAATTAATAAAACGCTGCGAAAACGATGAAGCCAAAGTGTTGATAGCCTCAGTACTTCCCTTTGTAAAAACAATTTCGGTACGGGATTTTGCATTAATAAACTCCTTAACTTTAAGACGTGCGTTTTCGTAAATTTCGGTGGCTTTTTCGCTTAAATAATGCACTCCTCGGTGAATATTACTATTATACAAAGTGTAAAATTTCATAATAGAATCCAACACGCACTGAGGTTTTTGCGTAGTGGCGGCATTGTCCAAATAAACCAACGGATGCCCGTATATTTTTTGTCCGAGAATCGGAAAATCGTTTCTAATTTGCTGTATATCCACTTTTTTTTGTCATTAAAAAATTAGTATATTTTTTTGTTATCCTACCGAACCCTCCAAAGTTATTGAAAGTAATTTTCTCGCCTCAACGGCAAATTCCATCGGAAGTTTGTTCAAAACGTCTTTTGCAAAACCGTTAACAATAAGACTTACTGCATTTTCCGTTGAAATTCCTCTTTGACGGCAATAAAAAAGTTGTTCGTCAGAAATTTTAGAAGTCGTTGCTTCGTGTTCGAGCGTTGCCGTTTTGTTGGAACACTCAATGAAAGGAAACGTATGCGCACCGCATTTGTCCCCGATTAAAAGGCTGTCGCATTGTGAATAATTGCGGGCGTTTTGAGCTCCCTTAGCAACTTTCACAAGTCCGCGGTACGAATTTTGACTTTTGCCCAACGAAATACCTTTGCTGATAATCGTTGATTTGGTATTTTTGCCGATATGAATCATTTTGGTTCCAGTATCGGCTTGTTGATAATTATTTGTTACAGCCACAGAGTAAAACTCTGAGGTTGAATAATTTCCTTTAAGAATTGTAGAAGGATATTTCCACGTGATAGCCGAACCGGTTTCGACCTGAGTCCATGAAATTTTGGAATTATCACCTTTGCACATTCCACGTTTTGTAACGAAATTATAAATTCCGCCTTTGCCGTCCTTATCGCCCGGATACCAGTTCTGAACCGTTGAATATTTTATTTCGGCATTATCAAGCGCAACCAATTCCACAACAGCGGCATGAAGCTGACTCTCGTCCCTCATCGGAGCGGTACAACCCTCAAGATACGAAACATAACTGCCTTCATCTGCAACGATTAAAGTGCGTTCAAACTGACCCGTTTTTGCGGCGTTAATACGAAAATATGTTGAAAGTTCCACAGGGCAACGCACACCTTTTGGAATATAAACAAACGAGCCGTCAGTAAAAACAGCAGAGTTCAGAGCTGCATAAAAATTATCACCGAGAGGGACTACACTGCCGAGATATTTTTTTATAAGCTCGGGATAATCCCTTATCGCCTCGCTTATCGGACAAAAAATTATGCCTTTTTCCGCTAATTGATTTTTCATCGTGGTATGCACCGATTCCGAATCGAAAACGGCATCAACAGCCACGCCTGCAAGCTCTTTCTGTTCTGAAAGCGGAATACCAAGTTTTTCGTAAGTTTTCAAAAGTTCGGGATCTACCTCGTCCAAACTGTTGAGTTTTGCTTTTTTCTTCGGTGCTGCATAATATATTAAATCCTGATAATCAGGCTCTTCAAAATCAAGATGCGCCCAATGAGGCATTTTCATCGTTTTCCATTTTTCGTATGCCTTCAAACGGAATTCAAGCATCTCTTCAGGTTCGTTTCTAAGGGCTGAAAGTTTTCTGATAATATTTTCGTTAAGTCCTTTTTCAAACGTTTCCATCTCAATATCAGTTACAAAACCTGCTTCGTAACCGCTATTTTCGAGTTGCTCTATTATATTTTTATCACTATTTTCTGACATTTTGTCTCGTTATTGATTGTTCGCTTTTTTAAGGCACAAAAGTAATAATTTTTTTTGTATTTTTTTTTATTAAAAAGTGGAGAATTACATTTTTTCAGAACGACAAAGAATTATCACCGAGAACAAAACCGTATTTTTTGTTAAGCCTTTGTGCCAAAAATTCCTGTTCCGTCTGACCGGGGGTTGGAAAAATAATCGCTTTTTTGTTCAACGCCATAATATCGCAAATTGTACTATAACCCGCCCTGCAAATCACTGTTTCGGCCTCCAAAAAAGCTTGCATTAATTTTTTCCCCGTTAAATTATTTAGAAATTTTATGTTATTACAATCCTTTAATTCAGAGATTTGAGAAGAAAAAACACCGCGGACGAAAAGTATTTTTTTATCAGTTTTTGATATTTTCTTTAACAAAAATTTTTCAAAAACGGTGCGTTGTTTTTCTTGTCCCGAAATCAAAATCAAATAATCATATTTTTTAGTAATTTCAATGTTTTTTTCAGAAGAAAAACGTGATAAAATTCCGATTTTAACAAATTTCTTTTCGTCAGAGGAATCCGCGCCAAGTTTTCCTGTCAAAGAAAATCCTGTTTCTAAATCCGGAATCAAAACTTTTTTGAACCGCTTCAATACCGCGATGAAAACAAAATCCGAAATTCTCTGAAAAATTTTAATTCCTTTAGGCAATCTCGGACATATTTGATGTGTCACGATATAACATTCCAACCCTTTGAAATTCAGACCGTAACGGTTATCAGAAATTACAACCTCAATATTTTTTTCTCGGATTATTTTTTTGATTTTCAGTTTCTCGTTAACAGTATTAAAAAGCATAACGAAAATCCAATCAAGAAAAGTAAAAAAATTAATTTTTCCTTGAGGATATTTTATGCGTTTTTCTTTGATTTTAATAATTTCAAAACCTAAAAGTTCCGCCCGTAAAAAATCATAACTGCCCAAACCGCAAACTATTGTTACACGGTTTTGATGTTTTTTCAGTTCTTCAATCACGGGAATCATTCTTGAGGAATGTCCTAATCCCCAATCTAAAGGACTGACAAGCACGTTTTTACACTTTATGTCTGAAATTATTTTCACTGTTTTTTTCTAATACGAAACCGAAATTTCAATTCCCAAATCCTGAACCTTTTTTTGAATATTATCAAGAGTTTCTTTTGAGGCTTTTTGGAGATTTTTTTCCGGCGTATCGCGAGCAATGGTGTAAATCATAACTTTTTTCGGACGCAATTCTTCAACAATTTTCAGCCATGCCGAAACTTCTTCCGGCGTTGTATTGTCAATTTTTTTACCGTTAACATCGCCCGATAAAAACATCGTTTGAAGCACAAAATTTCCGTCAAATTGTTTAAGAAGTTCCACTTGCTTTTTCAAAGAATAATTTCCGACGGGACGGTCGATTGCTTTGGCGGTTTCTTCGATACCTGCGTCAATTTTCAAAATGCAATTATCTATCATCTTGAGAGTTGCAACAGTATTTTTGCTTACAATCCGTGTTGCATTGCTCAAAACGGAAATTTTTGCATCAGGAAAAAACTTATTTCTTAAATTAACGGTATCAGAAATTACTTCGTGAAAATCGGGGTGAATTGTAGGCTCTCCGTTTCCGGCGAAAGTTATTGAATCAACCCTTTCGTTTTTTTCTTTGAGTTCAATAAGTTTTTTTTCTAAAGCAGCAGCAATTTCCGCACGCCCCGGCAAAAATCCTACATGCCCCGGAATATTAGCTCCACATTCGCAATAAATACAATTGAAATTACAATATTTTTTTTCTCTTGGTAACAAATTAATACCGAGAGAATTTCCAAGCCGTCTGGATTTTACGGGTCCGTAAACCAAATCGTGAAACAAAAACGTAGACATAATTTTTTTATTGTAAATTGTTTTTGGATTGCTTTTTGTTTAAATCAAAAAAATATATTACCTTTGAAACGTAAAAATTTATTTTCAATTATGAAGTTACTAAGATTAGTTATCGTTATATTCATCACATTATCAAGTCTTTGCGTTAATGCTCAATGCAAACAAAGATTTGTGTACGAGTGTGCTTTGCAAAACTCCGGCGTTATTTTCTTAAAAGAATTCAACACGAAATTCTCATCAGGAAAAATTCAAAAACACAAAGTTATCCTCAACAAAGGATATATGTACACTTTACAACTTTGCAACCCCTCCGACTCACAATATCTCGAAGAGGGAAATTCATCTTTAGCCACAGGACTTGCGGTAAACTCAATGTTATCGCTTTATGATAACAACAATAATATTTTAGCAACGACGACAAGAAATTTTAAATTTACGTTTTTCTGTCCCAAAACCGATGTTTATTGGGTTCACATCATGCCGCTGAGCCCTAAAACAACGTGCGCAGTTGCAATTTTGAGTGTTATTAAGAGATAAAAAAGGGGAAAAAAATTACTCTTTATTTTCTTTCAACAACACATCGCAAGTTTGAGGTCCGGGCGTGTTAAAACGAATTTTGACGGTATCATTCTCAAAATTTGTGCTCTCAAAACAGATTGTCTGCACTGAGGAATCCGTAAAGGTAAGCTCATAATAACCGCTTTCGTCGGTTTGCGTAAAAATTTCAGGAGCACCCAAAACGGAGACTTTTATTCCCTCGAGATTAACGGTATCTCCGTTACCGTCAATTTTTGAAACGCGCCCGTAAACCGTAAACGCCTCGTCAAAATTTTGCGGAGGCATTCCGTAACAAGCCGTTAAAGTCCCGATACCGAAAAATGCCAACAACGAGGCGGATATTTTTTTAAAACATTTCATAATTTTTCCTCCTAAATTTTTAGGACTTAAAAAAAACTACTTAATATTATTTTCAATAAGTTTTTTATTGAAGGTTGCTAAATTGTAGGCATCAACTTGCGTTCCAAGCGTGAATAGGTCTATCAACCAACCTATACAAGCAAAACCACCAGTAAAAAAATATAATACGCCCCACAACCATTTGTGTAAGTAGAATTTATGAACACCAAATACTCCTAAAAAAAACCATAGCAAATATGCCACTAATTTTGATTTCATTGATTTATAGTATTTAAAAATTTGTTTTAGCCAACCGGCATAATCATTTTACAGATGCAAACATACAAACTTTTTAATTAAAATGTGCACAAAAAGGAATATTTTTTTTTCAAACGACAGCGCATTTCCTTTTTTTCAAGTTAAAAAATCCTTCAAATTGCAATGAGAAATCTCTGAATCAACACTTTTATAAAGATGAAGTCCGCCGCCTAAACATTTTTGCCAAAAACTACATTTTTGACATTTATTTTTTTTAGCCCAGCTCCTATCCCGCATAATAGAAAAACCGTTTTTCCAAATTTCTGAAAAACTTTTTTCGTAAACGTTGCCTTGAATAAAATCCTTCGCCCTAACACTAAGACAACCCGTTAGGCTTCCATCACACATAACTGAGGCGACAGAAATTCCCGCCCGACAGAAATAAAAATAATCTCTGACTTCCAATTCATAATCCCCTAAAAAGCCTTCACAAGAATAATTTAAACTGATTTTATCTCCAAAATTTTTTCGTGTAAAACTTATAAAATCCAACAATTCTCTGTATTGCGTTTTTGAAAGTGAAAGAATTTCGGAGTTTTTGTCCGCCCTACCGTTTGAAAAAATCGAAAAAATCCGCCATCTTTTTACTCCGCTATCAATCAAAAAATCACGAAATTTTTCAAGCGAAGAAAAGTTCAAACTGCTAACACAAGTTATAACGTCAAAAATAAGAAAACCTTTTTTGGAAAACTCCACAGCCGTTTTCACAGCCTCAAAAGCCTTTGAAAAAGAATTAGAATTGCAGCGCAATTTGTTGTGTTGCGATTCAAAACCGTCAAGACTTATGCTAAGAGACGAGATTTTAGCATTCAAAAGCGAAATAAAACGCTTTCTATCAAGCATTAAGCCATTTGTAACAATTCCCCATTTAAAACCTTTCTCGCGGATTTTTCTTCCCACAAATTCCAAATCCTCCCTCAAAAGCGGCTCTCCTCCCGTAATACAAATTGTAAGATTTCGACTTAAACCCGAAGAAGAAATATCATCCAAAACCGAAAAAAAATCTTCTTTTGGCATATCAGAAATTTGAGAATTTTTCAAACAATCGCTGCCACAATGCAGACAATTCAAATTGCACCTCAAAGTACACTCCCAAAACAAATAATCAAGTTCGTGCTTTTTTATTTCACGCCTTCGATATTCTCTGAAAACAAAATGTTTAAATTCTTTCAATATTTTCATAATAAGTTTTTTTGTGCAAATATTTTTTCAAAAATAAACAAAATATTTCTATTTTTGCATAAAACTTTAATCAAGAAAAAATGTTAACAGAAAAAGAAAAACTGCAAAAATCTTTGGACGAAATCATAAATGCCAAAAGTGTTTTGGACAAACATAAAAACTGCATTTGCGTTTTCGGCTCGTCATCAATCAAAGCGGGTACAAAATATTACGAAGATGCAGTCCTAACGGGCGAAAAACTCGCTCGTGCAGATTTTGAAGTTATCACAGGCGGCGGTCCGGGCATAATGGAAGCCGTTAACAAAGGTGTTCAAAATGCCAAAGGAAAATCTATCGGAATTTGCATGGAATTTCCTGATATATGTATTCAAAACGATTTTATCGACAAAGAAAACCATCTCCTGTTAACCGATATGGCTGCAAGAAAATATCTGTTTTGGAAATATGCCAAAGCTTTCATTGCTCTGCCAGGCGGATTAGGAACGTTAGACGAAATCACTGAATGTCTGACTCTTATGCAGATGGGAAACATCGAAAAACGTCCGCTCATACTTCAAGACAAAAATTTTTGGCAACCAATGACAGATTGGCTTAAAAATACACTAAAAAACGATTAC
The DNA here is from genome assembly GCA_017412115.1 of Bacteroidales bacterium. Taxonomy (GTDB): domain Bacteria; phylum Bacteroidota; class Bacteroidia; order Bacteroidales; family UBA3824; genus UBA3824. Next base: position 51,409 of record JAFPYR010000128.1, on the reverse strand, counting down.
AAAACAATCAAACAGTCCGACATCGACCTCTTCAGCTTGTCTGACTCCCCACAAGAAACAATACAACTAATAAAAAACGCATAAAAAATGAAAAAACTTTTTTTACTTTTAGCAATAATACTCTTAGCGGCTATCAACTTAAAAGCCCAAATACCTTCAGCTAATTGCACCTCGGACACAATCGTAAAACAAGGTAACTCCTTCGTTATGTCCGTAAAAATTAACAAATGCGATTTAGCTTGCTACGCTCAATTCCAACAACTCTTACCTGAGGGTTTTGCAGCAACCGAAATAAGCGGCGAATCCGATAACGCTAACTTCTATTTCGAAAACAACAAAGTCTTCTACCAATGGTATAAACTCCCTATCGAAAGAAGTACCGTTACCCTAAAATACAATATCACCGTATCCCAAGGCGTTAAACCCGGAAAATACCAAATCCCCGGCTATTTCAGCTACCAAGTCAAAAACAGATTGGGACAAATAAATACTCCGATTGTCGTTACGGTAAAGTAAATGCCGCTCGCCGCTGGGGCTGTTCTTTCTTGAAAGAAAGAACCAAAGAACTTTTAATTACTTATTTTAAATGCGTTAGGGGCTGTGGTCTTAAAAACCACAGCCCCTAACGCATTTAAAATAAATTTTATAAAAGTTTTCCGGTTCCCTTTTTCAAAAGGGAACAGCCCCGCCGGCTTGAGGCGCATTACAACGGTAACGTAACAATAAAAGTAGTACCTTTTCCGACTTCGGACTCGAAAGTGATATTACCTTTAGCGTTGATTATTATGTTTTTAACCATTGCAAGGCCGAGACCTGAGCCGCTGGATTTGGTTGTGAAACTTGGCGTAAAAAGTTTTCCGCGTATTTCGTCGGGTATACCGCAACCATTGTCGGAGATTTTAATTATCAGCTTGTCCTGTTTTTCGAGGCTAACATGAATTTTACCTCTGACGCCTTCGGGTATTGCTTGAGTTGCGTTTTTGATAAGGTTGATAAAAACCCTTGAAATTTGTTCTTTGTCAGCAACGATTGTAATATCTTCGTATCCGCCGAGGTCTGAGGTTATGTCGATGTTATCAACGTTGTTAAAAAGTTGAATCACATTGGAAAGTGTTTCGATTACGTTGAACGGATGTTCGTTTGGTTTGGGCATTTTGGCGAAATTGCTGAAACCCGTTGCGATAGATGACAACGTGTCAATCTGCTGAATCAACGTATTGGAAACTTTTTCCAATTTTTTATCAAAATCCGCATCGTTGTTTTCTTTACTACGCATGAGGAATTGAATGGAAAGTTTCATCGGCGTTAACGGGTTTTTGATTTCGTGAGCAATTTGTTTTGCCATTTCACGCCATGCGCTTTCACGCTCGCCTTGTGCTAAAAGTTTGGCACTTTCTTCCAATTTTTCAGCCATGCTATTGTATTCGGCAACAAGTTGTCCGAGTTCGTCTTTGCGTCCGTACTCTATCTTTTCGTGTTGCTTACCGAGTTCTATTTTTTCCAACTTATTCTGAATCAATTTAATCGGGTGAACAATCCTCTCGGAAATTATCACGGCAATCACGATTGAAATCATCATCAGGATAACGTAAAAATTCACGATTGAAACAATCAAAGTTCCAAGTTCTTTTTGCAAAACCTCGGGCTTGGTAAAATACGGCAAGTTGATATAAGCCGCTAATTCGTCAGAAGAATTATAAAATGGAATGTACGCCGAGGCGTATGTCATTTTTCCGATTTTTTCCTCTTGAGTATAATTCGATTTGCTCTCGATAACAAACTCCTGCAAAACTTTTGTATTGAGCCTCGTTGAAATCAAACCTTGTTTGAAAATTTCCGGACGTGAAGTTGCAACTAACTCTCCGTCAGCACCATAAAGGTTGATGTCAATGAAGAAAATATGTGATAAAGCTATCAAATATTCGTCCATTGCAGAATTTTCGTTAGGATTCCAAACCGAATGAAATTTTGACGTATCGGAACACGTATGCTCCAATTCCATGTAAACGCTTTTAACTTTTTCGTCGATGCTTTGAGCATTATTTTCTCTGAAAGTTCTGATATTAAGATATATAGAACCAAGACAAATCAACACAAACGAAAGCATTAAAATAAAGGTTACTGAAAAAATCAATCTCGTTTTTATCTGATAACGATAATCGGTGTTGTGCATTACAATCAGTCGTATAACAACGACCAAAAGCATTACAAAAATGTAAATTATAAACAAATATGCAAAACACGTTACGATTTCCAAAAGCGAAACAGATTTTCGTGAAATCACAACCGTATTTTCACCGTTACGATAAACCGTATGAACATAATCCGCAAGTTTTGTAACGGCTATCGTATCGGAAGTTTTGTCAAAAGCCTCGATAAAAACCTCATCGGAAAAGTCGTAAGAAAACTCTCCGTTTTGAGAAACTTTTCTGCCTTTACAATATTTTGCGTAATCGTAACCGCTTATAACAGAAGGCTTAACATTTTTGTCCATTAACAATTCGGGATAACCGAGTTCTTGCGGTACGGGTTTCAAATCGAGCGAAATGCAGACATAACAGATTTTGTCCTGAACCGAAAACCTCAAAGGCGCAAGATAACTTATCGTGCCGTCGGGTTTATCAACGAAATAAAATCCCGTTCCGTTGACCTCCGAAGCCGATTCATTAACGGTTTTTGCAAATTCGCTGTCAGAGTTTGAAAACAACTCCCCTTGCGCAAATTCCAAAATGCCGATACTCAAATTATATTTGCTCCAATATCCGTTAAAATACTGACGCTGAATATAATCACGAAGTTTTATTTCGCCGACTTGACGGTCTGTTTTGCGCAAAAAGTCCGAAATCATGCCGTCATTCGGAAGTTTTTCGGAAATATCGTTCAACAGCAATTCCGCAATTTGATCGTGTTCGTCGGAAGGATATGTAACAAATTTTTTAGTATCCTCAGTGAGTTTTTCTTCGGTTGTCACCGTTATTAAAAAACAAGAGAAAACCGCACTCAAAAACACCATAAAAATATAACGATAAACACTTTTTTCGGCTTTGTGATAATGCGTAAGCATAGCAGAGCCCGTCAAAAGCATCAAAAACAAAAAGGCAAAAGCAATTTTATAATCCGTTATTAAAACCGTTATAATAAAAAGCAGAGCAGTAACTAAAGCAAAACAAATCAGCGTTTTCTTGAAATCCTTTATAATCGAATATCTGAAATAACCCGTCAGCTGCATCAAAACATAAATCATAATGCCAACAAGGATTATCATTATCAAAATACCCGAATAACTGAAAATGTCAAGCGAAATAACATTTGTCAGCTGAAAAGAAATTTTGCTCTCTTTAACAAGAAGTTTTGCAGCGTGATACAAGTAGCCGAAAATCAAGAAAACAGCACCCAAAACCGAAAACCAAACCGTTAAAAATTTGGAATCGGGCATTTCTTTTATTTTCTCGTTAATTCTCTTGTATTCAGCGAGTTTAAAAACATAAACCGCAACGGCAAACATAAAACTAACGTTCAGAATAAAATCACCGATTGTTCTGAAAATACCCGGTCCGGAAAAATAAACGGGGTCAAAAAAGTCCAAAGAATAAACATTGAACGGAAATCTGAAAATCAGCATTATAAACGCCACTATCACAACGCCTGAAATTATAGCAATGATTTTCAGCGAATTACCCTCTTTCTTGGTAAAATTATCAATTATAGAATAAACATAAATCAAAAGAGAGAGCAACGCCATAAAAAACAATATTCCCGCAATATTAACTCTGTTAGAATCAATATCATAACTATTGGTTGGAACCAACGAGAAAATATACTTGTCTTCTTTGTCCTTAATATCAAAACTATAACTTAGCGGAATCATTGAAACCTGTACAGAAGATGGCAGATTCAATTCCGGCATAAAATCGTTTTTGAGATATTTGTTGTTGATATTATATTTGTTTTTAATAAAAATAAGACCAACATAACGAAGATTTCCGCTATTAAGCATACGGATTTCGTACCACGCATTGTTAAGATTAGCGATACGGTTGTTGAGAGCCGATTGCGAATACAATCGGTCAGCAGGTGCGGTATTGTCTGTCCAAAATCTTAACGTGTCGTTTTCGTAAACAAGCACGGTAAGACCCTGCCGCCTTAAGTAGGTTAAATCCCGCGAACTAACCCATACGGAATTTTCCTTGACGAGATTTTCCCCGCTCTCAATTTCGTTTTTGATGAAATTGATTGCGCTATCCAATCCCGCCTCCTTACGGTGCAACACGGACTCCACTCTATCGACATTGATGCCTCCCGAGTTTAGACCGCTCAGATATGATTCTAATACAGAGGCAGTTATAAAAAGGATAACCGCATATATAAGAAACTGAAATTTTATTAACTTTTCTTTCACTTGTTTTCCCTTGTTAAAAAAGGTTCTTAAAATCCGTTAGTTGTCCCTTAAATTAGTTTTTTTCCTTGAGTAGTTTTTTCCTTTTTAATAAAATAATTCCCAAATTCAATTTTTCACTTCTTTTTTTACTCGTGATGATACGGCTCATTGTGCATAATCGTAAACGCACGGTACAACTGCTCCAAAAAGATTAATCTTACCATCTGATGAGAGAAAGTCATTTTAGAGAGCGATATTTTGCCGTCTGCTTTCAAGACAACTTTCGGGGCAAAACCATAAGGTCCACCGACCACAAAGGTAATATCTTTTGACAAATTGGCAATCTTTTTTTCCAAAAAATCTGAAAAATCTTTTGATGTATACTCCTGACCGTGTTCGTCCAAAATAATTTTGAACGAATTTTCATTCATATACGGCTCCAATAGTTTTGCCTCCTGCTCTTTGACTTGGTCAAAAGTAAGAGCAGAAATATTTTTCAAGTCTTTTAGCACGATATACTCAAAACGGACGTATTTTTTTATCCTTTTTTCGTATTCGTTACACGCATCAATCAAATATTTCTCCACGGTTTTACCGATAACGACAAATTTAATTTTCATTTTTTTAGTTAATCAAGACCATAGAGTTATTAAAATTTACTGTTTTCCTATACCCTAAAAAGCAAACAGCGTACCACAATTTTATTTTAATAAAAAAGAGAAATTAATTTTTTTAAATAAAATATTATTGCTACCTTGCACAAAAAAATAATTCAAAGAAAACCTAAGGAAAACGATAACCAATTATGAATACGGCATTATTACTCACACTCGTTATAACAAATGCAGCATTAGCAATACTTGCTGCAACAATTTTGAAAGACAAACGCCAGACAAGAATTAAAGATGGCAACAATCAAGAAAAGATTACTCATCAGAGTCAATCGCAAAAACTTGAATGTCCTGCCCCGAAAAATTATTGTATCGAGAATCTTATGGATTTTTTATCAAGATACATCAACAGCGTTGAATTTGCAGTCTCGGTTTTCGATAGTGAAGGCAGAAGAATTTTCACGAACCAAAAACTCATAAATTTGTTCGGAATCACAGACGAAAATTATATTAAAGACGACTCTCACCTGCTTTGGAACTCTCCTGCAAACAGCACAAGTCTTATAAACAAAATCCGTGAGTCCGACTCTGGAAGCGTAAACCTTAAAATAGATTTCAAAAACGAAGATGTCAGACAATGGTATCAATCTATTAATTCCGACACGAAATATTTCAATGTTTTTTTTAGCAAACAAAAAATTTCGCCCGATACCGAACCGTATATTTTTATCACGGTAATTGACATGACACCGCAAGAGCATCTGTTGCAATATCAAAAAAATACACAAGAGCTTTTCTGCAAAATCAATGCGCTCGACCTTCTGAAAATATGGCGTTATCACATCGAAAATTCCTGTATGGAATATTTAAACGAAGCGGGATTGAGTGCTTACTGCTCATTGGAGGATTTTTATTCGTTTTTTGTGCCTCAAGACATCGTAATGCTAAAAGATGCCATTCAAAAACACATGGAAGGAAAAACCGAAAATACGATATTCGTTTTAAGAGCCGTTGACGAAAACGTTGAAGGCGGCTATTCGTATTGGAACACCGAGGTAAGAAGCGTTTTTGAAAACGGGAAAGTCGTATCGGTAGAAGGCCTTTGCAACAAAATCACGTACAGAACCATTCTCAATAATATTAAATCCCAAAAAACAGAAAGCAATCCCGATAAAAGTTTTATAACGAGTTTCATCTACGACGTAAAAAAAGATGAACTCATAATCTCGGGCAGAAAAGAAAAAATACCGTTTGAGGAATATTTAAAGAAAATAAAACCGGAGGATTTGGATGTTAATAAAGAGATTATCTCAAGCATAAAAAACGGTGCAATAATCACTACATCAGAGAGTTACAATCTTTGTGTAAACGGAGAATGGACAGACCGTCAGTTTTTTATCACGCCGAAAGAAATTTCAGGCGGAAAAGTTCTTGTATATAAAGGTGTGGTAAGTTCCAATCCGAAATGGGACAAACTTATAAATTCGGCTCAAGATACCGACCGTTTCTTAAAAACCATTATGAATTCTGTTCCGTGTATGCTGACCGTAAAAGATCCCGAAAACGATTTCCGCTACATTATGGCAAGCAACAATTTCTGTGAAATTACCGAGATGAATCAAAACACTCTAAAACGTCATAACGATTTTGAAATTTTCGGACACACCAAAATATCGGAAGACTGTTACATAATGGACAACAAAGTCCTCAAAGACGGTGAATCGGTGTCCTTTGACACGGAATTTACTCTCAACGACGTAAAATATTCCCTGCACATCACCAAAACGCTTTTTACGGATATGCAAGGCAGAAAATACATTATCAGTAGTGCCATCAACGATTCAGAATTGCGCTCCACGATAGAACAACTCAAAGAGGCTAAAAACAATGCTGAACGCTCCGACAAATTGAAATCAGCATTCTTAAACAACATAAATCACGAAATACGCACGCCTTTGAATGCGATTTGCGGTTTTTCCGAACTTATGGCAAAAGAAAACAAATCGGAAAAAATGAAATCGTATTACGATATTATAAGGCAAAACAACAATATGCTTTTGGAACTTTTGGATAATATTTTGGACACCTCCAAAATGGCTGCGGGTTATGTGGATTTAACATACAGCAGTTTTGACTTTGCCAAATTGTTCCGTCATATTTACGAAACGTATCAGGACAGAAAAAATCCTAATACGGAATTTTTATGCAGCAATCCTTATCCGCATTGTATTATCAACGGCGATATTGACAGATTAAAACAAGTAATGGGAAATTATGTCTCAAACGCATTGAAAAATACTGAAAACGGTTATGTTAAAATGGATTACAAATACCAAGAGGACGGAATTTATTTCAGCGTTGAGGATACGGGTTCGGGTATTTCTGTTGAACATAGAGACAAAGTTTTCTGCCGTTTTGAAAAAATAGATCCGCATCTTCAAGGTTCGGGTTTAGGGCTTGCAATAAGCAAAGCAATTATTGAAAGTGCAGGCGGTTACGTCGGTTTTAAATCCGAGGAAGGACACGGTTCAAAATTTTGGGCATGGTTTCCGTGCGAGGTCAAAATCTTTGAAAAAGCTCCGACCGATTACGAATCCCCGCAAAGTGAAGATATTATAACAACACCTATCAACAAAAAAATTTTGATAGCTGAGGACGAAGACGGAAATTTCTCATTATTAAAGACTTATCTCAAAGATTATTATACCATAGACCGCGCTTACAACGGAAAAGATGCAGTAGAAAAAGCTTTAAAACAAGATTACGCAATAATTTTAATGGATATTTCCATGCCCGAATACAACGGACTTTGGGCAACCAAAACGTTAAGAGGAAAAGGCATAACAATTCCGATAATCGCCGTAACTGCTAATGCGTATCAAAGCGACAGAGAAAACGCTTTGAAAGCCGGTTGTACAAATTTTATTTCAAAACCGATAAACATTACGAAATTCAAACTCATAATGGGAAAATACGGCTTTGTGATATAATGAATCACTGGTTTAAAAATTCATCGAAACGGTTTTCATAACTGCTTGAAATTCCGACAAGAAAGGCTGTTAATTTATCAACCTCGGCATCTTCAATATTATAAGGAGTACGCCGCATTATGGAAGTAGGAAAATAACGTTGCATTTTTTTGTCCAATACGGAATCATCACCGCCGTAAACGTCATACAAATCGGCGGCCCCGAAAAGATGCAACGTTTCATGAGCAATCACAGATGGATACAAAGGCCTTTGAGAATCAAAACCTTTGTAAAGCACACATCCTTCCAAAAGGTCGCGGTTTGTTCCGTTTTTTTTATAATAATCAAAAAAATTCAGGCTCACCGGCAGCGCAAAACTGCGTCCGTAAGTATTGCAACAGACATAAACGACACAATTATCACTCCCGATTGTCTGATGTGCATATTCCTCAAAATCAAATTTTTTATCATAATCAGCCTCATACATTGCGTGTTTTAACATTTCGGTAGAATACGCACCCTCAAACGGACCTTGCGGAATATAATCCATTTTTATTTTTTCATTATCGCCCAAAACAAAAAGCGAAAAATCAACTTCAGAATTATATTTTTTAGCGGATTTCTTCAACCACGAAAAAGCATTAAAAATTTTTTGATAAAATTCGTCCATCTCCTCCTTCGTCCAATCCTGAGCATATTTATAAGAAACAAAAAGCACTAAAACGTAGGTTTTTCCGCTTAATTTTTTAGCACTGCCGATATTGCGGTAATCATAATCGGGAGATATTTTTTGAGAACAACAATTAATAACTTGCAAGAAAAACGCAAGAATTAGAAATATTTTTTTCATATAGATTCTTTTTTTTTGCAAAATTATACCTTATTTTGAACCGCTAACTGTATAAATATACAATTATACAAATATTTTTACATAAAAATTACATACAAAATTAGTAAAATTTGCAAAGAAATAAATATATTTGCCGAAAATTAGTTTAAAAATAAAATTATAAAATGGCAAAGATAACTAAAGAGGCCGCATTGAAATATCATGCAGAAGGCCGTCCGGGAAAGATTGAAGTCGTTCCCACCAAACCGTACAGAACTCAAACTGACCTTTCACTCGCTTATTCGCCCGGTGTAGCAGAGCCGTGTCTCGAAATTCAGAAAAACCCCGACGATGCGTATAAATATACCGACAAAGGAAACCTTGTTGCCGTTATTTCAAACGGTACTGCTGTCCTTGGTCTTGGTGACATAGGCGCAGTTAGCGGAAAACCCGTTATGGAAGGTAAAGGCTTACTTTTCAAAATCTATGGCGGTATTGACGTTTTCGATATTGAAGTCAATGAAAAAGATCCGGATAAATTTATTCAAGCTGTTAAAGCTATAGCTCCGACTTTCGGCGGTATCAACCTCGAAGACATCAAAGCCCCCGAATGTTTTGAAATCGAACGCCGTTTGAAAGAAGAACTTGACATTCCCGTTATGCACGACGATCAACACGGAACGGCAATTATTTCTTCAGCAGGTCTTATCAACGCTTTGGAGGTTGCCGGCAAAAAAATCGAAGAGGTAAAAATCGTTGTCAACGGTGCTGGTGCTGCGGCAATTTCTTGTACAAAACTTTACGTTGCATTAGGCGCAAAAGTTGAAAACATCGTAATGCTTGACTCAAAAGGCGTTATCACCGACGACCGTCCGAATCTTACGCCCGAAAAGAAATTCTTTGCAACCTCAAGACGCGATGTTCACACCTTGGAAGAGGCTATCAAAGGCTCTGACGTTTTCTTGGGACTTTCAAAAGGAAATATCTTAACACAGGATATGGTACGTTCAATGGCAGAAAAACCTATCGTTTTCGCACTTGCAAACCCAGTTCCTGAAATCACATACGAAGAGGCAATGGCCTCAAGACCCGATGTTTTGATGTCTACCGGCAGAAGCGATTATCCTAACCAAATCAACAACGTTATCGGTTTTCCGTACATTTTCCGCGGTGCATTGGATGTTGCTGCAACGGCTATCAACGAAGAGATGAAACTCGCTGCCGTTTACGCTATTGCAAACCTCGCAAAACAAAGAGTTCCCGATGTTGTTAACAAGGTTTATAATGTTAATAATTTGACATTCGGTCCGTCATATTTTATTCCAAAACCCGTTGATCCCAGACTTATCACTGAGGTTTCTTCAGCTGTTGCAAAGGCTGCAATAGAATCAGGAGTTGCAAGAAAGAAAATTGAGGATTGGGACGCTTACCGTCAGCATTTGAAAGAATTAATGGGCTATGAATCAAAACTTTCAGCTCAACTTTTCAATATTGCAAAACAAAATCCTCAAAGAGTGGTTTTCGCAGAGGGTATTCACCCCAATATGTTGAAAGCTGCCGTTGAAGCTAAAAACGAAGGTATTTGTTTCCCGATTTTGCTTGGTAACACCGAAAAAATTACAAAAATAGCTACCGAACTTGAACTCAATCTCGATGGTATTGAAATTATCAACCTGCGTGCAGACCGTGAAGCAGACCGCCGTGAAAAATTTGCAAAAATCCTTGCTGAAAAACGTCAGCGCAACGGTATGACATTCCAAGAGGCAAACGATAAAATGTTTGACCGCAACTATTTCGGTATGATGATGGTAGAAACCGGCGAGGCTGATGCTTTCATTACCGGCGTTTACACCCGTTACAGAGATACGATTCAGGTTGCAAAAGACGTTATCGGTATAAAAGAAGGTTTCACTCATTTCGGAACAATGCATATTCTTAACTCCGAAAAAGGTACTTTCTTCTTGGCTGACACTTTGATTAACCGCCACCCGGATGTTGATACTTTGGTTGATACGGCAAAACTTGCGGCTCATACGGTAAAATTCTTCAACCACGAACCCGTTATCGCAATGCTTTCGTATTCTAACTTCGGTGCTGACGAGGTCGGAACTCCGGCAACCGTTCATCAAGCCGTTGAAATCGTTCATTCTCAAATGCCTGAACTCGACATCGACGGTGAAATGCAGGTTAATTTTGCAATCGACGACGAACTGCGCGACAAAACATTCCCGTTCAACCGTCTTAAAGGAAAAGTTGTCAATACGCTCATTTTCCCGAACTTAGGTAGTGCAAACACAAGTTATAAGATGTTAGCGGCAATGAACAAAAACGTTGAACTTATCGGTCCTATCCAAATGGGTCTTAACAAACCGATTCACTTCATCGATTTTGAATCTTCGGTAAACGACATCGTAAATATCGTTGCGGTAGCTGTCATCGACGCTATTACGGATAAACAAAAGAAAAAATAAAAGTGAACAAAAAAACTTTTATGAAAAAACTTTTATTTACTGTTTTTTCAGCAGCAATGTTTTGCAGCGGCACATACGCCCAAGACACAATCCAAAAAGTTGATACGCTGACAATTACAGCTGTCGGTGATATAATGTTGGGCAGTATTGTGCCGGATATGTCGTATTGTCCGCCAAACAACGATGCAAGTCATTTGTTAGACGAAGTAAAACCGTATTTTGAGAATTCGGACATTGTTTTTTGTAACGTAGAAGGTACTTTTACCGACACCAAAACCGGAGCAAAAAACTGTAACGACCCAAAAACGTGTTTTACTTTCGGTATGCCGAAAAAATACGCTAAATGTTTCAAAGATGCAGGTTTTAATCTTGTCAGCGTTGCAAACAATCATAGCGGGGATTTCGGTGAATTAGGCAAAACCAATGCGAAACACCTCTTGGACAGTCTTGAAATCAATTGGGCAGGTTTTACAGAAAAACCTGTTGCAGAGTTTGTTGTAAACGGCATAAAATACGGATTTTGTGCTTTTGCTCCAAACCAAGGAACAATTCAGATAACAGACCATGCCAACGCCCGCGCTTTGGTAAAAAAACTAAAGGAAGACTCGTGTCAAATCGTTATCGTATCTTTTCACGGAGGTGCTGAAGGTGCTAATTATCAGCACGTACCAAGAAAATACGAAACATTTTTAGGTCAAAACCGAGGCAACGTTTATGCTTTTAGTCACGAGGTTATTGATGCAGGTGCCGACATCGTTTTAGGACACGGTCCTCACGTTACAAGAGCTGTGGAGGTTTATAAAGGTAAATTTATCGCTTACAGCATGGGAAATTTTGCAACATACAGCAACATCAACATCAAAGGTGTTAACGGTCTTGCTCCTATTTTCCGTGTTAAAATTGATAAAGAAACGGGTAATTTTATTTCAGCCCAAATTATCCCGACTTACCAAATCAAACCGCCTAACAAAGGTCCGCATATTGATTCGCAAAAACGTGTAATTCAAGTAATTCAGAATTTAACGAAAGAGGATATTTACGACAATTTGCCGCAAATTTCTGATGACGGAGAGATATTGCCGCCTAAAAAATAACAGATATGAAATTTCATTTTTTGAAAAAATAATAACGGAAATATTTGTTTTTTCAAAAAAATATTCTATCTTTGGCGTGTCTTAATTATTCAACAATGGACATCGAAAACAAGGATAATTTTTTTACAGACCTCACGGGTATCACTTGCAAAAGTGAGAATCATATCCTCAACTACTTGATTGATACCCATGAGGATTCTGTTTTATTGTGCGAGAAAAACAATTTTGCAGTAAAATGTGCTAATCAAACTGCAAAACAGTTTTTTCGTTATCAACAAACTATAATAGGCGATAGTGTTTTTAAAGTCCTTCCTTTTGATGTCGAAGACTCAAAAATCGAAGAAATAAAAAATCTCTCTGTTGAAAACCCATATTTAGAATACGATTTTACTTCCGAAAACAAAGATACTTATCACTTGAGAGTTTCGCTTTTCAAGAACGAATTGCTCTTCGTAGTAAAAAGAACGACTCTTAAGTTGGAAAATATCGGTGAACGCGGTTTTAAACTCTTGTTCGACAATATGTCTTCTGCCTTTATGTACGCAAAAGCTATAATGGGCAACAAGCGCAGAATTATTGATTTTCAGATACTTGACATTAATCCTATTTTTGAATCGGTTTTTGAGGTCAAGAAAAGTTCTATTATCGGCAAAAATATCAGTCAGACAAGGCTGCCAAACAAAGATACGCTCATAAAAATTCTTGCAAGACCCGCAAGAATCGGCACTTCAAACGACAGCAATTATTATAACAATTTAACGCAAACCACGTATCAGGTTTGCACGTCAATACCGTACAGAGGCTATTGTGTTGCGGTTTTCAACGATTTGAAAACTGAAATGATGATAAGAAACGACCTTATAGTCAAAAATGAAATTTCTAAAGCATTTGCTTTAGGACACAATGTCAGCCTTTATAATGCCGTGCTTGAATTAGTCCTAAAAAATACGGGAAGTCCTTCGGGTTATATCGGATATTTTTCACGCAAAGGCGATATTGTTTGTCTTGCACGTCAAGACGAAACACTACCAACTGTAACGGACGAACACGGTTTTGAAAGAGTTATGGTATCGCCTGATTATACCTCGTTTAAGGCTCAATGCTCATTAGAGCAGGAAATCGGTCTTAACATTTTAGGACACGAAGTCTTTTTGGCAACTCCGATTATAAGCGAGGAAAATAATGTGATAGGCATTATCGGTACTTCTGATTGTCCGACGGGTTATTCGGAAAAAGAGATGAATTACATAAAATCGCTTGCGACTTACATCTCGCCGTTTATGCTTTCGGAAATTAAAGAGAGAAATTACAAAAGAGATTTGAAAGAGGCGAAAGAAAAAGCCGAAGAAAGCGAACGTTTGAAATCGTTGTTTTTAGGCAATATTTCGCACGAAATACGCACGCCGTTAAATTCGATTATGGGTTTTAGCAAATTGCTTTCTCATTACGATTTCGACGAAAAAAACGCCAAATTTATGGAAATGATAAATTTGGGTTGCAATCAGTTGCTCTCTGTTGTCAATGATATAAAAGATGTTGCAAAACTTCAGACAAAACAGACCAAACTGAATCCTATGCCACTAAATCTCAATCATTTGATAGATAAAGTTTACTCGGAATTAATCGGCGAGGCTACAATCAAAAATATCTATCTCAGGGTAGAAAAAGGTCTTGACGACAAGGCTGCAAATATCATCGGTGACAAACCAAAATTAGAAAGAATTTTACGTTCAATAGTTTCAAACGGCATAAAATTCACTGAAACCGGCGGCGTAAAACTCGGTTATTCGATGAGCGACGGCAATTTACTATTCACAATAGCAGATACGGGAATCGGTATCAGAGAAGAAATGCACAGCATAATTTTTACCTCCTTTATGCAAGATGAAAACGTCCTCGAACGTAAATACAGCGGTGTAGGCGTAGGTTTAACAATCAGTAAAGGCTTTGTGGACTTGATGGGCGGGGAAATTTGGCTCAAATCAAAACCCGGCTTAGGCACTACGTTTTTCATCAGACTGAAATACCAACCCGTAAATAGTTAATAAAAAAAAATTATCTTTGTTAAAACCCTAAATAAAGATTCAAACAAAGATAATTAAAAAAAAAACTGTGATTTTCTTTCACTCTTAATTTACACGGTTAATAATTTCACCGCCTAATTTTATTCCTTCTAAATTTGCGGGAATAAGTTTGTGATGCCTTTCAGGCAAAGATTTTTTTAGTCCTGCTTCGATGAAATCCAAAGAAACTACGGGATTAATTTTCAAATAACCGCCCAAAACTATCATGTTGAAAATCTTGTGCATATTTTTTTCGTTAGCCGTTTTTGAAGCCTCTACCGAATAAATTCTCAAATCAGTTCTCTCCGGCGGTCTTGAAATACCATTAGGATCGTAAATCAAAAGTCCACCCGGTTTAACGGTATTTTCAAATTTGTCCAACGACTGCTGATTAAGAATTATAGCCGTATCAAAAGCCGTTAAAATCGGCGAACTGATTCTTTCAGTACTCAAAATAACGGTAACGTTTGCCGTGCCGCCCCTCATTTCAGGACCGTATGAAGGCATCCAACTCACCTCCAAGCCTTGCATTAAACCCGAATACGCAAGTATTTTACCCATCGACAAAACACCTTGACCGCCAAATCCGGCTATTATTATCTCTTCATTCATAAATTCTCCGTTCATAATTCTACGATAGGATTTTTTAAAAGTTTGAAATTATCTTTTATATCGCCCGGAACATAATATTTGAAAGTGTTTTCTTCCATCCATTTGTTCGCTTGAACAGCAGACATTTTCCAACCCGAATTGCAGTTGGACAAAAACTCGATAAAACAAGTTCCTTGTTTACCTTCCGCTTGATATTCAAAAGCTTTTTTAATAGCGGCTTTTGCTTTTCTAACAGCGGCTGGGGTGTGTACAGACTGTCTGGTAACGTATCTGACAGCGGGAAGTTGCGCTATTAATTCTGTTATTCTTATCGGATAACCCATCGTTGAAACGTCCCTTCCGTAAGGCGATGTAGAGGTTTTTGCGCCTTCCAACGTTGTCGGAGCCATCTGACCGCCGGTCATACCGTAAATACCATTGTTGATGAAAATTATCAAAATATTTTCACCACGGTTGCAACAGTGCATCGTCTCGGCAGTACCGATTGCAGCCAAATCACCGTCGCCTTGATAAGTGAAAACGTATTTGTTAGGATAAACCCTTTTTATACCCGTTGCTAACGCCGGAGCGCGTCCATGAGCAGCCTCCTGCATATCAATTTCCATGAACTCGTATGCCATAACAGCACAACCTACGGGCGCAATACCGATAGTTTGTTCGTCGATGCCAAGTTCTTCAAGCGTTTCCATCAAGATTCTGTGAACGGTGCCGTGTCCGCAACCCGGACAATATGACAGAGGTTTATCGTTCAGAAGTTTAGTCTTTTTGAAAACTATATTTTCCTCTTTTATAATATCTTCTAACTCCATGATTTTCTTAAAAAAGTTTTTTCTCGCCGGCGGCGAATTGTTTCAACGCTTCAAAAATATCCGAAGGCGAGGCTATAACACCGCCCATTCTTCCGAAATGTTCCACTCTTGAGCGTCCGTTAACAGCAAGTCTGACATCTTCAACCATTTGACCAGCACTCATCTCAACCGATAAGAAACCTTGAACGCCTCTTTCGGCTAACGAGCGAAGTTCTTTCGTCGGGAAAGGCCAAAGCGTCTGAGGTCTTAAAAGACCCGCTCTCAAACCGCTTTTTCTTGCGAGTTCAACAGCTTTCATACTCGTTCTCGCACTCGAACCATAAGCCACGATAACAAATTGTGCGTCTTCGCAACCTATCATTTCGCAACGTACCTCGTTTTCTTGAATTTGTTTGTATTTTTTCTGAAGTTTTATATTAAACTCTTCTTGAACAGATGCAACAAGTCTGAGCGAGGTGATAACACGTTTTTGTGTTCCGCGTTTTCTGCCCGTTGTAGCCCAAGGACATTGTTGAGCAACCTCCTCGTCAGTGCGGCGCGGTATAGGGTCAAACAATTCCACTTTTTCCATCATCTGACCAATTGCTCCGTCTGACAATATCATTGCGGGATTTCTGTATTTAAATGCTAATTCAAACGCAAGACGCATAAAATCAGACATTTCCTGAACCGAAGCCGGAGCTAATGTTATAAGCTTGTAATCGCCGTGTCCGCCGCCTTTTACCGTCTGAAAATAATCCGCCTGAGAAGGCTGAATCGTTCCTAAACCGGGACCTCCTCTTACGACATTAACAACCACGCACGGTAATTCAGCACCGGCAATATACGAAATTCCCTCTTGCATCAACGATACGCCCGGACTTGAGGATGAAGTCATCGCCATTTTGCCCGCACCGGCCGCACCGTAAACCATATTAATAGAGGCTACTTCGCTTTCTGCTTGAAGCACCACCATACCCGTTGTTTTTTCGGGATTTGCCGCCATTAAATATTCCATAACCTCGGATTGAGGTGTGATAGGATAACCGTAATAAGCATCAACTCCTGCCCTAATAGCGGCCTCTGCCAAGGCTTCATTGCCTTTCATTAATCTTAATTCACTCATTCTCTTTTGCTCGATAAACTGTGATAACTGCATCAGGACATATAACGGCGCAATTAGTACAACCCGTGCAATTTTGCGGATTAACCATAAAAGCGGGATTATAACCCTTTAAATTAACTTGTTGGGAAAGTTGCAAGACTTGAAATTTGCAGGTCTCGACACAAAGTCCACAACCTTTGCATTTTTCTTTGTCAATGACAACTGCCCCTCTGACTTTTGCCATTTTTTTCTAAAATTATCTTGACTGTTTGTTTTTTCTAAGGCACAAAATTATTTATTTTTTGGGAAAAGTTGCAATTTTTATCAGAAAATTTATTATGCTTAGCATTATTTTGCATAATAAAAAAACACTGAACTTATTCAATTGAAATTTTGATTCCGTGATTTCTGTTTTATTTTTAACATTTCTCTTGCGAAAATTCCTTTATTTCAATTTTCAAAATTTTCGTATATTTTTCTTTGTTAAAGTTTTTTAACATATTGCTTTTTTTTATTTTTGTGCGCATAAATATAGAAATTTAACTATCACACAGAATATGAAAAAAAACATTTTTAAAATTATTGCAGCGTTAATATTATCTCTTTGCGCAAGTATAGTTAATGCTCAAGATGTGCCTTACGCCGAACTTTCTGCTGACGGCACAACATTTACTTTCAAATACGGCATAAAACCAGATGGGGCATACGATTTGAATGAGAACGACAATCCTGCATGGAAAGATGATGTTGCAAATGTTACCGAAGTAATTTTTGACGAAAGTTTCAAAGATGCTCGCCCGACTTCGTGTTATTCTTGGTTTGATCACATGACAAACTTAACCGAAATCGTTGGTATGAAAGAATATCTCAATACCTCTGAGGTTACAAATATGGCAGCTATGTTTTCTTATTGCTCTAAACTTACAAGTATCGACGTGAGTGGTTTCGACACGAGAAAAGTCGAGAGTATGAATCATATGTTTGCAGATTGCCGCAGTCTTATAAGTTTAAATGTAAGCAACTTCAATACGGGAAATGTTACAAATATGGAATTTATGTTCTCTAATTGTACCAAACTTTCAAGTCTTAATGTTGGCGGCGTTTTTAATACAGAAAATGTTACGGGTATGCGTTATATGTTTGCATATTGCTATGGTCTTACAAGTCTCGACATAAGCGGTTTTAATACGAAAAGTGCCACGGATATGGCTGATATGTTCTACGAATGCAAGAATCTTACAGCAATCAAAGTCGGTTCAGATTGGGATGTTAGCAGTGTTGCTTCCCATGCAGAGATGTTCTCGAAGTGTACTGCTCTTATCGGTAACGAAGGTGTATGGATTGGCTCAACAATCAATAAAACCAACGCCAACACTTTAAGCACCGGCTATCTTACTTCTGATAATTATAAAGTGTTCTTGAATCCTGACGGCGGAACGCTTACCGACGGCACTGTGATAAATGTAACATCAGAGGTTACCTTGCCCGAACCCACTAAAACGGGTTCTCAGTTTTTGGGCTGGACACGTCAATTGACTTCTACAACTTTTGAGTCTTCTACTGCTACCAATGTAACTGTTGCTGCGGATGCCGGCAACAGATGGTATAAGGCACAGTGGGTTGTGGTGCAGCCTTATGTGGTACTTTCAGACGACAGCAAAACCCTTACTTTCAAATGCGGAGAGAGTATACCCGACGGGGCGTATAGTTTGAGTTCGGTCGGTTGGAAACAAAATACCAATATCACAAAAGTAGTTTTTGATGAGACTTTCCAATATGCAAGACCGACTCAGTGTAGTGAGTGGTTTTATGGTCTTAGCAATTTGTCCGAGATTGTAGGAATGAAAGAATATCTTAATACCGAAAAGGTTACGAAAATGAATTGGATGTTTCGTGATTGTAAAAACCTTACTGCTCTTGATTTAAGCGGGTTCAAGACGGATATAGTTACTAAGATGGGTGCAATGTTCTACAATTGTGAAAACCTTACCGTTCTTGATTTACGCGGGTTCAATACCGAAATGGTTACGGATGTGGGACATATGTTTGCAGGGTGTAAGAAACTTACAACTGTTTTGATAGGTGATAATTGGAATACTGATGCGGTTACGACGAGAGGTCATATGTTTATGAATTGTCCCAGTCTTATCGGCAACGACGGTACAATCGCCCCTTATGATGAAGAATCTGATGTTGCTCTCTCCCACGCCAACGCCGAGGCAGGCGGCTTCTTAACGAAAGACGATTATAAGATTTTTTATAAATGGGCTGACGACAAAACGGGCGCATATCAGACGCAATACACTCCGTCAACTTTTAACGGCACGACTGCCGTTACAATAAACAACCCCTCAGACAGGGAGTATCCCTTTTTGTATTGGACACAAGTTTCGGCAAAAGGTACACAAATCGGCGAGTCGTCAACAAATTTGACAATTTCTGCCGGCGATTTAGGAAACAAAATTTATGTTATGCATTGGAGAGTGCCACAACCGTATGCAGAACTATCTTCCGACAACAAAACGCTGACTTTTAAATATGGTGATAAACCAGACGGGGCGTATGAATTGTATGACGGAGAAACTACTAATCCGGGTTGGTATGATAACAGAAAAAATATTACAAAGGTCGTTTTTGATGCTTCATTTGCTGAGGCACGACCGACTTCGTGCTATTGTTGGTTCAAAGAATTTGAAAACCTTAAAGAATTTGTCGGAATAGAAAATTTCAACACTTCTGAGGTTACAACGATGCGGTCAATGTTTGACAAATGCAGAAACCTTGAAAGTATTGATTTGAGTCATTTCGTCACAAGAAACCTCAAATCTATGCGAAGTATGTTTTATGATTGCATAAAACTAATAACTCTTGATTTAAGCAGTTTTAATACGGATTTAGTGGAGACTATGCAATTTACATTCACTAATTGCAGTACTTTGACACGAGTTAATATCCGAAATTTTAATCCGAAAAATGTTGAGAATATGAGCGGCATGTTCTCCGAGTGTAAGCACCTTATAACAATACTTGTTGGTTCTGATTGGACACAAGAGAACATTTCGTCAGTTACTTCCTCACAGAATATGTTTGTGAACTGTAACGAAATTATCGGCAACGACGGAACGACATACGATGCAAGCAAAGTTGACAAAACCAACGCCCACGCCGACGCTGGCGGCTATCTTACAAAAGACGATTACAAGATTTTCTATAAATGGGCTGACGAAGACGGTTATAAAACGCAGTATACTCCGTCAACATATAATAGTAGTATAACGCCTTTAACTATTGACCCACCTAATGACAGAGAGGGTTATCAGTTTTTGTATTGGACACAAGTTTCGGTAAGCGGCGAACAAATTGGCGAATCGTCAGCAAATTTGACAATCGCAGCAGGCGATATTGGAAACAGAATTTATGTGATGAATTGGGCGGTAATTCAAGATTACGCATATCTGTCGTCCGACAGCAAAACACTTACCTTTACTCACGGCGCAAAACCCGAAGGCGTAAATTATTTTGATTTGAACGGAGAAAATACGAAACCCGCTTGGGAAACAGCAAAAACAATGATTGAAACGGTTGTTTTTGCAAGCACAATCACTCCGACTTCGTGTTATTATTGGTTTGACGGTTTTGAAAATTTAACCACCATAGAGAACTTAGAAAATCTCCATACTGAAAATGTTACGGATATGCGGAGTATGTTTGGCAGTTGTAAAAAACTGAAAAAACTTGATTTAAGAACATTCAACACGGCGAATGTAAAGTATATGGTTTATATGTTCCAGTCATGTAGAGAACTCACGGTTCTTGATATAAGCAGTTTTGATACGCAAAAAGCAAAAGGCACAGACTGGTGGATGAGTTCTATGTTTTGGGCTTGTACGAAACTAACAACTATACTGGTAGGTCCGAAATGGGATGCGGGAAATGCAAATGTTGATATATTTACTGGAACCCAAGAACTTATAGGTAATGACGGTACAGTATATTCTACTACCAAATTAACGTATGAATATGCCCACGCTAACGCAGGCGGCTTATTAACCACCGGCGATTACAAAATATTTTATCAATGGGCTGACAAGCCTAATGAATATCAGTCGTATGAACCGTCAACTTTCAACGGCTCTGTTGATGTTACTATTCCCAACCCTGAAAGAGACGGTTATAAGTTTTTGTATTGGACACGTGTTTCGCCGACAGGCGCATACGACGGCGGCTCGTCTTCAACTTTGACAATCGCAGCAGGCGATGAGGGCAACAGAATTTATCAAATGCACTGGTCGATTGTAAATCATACTGTAAGTTTTTACAACGGTACTAAATTTCTCTCTTCGGTAGAAGTGCCTCATGGCGAAAAACTTTCCGACGACCAATATCCAGAACCTGAAAAAGAAGGGCATTATTTATTGAAATGGACTGTTACAGACGATCCTGATGAGTATGGTTATGGTAATTACGCTGTAAATGAAGATATAAATCTTTATGCTCAGTGGATGAAGGATAAATTTAGGATAATTTTGCCAGATCATTTTGAATATATTACTGCAAACAACGACGATGATTTATTTGAATATGATTCTGAAGTTCAGTTTAAAATTTCAGATGGTTACGCATCAAGCAATGTATATTATACGTTGGGCGATGATACCGAGCAATTCCCTTTGACTCCAAATTCAGAAGGAGTTTATACGTATAAAGTAAAAGCAGATAGAGCAGAATTTTATTCCTCAACAAAAGAATTTTATACCATGAAATTGGGCAAAAATGCCTCTGCAAATCTTCCTTTTGCTTCCAATCTAACAATCAATTTCACTTCCGACAATAGCGAAGTTTCTGTTTCCAACAATCGCATTGTTACCACCAACAATGTAGCAAAAGGAGATGTTTGTACGCTAACTTCTAATAATTACCAAATAGAAATTACTATCATCGACCCATTTGAAAATTTTTTCGACGAAGACAAATGGTACAAAGAAGATGTTGTTTTCACGTGTCCCGACAACGACAACAATTGGATATTGACAATTAATGATTCTCAAAACAACACAATCACCCAAGAAGGCGAAAATAATGCAGTATGTAAAATACTTGATTCCGACAATATAATTGCAAAAGAATCCTATGTTGTAAGGATCGACAAGAACCCGCCAGAGATTTCTGTACAGGTAGGTGATTATGATATTGATTTGAGCATTGACGAACCGAAAAACTATTATTTGCGCCTCGGAGCAGCTTTTAGTGTTTCTGCTGAGGATGAAACAAGCGGTGTTGAAAATATTCAATATAGTCTTGACGGCGTAAGTTTTAATGATTTTGACCAAAATATAACACTTCCATACGGGAAAAGTAGTGTTTATTTTCGTTCAAAAGATGTGGCAGGCAACACGACACAGACATATTCTGCGTGGTTTTCCGTGTTCAACGACAGCAAGTTTGCTGAAAACTTGGGAAACGAAATCACTTCTGCCCCTATCTATTATTCATCGGAAATGATTGAGGATCAAACTTTTTCAATTTCGCTTGAGGGCAATACAATAGGTGCGATAACAGAAAAGAACGGTCTTAACTTGAATTTTCTTGAAACTGACAACGCTATAAAAATCAACAAAGAGTATCTTAAAACACTTTTGCCGGGTAACGATACGATTTTGGTTCACATAAATCCGCTTGGTGATTCTAATGGTTGGGAGTCAGACTTAAAACCTGCGGATTACGAATCGCAAACAATGAAAATTATCCTTGAGGTCAAATACGAGGTTATGCCTTCTAAATATTCGTTTGTAATGGAAGCAGACACAACAATAAAGTCGTTTTGTCGTGGTGATGTTTTGCTTATGAACATGGACTTTGATAAAAGGTATTCCATGGTCGATTATATTTCGATAGACAAATTGAACATTAATAAGGAAGTTCCTTACGAGGGCATAAAGTTTACTGTTCCAGAAGGCACATTGAGCGGTGGCGACGAAAAAATTCCCGTGAAATTTTTCAAAGACGATTACATGTTTGAGAATACAATGATTTTCCCAGCCGATTACCCTTCAGAAAGAAATATCCGTCTTTATGACGATGTTTTGGCTTTGGATAATTTTGACGGACAATTTTTGGACGGTGAATACAAATGGTATATGGACGGTGTGGAGATTTTAGGCGAGAACAAACAGTTCATAGATTTGCTGCCTTATCTTAACGACGGCAAAGAGCATATATATTTGGCTTCAGTTTTAAATATTGACAGCCTCCGTTTTCGAGTTTGTCCCAGTGATGATTTCATAGTAGAGCAAATTGCGAAAAAAAAGGCGGCTTCAGTCAGAACGTATCCTAATCCGGCGGTAAGCAATCAGCCTATTTATATCGAATTAGAAAATTTTTCGGATGATGATTTTTCTAATGCTGAAATTGTAATTTACAACCAACTCGGTATTGTTGTCAACAGAATTTCTGAGGTTAAAAAAATTAATTCCATTGTTTTGAAAGACGGTTTTTACAACGGTACTGTCTTTTGGAACGGCGTAAAGACTTTGAATTTCAAGATAATCGCAGAATGAGCACGGTGATTTGCTTTTCTTGAAAAAAAGTCTTAACTTTGCTGCGAATTATTATAAAAGAAATATAAAAAAAATGTCATCGGTTTTGGTATTGACTATAATTGCAGTGTATTTTGCAATTATATTGTTTATCAGTCATTTAACAACGAGAAAAAGCAGTAATAACAAAGATTTTTTTTCGGGTTCAAAAAAATCCCCATGGTATGTTGTAGCCATTGCGATGGTTGGAACCTCGATTTCAGGGGTAACATTTATTTCCGTTCCCGGCATGGTTCAGTTTTCGGGCTTTGGATATTTGCAAATGGCGTTAGGCTTTGTTGCCGGATATTTTGCGATTGCATACGTGTTGTTGCCGCTTTATTACAAGCTGAATTTAAACTCAATTTATACATATTTGGACCAAAGATTCGGAAATTCAAGTTACAAAATAGGTGCAATTTTCTTTCTGATTTCCAAGTTTTTGGGCTGCGGCGTGAGAATGTATCTTACGGCACTTGTTCTTCAACTGATAATTTTTAACTCTTTGGGCATACCGTTTTGGCTGAATGTCGCCGTTACGATGCTGATTGTTTGGCTTTATACTTTTAGAGGCGGAGTCAAAACGCTTGTTTGGACGGATATGATTCAAACTTTATCACTGATTGCAGCCGTTGTTTTGTGTATTTATTACGTTGGAAAAGCCATGAATTTGGATTTTTCCTCAATGTGTTCTGCCGTTATAAATTCCGATATGTCAAGGCTTTGGTATTTTGACGATATTAATTCTAAACAATATTTCTTCAAACAGTTTTTTGCGGGAATGTTTACGACAATAGCCATGACAGGTTTGGATCAAGACATGATGCAGAAAAATCTCAGTTGTAAAAATTTGAAAGAAGCGCAAAAAAACGTTGTTAGTTACGGGTTCAGTTTTTTCCCTGTTAATCTGTTGTTTTTGGCTTTGGGAGTTTTACTTTATCAATACGCCGGAAGTTTGGGAATGTTTTCTGACGGTGTTTTAAGCGATATTAACGGTAATCCATTAAAAGCTGACGAACTTTTTCCGTATCTTGCAACGGGTACTAATCTTGATGGAAATTTGTTTTTGCCGCAGATTGTAGGTGTTTTGTTTGTAATCGGATTGATAGCGGCGGCTTTTTCTTCAGCAGGAAGTGCCGTTACAGCTCTAACGACTTCCGTTACAATAGACATTTTGCGTGCAGACAAAAAGCAAGACGAAGAACAACTTTCAAAAACGCGTTTTTACGTTCATATTATTAATACCGTTGTGATGGGCGTTTTGATTTGTATGTTTTCGTTAATCGGCGACAACAGCGTAATTGATGCAGTTTATGTTGTAGCAAGTTATACTTACGGACCTTTGCTCGGGCTTTATTTGTTCGGACTTTATTCCAAAAAACAGGTTAAGGATAAATTTGTGCCAGTGGTTTGTATTTTGTCGCCGGTGATATGTCTTGTTTTGAGCCTTAATTCTATGCAGTGGTTTTCGGGTTACAAAATGGGATACGAACTTTTGCTTTACAATGCCTTGATTACGGTTTTGGGATTGTTTTTAATTAGTAAACCTAAAAAAAATTAAAAGGAGTTATGTTTAAAGAAACTTTTATAACCTTGGGAAAAATTTTTAAGGCTTCGGTTGAGGAAAACGGTGTTTTGTCAGAGGATTTATTGCCTTACAAAAACGACGTCGAAAACTTAAAAAACATCATAAAAGATTATCACAATTATAACGGCTGGTTTGAAGAAAAGTTCGTTAAAATGCAGCTTATTTCACTCGCTAATATGCTGAACGAAAAAGATTTAACAGCATTTGAAGTGAAATACGGACAAGGAACTCTTTCTAAGAAAAAAGTAAAAATAATTGCGGCGGGAAACATTCCTTTGGTTTGTTTTCATGATATTTTTTGCATATTGTTTTCGGGTAAAAAATGCGTTATAAAATTTTCTCAAAAAGATAAACTCCTACCCTATTTGGTAACGGAAATTTTAAAACACATCAATCCTGAATTAACAGATAGAATCATCGAAGAAAAAGATGAAAAACAAAGTTTTGATGCGATAATTGCAACGGGAAGCAATAATTCAAGCCGCTATTTTGAATATTATTTTTCAAAATATCCTCACATCATAAGGCGCAACAGAAATTCCGTAGCCGTTATCTCAGGAGAAGAAATGGCGGAAGATTACAAACTTTTGGCAGAAGATATTTTTGCGTATTACGGTTTGGGCTGTCGGAGCGTTTCAAAAATTTTTGTTCCTAAAGATTATGATTATCAAGAGTTTTTCAAAAATATTGTAGATTTTTCGTTTGTAATCAACAATTCAAAATACGCTGATAATTATGATTATAACAAAGCGATATATTTGATGGCAGAAAACAAAATTCTGATTAATAACTTCTTGATTTTGAAAGAAGACGAAAATTTGTCTTCGCCGGTCGGAGTTTTGTTTGCCGAACGTTATGAAAATCTTGAAGAATTATCAAAAAAATTAATACTTTTGAGGGAAAATTTGCAATGCGTTGTTTCAAAAACTCAAATTTCTAACGTTGAAACCGTAAAATTAGGTTCGGCACAAACTCCGAGTGTTTTTGACTTTGCCGACGGTGTTGATACGATGGAATTTTTAAAAAATTCTGTTTAAAATTCCTAAAAATATACTATTCTTCAATTATTTTAGGGGGCGTTGGATTCGGATAAACTTCAATCGTTGTCTCGTATGTACCATTGCCGTCAATTATGATTTTCGCAGATTTTTTTGATTTTTTTTTGTACTTTTGTGGTAAAAAAACTAAAAAAAATGCTAAAAACGATAGAAAAAAATATTTGGCTAAAAATCGCATTAACGGTTGTTACACTGCTGATAATCTATTATTTAAGAAATGTGTTATTACCGTTTGCTATTGCTTTTATGATAGCCTACATTCTCAACCCGATAGTAAACTTTTTCAACAAATACCTGAAAAAGCGCATTTTATCGGTTATCGTAACACTTTTGCTTTTATCTACCGTAGTTTTCGGGGCATCGGTTTTGATTTTTCCGTCAATGATTTCGGAAATAAGTTCTCTTTATGACTTGCTGAAAGAAAAGACCTCATCAACACAATGGAGTGAAAATTTGCCCGAATTTTTAAGAGATTATATCAAAAATTTTACGTTTGACGAAAACATTGAAAAATATTTTGCGGACGGTAATTTATCCAAAATTTTCGACATGGTTTCAAAAATTATTTTGCCGAGAATTGCCGGATTTTTTTCCGGGACAGTAAACGTTATTTCAGCGGCTTTCGGTCTGACAATCATCGTTTTGTACATAATTTTCATTATGAAAGATTATGACGAGATTTCTCTTGGCGCAAAAAATCTTATTCCGCAAAAATACAAAGAACGTTTTGATACATTTATAAAACGTTTTCAGAAAGAAATGAGCAATTATTTTCGTGGACAACTGCTTGTGGTATTGTGTGTTACAATACTTTATGCCTCAGGATTCAAAATTATCGGTTTGCCGGTCGGAATTACACTCGGAATTTTGGTCGGAATTTTAAACCTTGTGCCGTATCTTCAGATTGCAGGTTTTTTGCCGGCACTACTTTTAACGGTCATAAAATCCGTTGAAACTGACACTCCGCTTTGGGCAGCGATTTTTATGACGGCAGCGGTTTTTGTATTTGTTCAAATAATTCAGGATTTGATACTTACGCCCTATTTCATGGGCAAACACACAGGTCTGAACCCGGCAATGATATTACTTTCACTGAGTATTTGGGGCAAACTTTTAGGCTTTTTGGGATTAATCGTAGCAATACCTTTTACGTGTTTAGTCAGAACCTATTACGGAGAATATTTAGAGGGTAAAAAAAACGTTGTTTAAGTTTTTTTTAAAAACTGTCCTTGATAGTTAGTAAAAAAAACGAAAAAAGTGCATTTCGGAATACAACAAAAAAAATACTTTTTTTTATTTTTTTTCATCACCCTAAAAAAACACCTCTCTTTTTTCGACTATGGAGAGAAAAATATAATCCCGCAAAAAATATTTTCGCAAATAAAAAAAAAGTTTGTACTTTTGCAAATTAATAAAAAGTTAGAGTAATTTTTATGTCAGAAAATATAAATCCGGAAGATAAAAATAAGGAAACCGTCGATGATTCAGACGAGAAAATCTCGGGCGGTGTTCAAAACCACTTGCAATTGAAATCAGTTTCGGGAATGTTCAAAAACTGGTTCATCGATTACGCATCTTACGTTATCCTTGAACGCGCAGTCCCCGAAATAGACGACGGTCTGAAACCCGTTCAAAGACGTATTCTCCATGCAATGAAACGTTTGGACGACGGTCGTTACAACAAAGTTGCTAACATCGTCGGTTTTACAATGCAATATCACCCGCACGGAGATGCTTCTATCGGAGATGCTTTGGTGCAACTCGGTCAAAAAGATTTAATGATTGACACGCAGGGTAACTGGGGAAATATTTTAACCGGTGACTCGGCTGCGGCTCCCCGTTACATCGAAGCAAGACTTTCTAAACTCGCTTTAGACGTTGTTTTCAATCCCAAAACCACTCAATGGAAATTAAGTTACGACGGCAGAAACAAAGAACCGATAACTCTCCCCGTAAAATTTCCCTTGCTTTTGGCTCAAGGCGTGGAAGGTATTGCCGTAGGTTTGTCGTCAAAAATTCTGCCCCACAACTTCAACGAGTTGATGGACGCTTCGATTTCGTACCTCAGAAACGAAGAATTTGAACTTTATCCCGACTTTTTAACAGGCGGTTCTATTGACGTTTCACGTTATCAAGACGGAAAACGCGGCGGAAAACTGCGCGTTAGAGCTAAAATTGAAAAACAAGACAAAAGAGTCCTCGCAATAACGGAAATTCCTTTCGGAACAACGACCGGAAGTCTTATCGAATCCATTATTTCCGCTAACGATAAAGGCAAAATCAAAATCAAAAAAATCGAAGACAAAACGGCTGCCGACGTTGAAATACTCTTGTATCTTAACGCTGACGTTTCACCCGATGTTACGATTGACGCTCTTTATGCTTTCACGGATTGCGAAGTTTCAATTTCGGCTAACTCCTGCGTCATCCTCAATGACAAACCGTGTTTTTTGTCATCAACCGAAATCCTAAAACATTCGGTAGACAAAACGGTGAGCCTGCTTACAATGGAACTTAATATCCTATTAAACGAACTCGCTGATAGTTGGCACGATGCATCTTTGGAAAAAATCTTCATCGAAAACCATATTTATAATCTGATTGAAGATTGCGAGACTTGGGAGGCTATAGTTCAAACCATTGACACGGCGTTAGACCCGTTTAAACACTTACTCAAAAAGCCGGTAACAATTGACGACATAACAAGACTTACCGAACTCAAAATCAAGAGAATATCCAAATACGACGCTTTTAGAGCCGATAATTATATCAAAGGCCTTGAAAAACAAATGGAAGAGGCTCAATACAAACTCGACCATATAATTGATTATGCAATAGAATATTATCAAGGCATAAAAGAAAAATACGGCAAAAAATATCCCCGCCACACCGAAATCAAAAACTTTGACAACATTGTGGCTCAAGAAGTTGTGGTTGCTAACGAAAAACTTTACGTAAATTGGGAAGACGGTTTTGCAGGAATGTCGCTCAAAAAAGACGAATTTGTTTGCAACTGTTCTAACCTTGACGACGTAATCGTTTTCCGCAAAAACGGTAAATATACGATTTCAAAAATTTCGGATAAGTTTTTTATCGGACAAGATGCAATGTACATCAATATTTTCCGCAAAAACGACGAAAGAACGATTTACAATGCTATTTACCGCGACGGCGCAACGGGCATAACATACGCTAAAAGGTTTTCTGTTAAAGGTATAACAAGAGATAAAGAATACGATTTAACACAAGGAACTCCGGGGACCACGGTAACGTATTTTTCGGGAAATTCCAACGGCGAGGCCGAAACCGTAAAAGTAATTTTAAGGCCGAAAGCCAAACTCAAAAAACGCAGTTGGGAATTTGATTTCGGAACGTTAGCGGTGAAAAACCGTGCGTCAATGGGTAATATCGTTACGAAATATCCCGTTTTGAGAATCAACAAAGTAACAAATGGTGTCAGCACGTTAGGCGGACTGAAGATTTGGTTCGATTCCTCGGTTTCAAAACTCAATACGCAGGAAATAGGTGAATTTTTGGGTGAATTTTCGGGCGATGACAAAATCGTAACTATTAGGAAAACAGGTCATTACAGAGTTACAGGTTATGATTTGAGCACTCATTTCGACGATGATATAATTTTAATCAGAAAATTCAATCCCGAAGAAATTTATTCTTTGGCTTATTACGACGAGGATTTGGGATTCTGTTATTTAAAACGTTTCAAAATAGAGGATACTGACAAAGAATTATATTTGTTAGGCGACAGCCTGCAAAGCAAACTTTACGATTTAACGGTAGATCAAAATCCTATTTTGAAAGTTACATTCGGCGGCAAAAACGAAGGCAGACCCGAAGAAACGATTGATGCTGTGGAATTTATCGGAGAAAAGAGTTATCGTGCACACGGCAAAAGAGTAAGCATTTATTCGGTTGCAACGATGAAATTTGAGCACAACCCCGATGTTCCCGAAAACGACGACGATGGCTCCGACAATCCCGATGATTGGGAAGAACCCGATTTTGAAGTCATTGACAATGTGGCACAAACGGTTCTAAAATTATAAAAACTAAAAAATTAAAAACCCCCGCCGATTTTCTTCGACGAGGGTTTCATTTTTTTATCTAAAAAACTTATTCAGTCTGTCTTGAAGCACGTTTTCTTTCGATTTCGTCAAGGATAATTTTTCTAAGACGGATAGATTTCGGAGTAACTTCAACGTATTCGTCATCGTTGATATATTCCATATTTTCTTCCAAACTCATAACGGTAGCCGGTTCAATAATGATTTTGTCATCGCTGCCGGCAGCACGCATATTCGTAAGTTTTTTCGTCTTGGTAACATTAACAACGATATCGTCCTGACGTGTAGTTTCACCGATTATCTGACCGGCATAAACCTCATCACCCGGAGAAATGAAAAATTTACCACGGCTTTGTAAGTTGTTGATAGAATACGGAATAGCTGTTCCCGTTTCCATTGCGATAAGTGAACCGTTGCGCTCGCGTGCAAGTTCGCCTCTCCAAGGTTCAAAATCTTTGAAACGGTGCGAAATTATAGCCTCACCTTCCGTTGCCGTCAAAATCGGATTCGTTAAACCGATAATACCTCTTGAAGGAATATTGAATTCCAAGAAAACTCTGTCATCTTTGCTCTCAATGTTGAGAATATCACCTTTACGTTTTTGAACAAGGTCAATAACACGAGATGAAAATGTCTCAGGAACTTCCACTGTTAAAAGTTCAATCGGTTCGTATTTAACACCGTTTTCTTCCTTGATAATAACTTTAGGTTGACCAAGCTGAAGTTCGTAACCCTCACGGCGCATGGTTTCAACCAAAACCGCCAAATGCAAGATTCCTCGGCCGTAAACTTGAAGTTTTTCAGGAGAATCGGTTTCTTCAATTTTCAAAGCAAGATTCTTTTCTGTCTCTTTGAAAAGTCTTTCTCTTAAATGTCTTGATGTTACAAATTTACCTTCTTTTCCGAAGAACGGTGAATTGTTGATAGTAAAAAGCATACTCATCGTAGGCTCATCAACATGGATACGTTTGAGTTCTTCAGGATTTTCCGGATCGGCAACAGTATCACCGATGTCAAAATTGTCAAGACCCAAAATAGCACAAATCTCACCGCAAGGAAGCTCTTGTTTTGATTTCTCTTTGCCCAAACCTTCAAAAGTATAAAGCTCTTTTACAGTTGAACGTTCGATTTTGCCGTCAGCTTTCATTACGGCTACGGTTTGACCCGGTTTGATAGAGCCTCTGTAAATTCTTCCGATTGCAATTCTGCCCTGATAAGAAGAATAATCCAAAGAACTGATTTGCATCTGAAGCGGACCTTCTACATATTTCGGAGCAGGTATGTGTTTGATAATCAAATCCAAAAGATATGATACGTCTTGTGTAGGAGTTTTCCAATCGGGACCCATCCAACCGGCTTTTGAACTACCGTATGCAACGGGAAAATCCAACTGGTCTTCACTCGCCTCAAGCGAAAACATAAGGTCAAAAACCTGTTCGTAAACCTGTTCGGGCGTACAATTGGGTTTATCAACTTTATTAACAACTACTATCGGTTTGAGTTTCAATTCAATAGCTTTCTGAAGAACGAATCTTGTCTGCGGCATAGGACCTTCAAAAGCGTCTACCAAAAGGATAACGCCGTCAGCCATATTGAGCACACGCTCTACTTCGCCGCCGAAATCAGAGTGTCCGGGAGTATCTATGATATTGATTTTAACGCCTTTATATCTTACCGAAACGTTTTTGGAAAGAATTGTTATACCTCTTTCTCTTTCGAGGTCGTTGTTGTCAAGGATTAAATCCTGAACTTCCTGATTTTCCCTGAAAAGATGGGACTGGTGCAAAATTCTGTCAACCAATGTGGTTTTACCGTGGTCAACGTGAGCGATGATTGCAATATTTCTGATGTCCTGCATTGTGATTGAATTATTTACGTTTTTTTGACCTGCAAAATTATTAATTATTTAAAAATTATAATGTTATCTTATGTTTAAATTTTCAAAAAAGAAACCTGAAACTAAGTTAAAAAAATGAGGTTGCCTAATTTTAAAGTGATATATTTTTTTTAAAATAAAAAAGAAAAACAAATGTACCCTTGCTGATAATATATATTTTTTTCACTTTATTAGACAACCTCGAGGAAAGTATCGAATAAAAAAATTATTTTATTTCCGTTAAAACACCATTAATAAGTACCTTTGCGTCAGGGCCTTCGAGCTTTTGAATTTTGGTTCCCCCCTGACTAACCTCAATCAAAAACAAATTGTCTTGATGACGGATTTTAAACGCATATTTTTGCCATTGTTTCGGGATTATCGGATTGAACGAAGGTAAACCATCTTTTATCCTCATGCCGCCGAAACCTTGAACTATCGTCATCCAAGTACCGCCCATTGAAGTGATATGACAACCGTCGCAAGTATCGTTGTTATAATCGTCCAAATCCAAACGGCTCGCATTCAAATAAAACTGATATGCTTTGTCATAAAGTCCGACTCTTGCAGCCAAAATGTTATGAATGCAACTTGAAAGCGAAGACTCATGAACGGTGAATTGCTCGTAAAATTCAAAATTGCGTTTTATCGTTTGAGTATCAAACAGTTCCTCAAAGAAATAAATTCCTTGCAAAACGTCAGCCTGCTTGATGTAACAACTTCTTAAAATTCTATCCCAAGACCAATGCTGATTAATCGGACGCTCAGAGGCGGCAAGTTTTGAAACCGGAATTAATTCCTTATCCAAAAATCCGTCGTTTTGAACAAAAATCTGACGTTTTTCGTCAAAACCGAGATACATATTCTCAATTACCTCTTGCCATTTTTCGGTTTCTTTTTCGTTAAAGTTGCAAACGTTTTTTATACGCAAGAAATCTTCGGGATAATTGGTTTTAACAAAATCTATCGCCTTGATAGTGTACTTCATGTTTTGAACAGCCGAAAACGAAGTGTACCAGTTGTTATTAACATTGTTTTCGTATTCGTTAGGACCGGTAACGCCGAGCATAACGTATTTTTGTTTGTCTTCTGACCAATTGACCCTTTGAGCCCAGAATCTTGAAATCGAAATTAAAACTTCCAAACCGTAATCCGCTAAATATTTTTTCTCGCCGGTATAATCAACGTAAATTTTTACGGCATTAGC
Source organism: Bacteroidales bacterium (assembly GCA_017412115.1). Lineage (GTDB taxonomy): Bacteria > Bacteroidota > Bacteroidia > Bacteroidales > UBA3824 > UBA3824. The sequence goes on along the minus strand of JAFPYR010000128.1, from coordinate 18,103 downwards.
AATTGCAGCGTTGCGGTGAATTTCCTCAAAAGTGATTTCCCATTCGTTATGACACTCTTCACCGTTGATTGTTACCATCGGATAAAGTGCCGCACCGCCTGTAAAGCCAAGTTTTTCGGCGTTTTCGATTGCTTTTTTGAGGTGTTTCCAACGGTAAACCAAAAGCGAATGAGCAACTTTTTTGTCTGCGGTTGCAAGATAAAACGGTAAACAATAAGCCTCTGTGTCCCAATATGTTGTGCCGCCGTATTTTTCGCCCGTAAAACCTTTAGGACCGATATTCAAACGCTCGTCTCTGCCGGTGTAAGTTTGATTCAATTGGAAAATATTAAAACGAATTCCTTGTTGAGCGGCAACATCGCCTTCGATTATAATGTCGGATTCCTTCCATTTTTCGTCCCAAGTTTTGATTTGTTCATCAAGAAGTTTTTCAAAACCGTCATTATATGCCTTTTCCAAAACTTGCAACGTTTTTGAAGAAATTTCCTCTTTTGAATAATACATCGTCGAGGTAACGGCAGCGTATTTATAAACAGTAAATTCTTCGTTTTCAGTAAATTGAACGGTGTATTTCTTTGCAGCGTATTTTTCTTTCAAAATGTTATCAACACTTGAAAAATTTGAAAGTTCCATTTTGACTGCCGTACAAACCTGAAACTGTGTTTTCTTGGTTTCTGCGGTAACAAAAGTATTGTTAGTATCGGAAACCTTTAGAATTTCAATCCAAAATTTTTCGTCGTAATTTGAATCTTCGTTTTTGATGTCGGCATCAACATCGCAAAGAATTTCTGCCTCAGATGTGAAATTTTTAGGAATAATCGTGTATTTAATTGCACCGATTTCGTCTCTTAAAACCGAAAGAAATCTTGTTGCAACGACTTGAAAAATTTTTCCGCTTTGAGTTTTAGCAGTAAAACGTCTTTCCAAAACGCCTTTTTTCATATCCAAAACTCTTGAAAAATCTTGAATTTCACATTTATTCAAATCAAGCTCTTCGCCTTGAACGATTGTCTTGATACCAATCCAAGCGGGAGCATTAAGCATTTTTGCGAAATATTCCGGATAACCGTTTTTCCACCAGCCCACGCGGGTCTTATCGGGGTAATAAACGCCTGAAACATAGTTTCCCTGCAAAGTCTTGCCTGAAAAACTTTCTTCAAAATTTGCTCTTTGTCCGAATTTTCCGTTACCTAACGAACAGATACTTTCGGAGATTTTGTTGTAATCGGGATTAAAACCTTCCTCGATAATTTTCCACGGGTCGTATTTGATATAATTTTTCATTTGTCCTTAAATTTTTTTTAAGTGTTTCTAACTGCAATTTTACGGTTATTTTAACGGAATTCCCCGAAATTACCCCCAAAAACATATAAAAAAAATGCGAAAACGTTTGCGCAATCGTTTGCAAGAGACATAATATAACGTGAGTTCGACGAATTTAGAATAAAGTTAATTGCCTATCGAAATATCGTTCACAATCAATACACGGTTTCTTCGGAAACAAGCAATAAGCAGCAATTGCGCCAAGCATATTGACTATGAAGTTATTAATAGACCGATGCCTTGAGTGTTCAACTTGAGCTATGTTTTTCTGTTCGTCATTGACAGTCTCTATGATAGCCGAGGTGCATGGTGTGTATGTTATTATTTTTCAGTCAATTTGTTTACGTCTTGAAGGAAAAGGTCAAAATCGCTCTGATAAAGGCGGTCTTGCTTGATGCGGTATTTTTCAAACTCACTTTCGGCAAACGATTTGGCAATTTCGACTGTTACTTTACCGTGGTTGTTTAAAATCTCCATTTCATTGAAATCCAAAAACTTATTGAGCCGTTTTGACCAATCTTCCATTGTCATTGGAAAATACTGTTCGTCGAAAATTTGACCGTTTTCAAGACGTTGCTTATCAAGTACATAGCCTTGTATTGTAAAAGTTTTCAATACTTTTGTCGCCCATTGCCTGAATTGTGTCGCCCTTACCGAATTTACTCGATAACCTACTGAAATTATAGCGTCAAGATTGTAAAACTTTGTGTTGTAAGTTTTTCCATCAGCGGCAGTATGTGCAAATTTTGCACATACTGAATCTTCCTGTAATTCGTTTTCTTTAAATATATTTTTAAGGTGTTTGGTGGCAACAGATCTTTCCACATCGAACAACCTTGCGATTCCGTCCTGTGTCAGCCAAACGTCTTCGTCTTGAACACGTACTTCAATCGTGTCTTGCGAGTTCTGTTTGGTAAAAATCAAGAAGTCAGCCGTGCTGTTACGTATTTGTAGTGTTTGGGGCTTCATTTTGTATGAGATTTTCTAACACTACAAAAATAGGTTATTTCTGCGAAACTACAAAAAATGTCAAGTAAAGTTTTTGTGCAACAAAGGGCGGATACATTAAACATCCGCCAATTTTGTATGTCCCTTAGGAAAAATGAACCTCTCCGCCAACTATTCCCCGAACAATGGAGAGAATATTCCATAACGCCTATCCTCCAAAACAATTGATGGTTCAATGTTTTCTAGGAATGTTTCAGAAAACAATTTTTTCAATTCCATTTGCCGCTATCAATTATTATGATTAAATTTGTTGCCAGAAAACATATTAAAACGATACTGACATGGAAACCAAGGATATTCCTAACAGCCTCATCCGTGCTGTTGAGGATATTAAAAACGCAATTCTACAAAGCCAAAACAAAGCGGCAAGAAATGTAAATGCAAATCAATTGACGCTTTATTTTTCGATTGGCAGGTACATCTCCAACCATTCCCGTATGGAGCAATGGGGTAGCGGCGCAATAGACACTATCAGCGATAGATTGCAAAAGGAATTGCCAGGTCTGAAAGGCTTCGGCGTGTCAAGTATCAGAAATATGAGGCAGTTTTATGAAGAGTGGCGTGATTATATCTATACGGATTCGGCTACAATTCAACAGCCATTGGCTGTTGAATTACAATCAACTGACAGTCAAAATATTACAATTCAACAGCTGTCGGCTGCTGAATTGCCGGTGCTTGCATCCAAATTGAACTTCAAAGAAGGAACCTTTGATGTAACACTTGCGTACAACTTTCTTTCAATAAGTTTCACTCATCATATAGAAATCCTGTTCAAAACAAAAGCATTGGAAGAACGGATTTTTTACATTCAGAAAGCCTCTGAATACAAATGGAACAAATATACATTACGCGACATTTTGAAACAGGACTTGTACCATCATCAATCGGCAATGCCAAACAATTTCATAAAGACATTGCCAAAACACTCTCAGGCATTGAAGGCGATTGAGATGTTCAAGGACGAATATTTGTTGGATTTCATCAATGTAGAGGAACTTAATGCCCGCGACCGCTCAGATACAGATGAAAAGGTTGTAGAACAAGCGATTATACACAACGTTAAGAACTTTATAATGATGTTTGGCAAGGACTTCACCTTTGTCGGCAACCAATACCACTTAGAAAAATTTGGTGAAAACGAATTTATCGATCTCTTGTTTTATAACCGCGAACTTGCGTGTCTTGTGGCGGTAGAATTGAAAAAAGGCAAATTTAAACCCGCCTATTTGGGACAGTTGCAGTCGTACTTGCAAATACTTGATGTTGATGTACGCAAAAAGAATGAAAACCCATCTATCGGAATTATTTTGTGCCGAGAGGCCAACAATGCGTACGTTGAGTTTGTAATTCAAAAATATGATGCTCCAATGGGTGTCGCTACATACAAAACACAAGAGGATATTCCCAAAAAATTCCGCAAAGTCCTGCCCGATATAGAACAATTAAGAAATTTGCTGACAGAAGAATAAACAAAAAAAGTTTCTCTTGTTGCAAAATATTTTTCGGATAGATTTGTGCAAAAACAGGCGAACGCTTCAAGCTTCCGCCTGTTTTGTCTGTCTCTTAGGGAAAAATGAACCTTTCCGCCAACAGTTCCCCGACCAATGGAGAGAATATTCCACAATGCCTATACGCCCAAAACGATTGAGGGTTCAATGTTTAGTTTTCGACTTATTGTGCGGGCGAGTGAGAGCGAAGGCTTGGTTTGCCAATCGGGTAATGTACAAGTTCGTTAATCCTTTTCAACGCCGCACGATATTCCTTTTCGTTTTTCAGTTTTGCCATATTTTGATGATAGTAATTTTGGCGTACTCTAAATGCAAAATCAAGCGATAACATATTAAGGCCTTTTTTTGACCTTAGAATTGTAACGTTTTTGATGGCTGTCAAAAACTTCTCAAACTACGCCTAACGCTTTCCATATCGGGACAAACTACAATTTCATCAAACGAATACTGCAAATTGCGAGGAACAAAACGTCCGTATGTAACAGCATCGTACATTTTGCGCACAAAATCGCTCATATTGTACATTTCGACGTGCTTTCCCGAATGAACAAGTGTATAAAATTCGTCTGCAACAGACCTTGAAACAGTTTCAATGCCTGAAAAATCAAGCAAATAACTATTCGTAGGCGAAAGTGTCTTTTCAAAAGCCGCAACCTGCGCCCTTATGTGTATTCTTGTGCCGAATTGCTCCGACAATTTGATGATTTGTTTCATTATTTATCTTTGTTCAATAACTCTTTGGCAAGTGTCGTAACTTTATCTATGAATTTGCCCGTTGGTTCAACATTTGGAATAACGTCGTCTTCTGTCAGTCCGTATGTATCGTCATAGTCTCCTGTTTGCCGCATTGTAAACAAACTATGAAACAATTTACCCATATCAGAACTCAACACTCCTGTTTTGATAAAGCGTAATCCAAACAAGTGGATAACTCCACTATGCGTTTGGGCTGTATCTCCATTGGCTATTAGCAATGCTGAGACGGCATTATATGCTGCATAATATAAACGGTTGGCAATGGTTTCCCAATACCCAAGTTTTATTACTCCTTTGGCTTCATTGAAGGCTCTAATAGCCTTCTCTATGCGAAATTCAACAATCGCCTTGCGCTCTTCATTGTTCAAACTCATATTGCAACCCCCTCTCTCATAACATTTTTGTAAAACGGTGTGAAACTTTTTGAGTTCCAATCTTTCATTGTGTACATGATTGGATTGACCATAGCGTCAAGTTTCCACCCTAATTCCCTGATAGGATAACTTACTTCATCAATGTCCGATTGCGTAATGCGGTCTTTGTCAAGAAGAATAAGCACATCCCAATCGCTGTCATTTCTTGCGTCTCCTCGTGCGCGGGAGCCGAACAGAATGGCACAACTTTTTAAAGGCAATATATTGGCAAGAATCTTGTCAATGCCTTCTCTTATGTTTTGCAAGGTGGTGCTTTGATTCATACTCAAATATTTTTTTCGCTCCAAAGATATATAAAAGTTTCTCGTTATGCAAAATATTTTTCGGTTAGATTTGTACAAAAACAGGCGGACACATTAAGCATCCGCCTAATCTTATTATTATTTTTCAGTCAATTTGTTTACGTCTTGAAGGAAAAGGTCAAAATTAGTTCATTAATTTTTTCAATTCCTCAATATCGGGCAAAGCGTTGCGCAAACGCTCAGGCAGGTCTTTTGACGTGCGGTAGGTGGCAACTCCCATAGGCTTTGACGTGTCAGAAAACGATAATTCCACAATTTCTTCGTCTTTGGACTTACACAGAATGATGCCAATAGATGGATTTTCGTCAGGCAAGCGCACATAACGGTCAAGGGCGGCGAGGTAAAAATTCATTTTGCCTGTATATTCGGGCTTAAACTCGCCGCGTTTTAATTCAAAAGCGACAAGGCTGCGCAGCCGCCGAGAGAAAAACAGCAAATCTATTACAAACTCCTTGCCCGAAACTTCAAGTCGGTATTGGTTGCCTATGAACGAAAAATCCTGACCAAACGCCATTATGAAATTCTTGACATTTAGCACGATAGTTTGTTCTATCTCCCTTTCGTCCACCAGCTCGGTATCCTCTATATTGATGAAGTCGAGCATATATTCGTCCTTGAACGACTGCAACGCGCGTTGTTTGAAATCCGCATCGGTAATCGTGCGGGCAAAGTTAGTTTGCTGTATTGAGCCTTGTTTGGAGTACAATTTTTCGTTGAGGTGATATGTCAGTGTTGGCATATTCCAAAACTCTTTGGCGCATTTCCTGATATAGAACAACCGTTCTTCCAAGGTTTTTGTTTTTCTGATAATTTCTCTGTGATGCGTAAATCCGACGCTCAAAAAACATTTGAAATCATCTTCACTCAAATCGGCAGTTATTAACTGCCGATTTAATAACTCGTTTATATTCAAATTGTTATCTAAATCGGCAGCTGATAACTGCCGATTTAAGACGGGACACCACGTCTCGTAAAACGTGCGCATATTTTTGATGTTAGTTTCCGAAAAGCCTGTCAGTCCCGGCAATTCTTGTTGGAGCATTTTTGATATAACGGCGATGGCGTGAGTGTTCCAAGCGTCAACACGGCTATGCACTGACACGTAATTGCCCACCCAATAATACAATGCCAACATTTCTTTGTTGACCAACCTCGCGGCGCGGTATCGGCTTTCCAAGATGGCATGTTTGATGGCTTTCACCGCCGGTAAATAGTTTGCTGATAATTGTTTTTGCTCCATAATCTCTGCTTAATATTGTGGATTTTCTAACACTACAAAAATAGGTTATTTCCGTGAAACAACAAAAAATGTCAAGTAAAGTTTTTGTGCAAAAAACAGGCGGACGCTTCAAGCATCCGCCCAATTTTGTACAATTCGTTACAAACTGTCTATCAATTCGAGTTCGCCGCTGTAAATCTGCGACCGCCAGTCGCCATTGCAATAAAAACCGTAAGTATCTTGAAGTTTCTGTGCAACTTCCACGCATTTATAGTCGCCACCACCGTGAAATTTGATATGATAACTGCCTTGCTTACCCGGCGCGGGGCTTTCTCGTATCACATCAACGGTCTTGCCGATGGCTTTGAATGCGTTTTCGATGGTTCTTTTGTCTGCCATTTTTTTTGCTCTTTTTTTACCGTAAACAATAGGGGTTGCGGATTCTCCTTAGAACTGAATTTCCCATTCGTACACAACTTTGTTCATTGTTTCCAAAGTTGTTTTGTAGTCGAAATCTAATTCAAAGACTTTCAGAAAGTTGAGAGAAAATGCAATTTTAGTCAATTCATTAAATTCTTTTGACAATTCGACTTTCAGTTTATCTCTTTTTTGAAGATTTGGGATTGCAGGGTTGCGCGAATTGATAAAATACTGTATGTTTGTATCGTTATACAATCCGTTACGTTTCGCAAATTCAATGGCTTGCGCATACATTTCAGGTGTTACGTGTGCGCCATTGTAATCCTTTTGAATATCAATACTATTGAATTCGTTGCTTTCAGAGGAATGCTCATAATTGCCACTTGCTCCAAACTTTTTGATGCCGATGTGTCCTTCCCCTTCATCTATACGTTTATATTTTTCAATCCATTGGGCGTTGAATGTAACAGATTTTACACCCAACAATTGAAGAATATGCGACATTCTATTTGCCTTGTCCTGAAAAAGTTCTAACTGAGAACAGTTCGCATCAATGTACGTACTTGGTGCAAACGGATGCCGGAGCAAAATCTGTCCCTCGTAAGGACGACCATTCATTAGTGTAATGCTATTGTCATCAAACAACTTTTCAACGTTATCAACAGAAACGATTTGAAGACGTTTGTCCAATTTGTTGTTTTTATTTTCATAATACGTGTAATTGCGGCTCAATTCGTCATAAACTACGTGAACCACATCACCGGTAATGCTTTTTTTATTCTCCATAATTTGATTTGCTTTTTAGAGTTTTTAAATCAGAATCACTGACTTGTTTCTCAAAATATTTTGACAAATTAGTCAGATGATTTATTGTGTCATCAATGCTTTTGGGGGCTTCAATCCAAAATTTAAAAGTATCATCAAAAACAGACTGGATAAAATAGATTTTATCGTTATCTGCATTTTTATTGGATGTAATCAGTGACTTCAATTTAGCTAATCCTTTTTCCACCTTTCCCCTCAGCGAATTATTTTCTTTCAGGAAATAAAACCCATTTTCTAATTTAAATTTTTTACCATTTTGTTCAAATTTTGACATCATTGATTGATATTCAGGATTAACAGAACTGATGATTTTTCCATTACCATCAATCAACGTGTCTTGATAGAATAAAAATGAGTCTTTATTCACGGATTTATCTCGAAGGTAGGAAAGTTCTGTGTCATCACATTGACGATTAACTTTTCTGCTCATATCTTTCAATATTTTGCATGCGGTATCAAGCGATTTTGAATTCGTATAAAAACGGAAAGCAATGCGCCGACCGATGACATCCTTATTTTGGTAGTTTGATTGGATGTATGTGCCTTTGTTACTTCTGTAACATCGTATGTTTTTGTTGTCTGGCAGGGATAACTTCATCCAATCTGTTGCCCCATTCAACAATCGAGAGGCTTCAACGTGTTCAGCAATGTCATCAGAATATGGCATTGGCTCACCATTATCGATGATAAAGGTGTCCGCTTTGTCTGTTGAGTCGCTTTGTATATGAAGTATTGTTTCCATAATCAACCAAAAATTCGTTTTACACAATCCTTAAATGAATCACGTTTCGCAAAATCAACAACGGTGAAATTAAATGCGAACATATCTTTAAAGCGTTTATTCTCTGACAATCTAACAACTTTGTTTGCGATTTCATTCACATCCTTTGAATCTGTGTTGTTTAAATGTGTTCCGATAGTGTGTCTTTTCGTTCTATCACTGCGAAAATGATAAATTAAGTCCGCTCTATCCCACGTCTCTTGTCTGTATGCAGAATCTTTCAGAAATTTTGCAACATCAAAAACGAAAATGCAAATTTCGTTTTTGCTAATCAAAGTTTCATATAAAGATTTATACGAATTGTCGCCGCCAATGTCCTTGCCCGACGCAATTTTATATATTGTGCTCTCTGTTTCGTATTTAAACCCTTCATACTCGGTATTCGATGTTTGGGCGTAACTATCTGTAAATTTATCAAATCGCAGCCAATTAAGGAATGTAGTTTTTCCTGATTCCTTTTGTCCCAAGACACAAATAGAAGTGCCTACTACTGGCTTTGAAGGTGTCCTATTAATATAAATAATTACGCCTGCGACTGCGGCTGCGACAGCAATGATTACCGGAACGAACCAAACTATAGCCTGTTGTGGCTCTGCATTGGCTAAAAAATCCTCATTTAAAATGTTTTGTATTATCTCATTCATTTTTTTTTGAATTTAAGTTTTGTATTTTTATGTTTTTAATTTTTTTTATCCTATCCTTTTACTTTCCAACACCAGCGTGTTCATCAGCACGTTCATACGTCTCAAATCCACGCCGTATACGCGCATAAAAGCATCTTGAACGAGTTGACCGCCGTTGATGAGAATCGGGTCGGCGAGAATGTCAGTCGCCACTTGAACGCTCATGCCGGGTTCGATTAACTGTCCCGCTGAACGCCACTGTTTTTTGACTGTTACTTGATATAGAGCCATAATATTAAGTTGTTAAAAAGTTAAACATTCGGGCATAATAAAGGCGCGAAACGCCTTATCTTTGTAGGAGGCTCTGGTAAACCTTTGATAGAGATAAAAATGGCATTCCGCGCCGAAATATATCTTGCCCATCTTTACCACGGGCAAAACTACTTCTATTTAGATCTGCTGTTTAAGACCCTATCAAAAATTTACCAGATTTTCGCTACAAAGCCTTAAACTTTTCTACGGCAAAACTAAACATTTAACCGCGAAACGCCAAATTTTTTTTGCAAATTAACGTAATATTTCTTATTCTGCAAAAATATCGAAACATTTTATCTATAAAAAATTAAAAAAATACAGTATAACGTAAAAAAATATACTAAAAGATGCTTATATTTGCGCCGTAATAATCATTAAAGCAACCGCCATGAACAATCTTTTTGTCGATGAACTCAACATTATAAACCGGACTTATCTGTTTTATAACGACAGAAATGAATTGGAGAAAGAAACTTCGCTGCATTTTTCTCAGGCCAACAACGCCGCCAAATCAGGGTTTGAAAAACGCTATTTGGCTTTTGAGAAACTCTCAAAATATGCCAAAGAAGTCTGCAACTTGGAACTGAAAAAACTGCTCGAAATATATCAAAACGTTTCCGAACAGATTGATAAAGAAGGTATTAGAAGGTCGCGTGTAAAAAAAGCAGACATTTTTGGTGTTGTCAGCAAATATATCTCCGATGAGGAAAGCGATACAGATTCCGCGCTTACTGCAACCGTCAGGTTTTTGATATTGTCGGGATTGCTGCCCAAAACTACCTCAAAACAAGGTGGGTCAAAAAATATCAGAAAGGATTTTGAACGGATGATTGACTTCTTTGAGGATTATTGCCGGACTGCAAAGTTGATGTCTTACAATCATCTTGACATTCATAGAGAAAGCCTCGCGGACGCCGATGACGATGCGCTGAGCCGGATTCTGTTAATCGATGCGGCGAGAAACATTTTGCAGTCAATAAAAAACTTCAACAACCGCAAAAGTCTGTTTGAAGCCGCCAAGAATTTTCAGAATGTCAGGTGCGATTTGGAAGGTGTTTATTCTCGTTACGACGGCGACAGTCCGAGCGATTTTTGGTATGTGTACTTTGATGAGGAGTGCGAAAACAATTATTTTCTTGTACATTTTTGCAAAAACAAAACGACAGGACGGTTGGAATATGTCTGTTATGTGGGATTGCTAAGGAAATATTTGGATTTGCAGGAATTGACAATCTTTTCTGACAAATATTGGCGCATATTGTGCGAAAACTCCGGCATTGAGGATTCCGACGAAACCGTAAGGTTTTGGGTGGATTTTTCTAAAAAAACTACCAAAATTTATCCTTCTGACGACGGCAAAATCAAGAAAATAACATTTGACCGTGTGTATTCCAAGGGTGTGAAACTGCCGCTAAAAACTCTCTACCGTGTGGAAAACTTTGAGGATTATTTTCAACTGACGGACACCGCCGAAAACGCCACTGATGAGAAATATTTGCATGACATCACCGGGACACTTTATGCCATCACCCGCGATTATTTTTATATTTCGCTGACAGAAACTGATATGGCGGCTCTCAAAACCGACAAAAAATATCTCAAAGTGCCACGCACAGAGGATTTGTCGTTGTGCGACAATATCCATTCCGAAGTGTTTTTAGTTCATTTTGGTGACGGTGCGGTTTATTTGGCGTTTTACCATCTGAACAAGTTTTATGACCTCAGGAAGTGCGGGTTTGAATTTACAGAGTCTATTGCTTGATGTAAAAAAAAATGCTGTAAACGTTGAATAATTGAGGGCGAGCGGACAATCCAAGGCTTTTTTATGGCGTATTTGGCGATGAATCCGTATTACCTAATGCACCCCGAAATCGAACTCAATCACGGCTACGGCGACATTTTCCTGATGCCCGACACGAGTTTTGGAAACAAATGTCGAAGGTGTTTTGAAAAAAGAATGTTTAGTTTTCTGAAAATGCAATAATCCATTTTTTAGTTTTTTCAAAAAATAATTATTACTTTTGCGGTTTGAAACAATTTTAATAATTGATAAAAAATGTTAGAAATCAAAAATTTACATGCCTCAATCGACGGGAAGGAGATTCTCAAAGGCATTAATCTGAATATAGAAAAAGGCAAAGTTTATGCAATAATGGGGCCTAACGGCTCGGGCAAAAGTACATTGGCATCCGTTTTGGCGGGCAACGAGATTTTCTCTGTCAGCGAAGGCGAAATAAAACTTGACGGCAAGGATTTACTAAAACTAAAACCCGAAGAGCGTGCTGCAGAAGGCGTTTTTTTGGCATTTCAGTACCCCGTGGAAATTCCGGGCGTTTCGATCAACAATTTTATGAAAGCCGCTATCAACGAACAACGTAAATATCACGGACTTGAACCTATTCCCGCTCCCGATTTCTTAAAACTTATAAAAGAGAAAAAAGAACTCGTAGAATTGGACAAAAAACTTGACGGAAGAAGTGTAAATCAAGGTTTTTCGGGCGGTGAAAAAAAGAAATTGGAAGTTTTTCAAATGGCAGTTCTCAATCCTAAAGTTGCCGTTTTGGACGAAACCGATTCAGGTCTTGACATCGACGCTTTAAGAATCGTGGCAAACGGTGTCAATAAATTGAAATCTTCAGAAAATTCGTTTATCATAATCACTCATTATCAAAGGCTTTTGGATTATATTACGCCGGATGTCGTTCATGTGCTTTACAACGGCAGAATTATTAAAACGGGTGATAAAAATCTCGCATTAGAACTCGAAAAAACGGGTTATGACGAGTTGAAAAAACAAGCAGACGAACTTTACAACAAGTAAAATTTTAATTATGAAATTCGGATTAAGAGATATAGATTTTACCCGTTTTACGGATCATGTCATCACACAAGCCTCTGAAGATGATTTTTCGTACAACATTCCCAAAAGCGACGGTCTGAACCATGTGTTTTTGAGCCTTACAAACAAGGACAAAAAACGCAAAAATTCGCTTCGTTTAGAAGAAGACACGGACTCGGAATTTGTTTATGTTATGTACAGCGGTTCGCCCGAAAAAATTCAAGAAGAGGTTTCTTCCGAAATTGTTGTGGGTGACAACAGTAAACTCCGCTTTCATATTTTTTGCGCCGGAGCCGAAGAAACAATTATCAATCACACGATTAACCTCAAAATCGGGAAAAATTCCGATGTTCAGATTTCGTTTGTCGGTATTTCGGGCAAAGATATTAAAACCGCTATTAATGTGGACTTTTTAGGCGAAAATTCTATTTTCAACGCCCCTGCCCTCTTGTTGCCTGAATCAGAAGAACATTTTGATTTTCAAACGTTTATCAATCATAACGTTGCTAATTGCAAATCGAAACAAGTAGTAAGGACAATAGCCAGCGGTAACGGTTTTGCAAATTTCTTCGGACTTATAAAAGTTGCAAAAGATTCTCAAAAAACTGAAGCAGAACAAGTAAACAACAATATTTTGTTATCGGAAGATGCTACGATAAATTCCAAACCTCAGTTGGAAATTTATGCCGATGACGTAAAATGTTCGCACGGCAGTACAACGGGTATGTTAGACAAAGAAGCGCTTTTTTATATGCGCAGCCGCGGAATTTCAGAAAAGACAGCGCAAAATCTTTTATTAATGTCGTTCATCGAGGAAGTTTCTAACTCAATTGAAAGTTCAAACGATTACAAAAAATACTTGCAAGAACAAATCGAAACAAAGTTCAAATAAAATCAGATGCCATAATATGGTGTCTACAAAAAAAACAACGGTTGCAATTTTTTTTCGTAACCGTTGTTTTTTTTTATTCAATATGGTTAGTTTAGATTTTTTGGATTTCGTCTAAAGTTAAGCCGGAATATCGCATGATTTTTTCAAGCGGTTCGTGGTCAGCTTTCATCATACGTGCCATTTCTATGTGAGCTTGTTTTTCGCCCTCCGCACGGCCTTCCTCACGTCCCTTTGCAAGACCTGCATCCAAACCGTCTTTGTATTTGCCCGATGCAAGTGTTTTGGCAGTGCTGATGGCATCCCAATAACGATCATATCCCAATAACTCCTCTTGTGTTAAATATGTACAAATATCTAAGGCTTTAGAAATTTCGGGATTTTTTAAAAGTTCGGGGTCTACATCAATAGTTTTTTCGTTGATTTCGGTCAAAAATTTAAGCCACAAAACTTGCATTTTCTTTTGAGAAAAAGTTCTCGGCTTAAATTTCGGTAATTCAAAGAAAAACAATTCAATACCGTCAATGGTTTTATCGGGATTAGACGGTTCGCACATCGTATAGCGGTGATAATAATCTTCGCTCGTAGTGTCAAAAATATCATTCACAAGATTAAGACCGTAAACCGGCATCAACGCATCGTAATTTTCGCCACGTTCAATTTGCGTAACATACATTTTCGCAGCGTTGAATAGTATGCGCTGTTTAAAATACGACGTCCAAAACATCTGCATTTCAACGACAAATGTGCGTCCCTTAACATCAACACACAAGACATCTACAATGCTGTCTTTGAGGTCAGGAATTACTGGCAACACTTCCGGTTGAAGATATTTTATTGTTTTTACCAAGCCATCGCCTTCCAACGGCAACATGGCGTTAAGAAAACTGATAGTTAAATCTTCATTGCGTCCAAAAATCTTTTTGAATAATATGTCGGCTCGTGGGTCGTAGTATTTCATAACGGATTAATTTTGACGGCAAAAATAACTTTTTTAGGAGAAAAATGCAAAAATATTTTTTATAACAAAACAGCGAAACCATTATTTTTAACGATTTCGCTGTTAATGCTAAAAATTTTTATTTTTTTGTTTGGAGATATGGTTAGTTCTGCAAAACCCGCACCAACCGAACCGACAGCCCGACGTAAGTGGCGCCGCCGTAACTATAGTAGAAGTCCAGAGCTGCACCGAAAGAATTGAAGGTCATGAAGTATGCGCCCTCCGACCAGTAGCAGCCATAGTCGCCGACACTGCACACAACGGAGCCCAAGCGGTAGCCGGCAGCGGGCAGAAACACCGCACCGTTAGCCTCCATTTTGTTCCAATCATCGATAGTGTAGTTATTTACGGCTTGGTAATATTCTGGTCCAGCGTTTGCTGAAAAACCGCTGTTGAATGTAACGCCATTAAAATTCCAATCATCAGGCAATATTACCAAACCTTGTTTACCGTCAACTGCGGCTACCCCTATTTTTGTTTTTCCGTTACGGCCTTTTAGATACATCCACTCGTCATAGGTAAGGGTTACCCATTCTTCGCCTTCTTTATCAATAGCAGACTTTTTGGTATCGTCCCAAGTGTAATCGTCGTTTGTTGTGCTGTTGTTCATAGGTTTGCCGCCTTCAAGCCATGTTCCCCATCCGAATAAATCTCGAATGCCCGTTTCTCCGCTATTTGCTCCACCGTTGCCGATACGGTCGTATTGATGCTCCGCAAATTGGAATTTTTCTGTTTCTGTGTTGTACTGCAAATTGCCGCCGCTAAAAGCAACTTGTTTGCCATCGGCAGTAACTGAAAACTTAGCATACTCATACTTTGCTTTCAAAGCAACTTCTGCTGCTATCGGTGTTGAAAAATCAAACTTCGTATCACCAGCATACCAACCTAAAAATTTGAAACCACCTTTTGACGGTCTTATTTCGGGTTCTGTTGCCGTTTTACCCTTTTCAATGGTTTGTGCAGTAAACTCTCCAGTGCCGCCGTCGGTGTCAAATTTTACGGTAAAAACTTTTACCCATATGGCAAAAAATTTCACTTCGTTTTCGGTTGCGGTGTATTCTGTAATGATTTCACCGTTTTCTGTTAAACTCCAACCTAAAAACTTATAACCGTCTTTTTTCATGCCATCGCCTGAGGGCAAAGTGATTTTTGTGCCTTTTTCAACCGTTTGAGGCTCTGCTGTTCCTGTACCGCCCAAAATGTCAAAGGTTACGGTTACTTTTTCGGGCGTTACTTCCGTATTGTCATTTCCCGAATTGTTTTCCACCGTGGTCTTTTCGGGCTCGGCTTTGTCATCATCGTGCTTGTTGCACGAAGTAAATGTTAGCGCAAACACTAATGCGCTAAGTAAGAAAATGTTTATTCTTTTCATTTGGTTAAACTTTAATTATAAAAAAATCCCTTGCGGAAAGTGCGTTTTTTACACTTTTCCACAAGGGACAAGAAAACTATCATTTTAAATCAAAGTAAAGCAGAAAAGACTTTTTACCCCCCCTACTTGACTTTTGTATTGTATTATTTATTTTAAATTTTTGCATTTTTTGTTCATTGTTTTCTAATTAGATAACAAAACACAAAAATTCCATAAAAAATTTTTAGATTTTTTGGATTTCGTCTAAATTTAAATCAGTAATTAGTTACATTTTTCCAACAAGACTTTTTCCAATTCGTTTTGACGCTCTGCCCATGTTTTAAATTTTTCGGCGCTGACTACAGCCACAGAATTGCCTTTGTAGTTACCTGAAACAAGAATGCAAGGTTTTATTTTGCCTTCTTTCAAAAGTTTTGAGGCTACAATGTCCGCAAAACCGCATTTGAACCAACTTTCAAACGTGTCATTCTTGCCGCTAAGAAGCTGAACTACAGGCAAATCATTTTCCTCAGTAACACCGTCAGGAAAATATTTCGCCGTACTATCGTTAAGGTTATAAAAAATTTTACCGAATTTTACGCCGTCAGCCGAAAAATAACTGTAACGGTTTTTCGGATGATTGGCAACACTCGGTTTAAAACCCTTCTCAGGCGCAAGATACATATTTTGCGCATCGGCAACGGGCGTGGAATCAAATTCAAAATAGTATGTAAACGGTTTAGAAAAATTTTCCGAAAGTTTCACGCTCCAAACCCCGGCAGTATCTTCTTGCATCGGAATTTTTGAGGTTTCGGTTACAAGAAAAACTTTTTGCGCTTTTTCGGCCTTGAATCTGAAAACAATTCCGTCGTCAAAATATTCAGGAGAAATTATCGGCTTCGGAAAAAGTCTTGCCATAACACCCGGCGTAAACTGCGGCTCGTTACCCGTTGCAGGCATTGCGGGTTTAGCATTTTGCATTGCCTCAGCAGATTTTTCGGGTCTGAAAAGCAATTCCATAGTGTGCGCCAAGAAAAATTTTGCGTTCATCCACGTATGACCGTATTTATCAGAAGTATATTCTTTGACAGAGCGAATACCCTTATTATCAAGAAATTCCATATAATCGCAGGCATTGCCGTAAAGAAAATCGTCTGTGCCAACACCAAGCCAAAAAAGATTAATCTTTTTGTTAGTTTCCTCAGCCTTGTCATAAACCTCAGGAATGTCAGTAGAGGTAAACGAACTATAACTACAAAGATAAGAGAATTTGTCAAGATTTCTTAAACCGTTGGAAAGACCTTGATTGCCTCCCCGAGAAAAACCGCCGATTGCGCGGTGTCCGCTGTCGTTAATCGTTTGAAAATTTGTTTCAATATAAGGCATTAAATCGTTAATAAGGTCAAGACTGAAAAGGTCTTTTCCGAAATTTGTCTGCGGAATACCCGCAACTTCTGGCACTTCCGGCAACAATTTGTAGGGATTTCCGTAAGGCATTACAATAATCATCTCTTCCGCTTTTTTGTCGGCAATCATATTGTCGGCGATATAATTTGCACGTCCCACCTTATAATATACTTCTTCGGTGTCGGTTGTGCCGCTGATAAGGTAAAAAACAGGATACTTTTTGTCAGAATTTTCATTATAACTCGGCGGTAAATAAACAACTGCGTGGTTTATAGCGTTTAACGTCTTGGAAAAATAACTTACGTAAACGATTTTGCCGTGAGGGACGTTTTTAATGTCATGCGGTAAAGAGGCATTTTTTGCGGGAATTTCCAAAAGGCTGTTTTTAAAACCTTCGTTCGGAAAATATCCGTCGCAATCAGGATTCATAATGCTAACGCCATCAACGATAAAACAATACGGATACATATCAGGCACAGCAGGTCCTAACGTTACCGTCCAAAGTCCTGAAACAGAATCTTTTACCATCAGATTTCTGCCCGCAAACTGAATGTCGGCAAAAACCTCTTTTGCGTTGTCGTTTTTATAAAAAAACGTTACTGAACCGTCTTCGTTTATGACGGTGGATTTGAAACTATTACCGCTCTCCTGAACGTTTGTACAACCCGTCAAAGCGGCAAATGCTAAATAGAAAAATGTTTTTTTCATATTATTAAAGGTTTGAAATTTCTTCTGAGGTTAAGCCTATGTACCTTATTATTTTTTCAAGAGGTTCGTTGCCGGCTTTCATCATACGAGCCATATCAACGGATTTTTGTTTTGCGCCTTCGGCAAGACCTTCAGCACGTCCTTCAGCACGTCCTTTTACAAGACCTTCAGCACGTCCTTTTACAAGACCTTCAGCACGTCCTTTTGCAAGGCCTTCGGCACGAGCCTCTGTCCTCGCAATTTCCTTGACAGTTTCTTCCCGGTCAAGATTAAGCGATTCCAAATCCCAAAAACTATCGTACTCACGCTGCTCCTCCTCTGTCAATTTAGTACAAATTTCAAGGGCTTCTTTGGTGTCTGCATTTTCCAATAACTCTTCTGAAATATCAGAG
>JAFPYR010000127.1 GCA_017412115.1 Bacteroidales bacterium | reverse complement strand
TTGGCGAAGATGGGGCGATAAAAAAGATAGTTATGAAAGACCAGTATCCAGATTTCGACGAGTATATTCGACACGGAGAGCCTGCACAGCGGGAAAAAGCCGAGGCTTGGCGGGTTGCCATCGGATTGCAGGCTGTGGATGGACTTACTGTTTCTGACTATCTCCGCCAAACAGCGTCAAGAAACATCGAGGGCGACATTACAATAGACGAAGCACGCGAACTTGTCAAGCAATATTATATCAAAAAAACTACCCGCAACGATGACGACGACAACAAGGAGGAAGCCGACAAAGTATCAAGCAACATCACCAAACTCCTCCAAACCAATTCGTTCACATATAGCGTGGCAGGCCTTGCAGCCATCCACAGGGCTATATTTGAGGGCGTTTTCAAGCACGCAGGCAAATTCCGCGAATTTGACATCTCTAAAAAAGAATGGGTTTTGAGAGGCGAATCTGTAATGTATGGCCCTTGGCAAGACCTGCGTAGCACCATTGAGTACGATTTGGAGCAAGAGCACCAATTCTCTTATACAGGCTTGGACAAAGACCGAATGGTGGAGCATATAGCGCGTTTTGTGTCGGGGATATGGCAGATTCATCCTTTTGAGGAAGGCAACACAAGAGCCACCGCTATTTTTACCATCAAATATCTGCGGATGTTGGGTTTCAGTGTCAACAACGACCTTTTTGCAAACAATTCGTGGTATTTTCGCAATGCGCTTGTCCGCGCCAACTACCGCAATGTTGCAAAAGGCATAGAATACGAGCCAATATTTTTGGTGCGTTTTTTTCGCAACCTCCTTCTTGGCGACAACAACTTGTTGAAAAACAGGTATATGATTATCAATCCACCCGACGAATGGAAAATGCCCACAAGTACAGGACAAGTACAGGATAAGCACGGGACAAGTTCAGGACAAGTTCAGGACAAGTTCAATACAGATAATCCGAATATAATAAAATTGGTAAAAATAATCGGAATTCAAGAAATGTCGGTAAAATCAATGATGGAAGGCGCGAAACTTAAAGGACGTGATAACTTCTTGAACCTCTATTTAACGCCGTCTGTCAACGAAGGATATGTACGCTTACTATATCCCGACTCGCCACGGCATCCACGGCAAAAATACTTGCTTACTGCCAAAGGGTTGGCTTTATATAACGAACTTACAAAGTAAAGGATTAACTATTATGCCATACTTCAACGAAAGCCAGTTAGAACAGTCGATAATCACCTTGCTGCACGAGCAAGGCTACGACCACATCAAGGGCGACACCATTGTCCGCGACCTTGACGAGGTGGTGCTATGCGACGACTTGGCGGAGTATCTGCGCAAACGATACCACAACGACCAAATCACCGAACAGGAAGTGGACAACGCCATCCGCATCATCACTCAAAAACAAGGTCTTCCGCTCTATCAGGAAAACAAGCACACTATCAACCTCCTGATGGACGGCTTTTCGTTGAAACGCGAAGACCCCACCAAGCAAAACCTCTATATCTATCCCATTGCCTTCGACGAAGCCAATCAAAAACACAATATCTTCAAGGTAGTCAACCAGTTCGACATCGTGGGCAATCAGCACCGCATACCCGACGCCATCATATTTCTCAACGGGCTGCCCGTGGTTGTGTTCGAGTTTAAAAACGCACTCAAACAAAACACCACCATCGAAGACGCCTACAAGCAACTCACAATCCGCTACCGCCGCGACATACCCGCGCTGTTCAAATACACCGCCTTCATTGTCATCTCCGACGGAGTCAACAACAAGTTTGGCACTATATACACTCCATACGAATTTTTTTACGCTTGGCGCAAGGTCAACGCCAAAGACAAAGGCTGCGACGGCATCAATTCGCTCAAAACAATGATTGCAGGACTTTTCCGCAAAGATAGGCTTATTGATGTCATTCACCATTTTGTCTATTTCCCCGACACCTCAAAAGACGAAAAGAAATTCATCTGCCGCTATCCTCAGTATTTTGCGGCGCGTTCGCTATATCAAAACATCCTCAACCACAGCCGTCTCAATGCAAAGGGCGACGGCAAGGGCGGCACATATTTTGGCGCAACGGGATGCGGCAAGTCGCTCACAATGCTTTTCCTCTCGCGCCTGTTGATGAAAAGCAAGGCGCTGTGCAGCCCCACCATCATCTTGATTACCGACCGCACCGACCTCGACGACCAACTTTCGCGCCTATTGCTCAATGCAAAAAAGTTTGTGGGCGACAGCGTGATAGAACAAGTGGAAAGCCGCGACGACTTGCGCGCCAAACTCCAAAGCCGCACAAGCGGAGGCGTGTTCCTCACCACCATACAAAAATTCTCAAAAGACATCAAACTTCTTTCCAACCGCGCCAACATCATCTGCATCAGCGACGAAGCCCACCGCTCGCAGACCAATTTGGAAGAGAAGGTTGAGATAACCGACAAGGGCGTAAAACGAACATACGGTTTTGCAAAATATCTCCGCGATTCGCTGCCCAATGCCACATACGTCGGTTTTACAGGCACGCCCATCGATTCCACGCTTGACGTTTTTGGTGCCGTGGTTGACGAATACTCTATGATTGAGGCTGTGGAAGACGGCATCACCAAGACCATTATGTACGAGGGACGCGCCTCGCACGTATTTGCCGACAGCGAACTTCTCAGGCAGATAGAGGCATATTACGACCAATGCGCCCAAGAAGGCTCGTCGGAATACCAGATAGTGGAAAGCAAAAAGGCGATGACACAGATGAACATACTTCTCAGCAGTCCCGACCTGATTCACCGCCTTGCAGTCGATTTCTTGCAGCATTACGAACGCCGCGTAGAAGAAGGCAGCACCGTCAAGGGCAAGACTATGATAGTATGCGCCACACGCGAAATCGGCTATGCTATTTACAAAGAAATAATAGCAATGCGTCCCGAATGGGCAGAGGTGAAAATTTGCAGCGACGGCGAAGATCTCACCAAGGAAGAAGCCGAAAAAATCAAACCCATCGAAAAGATCAAGATGGTCTTCATCCGTCAAAAAGACGACGACCCCGCGCTATACGACCTCTTAGGCACCGACGAGGAACGCAAAAAACTCGACTTGCAGTTCAAGGAAGAAAAGTCTAACTTCAAGATAGCCATTGTTGTAGATATGTGGATTACGGGCTTCGACGTGCCGTGTCTCGACACTATGTATTGCTACAAGCCGTTGCAGATGCATACATTGATTCAGACAGTTAGCCGTGTCAACCGCAATTATCCGGGCAAGGACAAGGGATTGATAGTTGATTATCTTGGAATCAAGAAGAAATTCAATCAGGCGATGAAAAAATACGCCAACGGAGGTCAGAACGAAACTCCTGTTGAGACCATCGACGCCGCTGTCAACTTGTTTAAAGACGAGTTAGATTTGTTGCGGCGGATGTTTCACGGGTTCGATTACTCAATGTTTTTTACAGGCAAGCCGCTTGAACAATTGGACACATTACAACAAGCCGCCGAGCGTATGCAGCAGACCGACGAGACCGAAAAACGCTTTATGAAGCACACCACCATAATGAAGTCCGCCTACAATATGTGCAATAACGACGAGCGCATAACGAAAGAGGAAGTCAACGATGTGCATTTTTTCACGGGCGTCCGTTCCATCATTTACAAAACCACCACGGGCGAATCTCCCGATGCCACGCAAATGAACCGCCACGTGCTCAATTTGGTCAACGAGGCTTTGATTTCGGAAGAAGTGGTTGCCATCAACAGTATGCGGCTCGACAACACCGAACAGATTGATATGTTGGCGTCGCAGTATATGGAAAAACTGAAACGCCTTCCCTACCATAACACAAAAGTCAAGTTGATGGAGCGGTTGCTCAAAAGAGTAATCGACAGCGTAAAGAAAGTCAACAAAGTAAAGTCTGTCAATTTTACCGACCGTCTCAACGCCATCATCGACAAGTACAACGACCGTTCCGACGACATTGTCTTGGCCGACGAAATTGTAACCGAAGTAGCCAAACAACTTGCCGACCTCTTTGAGGAAATCAAGAAAGACAGCGTATTGCCCGACGGCATCCCCAATATCGAAGTCAAGGCATTTTACGACATCTTGAAATCTGTTGCCGAGCGCTACGGATTCTTGCACGAATATACTGAGGAACAATACATTGCCCTTGCCAAAGACGTAAAAGAGGTGGTGGACGACAAGACACAATACATCGATTGGGACAAGAAAGCCGACATCAAAGCACAACTTAAAGTGCAGATAATCCTCACTCTCGCCAAACACAAATACCCGCCCGCCACTCGCGACGACGTATTCCAAGCGATTTTTGAGCAGGCTGAAAATTTCAGGAAACACCAAAACACGGAATCAGAACAAAAGCCTTAAATTCAACTTAATTATAAATTTTCAACATAAAATCATACAATTATGCCAACAGAAGGACTATACGAACGTTACATAAATTTTTATACGGATTGCATTCAGAACAACATATATTGCACCAGTACTGACAAATATGACATCAAAGACATCATGAATAAGAATCATCCATTCGAGACAGAGATTATCTACAAACATTCAGACATCATAAACATTGCAAAAATATGACAACACAGACATCACGTCCCCCACTCAAACAGCGTTCCCCATGGCTTTGGGGCTGCCAAACGGTATTTTTAGCGTTTGTGGCACTATGTGTATTAATTATTATCATAAATATCCTGTCCAAGAAGTTTGATGGTTTCAGAATTTATCATGGAGAGATAGAGATTGAGCCATATTCGAGATCCAATGGCGAGGTTTACGGCGGGTATTGTTACGCACGTTGCTATCGTGAAGCAATTGACACCGAAAAACACAATCTGAAAAAAATATTGGCTTTTTTTCAGGATACAAGCACATTGAAGTATAAACTTGACAATCGTATAGATCTACATAAGCACAAGATGGATTTTCATTCGGATGGTGGACAATTGTACTTTGATGATTTTGAATGTTATCGGGTATGGTATATAAAAACCGACCCGAAGTACTTTGGTTGTTTTCGAACATGGGTACACAATTTTAATGCTCCCATTCCAAAATACACCAAGCACTTAGACGACACGTTGATGACAATATCATTCCAATACACTAAGTTTGACGTGTACACATGGCAGAAATTCATCGACATCGTTGACCGTGAAAGCACCCTAAAAACTCCCGACCGTGTTTACAAACTCAAAAACCCTCAAACCGATTCGATAGAGTGCATCATCAAGACCAAAAGATTTCCAGAGGGAATTGGATTCAAGATGGAAATATTGTAATGTTTGCCCAAAATGTTAACTTTGCGACATCTAATTTTTATCAACGAATATGTAAGAAACAATGAACGAAATTCAATTTATACTATACAACCTGCCAGAGGAAGACGGCAAAGTACAGGTAGTCATCAAAGACGAAACGATTTGGGCAACGCAAAAGGCAATGTCTCAATTGTTTGGTGTCGGCGTGCCAGCCATCAACAAGCACTTGAAAAACATCTTTAATGAGAAGGAACTTGACGTAGAAGTGGTTGTTTCCAAAATGGAAATAACCACTCAGCATGGTGCTATTGAGGGTAAGCAGCAACACGTGGAAACTTCTTTTTATTCCCTCGATGCAATTATTGCCGTTGGCTACCGTGTGTCGTCAGCACGAGCAACCAAGTTCCGTATTTGGGCAACCAAAATTCTCAACGAGTTTATAAGAAAAGGGTTTGTTCTTGATGATGAACGATTGAAACGTGGAGAACAAGTGTTCGGCAAGGATTACTTCCGCGAATTGTTGGAACGTGTGCGCTCGATTCGTACAAGCGAGCGGCGTATCTGGCAACAAATCACAGACATCTATGCTGAATGTAGCATTGACTACGACAAAAATTCTCCAACTACACACGATTTCTATGCGATGATTCAAAACCGCTTTCACTATGCCATCACAGGACAGACTGCGGCAGAAATCATCTATACCAAAGCCACCACACTAAAGAACACATGGGACTAACTACATGGAAGAACGCACCCGAGGGCAGAATTCTGAAATCTGATGTTACCGTTGCCAAAAATTACCTGTCTGAACAAGAGATTCGCAAATTGGAACGTGCTGTTACGGGATTCTTTGATTATATCGAAGATTTGATTGAAGATGAACATAGTTTCAGTATGTCGCAGTTTTCAGATAGCGTCAACGCCTTTCTTAACTTCCGTAATTACAAAATTTTGGAAGGCAAAGGCAAAATATCAAAAGCCGAGGCTGATGCCAAAGCAGAAAGTGAGTACAACATATTCAACAAGACACAACCAATTTTTTCGGACTTCGACAAGGAAATAAAAAAACTAAAAGCTAAATAAAAAACACTCCGGTTGAAATTCTCTTTCAAGCAGAGTGTTTTTTACCTACATTCCGACATCATAAACATCGCACAACTATGACTACTAACCCAAAACGCCCCCCACTCAAACAGCGTTCCCCATGGCTATGGGGTTGCCAGACGGTATTTCTATCGTTTGTGGCAATATGTGTATTAATAATATTCGTGAATATGCACAAAAATTTTTAGACATCAAAGATTATGACCAATGGTATGGCAAGGACACCATAGACCGAGTCTATAAATTGAAAAACCCTCAAACCGATTCGATAGAGTGTATCATCGAGACCAAAAGATTTGCGGAAAGGGAAAAAGGTTTCAAGATGGAAATATTATAAAAAATATTTTCAGCCTTGAAAATATTTCAATTTGATTTCGCCATCTGACAATTCCGCATAAGGAGATTGACGAAACCAAACACCTGTGTTAATGTATTTTACGTTATCTTCCAAAAACATATCCGTTTCAATATGTCGATGCCCGAAAACATAACAATCCGCTTTCGTTTGCGCCATTATCGAACGTATATATTTTATAATATGCTCGTTCTCGCCTTGAAACGGAAACGTCTTACGCTCGTACTGATGACGTCGTTTACTCCACGAATAGCCAATTTGCATTGCAATATTCGGATGAAAAAAATTCGTAAACAAAAACTGTAAAAACCTATTCGTAAAAATCCATTTTATTAAAGCATAACCAAAACTATTACTGCCTAAACCGTCTCCGTGTCCACAAAAAATCTTTTTGCCGTCAAGGTCAAATAAATGCGGCTCAGAATAAACTTTTATACCAAATTCGTCCGATAAATAATGATATTGCCAAACATCATGATTGCCGGTAAAATAATAAATTTCAATACCCTGCTCCCTAAGTTGAGCTATCTTCGTAAAAAAACGGTAAAAATATTTCGGAATAACATGCTTCCATTCGTACCAATAATCAAAAATATCACCCAAAAGAAAAATCGCTTTGGCATCATCTTTTATGAAATCCAACCAACGAATTATACGTTTTTCCCTTTCAAGCGAAATCTCTCTGTTTGGTGCGCCTAAATGAAAATCAGATACGAAAAAATATTTTTGTCCCATTCGATTATGAATTAAAAAACTCTTTTTACAGATTGTGCAATAAGACTTAAATCCGCTAACGCAATAGCCGTGGCAGCCTCCAAAACGGGCGGAACTCTAAGCGCAATACACAAATCATGTCGTCCGGTTATAATCAATTCTTCAACCCTCTTATCCTTGATATTGTAAGTCTCTTGCGGCAACGATACTGAGGGCGTCGGTTTTACGGCTATCTTAAAAACTATATCATTTCCATTTGAAATACCACCGTTAATACCGCCTGCGTTATTTGTTTCGGTCGTGCCTTTGCTATCAATAATGCAGTCATTATTGAAACTTCCGGTCATTTTCGCAACATTGAAACCAGCTCCGAACTCAATTCCTTTTACCGCCGGAATCGAAAAAACTATTGAACTGATTGCCGACTCAACACTCAAGAAAAACGGTTCGCCCAAACCGACAGGCAATCCGCTTGCCTTACATTCCAAAATTCCTCCGATTGAATCTTTGGTTTGCTGCGCTAATTCTATGGCTTTGTTTAAATCCGTTGTACCGCCGATTTCAAGAATTTTGGCTTCGATTTTTACAGGATTAAGAATTTTTTTTGCAATAACACCGGCTGCTACAAGTCCTAAAGTCAATCTCCCTGAAAAATGTCCACCTCCGGTATAATCGTTGAAACCACCGTATTTCACACGCGCAACAAAATCTGCGTGTCCCGGTCTCGGATGATCAAAAAGTTGCGAATAATCTTTACTCTTAGTGTTGTTGTTTCTAAAAAGTATCGCAATCGGTGCGCCCGTCGTCTTGCCGCAAAAAACTCCTGAAAGTATTTCCGGCAAATCATCTTCTTGCCTTGGCGTAGTGCCTTTAGCACCTGATTTTCTGCGCTGAAGATCCTCAAGAAAATCCTCCTCACAAAGGTCTATGCCCGAAGGGCAATTATCTACCACAACTCCCAAACCTTGACCGTGGGATTCTCCGAATATGCTGACTTTAAAAATGTTACCGAATGTATTCATAGTTTTTTAATATTTTTTATTTTCATTTTTCTTGTGCGCAAATTTATAAATTTTTTTTATAATTCAATCGTTTGCGCTAAATGTTTCCATAAAAAAATGTTTAGTAATACAACTCGGAATATTATCCTGATTGTGCGTTACCAAAATCAATGTCCTATCCTCTTGAGCGGCATATTGGTTTATCAACTCCTTTGCTCGTGTTTTATTAACATTATCCAAACCATGAAGAGGTTCGTCAAGTATCAGCAAATCAGGATTTTTAATCATTGTCCTTGCCAACAAAACGAGTCTTTGCTCGCCGTCGGAAGTCTTTAAAAACGGTTTTTCTGCCAAATGTCCGATTCCGAAAGTTTTCATCAGCTGAACCGCTTTTTCAAATTGCTCTTCCGTACATTGACGGAAAAGTCCCTGAGTATCAAACAATCCTGAAGCCACAACTTTTTTGCAAGGTTGATTTTCACGGAAATAAAGGTGCATTTCAGAAGAAATATATCCGATGCGTTTTTTTATGTCCCAAATACTTTCGCCCGAACCGCGTTTAAAATCAAAAAGCGTTATGTCCATATTATAACTTCTTGGATTATCGGCAGTTATAAGACTCAGTAACGTTGATTTTCCGCTGCCGTTTGCACCTGACAACGACCATTTTTCACCTTTTTGAATTTTCCATTCAAGATTTTCAAAAAGTGTACGTTTAGGATATTTGATGCTGACTTTATTTAAAACCGCAGCGTATTTAAAATTTCTATCTTCTTTGTGATACGGCTCAGGAAGTTTCATATCGCCATCGTAATTATCCTCAAAAATAAAATCCTGAAATTTTTGATCCGCTAAAAATGCCTCTTTCGAGATTTTTGGGAAATATTCAAGATTTTTGCAGGCGATAACCGATTTTGAAATTTTCGGAATTTCTTTAATATCCGGCACGATAAAAACCATTTGCTGATTCGGCGCAATTTCTTGAAAAAGCGCATTCAAATCCTCACGAGTTTTTTTGTCAAGACCGATAAAAGGATTGTCAAAAATTATAATTTCGGGCTTTTTTATCAAAATGTTAGCAATTAAAAAACGCCTTAACTCTCCCGAAGACAACATTATCAAGGTCTTATAAAACAAATCATAAAGCCTTAATTTGTTAATCCAATACTCCTTGTCCTGACCCTCAAGGGAGTCCAAAAGGTCTTTTACAGTCGGAATTTTTTTGTTTTCAAGGGCGTTCCATTCGTTTTCCGTAGCAGAAAAACGCTGCTGATAATACATATTTGAATAATCAGCCATCGTGTAAGCGGATTCAAAACTTATCTTTACAACCTTTCCTTTAACATAATTCACGCCTTCCGGCAAAAAGGAAAAACGCATTTTGCCGCCTCTGACAACAATTTTTCCACACAAAAGTTCGCCGAGTTTGGTTTTTCCTGCACCGTTAGAGCCTATAATAGTAGGATTTTCGCCTTTTTCTACGGAAAAAGATATTTTATTTTTGAAATCTATTCCGTAAGAAAAAGGTTCAACGTCAATTAGTTCGTAAAATTTTTCCATTTTCTTTGTTAATAAATTTTCGTTTTCGGCTGATATGCCTGAACGCCTTTTAACCTTGAAATTTTTTCAAGAGTTTTTTTCTGAAGATAAACTTCTTCGCCGTAAATTTTTTTCTCAGAAATTTCCATCAAACCCGAAAAAATCTTTGAAAAATCATCTTCTTGTTTCGGTAACGATTTGAAATCGTAATATTTCAAATCCGCTAATTCTGCCGCCTTAATAATAGCATCCTCAAGAGAGCCGAGAGAATCCACAAGACCGATTTTCTGAGCCGAAATTCCCGTCCAAACACGTCCCTGACCAAAAGAATCAACGTCAGCGGGACTCATATTTCTGCCCTGAGCAACGTGCTGAAGGAAAATAGAATAAACTTTTTCAACCGAGTTTTGCATCACTGCCAATTCGTAGCTGTCTTTTGATGTCAAGCCTGAGATAAAATCTGAATGTTTGTTCGTTGAAACGGTTTCGATATTAAGTCCTAAAGTGTTTTTCATAATTTTTTCGGGATTCAACAACAAACCGAAAACACCGATAGAACCCGTTATCGTAGTAGGCTCGGCAAAAATATAATCAGCCGGTGCAGAAATATAATAACCACCTGAGGCAGCATAACCACCCATTGAAACAACAAGCGGCTTTTTCTCTTTCAATTTTTTGAGTTCGTTGTAAATAATTTCAGCCTCAGTAGCCGAGCCGCCCGGAGAATTTACCCTCAAGACTACAGCTTTAATATCATCATCGTTCATAGCCTCGTCAATCGCCGCAACGGTTGTACTGCTTGTGATAACCTCCTCAGAAGAAGATTCCTCAGAATTAATCTCACCGACAGCATAAATAACGGCAATATTTTTCGTATTGAACCCTTCGGTCAAAGAGTTGCAATATTCTGAAACCGAAACAACTTTTATATCATTTTTAACATCTTGATTTGCAGCCTCTTGAACGATTTCCTCGAAATCGTTTTCAAAAATTACGCCGTCAATCAAACCGGAAGAAACGCAAAGTTCGTCGTTTGAATACAACGACAAATCGTCAGCATATTTATTAATTTGTTCAGAAGAGATTCCGCGCGAAGAGGCTATATTATCAACCATAACCTTCCAAATATCAGAAAGATAAGTCTGAATTTGAAGTCTATTTGCATCTGACATTTTATCTTGCATATAAGGTTCGACAGCGGCTTTAAATTTTCCGTGTCTTATAATTTGAGCCTCAACACCAAATTTATCAAGAGCATTTTTATAATAAATACTTTGCGAACAAAGTCCGTTGAAAACAAAATCACCAAGAGTTCTCATATAAATTTTGTCGCAACCCGTGGCAACAAAATAAGAAATATTATCGTAAGAATCAGCAAAAGCAAAAGTAGGTTTACCTGAATTTTCACGAAACTTTACAATCATTTTTCTGATAGATTCCGCCGAGGCAATATCCGGAACACCCATTTGTGAAAGATTAACATAAAGAGCCGAAATATTATCATC
Source organism: Bacteroidales bacterium (assembly GCA_017412115.1). Lineage (GTDB taxonomy): Bacteria > Bacteroidota > Bacteroidia > Bacteroidales > UBA3824 > UBA3824. The sequence goes on along the minus strand of JAFPYR010000127.1, from coordinate 13,247 downwards.
CTCAGCGGCATTATTAAGGGCTTTTGCAATATCATCAAGTCCCAAAGTTTCTATATTCTCAAACGAAAACGAATTGTAAAACGATGAATAATCAATTGTTGAACGCTCCGAAATAGCTTGGGACAAATCCAATTTCAATATAGAATTTTTCTCAATTTCCGTTTCTGTTTTTTTTGACGAGCCGCTGCTAAAAGCAGAAATAAAACCCATAAAAACAATGAGTGATAACACACTTGTTATAACACCCCAGAGGAACAAACCCGTCAAAACGGCACCTACAGTCTTAAAAAAATCTCTCATATTACTACGGTTTTTTAATTATTACTGCGCAAAAGTAATAAAAAATTTTAATTCATAAGCGAATTAATAAACCAAATTTACAACTCCGTTTTTATGAATAATTTTGCCGGAAGAATTTTTAAAACTGATTTGATAAATGTACGTATCCGGCACGCAAAGTTTGCCTTGCCGGTTATAACCGTCCCAACCTGTTGAAATTTCATCAGAGAAAAAAACTACCGCCCCTTTCTTGTCATAAACCACCAATTTATAATCATCAATAAAATCGGCTTTCGGCTTAAACTCTCTGTTATCATAATTCAACGATTTGGGATTCAGTGCGTTAGGAATATAAATAACGGTTTCCAAATCTATACAAGCAAGGTTTGAAAAAACAAAATCATCTTGATTTTTTTTCAAAATTTTTATCTTATAACAAAAATTTCCTTTGTGCAAATCACTATTGGCAATTATATTTGACAAAGATTCATTGTACTCTGTGTAATAAGAAGTTACATAATCGGCATATTGCAAATCACCGCCGTCTTGCGAGCGATAAATTTCTGTTTTTTCGATTTCCAAAGGTTGGAAATAATTAGGAGAATTCCATGTCAAAACATTAGAATTTCCTTGCGGAGATTGTTCAACATTCAAAACCACATTGCTAAGTACCTCTGATACTTTTATCGGGACATCACAACTATTCAAAGCCGTCAAAGAATAATCATAAATCTCTGACACAACGGCATTTGTATCAACAACAACGCCGCTTTTCGGGGAAATTTCAAAAGTAACCTCCTCCCCCGCTTGTTTGCAACTGCGGTGCAAAAGAAGTTTTTCTGTGGAGGAAGCCTCAGAAATTGAATATTTAATTTCCAATTTTTCGTCATCATTAACCGAAACCGATGAAATCTCCAAGGTCTGAGGAATTTTGGTTTCTTGAGATTTTACTGTTATAATAGGAGAAAAACTTGAAGAATTATCACTATAAACGGTTTCTATTGCAAAATTTCTTATTTCTTGATAATCAGTGAATTGAAAACTACAAACAGTATCTTTCGTTATTAAAAGCCGTTTAGAAAAAGGAAAACCCGTCCTAAGGCAATAATGCATGATTTTTGCACCAAATTCCTGATTTTTAGAAAACTGAAAATTGAAAGTATTCGTACAATAATCAAAATCCCCGCTAAGAGTTTGAGTAGAAACAGCCTCTGACATCAAACTGAGCTTTTGCTGGCCGTTTTCGTCATTTTTATAAGAAGAAATACTATAAAATTCTTTCCTTTTTTGAGGCTCGGCTTTTGTGCCGAAAGACTCCTTGTCATCAAGATACGAAAAAGTCGAATTATTGGAAACAACAGCAATATTGTTGAAAGTCCCCGAAATTACGCCCTGCCCACCGACGATTAATTTTTTCACAATAAAACCATCAACCTCCAAAGGCTCGTCCATAGTCCAATTAACTATCGGATAACCCGTTATAGTATCAACACTGACGGAGACAATATGCGGAATTTCAAGTGTTTGTGCCCCGAGCCTAAAAAAAATTAACATCAAAACCGTAAAAGAAAATACCGTTTTCATCTATCTGAAAATTTTTAAATCAGAAATTTTTTTGCGCCTATTTTTAGCAGTTGCCTGCCCTTGAAGTATCATTTTTTCTTCACGTTTGTCGGCGTAATCGTGTGCAACTTCGCCAAGACGGGACAAAATATTACGCAAAACTCCCAAATACAACGTTATGTACAAAAACACCGTTATAATCCAAATCACACAAAGATTTGCCCAAAAAGTTTCGATGCGGTAACCTAAAAAATTCTTTACCGGCGAATAAAAATGCGATTTAAAAAATCCGCCGTGAGGGTCCAAATAAACGGGATTCGTCTTTTGATAAATTCTGTTTTCGTATTCAACGATTCTGTCCGTCTCCTTGGACGAGGTTACAAATTCCACTAACGCCTCGTTATAATATCTGCGTTTCAATTTAAGATATGCCTCTTTGGAGTTTTCCGTTGCCTGTTTGCCCGTAACATAAGTGTCTTTTGCACTTGAAGCCTCTTTGTAGGACATGGTATAATAAGAACGCAAATTTTTAAAATATGTTTTTACCTTTTGCAACAATTCTGTGTCGATTTTTTCAAAACAAAGATTTTCAATATCAAAATCCGCTTTAACATTTTGATTAACAGAACTTTCCGAAGCAATTTCATTACGCAAGGTTTTCAAATTTTCATCAATAATTGATTTTTTGTAAATATCCCTAAAATTTCTTTCATAATACGCCACTTTGTTTTCCAAAACGGTCAGCCAAAAATCTTTTTTAATCAAAGAATACTGCATTTTTTTTTCGTATGCGTAAAGAGGTGCCTCGTAAACGTTGCTTTTGAACTGCTCAACAGCCAAACCCTCAAAAGCCCAACGCGAAACCATCAAATCACCGTACCAAGGCACTCTGCCCGGAGTGGAAATCGCAGGATTCAACTTGTCAAAACTTATCAAAACACCCGAAAGCGCAATTTGAGGAATTATCAAAAATGGTATTAAAATATAAATAGTTACGGTAGTTTTGAAAGCGTCCGAAATGTTAAGACCTATAAGATTGGCGTTTAGCCAGACAGCAAAAAGCATCAAAAAATACTTTAAATTCATGTCATGGATTTCCAAAATGCCGTTACCGATCAAAACAAACATAAAGGACTGATATGCCGAAATAAAAAACAAAACAGCCACTTTTGAAGACAAATACGCCCCCTTGCTAAGATTTAAAAATGCCTCCCGCTTTCTAATCGTTCTGTCCTTTATAATTTCTTGTGCGCTGACTGTCAGCCCCACAAAAACGGCAACTATTGTTGCAATAAAAAGATAAACGGGAAGATTGCCGTTTCCTGACAAAGTGTAACCGTTAGGGTCCGACAAATTGTAATATTTTATAATAAAACTCAAAATAACAGCTATCAACGGCGATTCCAACAAATTAACACAAACATACTGTTTATTAGTGAGTTTAGCAAGAACATCCCTTTTAACAAAAATCAAAAACTGACTAAAAATATTAGGTATCTTAAACTTTACTTTAGGCAAATGTTTCACCAAAACGGAATGTCTTTTTTTCTTTTTTTCGGACTCGATATACATTTCATTCCATTGTTTTGGGGAAATTTTTCTGGTTTGGGTAAGGCAACCCGAATCGTCAATAATTTTGCTTTCGATAATATTGAAAATCTGTTCGGAATTTACGTTACCGCAAGTAGGACATTCGCTTCCCGTGCTGTCGGCTTGTTTAATACATGATTTAAAATAAGTTACAGCCTCCACGGGATCTCCTTTGTAGATAAGATAACCGCCTGTATCAAGCAAAATCAAATTGTCAAACATCTTGAAAATATCGCTTGAAGGCTGATGAATAACCACAAAAACAAGGTTTCCCTTTATTGAAAGTTCTTTCAACAAGTCCATTATGTTTTGCGAATCCATCGAAGACAAACCAGAGGTCGGCTCGTCAAGAAAAAGCACTGAAGGCTCGCGTATCAATTCCAAAGCGATGTTAAGCCTTTTGCGCTGTCCGCCGCTAATACGTTTGTTCAAAGGGCTGCCGACCGCCATGTGTCTGACCTCGTAAAGTCCTAAATTGTTCAACAATCTCAACACGGTACGGTAAAGGCGGAATCTGGAATAATTTGAAAAACACAGTTTTGCAGCGTAATACAAATTCTGAAAAACGGTCAGCTCCTCTATCAACAAATCGTCCTGCGAAACATAGCCGATAAGTCCGTTCAATTCGCCGTTGTTATCATGAAGGTCGATGCCGTTAATTAGGACATGACCCCTTGTAGGCTTTTGATTACCGTTCAAAACGTTCATAAGCGTAGTTTTGCCCGCGCCAGAAACGCCCATAATGCCGACAAGTTTTCCGCTTTTTTCCAAAAAACTCATCGGATGAAGTCCGTATGTGCCGTTGCTGAATATATATTCGACTTTGTCAGCCTCAAAAGAAATTCTGGTTTTAGATTTATCGAAATTAAAAGTGCTGACAACATCACTATAATAAACCGGATTGATTTTACCGCCCCGTATGGATGACCCAGGCGAAAAAATATGAACCCGCTCAGGATTAAGCATTTGACCGTTCAAAGTCAAACTCATCGCCCCCCTGAAAACAAAAAGATAGGTTCTGACGGATTTTATCGAAAAAACGATAATCTCTCCGTTTAAATTTTCGTTGTAAATATGTTTGCAAAGCTTGAAAGAGTTGTCTAATTTGCCGTCAATCACCAAAATATCCTCACAACAAGGAATATCGCTGTCCATGAAAACGTAATCCGTAAGATTTTTGTATTCGTTTTCGGGAATGTTGAATTTTTGCGCAACGGTTTCAACACACTCTTTCTCCCATGCTGAAATGCCTTGCGATTTGTCGCCTTTGATAAACTCCAAAAGCCTGACGATAATCAGAACTTTTTGACGTTGAAGAAGTTCTTTGTTGATAGCCTCGCAAATAACCAAAATCTTGGTACTTGCCGAGGCTATAAATTTTCTAACGGTTTTTGCTGCTGCTTTTTCTTTCAGACTTTTATAATTCCGATTATAAAAATCCATATAATGCGCTATTTGCTCAACACTGACCTCGTGCCGCAAAAAGCCCTCTACAATGGACAAAGTACAATTTTCCGCCTGTTCTTTGGAAACAGCGATGATGGCGAACAGCCGCATCAGAGCCTTTAAAATGTTCTCACTCATGGCGGAAAATAGTTTCTTGAAAAAAAAATTTCTTTGTTTAGTTCTTAAAACCTATCAACAAAATCGCAAAACCGCTGTCGTAAGGCGATTTGTCGGAAAGGCGAGCCTCAATATAGCAGTCCACCGTTGAGGAAAATTTGAAATCCCAATACGGTGAATCGTTATGGTCTATGTTGCTGAAAAGTTCGTTACGGTCGTTGTCATAAACGGTAAAAATCAAATTGCCGTCTTCCAAACCCGCACAAGCCGCTAAACGGTAAGTACTTCCGCCATAAAAAGTTACCGCAAATTCCGCTGACTCGTTAGCTGAAATAGGTGTTTGGTAAACTTGTCCGTCACTGATATAATCTTGAGTAATGTGTTTTGCACAAAATTTCATCAAAGTGTCGGCTTGAGCATTTGCGATTTTCGCACCTAAAAACTGTAACAAAACTATGATTAAAGGTAATATTGCTTTCATGCTACTATAAATTTTTATTTAATAATTTCATTTCGCAATTTTTCTATCTTTTTTGTAATCGCGCCGATATGCGACTGGTCCAAAACAGCTTTTGATTCACTGTTAATAACCGTCAATTTGTTTGCCTCGTCCGTTTTGGCAGATTTGTAAGTATATTTGATATTAATTTCGTCAAATATGTTTGCAATATCGGAAAGATTTTCCAAAAACGTATCATAATTAACGTTAACCTTTCCGTAATAAGGACGCAAAAGCTCAATCAAATTGTTGAGCGGACGTTTCTGCTGCCCAATCAATTCCTTGAGTTCATCGCTCGAATTTCCGGCCTTAGCATGAGTCATAAGGTAAAGTCCCTCAATCCAACCGCCTGCAATTATCAACGCTCCCGTCTCGTTTCTTTCCGAATTCATAAGGTAAGTATCAGACTCCCTATAAATCAAAGATGCAATATGCAAAAGCGAATCTTTATCGGCTGCATTGCGCTCTATCCTCTTCATGGTCTCCTCGCTGAAAGAATTCAAAATGCCAAGTTCTAAGGTTAATTGTCTGATAGCTCCAAAATACGCCGCCGCATCAGGCAATTGTTCATAAATATTAATATAACCTAAATCCGCACCGTAAATTCCCGTATTAAGAGCCTGCTTAAAACTCGTAGTATAATTGGAACGGCTGTTAACATCATTCAAAAGTTCCTTGTTGTAAGGAAGATTCATTTTTTTGAGAAGCCCCGCTAACTGCAAAGGCGAGGGAACGTTGAATAGTTTGTTATTGATTTTTACAAGTGCTGCCCTATTAGGATCAAGCGGTAACGGAGCATCTTTTTTATTAACAGTATCACTGCCCGTGTTTGCGGTATTTTGAGACTGAGTGCCGCTGCACCCGGCAAGAAAAACACATGCCGAAACAGCCATAAAACAATATTTTTTTATCAATGATTTCATTTTTTTCACGTTAAATATTCTAAAAATTATTTACCGCAAATTTAAATCCAATTTTTTGAAATTGGAAATTAACAACTAAAATTTAACAATTACAGCCTTTTTATTTAACGTAAACCAATGTTGCCCCGCCGCCGTACTCTTCAAACGAAGCATCTTGATATTGATAACGCCTGTAATTGAGTTCCAAACATCTTCTGATTTCGGTTTTCAACGTTCCGTTGCCTTTGCCGTGAATGAAAATCACTTTTTTAACGTGCGGATTCTTGATATATTCCTCAAGTTTCTCCTTGAAAACTTTCATCTGATAATCAAGTTTTTCTTTTGGTGACAAGCCTCGGTCGTCCTCCAAAAGTTCCGTCAAATGAAGGTCTACAACCTCTTTTTCTAAAGTTTTTTGAGGCTTTTTATTAATCGCTTTTTTCGGCTCAACATTCTGAAAATCATTAACTTTTAATTTATCAACAGCCTCTTTCATAAGCGATGACTCTTTCACGGTTATAATTACTGCTTTCTCGTCAAAAAAGTCATTGGTTTTGTAATAATTAAGAGCAAAAAACTTTTGCGCCGAAATTTTAATATCATATTCCTCGGGCGGTTTTACCGAAAAAGGCGTGTCCATGGAATACAAAAGTTGTATTTTAACGCTTGAAAGTGTGTTGAGATTTTCTCTCTCAAAAGTCTGAATATATTCTTTCGTGTCAGGCTCCAAAATGCCGCTCTGCGCCGAAAACAAACTACCGGATGAAGGTCTCATCAAATTGTACAAAATCTTGAAACCGCTGTCGTTAATAAGATATAAATCCAAATCCGATTGCAAACTTCCGTTTCCGTCCTTGGGAACAAAGCCCAAATATATTCCGTAATTATCTGCCTCTCTGGGTTTTGAAACCTCAACAACAGAAGAAGTTTTGGAAACAAAAGATGAAACTTCCTTTGCTGAAACTTCGGTTTTTTCCGTCTGTTTAACTGCCGAAGGGTCCAAAATCAATTCTGAATTCTTGACCGGGACTTCAAAATCTTCACTATTGAGTACCATAACGATACCGTTTTCCATAACTCTCGTTACAGTTCCGTAATCATTTTCGTTAAGAAACTTTACTTTATCACCTTTTTTAAAATTCATGGCATTAATTGTTTTTTATTGTGTGTCAAAGTTAGTAATTTTGCGCTGAATTTTAAAAATTTTTTTTCATAAAGAATGATAACGCAAAAAGACATTAAGATTGCAGACTTTACTTACAGTCTGCCCGAAGAAAGAATCGCTAAGTTCCCGCTTAAAGAAAGGGATAAATGCAAATTGTTGATTTTCAAGGATAATAAAATCTCGGAAGGCGTTTTCTCCGATGTTAAAAACCTACTGTCAGAGGACTCGCTTATGATTGTAAACAATACTAAAGTAATTCCGGCAAGATTGGAATTTTTTACGGAAAACGGCGCAAGAATCGAAATTTTTTGCCTCGAACCGCATTTTCCAGCCGATTATGACACCAATTTTTCGTCAAAAACCTCGTGTCAATGGAAATGCCTTGCAGGAAATCTCAAACGCTGGAAAAATTTTAACCTCAAACGTGAATTTCCTTATCAAGACAAAACCGTTGTTTTAACGGCTGAAAAAAAAGAAGTCTCGGGCGGGGAAATAATTGCCGAGTTTTCTTGGAATTTAGGTTTAACATTTTCTGACATCATAGATTTAGCCGGCTCTATTCCCATTCCGCCGTATCTTAACAGAAAAGCCGAAGAATCCGACAGCGTGGATTATCAGACGGTTTATTCTCATTTCAAAGGCTCTGTGGCTGCTCCTACCGCCGGTTTGCATTTCACGGAAAACCTTATGAAAGAATTGAAATGCGATATTGCCGGTCTTACTTTGCACGTCGGAGCGGGTACTTTTAAGCCCGTAAAAACCGAAACAATCGGCGAACATTCCATGCACAGAGAATTTTTTTCTGTAACCCAAGAAACACTAAAAAAAATATTAAAAAATATCGGAAAAATTACCGCTGTCGGTACTACTTCGGTACGGACTTTGGAGTCATTATATTGGTTCGGAGTAAAAATTCTTTCAGGCGAGGATTGCTTAGAAATATCACAGTGGGAATGTTACGAGACTAAAACTTCAGCAACTCCACAAGAGGCTATAAATGCCGTTTTGTTTTTTTTACAAAAAAAAGGTTTGCAAACCTTCAAAGCATCAACCTCAATAATGATTTGCCCCGGCTACGAATATAAAATTGTTAATAACATAATTACTAATTTTCATCAACCGGAAAGTACGCTGCTGCTGCTTGTTGCCGCTGCCGTGGGCGAGAGATGGAAAGATATTTACCGCTATGCGCTCGACAACGGTTTCAGATTTTTAAGCTACGGGGATAGCTGCTTTCTTTCAACCGTAAAAATGAAATGAAAAGAAAAAATGTTTTCAAATTTAAAACAGTTGTTTTAGCGGCTGTTTTTTCAGCCGCTTTAATAGTTTGCGGGTTCATGTATTTTATCGGAAAGGCATCTGCGATGTCGCCCGCTTCGGTGCCAAGCCCAAGCGGAAACGAATATGCCGACAGTATTTTCAATTCGATGAGCCTTGAAGAAAAAATCATGCAGCTATATGTTTTTGACGCAAGAAGACGCGCACCGGATTTTTTTAAAAATCCGCCTTCGGGAGTTTTTTTCAATGCGGAAAATTTTTCGGATTTAAAAAAAGTTATTGCTCAGACCAACAAAAAACTCGGTGTACCGTTCATCAGTATTTGCGAGATTACCTCGCCGATGAATGACTTACCGAATTACATGAATCCGTTAGCATTAAAAGCCTCAGGCAGCGATTCTATTTTAAAACAAATTTTTTCACGCGCTCTCGCCGATACCCTGAAAAGCATCGGAATATCCTTTGTAAAAGGAACTTACGGAAGAAATATCAACAAATATTTGGATTATGATTCAGGTAAAAAATTTATCGAAATCCAAAAAGCAAACGAAATAGAAGGCGCAATTCTCTCTGATGACAACGACATGATTCTCAGCGAATTGAACCCCGATTTATTTTTATCGGAAGTCAAAAAAATGTTAGCTAAAGACAGAAAACATATTTTAGCTGACAAAATTGACGAAAAGGTCATAAGAATTTTAAGGGAAAAATGCTGCAAAGAAAAAACTTATGAGAATTTTTGGGAGGGCTCGGGTCTTAACAAAGAAGATTTGGAATTTTCCGTTGCCTCAAAATCCATAACTTGCATTAAAAACGATTCTAAATTCTTGCCGCTAAAGGATTTAAGCAAAACCGTGATAATCCAAATCGGCGGTATTCAGCAATTAGGATTTATTTCAAGAAGTTACAGTTACGGTGATTTCAAATACTATTATTGCACACCCAAAACCTCAGCAATAAAACAAACCTTAAAAAACACCAAAGGCAAAAACGTGATTTTCATTGTTAATACGATGCTGAAAGATTCGCTTGCCTCGTTAATAAGGCCTATTTTGAGGGAAAAACATTCATGCATTGTTAATATTGATAATCCTGAAAATTTGGAACTCTGTCAAGCTAAATCGGCATTACAGGTTTTCGGAAACGGTTTTCAAAGCGGAGATGCTGCCTCACAAGCGGTTTTCGGAGGTTTGAAAGTAAAAGGTAGATTTCCTTTGGAGGGTTATCAGAGTGTTAAAAAAGATGCCTGCACAACGATAAATCCCATACGTTTACAGTATTGTCTTTTGAAAGAAACAGGTTTCAAAAGCAATTACCGTGACACATTGGATTCGATAGTAAGGACAGCAATTGCGGACAGATGTTTTCCGGGTTGTCAGATTTTTGCGAGCATAGACGGTAAAGTGGTTATAAATCAAGGTTTTGGACATCACACTTACGATTCTGATTCCAAACCTGTCAGCACCACGGATCTTTATGATTTGGCATCGCTGACCAAAGTTTCGGCAACAACTGTAATGGCGATGTATCTTACGGGCAAAAAATTGCTTGACCCTAAAGCTAAACTCGGAACGTATTTCAATTCGCCGATTGACTGGTCGAATTTGAGTGCGGATACTGTTGTAAACGGCAAAGATACGGTTTTGATAAGGGATATACCCACGACAACGGTTTATGACGTTCCCGTAAAATCTATTTTGGAGCACCGCAGCGGAATAAACCCTTACGCACCGATTTTCAGATTTGTTTATACATATCAATCGTTGAGACGTTGTGTAGAAAAATTGAACATCAATCCTGACACTTTGAAAGGTGATGATTTGAAACGGATTACTTTCAACGAGTATTATTCTGACCGATATATAAAAGATACGGCAGAAACGAGAGTTTGGGAGAATACATGGCTGAAAAATAATTATCGGGATTCGTTGTATAATTTTATCATGCGTTTGAATGTATCGGAAAAGAAGACTTACAAATATTCGGACGTAAATATGATATTGCTACAAATGGCATCAGAGAACATTTTGAAATGCAAATCAGATGAGTTTATGAAGAAAACATTTTATTTACCGCTTGGAATGCGCAACACTTGTTATACGCCGTACAGATATTTTGATACTACCAGGATAGTTCCGACGGAGAAAAATCCATGGACTGGCAAAATGATATGCGGGGACGTTCATGACCCTTCAGCGGCGTTGTTAGGCGGCATTTCGGGCAATGCTGGCTTGTTTTCTACGGCATCTGATTTAGGAGTTTTGTTTCAGATGTTGCTCAATTACGGCGAGTACGGCGGTCAAAGGTATTTGGATTCGCTGACGGTAAGGAAATTTACCCAAAAACAGCCCGGCACATCGAGGGCATTAGGTTTTGACATGACCCCCTCGAAATTTGCAGCCGAGAGTGCCTCACGCTCTACATACGGGCATACGGGCTTTACGGGGACTTGTGCATGGACTGACCCTGAAAACAAAATAGTGATAGTTTTTCTATCCAATAGAGTCTATCCTGACGCAAACAATCAAAACATAAACAAATATGCCGTTCGCAAAAAAATCTGTCAAACGATTTATAACGGTTTAGGCATCACAAACGAAACAAAAAAGATGTAAGAACTCAAATAAAAAAGCCCCGCAGAAAAACTGCGGGGCTTTTTTATTTTTATGGTTATGTGAATTAACTAAAGAACAACATTATCAGATAATGAATATTCTATAGATGACTCAACAGTTTCACTTCCAAGAACAACACCACCATCCTTAACTAAATGTAAGGCACCGATTTTAAATCTATGGTCTCCTGTATATTCAATCGAAGTTAAAACTCCTGTATTATCAGTTCTTCCTGCAACCACATCCCAAATGTCACCTGCTGCGTAGAAAATTGTATAATTACCGAGAGTAATAGAAGCAGCCGGTGCTTGATCAACTAAAGTATAAGTAGCACCTTCTGCAATCTCATCATCAGCTGTAACGTAATTTTCACCGTTTTTCAACAACCACTTACTACCAAATTTTACGTAATAGTTGTTTACAGCTGAATAACCATCCATAAGTTGCGAATTATCCGAATTGCTATTAAGGTCAGAAATTTTTTGACCCGCATAATACGTAAGTGTAAGAGAATTATCACCATCAGTAAAAGTTACCTCTTTTTTATTAACTCTTACCAAACAAGTTGCAGATTTGCCATTAGCAGTTGCTGCTGTAATTGTAGCTTCGCCATCTTTTAGAGCCTTAACAATACCATTTTCATCAACAGAAACAATATTATCAGCAGATGACGACCAAGTAATTGTAGCAGATGCTACGGTTGAAGGTTTTATAGTAGCTGACAATGTGTAAGTTGCAACTAAACTTTCCAAATCAATTACCTCCTTGTCAAGTGTAATAGTTTTCACAGCAGAAAGGTCTAAAGTATATTTTTTACCAACAGCACTCGTCCAATCCTTAATACCTAAATCTTCACTATTAATTACAAGTCCACCGTTAAATGCCAATACATTACCATTTGTTAAAGCAAACGGTGATTGATTAATATCAACTGTAGCAGTACCGCCAGTAACTACTAAATAAGATGTTTGGTCTATAAGACTAATATTACCATTTGAACTATAAGACGGATACTCATTGGGGGCAACTGTAGATGTAGAAAGAGTTGCGCTTGAACTCAAATAAGCATAAGTTCCAACTGCACCATTTAAATCAAAATCAGCATACACTGTACTTGCAAAACCCTCTAACGGACTATTCATCTTACTAACTAAAACAGTAACTTCAAGTGAGTTAGGATAAGTATTATCTTCAGATTTTGGCAATTGAATTTGACCGGTAAAGTTTCCTGTTGCACTACCGGCATTATCAATTTTAAGTGTTCCTATAAGGTCAGAGCCTAAATAAACTCTTAATCGATCTTCATTATCGAAAACCTCACCGCTTCCGTCGTCAGCAACACCTACTTTAGAAACAGAGTTACCTTTGTTTACAGTAATTGTTACAGGGCAGGATATTGTTTCAACGCTGTTTTCAACAGTTTCTTTAACACCGTTTTCAACAGTTTTTTCAACTTCGACAACAGAATTATTATTGTTGTCAATTTTATTATCGCTATCGTCTTTGCTGCAAGATGCCAAAGTAGCAGCTGCAATCATAGACATTAAAATATATTTTCTTTTCATATTATTTTTCGCGTTTTTTAATTAAACATTAAAATATTAATTACCACCAAATGTTTCTTCACCCCATTTTTCAATAGTTGCGCCTACACCAGTGCTATGAGATGTAGTATTATTTGCGCTACCCATCAACAAAGGAGCTTCCATACGCAACTCAACAACCTCGCACTGAGGCTTTTCGTAACGCTTTTTCTGAATTTTATTTTCTGTCATGTTTTTATAAATTTTATG
>JAFPYR010000126.1 GCA_017412115.1 Bacteroidales bacterium | reverse complement strand
GGTCAGATGTTTGCCGCCGACTTCTTTCGGATTCCGCCTCGCGACGGACACCCTTGTCTTAGGCTATGTGATTCCCACTATCAGGGCTCACTCGGGACTTCCACCCATTAGACTTCGCTCGTGCCGAGCATACTAAAAAAACGGCGGAATTTTCGATTCCGCCGTTTTTTTAGTAAAATAATTTTTTGTTTATTTCATCCAAACCGTAGCAGAGTTGCCTTCGGTGATGCCTTGCAATGCTATGGGGTTGTATATTTCGAGTTTTGCACGATTGATAATTGTGCCTGTGCCTTTCGTGCCACGAGATGCCGGACAATAATTTACGTCCCATACAAATGGTATCATGCCATTGGCTGGTCCCCACTTACTTACCGCTTTGTAGAAAGCCTTAATGCTTGCGTTGTGTTTTTCTTGATTGCTAACATTACGCCAATTTGCAGCATATTCACCGATAATTACGGGAATGTTGTTGTCGGAAAATTTTGCTTTCATTTTTGCAAATGTATTTTTTAGCGAATTTTCTGAGTTCCAAACCGCTGTGTAGCCGGTTCCTTCGTTAAGACAGAAATTATATGGGTCGTAATAATGAACTTCCACCATAAGTTTGTTTTGAGCAGCATCGGTAGGCATACTGAAATAGTTGACAGTATAATCAATATTGGTAGCCGGACCTTGAACCGCCAACACACGCTCTGCATTGTTGCCACCGGTAGCACGTACAGCTTCCACAAATGCTTGATTGTATCTCCACAGAATTGGCGTAAGTGCTTGAGCACGACCATTGAAAAGATTGTAGTTTTGGAATGGTTCGTTGAGTCCTGCAAATATCAAATGATGGTCGAAATCTTTCATCTCGGTAGCAATCTGTGTCCAAAGATTTTTCAAGATGTCGATTTTGCCTTCGATATAATTCCCATCGCCGCTGATGTCGCTAAATTCTGTAGAAGACGACGAAAAACCAAGTTCTTCAAGCCAACCGCCGTCCCAATGGTCGTTGAGTTCCACGAAAAGTCCGGCATTGATGCAGTACGTTACAATTTCTTTTACGCGCGACATCCATGTTTCACTGATTTTGTAGTTGTTGCTTTTGTCGCAATGAATATACCACGAACATGGAATACGAACAGAGCGGAATCCCAATGATTTAACATAGTTGATGATTTCTTGAGTGGTTTTGGTATTCTGCCAAGAAGTTTCGCCGCCCGTAGCTTCCATTGTGTTGCCGAGATTCCAAGCGGGATACATCTGTGACGCCAAATCCATTGCAGAACTTGCAAACGACAAAGTTGGCAATTCGGTGGATTTTTGTGTTACAAAAATAGTATCTTGAGTATCGCCAAAATCAAAAATTACCAATCCTGTACGTTCGTTGCCGGAGTTGTTGGCGTCGGCAGAAAAAACGTTTTCATTTTGGTTGATCCACAATGCGTCACACACAACATTAATTGTAGTTGGAATTTTACCAATTTCAAAATTAGAAGCGGCAGCATCTATCGAAATTGTTTGATTCATTGTACCATTTTGTGTTACTTGTACTTTTGCGGATTCGTTACCGGCAAGCAATGTGATTTCGCCAACTCGGTCGGTGTTGCCATCGTAATGAGCGGCTATCACTTCGCAAGTATATGAATTATTTTCGGAACTTTTTATAGTAGGTTTTATCCACGTAGCATCCGATAATACTGTTACCTCAGAAGCCGATGTAATGGTAATAAATTGTACTCCACCCAATTTAGAGAAAACCAATTCTGAAGGGTCTGATTTCAGACTTATTGTTTGTTCCTCTTGTGTTGGATCGTTTTTATCGTCGTCATTTTTGTTGCAACTGCTAAGAAAACAAGTTGCCAAAACAGCCGCACACAGCGGCAAGATTAATTTTTTTATTTTCATGTTTTTTTATTTTTATATTTTTTTGCAGATTTTGTTGTGGTAATAAAATACTAAAAAATCCCCCTCACCTAATTGAATAATCTGATAAGGGGGATTAATTTTTAGTGTAGTGGTTGATTAAAGAATCGGACTACAAGCCTGAAACGGTAACAACAATTGTTACATTATTGGTGAATGCTATAGGTGTAGGCAATGCTATCTGAGTTCTAAATTGATGTGTTTTGTCCGCATTCCATGTATTAGTTGCAGTAGTAGCATCAAATGTATAATCTGTACCGTCAACTGTAATTGATTTAATTGCAACAGCAACATCCTTTTGTTCGTCTTGAGATGCATTCATCAAATCAAAATAGAATGTATTAGCGGCTGTAACAGTTCCAGCTGTGCCATCTTCATTTTCAGGAAGTGAAAATACAATCGTGATATCTCCATTTTCAAGTGTTACTTCTGTAGAGGTAAGTTCTCCGTTGATTTTAGCATTCCAAGTACCCGTTGTAGCCCATGTATTGTCATATAACCCGGCATCAAATGAGTTCTTGCCATTCCAAATCCATTCATCTGGAATTTCGTAACTGTATGTGCTTTCTAATTCTTCTGCAACATAGTTCATCATAATGTTGCAATAATCATCTTTGAGTCCATCTTTGGCATCGTTGGTGTTATATGAAACAGCAGATAAAATCATAAGACCGTCTTCTTCTTCTGTACTTTTCGATGCAAATAATTTTACATTTGTAACATCTTTAGAAGCAGATAAAGGCCATGCTAATGCTCCACTCATAAACGGAATTCTAACATTTTCTCCATTCAAAACTATTTCGAGACCGTTTATTTCAGTTGTAGTTTTTGCCCATCCATCAATTACTGCCAAAAACTCTGTGTTACCCTCTGTTTCATTGTATGTGAATGTGCCGTAATAAGTTCCTGTTATTTTTTCTTCTTTGTTTACAGCATTTGGTATCGATGTTTCTTGAAGTTTGAATCCTTCAGTATATACAACTTTTACCTTTTTGTTTACTATGTCAAACGAAATAGTTGCATTTTCTGGTTTACCAAGTTCACGCCAGTTGCCATTACCATTTGCACTTACTCCACCGTTGTAACATTCGTTAGCCGATTCACGGCAGTATGTACCAGGACCATAAAATACCTTGCTGTATGCATCGTTTGTAGCGTTTACAAATCCATCCAATCTCCATGTACGAGTAAATACGCCATTTGCATCAGCAGTCTTTACTGCTTCTTCGTATGCAGCTTTACCTCCGGAAAGGAGTTTGAACACGCCTTCATCCAAGAAGGTAAGATCTGAAACCTCGATTGTGATATCAAACTCATCCGACGAAATTGTTTTTCCATTGTCATAATAAGAAAAAATAGCTTTATAAGTTCCGGCTACAGGTTGAGTAATTTCAACCTTTCCATCCTTCAAATTGTATTGAACACCCTCAAATGTAACCCATTGATTACCATAATTGAGATTTGATGTTACCGTAACCGTGTTTTCCTCTACTGAAACTTTGAAATCAGTGTCCTTAATAGGTTTTGCTCCGGTTACCGTTTGGTCTGTTGAACTGTTGTTGTCGTTGTCGTCATCTTTATTACAAGATGAAAGTGTACCGACGAATGTTGCCGAGCACAAAAGGCTCATTGCAAGATAATAATTGAACTTTTTCATAATTAGTAAATTAAATGTAATTAAACTGAAATATTATTTTTATTTATAACCTTCGTTCTGCATTATCGCACCTCCAGAAATTGTAATCTGATTGAGCGGAATATGAAATAATCCTTTCGTCTTGGAAAGTCTGTTGTAATCTACAGTTACATCACTTTCAACACCCGCATTTATAAGTTTGTAAACTCCGTTGCCCTGAGGACCGGCAAGACATTTTTTAGCGTATGCAAAATCACCTTGTCTGCCGTCATATCTAAGCATATCCCAATAACGGATGCCTTCAAAACATAACTCCCATTGACGCTCTTGGAAAAGTTTTTCCTTGTCGTATGCCGTATAATAATTAGCGACACCAGTTGCCCGTTCGTGAACTTTATTCATTCCTTCAACATCTTCTTTCAACTCCGAAAGCATCAAAAGCACATCGGCATATCTCAAAACAATAAAATCCTGAGTTTGAGATAAATTCATGTGTCCGCTTGAATTGTTGATAAGACATGAATAATTATAATCACCATTATCGTCAAAATCGCCTGTGGTACAATACTTTTTGATTGAATACCTTGTGTATTGCGATGAGCCATCAGCAGTTTTGGTATCAAAAGAAGCACTTATTTCATTTTTAATATCAATTATTGATGCCTCTTTTCTCATGTCGCCAGCCTCAAATGAGTCAAAAATCTCTTTTGAAGCGCAAGCAATGCCCCAACCGCTTGCCCAACCGTTCTTTTGGAGATCTTTGTCGGAAAGACCTTCTGTTCCACCGCCTTTTCCACCTCGCGGTGATACATAAAGCGAAAACAAATTACCGTCATTCTCGCTTCCTCCGTAAGCACCCGTATAGGTGTAACGAATTGAAAACAAGACTTCTTTGTTGAGTTCTCCGGCATAACCGTAATCAGAGGCAGCTAAAGAATAACAATCGTGAAAATCTCCGCTTTCTTTTTTAGCTTTTTGCTGAGCAGCTGCCGGCCATAATTTGTACGGATTCGACATCAACTCACCTTTAACATCTTCCAAAAACGAAATCACCTCCGACTTGGTTACTATAGGAGCCTCTTCACCGTAATATCCCGTATAAAAAAGATATGCCCTTGCCAACAAACCGGCTGCAGAATATTTTGTTGCATGTCCGTCATAATCACCTTCAAGACCGTTTTGAGCTGCAAATTTGAAATCTTCAAAAATCTGCGTATAAATCTCCTTGTATTGAGAACAAGGTATGATTTCGTTAGAAGGTTCTACAAGCAAAGGACAATGTCCGAATGACCGCACAAGGTCAAAATATGCATAGGCACGGATAAAACGTGCTTGTGCCAAAATCGAAAGTTTTTCACCTTCATCTGACCAACCTGATATTTGATCAATTTTTTGAATAAGAGTGTTACATCTGTTTAGTAATTTGTAATACGCCGACCATGCCTCATTAAAGAAATCAGGATATTGAATTGACATATCCGTTAATGTGTTGATTTGATTATAGTTATCAGCATCGCCCGAGCCCTCGCTACCGCTACAATCATCACTCGCAATTTCAGGAGCCAAGAAAATCAAATCACCACTCAATCCCTGCAAACCGTCGTAACAACCTACAAGAGCCTCTTGCGCTTCTTCTGGCGTGCTGTAATAATTTTGATCAGTTTTTTGAACAACAGGCTTGACTTCAAGAAAATCCTCGGCACAACCCGTTAAAAGCGACCCTGTCAAAAGAGCGCTCACTAAAAATATATAACGTTTCATCTGAATAATCCTCCTTAAAGATTAAAGTTTTAAACTTATGCCAAACAAGATAGTTCTCGGTCTTGGATAATAGCCGAGATCCATGCCGCTTGAAAAACTATAGGTAGCATCCGATACACCGAAACCGATTTCAGGATCCATACCGTCGTATTTTGAGAATGTGAATGCGTTTTGACACGTTACGTAGAAACGCATTTGTGAAAAGCCTTTTACTTTTATCTGCTTGCAAAGGTCATAACCGAGTGTTATATTGCTGATTCTAAGGAAATCTCCGTCTTGAAGCATCAAATCAGAAAATACTTTGTAATTAATATTGTTTTCTGTAACACGAGGTATTTTGTTTGAAGTTCCTTCGCCGTGCCAACGATCAAGAATAGCAGTTGAATAATTAGCGTATGCAGAACCGTTGTCACGATAAAGCTGAGCTATTTTGTTGCCCGCAACACCGTTTGCACTAACCATAAAGTCAAATGCCTTGTAATCGAGGTTGATTGTAAAACCGAATGTGTAATCAGGATACGGAGAGCCTAAATCATATTTATCATCTTCGTCGATTCTACCGTTTCCTTCTTTATCTACGAATTTTACATCACCGGGTTGAACCTTTTCTTGCAAAATTCCGTTTCCGGCAGCTTTCCATGCGTCGATATCAGCCTGACTTTGGAAAACTCCTGCGGTTTTGTATCCGTAGAAAAAGCCGACTGAATGTCCCGATTCACAACGTGAAATTTCAGGACTATTAGCCCAAACATTACCAGTAGGACCTGTGATTAAACCGTTTTCATTAGGAATTTCAGTAATTTCGTTCTTATTGTAAGAGCCGTTGAGAGAAACTTGATAATTGAATTTTCCTACATGGTTTTGATATGTAATTGCCAATTCAAAGCCTTTGTTGTCTACATTTCCACCGTTCATAAAAGGAGCGTCAGCACCTGCTGTTGCTACTACGGGAGCTACAATCAACCAATCTTTTGTGGATTTTTTGTACCAGTCGAAATTAACGGTTAATGTATTTTTTAAGAATCTTGCATCAAAACCGAAGTCAAGCTGCTCTGAGGTTTCCCATTTGAGGTTTTCGTTAGCAAGACGTTTCGGATAAGAACCATTTTTGTTTTCACCGCTATCACCGTTGTATCCCGATTCGTTACCTCCAAAAGGATAAAGTGCATTAGTAAAAGCAATTGTTGCAAGATATTGGAAATCAGTAATTGATTGATTACCAACTTGTCCCCAGCTACCGCGAATTTTCAAGAAGTCAAAAATATGTTGATTTTCCATAAAAGATTCGTTACTTACAACCCAACCAGCACTTACAGATGGGAAATATCCCCAACGGTTTTTACTCGTAAATCTTGAAGAACCGTCAGCACGGATTGTTGCATTCAACATATAAGTTTCCTTAAAATTGTATTGCAACCTGCCAAAATATGAAAGCATTTTCACCTCAGAAGGATTTCCTGCAAGTTGTGAGGCAAGAATATCATTTGCAATGGCATTAGAAATATAAGCGTTTTCAAAATCGCTTACCGACAAATCGCTGTTGTTGGCAGAAAGATAATCAGATTTAGATGTCTGAACCCACATACCAACCATAGGTTCGATTTTGTGCTGTCCTAATGCGAAAGAATAACTCAAAGTATTATCAGCTGAAACAGTTGTTCCCTTTGTCATATTTTGAGTAACTTTTGAGGTAGGATTGTTACTGTTAGGAGATAATTCATAAACAGGATTGAACGAGCGGTAATCGCTTCCGTAAAAATCAACACCTAAACTTGAACGCAATCTCAAATTTTTTATAGGCTCAATAATCATGTATATATCGCCCACAACATTAGAAGTTTTGGTAAGATTTTGATTGTTCATAACCATTGAAGCATACGGATTAGCCTCAGAGGTAAAATATCCGCCCTTTGCAGTATTATAAAAATCTCCGTTTTCGTCATACATTGGTAAAATGGGACTCACGCTAAATGCACCTCTAAGCGAATTACTCCAAACATCACCAACTTGTACACCATTTTTCTTAACGTTGGAATAAGAAAGATGTTCTCCGACTTTCAAAATGCCGCCGTAGAGTTTGTGCTCTGAATTTATACGGGCATTGTACCTTTCGTAATTAGAAAGATCTTTGCCGCCTACAATACCCTCTTGACTCATATAACCGAGAGAAATTGCGTATGTAGAAACATCGTTTCCGCCGGTTGCGCCAACAGTGTAATTCTGAACTTTTGCATTTTCAACAAACATCTCGTCCAACCAATCATTGTCAGCAACTTCTCCATTAACGTATGCATACTTGGTCATATCGCCAAAAGGAAGATTCGCAACAGAACGTCCTGTGTTTAATGCGGCCTCGTTCTCAATCATAGCATATTGTTCTGTGTTAAGAAGGTCGAAATCTTTCGGACGGTTTTGAATACCGTAATAACCGTCAAAATATACTTGAGATTTTCCTGCCTTTCCTGACTTTGTTGTTATCAATACAACACCGTTAGAGGCTTGCGAACCATAGATAGCAGCAGAAGCTGCATCTTTTAAGATATCAATGCTTTCGATATCAGAATTGTTAAGATAAGAAATATCTCCGGTTTGAACACCGTCCACTATATAAAGAGGCGATGTACCGGTAAGCGAACCGACGCCGCGGACAGAAACTTTCATACCCTCGCCCGGCTGACCGGAGGTTGATGTAATATTAACACCGGCAGTCTGACCTTGCAATGCTTGTAATGCGTTTGTGGATTTCATTTTATCCAAATCCTCTCCGCTTACCTGAGCATTAGCACCAGTAACAAGTTTCTTCTTTTGAACGCCGTAACCGATAACAACAACCTCTTCAAGTTGTTCGTTATCCTCTTTCAAAGAAAAGTCTTGTGCAATAGTGGAGCCCGAAACGAATAAATAATCACTCTCAATTGTCCGATAACCCATAAAGGAAACGGAAATCGTATGATTACCCTCCGGAATATTTGACAATATAAAATTACCGTCAAAATCCGTAATAGTACCAACTGTTGTACCCTTAACGACAATATTAGCCCCAGGCAAAGGCTCTCCTGTCGTCTCGTCCGATACTGTACCCTTGATTGTGCATTGCGCCCAAGAATCAACGGTAAAGATAAACAACATTGCCGCCAGTAATATCAAACTCCTAAAAAGCCGATTGCCTGATGACAACGCCGCTGTTAGTGTAATTGTTCTCATAAAATAATTAATTAGTAATTAATAAAATCCAAATAAAATATAATATCAAAAAAAATATGCAAATCAAATCTTAACGTTAAAATACTAATTGCAAAATCTTCTTTTTATAATAATCTCAACTTAAATAACCGTTCTGTTCTATTCTGTTTTTATATTTTCGCTGCAAATTAAGTAAATATTAACTACATTAACAAATTTTTAACAGTTTTTTTTACCTTTATTTTTATTTTTTTATTAACTCCCTATAAATCAACAATATAATTTTTATTAATATTTCACCTCTATTTTTAGGCTCGAAGAAGTTTTTTTAACGGTAAATTCTGTGATATATCCCTTTGAATCTTTTTCGTATGTTATACCCCATGAATCGTCGCCGAAAACGATTTTTTCAGGCAAACGTACAAAACGGGAGCCTAAAACACCGACCGCAAAAAAATCAAAAACCGTAATTTTATTGAAATCGGCTTGCGTTAAAACGCCTAAAACACTAAATAAATCAATGTTCAAATTGTTATAAATCTCTGTTGCATATTCAAAGGTATAAATCATATCATTGAGTTTCAACGCCTTTAAAACGCCGTCCTGCGAATTAAATTCGGCTAAATTATCTATTTTTTTAACATAACCGTCATGACCGTAATAGGCTAAAACATTACCGTCCGTATTCAGTTTATTAGACACTTGATAACTTGGGGTAACCGAATTTAATTCAACAAAAAAAGCATCGGAAGAAAATTTTTGAGATGTAACACTTGTTATAACTAAAGTGTCGTCGCTAATTTCAAAACGTTTTTCATTAAATTCCTCGGCACAAGAAACCGAAATATAATAAAGTGCATCAGATTTGTAAGTATAACTTATTTTAACGGTATCCGAATCGGGTGAGCTCATTACAATTTCTGAAACTCTTTTGCTCAAAATTCTCGTTTTCGTACTATCTAAAAACTCTTCGTTATCTTTCGTACAAGCTGCTATTAAAAGCGTTAAAACGATAAAAAAACTAAAATATTTTAATTTCATAATTAAAGATTTTTTTCAATAAAAAACGGACTATTTTTTAGTAATAATCCGTTTTCAACAAAAACATAATAATAACAAAAACAAATAATTCAAATAGACTGAATTATTTAGAATTTTTCAATAACCACATATCCTCGGCTTTAATACCTTTGGATAATGCATTCTGATATGCGTCAACGATTTCTTGAGCATCATCACTGCCGATAATTATAACTCTGTAATATTCAGAACCTTCGGCTTTGAGAACCTCTTTTGCGTTAATCTGACGTTTAATTTTGCTAGCATTAGCCTTATCTCTAAACGAACCGCCTACGAGATAGTATTTTTTGTACTTATTACCCAAATACTGCGGCGAAACGTTACTGAATCCGGCACGCGCCAAAATGCTCAAATCAGAATCCGTAGTGATATTCTCTTTTATTTCAACGGTTTCCGGCTCTTCGATGTCAATTACTTTAACCTCAGGAGATGAGTTAGCCTGCTGAGCCTCAACAGTTTCTTTAAGTTCGCTCTCACCGCGGAAAAATCCGAGAATACTATCTTTGAAAATAAAGAACAATACCGTCAGCAATGCTACTATCGGCAATATTATAGCCAAAAGTTTCAAAAGACTGCTCTTTTTCTTCTTTTCATCTTCCGTTTTTTCGGTCGTAGTTTTTGTAGTGGTAACTTTCGTAGTAGTAACTTTAGTTGTTTTAACGGTTGATTTCTGAGTCTGAGGCTGTTGAACAACTCTCTGACTTTCATCAACTTTTTCCACTTCTACGACGTCCATTCCGTAATTGTCGATAGAAAGATTGGAGGGTACGGATTTCAAAATTATGTTACCCGTATCGTCCTTTTGCAAAATTCCGACCCCGTCAATCGTAAGTCCGACCTTTTCTTGAAATTTCTTTTCCGCCTGCGAAATAAATTCGCTAATAAGCCTCTGCGAAATTTCATCGTCAGCTTGAAGTTTCTCCTTCAAATAATTGACAAGACGGTTTGCCTCATCCTCTTTTTTTGCTGCATTAAACTTTACGAGTTTTGTCGGCGGATAAATCACGCCTGTCTTCTCGTCTAACTGTGCAGACTGATATGATGTTTCAAACGTACCGAAAGCCGGTACGGTAATGCTGTCGTTTGTCAGCAAAATGTCCTTAAATACAGTAATTAAACTTGCCATATCTTTCCTTTAAGTTTCTCATCAAGTTCGTTTGATTTTTTTAGCTTTGGAACTAAAAAAAATGCGTAAAATTTTTGTTAGCAAAAATAAATATTTTTTTGTTTTTATAAAAGATTATTTTCGCTTTTTATTTTTTTATTCAAACCCTTTTCTGTCCTGCTGAACATCAATAGGGAGAATCTCAATATTATCAACTCTTGCCCAAGAAGGCCCTGTCTTGCAATAATCGATAAAATCCTTGAGATTATTTTCCTCGCCCTGCGCCTCGATATAAACCGAACCGTCGGGAAGATTTTCGATTTTGCCCGCTATTTTGTAATCCTGCGCCGCAAGCCGCGCATAATGACGGTAAGCCACTTTCTGAACCCTGCCGCTGACTTTTATACTTACTGCTTTTTCCATGATTATTTTTGGTTGTATATTGATACTTTTTTTATTTCCTTTACTAATTCTTTTTCGTTGTGATTAGGCAACATCTCGTCCAATTTCTTATGAAACGCCGCCGAATGATTGAAATGTATCAAATGACACAATTCATGAAGCAAAACATAATCTATCTGCTCCTTTGTTAAAAGCATAACAAAACACGAAATCCTAATCCGTCCGTCCCGTGAGCAACTACCCCATTTCGTTTTTGCCGAACCGATAGTTAAACTCTTGTATTTCAAGCCGTTAAGTCTTGACAGTAAAAGCAAACGCTCTGGAACGTAAGCTTTTGCCTGCTGCTTTAGAACCTCAACGGGAACCCTCAAATTCTTGGATTCCGGAGGCAAAGATACACTTTTTTTCTGCATTGAGGTTATCCAAGCGCAATTTAATGCAATAAAATTTTCAACATCAGATTTTCTTGCCCTTATCGGACAAGTTGCCGTAACCTCTCCGCCTGGATGAACGATGATTCTCATGCTCTTGGAAACGGAGTATTTTTTTACCGTAACCGCTATGCCGCTGACAGTTATAGTGTATTTTTGCATTTGTCAAATCCCAAAAAAATCTTTTGCAAAGTTAAATTATTTTTTTTATAAGCAAAATAGTTATTACCTTTGCCGAACGAAATTTTTAAAATATTTAAGATATAAAAGATGGAAATAGCCGTAAGGATAGCACAACTTTTGGTCAGTTTGAGTCTGCTCGTAATTTGTCATGAGTTCGGACACTTTATAACTGCCAAATTGTTTAAATGCAGGGTTGAAAAATTTTATTTGTTTTTTGACCCGTGGTTTTCGCTTTTTAAATTCAAGAAAGGCGAAACCGAATACGGAGTAGGTTGGTTACCGCTCGGCGGTTATGTCAAAATCGCCGGAATGGTAGACGAAAGCCTTGATACTGCGGGACTTAGCAGCACACCTCAACCGTGGGAATTTCGTTCAAAACCGGCTTGGCAACGCCTTATAATAATGTTGGCGGGAGTTTTTGTCAATTTTATTTTGGCAATGTTTATTTACGCCATGGTTGCTTATAGTTGGGGAAGTCAGTATCTGCCGACCGAAAACATAAAATACGGTATCGCCGTTGATAGTTTAGGACAAAGCATAGGTCTTAAAGACGGTGATATGATAAAACTCGTAAACGGTGAAAAATGTACTGATTACAACAAAATACTCGGTCTTTTGCTGCTCAACGACCCAAAATCATTGACAGTGACCCGTAACGGCAAAGATACGACTCTTTATTTAACGGATGAACACATTGCCGGTATTTTACAAGCGGAATCATCGTTTATGACACCGAGATTTCCGTTTCAAATAAAAGAGTTTGCCGAAAATTCTCCCGCACAAAAAGCAGGTTTTCAAGTAGAGGACAAGATCAAAAAGATTAACGGAAAGGAATGTGAATTTTTTACCGATGTTAGGAAATTTCTTACCGCTAATGCCGGTAAAACTGCGGAATTCAGTGTTTTAAGAGGTGATGAAACATTAACGATAACAATGCAAATTCCTCAAGACGGACTTTTGAAAGTTATCAACAAAAATCCGGGAGATTTCTTTGAATTTGAAACCGTTCAATACGGCTTTTTTGAATCGTTCCCTGTGGGAATTAAACGTGGTTTCGACAAAATAGGCGAATATTTAAAACAATGGAAACTCATTTTCAATCCTGATACTCAAGCATATAAAAGCGTCGGAAGTTTTATTTCAATGGCTAAGATTTTTCCGGGCAGTTGGGATTGGTATGCGTTCTGGAATTTAACGGCATTATTTTCGATAATGTTAGCGGTCTTAAACGTTTTCCCGATTCCGGGTCTTGACGGCGGACACGCTTTGTTTACCGTTGTTGAAATGATAACGGGCAAACAACCTTCTTTAAAATTCCAAGAAACAGCGCAAAAAATAGGCATGATTATCTTATTGGCAATCATGGTGTTTGCAATCGGAAACGATTTTATAAGACACGTTTTTAATTAGAATCTTATTCTGATAATCAGATATAAAAAAGTTTTTACCAAATCTCTCTTTTAGTGGCAAATTTGGTAAAAACTTTTTTTGTTATGACAAACCATTCTGTTGCCTTCTTGTTGAACTACGCAAATGTTTTTGTCCTGATACCCATTTTTTTATGATTGTTGTAAAAAGTAAAATCAAACACACATTTTCCCCCCCTTGATTTACTTTTTATAAAGCAGAGTTGATATTAGTATATTTCATTTCATTGAGCATAGTTAATAGTGATTTTAGATTTTACGCGGTAAAGATAGAAAAGTTTTTATTTTTTGCAAAAAAATATTACCTTTGCAGAAAAAAAAGACATGAAAAACTTGAAATATTTTCTGATATTATTTTTGATGGTTTCCGTTTTTTTAGGCTGCAAGGACAGCGGAATGTTGTCGCTGATGCCGCAAAGCAACGGCAAATGCGGCGAAGTCGTTGTTGTTATGAAAGAAAACACTTGGCAGGGTAAAATCGGAGATACGGTTTCTTCATGGCTCAGACAAGAGGTGCTGATACTTCCGCAATACGAACCGACCTTAAAAGTAATTTACGTTAAACCTCAGGCTTATAGTCAGTTGTTTCAAAAGACAAGAAACGTTATTTTCACTGACATTAACCCTGACAACAAAAAAACGGAAATCAAAATCGAAACCGATAAATTTGCCTCACCGCAGATTTACATCACCGTAAAAACCGATTCTGACAGTTCGTTTCTTAACACTTGGTACAAAATTGAGCAATATCTTCTTGATACAATCGTAAAATCCGAGCAATCAAGACTTTTGGCAGGGTTTCAACGCACACACAACATTTTGACGGAAGATGCGCTGAAAAAAGGACATAATATTGACATTTTGATACCGGCAGCAGGTTTTACATTAGATGTTGATTCAACGCATTTTGTATGGATTAGCAAAGAAACCTCCTCGTCAAGTCAGGGACTTTTGTTTTTTGACTTTGAATACAACGGACCAAAAGATTTCGATATGCAAAATTTAGTCAGAAGAATGGACAGTGTTTTGTGTCTGAACGTTCCCGGTCCGGCGCAAGGCTCGTATATGGCTATCGAAAAAAGAGTTCCGCCGATGAAAAAAGAATTTGCAAGAAATGGAAATTATGTCTGCGAACTCAGAGGACTTTGGGAAACCGAAGGCGATTTTATGGGCGGTCCTTTTGTGTCGCAGTCTATGGTTGATACTGTTAATAACAGACTCATTACTGCGTTTTCATACGTTTACGGCGGCAAAAACGACAAAAAAATACTGCTTTGGCAATTAGAAGCATTAATGTCCACATTTAAAATTAATTACGATGCAAAAAATACGGCTGACTAAACAGTTTCATTTTGAGGCGGCTCATTGTTTGGACAATTATGACGGAAAATGCAGCCGTCTTCACGGTCATAGTTATAAACTTTTTGTAACCGTCAGCGGCTTTCCCGAACAAGATGAAAACTCTCCGAAACTCGGAATGGTTATGGATTTCGGATTGTTAAAAAAAATCGTTAATGAAGAAATCGTTGAAAAATTTGATCATTCGGTAGTAGTTAACAAAAAAAATCCGTATGTTTTTGACGGAAATATTCCCATGTTTTCATCGGTTATAAAATTTCCGTTTCAACCCACG
This sequence comes from Bacteroidales bacterium, assembly GCA_017412115.1. Classification (GTDB taxonomy): domain Bacteria; phylum Bacteroidota; class Bacteroidia; order Bacteroidales; family UBA3824; genus UBA3824. Next base: position 14,723 of record JAFPYR010000126.1, on the reverse strand, counting down.
TGCGAGAATATGCTCATTTTTTTTGCGGAAAAAATCAAAAACCGTTTGCCGCAAAACGTTAAATTAGAAGAGCTAAAACTTTACGAAACAGCAGACTCCTTCGCTCAATGGTTAGCTGAGGATAACTAAAAAAATAAAAGAAATTAAAGGCAATCAATTAGTCGATTGCCTTTAATTTTTTCCATTGTCTCCTTAAAAGAAAAACAGCAAGTATCGTACTCATAACATCAGAAAACGGCATTGAATACCAAACACCGTTAAGAGAGAAAAATCCGGGCAAAACCAGCAATGCCGGCAACAAAAACAAAAGCTGCCGCGTCGTTGATAATATTGCCGCCGTTAAAGCCTTGCCGATACTCTGAAAAAAGTTTGATGCCACCATCTGAAAACCTACAACAGGGAAAGCTACAATTACAATCCTCATAGCGTTTGCCGAAATGTCAGTCATATTGTCATCATCGGTAAAAATAGAACAAATGGCATGCGGAAAAAGTTCACAAACGGCAAAAGCAGAAATCATTACAACAGTCGCATAAAAGACCGCTTTTTTGAAAACTTCCCTAACCCTGTCATATTTTTTAGCGCCAAAATTATAACCCGCAATCGGCAGCATTCCCTGATTAAGACCGAGGACTAACATGGCAAACAACATCAACATTTTGTTTACTATACCGTATGCGCCGATAGCGTAATCACCACCGTAAATTTTAAGTTGGTTGTTGATGATTATGACAACCAAACAAGCACAAATATTCATCATAAAAGGACTTAAACCAACTGATACAATGCCTTTTACGATGTCAGCTTTAAGTCTTAAGAATTTGGAATGAAAACTAATATATTTCTCTTTGTCAGCAAAATGACGGATTAGAATTAGAAGTCCGAAACTTTGCGCAATAACAGTAGCAAGAGCGGCACCTCTGATTCCGAGTTTAAAAACAAAAATAAAAAGCGGACACAACAAAATGTTCACCACAACCGACAACATTGTTATCATCATCGCTTTTTGCGGAAAGCCGCTACTTCTTAAAGCACACAAAAGTCCGAAATACAAATGCGTTATAACATTACCAAAAAGTATTACCTCCATAAAATCCCTTGCAAACGAAATAGTGTCATCACTTGCGCCGAAAAGCACAAGGATTTTATCCATAAACAAAAGACCTGTCAGCATTACTAAAAGTCCGATAACAATGTTCATAACAACAACATTTCCAAGTACGTGATTAGCACCGTCTTTGTCTTTTTGACCGAGTTTTATGGAAATTAACGTTCCGCCGCCGGCACCGACAAGCGCACCGAAAGCCGTGGCAAGATTCATAAGCGGGAGTGTGATTCCGAAACCTGCAATCGCTAAAGGCTCTACGCCACGCCCGATAAAAATGCTATCAACAACATTATAAATGCTTGAAACCATTTGGGCGGCAATTGAGGGAAGTGCGTAACTGATAAGTAGTTTGCCTATTTCAGCAGTCCCCATTTCGTTAGGGGCATTGTTTTTTGCAGACATATTTTTCCTTGTTTTGCGCAAAATTACGGCATATAATTTTTATGTCAAAATATTTACTGTAAAGAAAATTTTAAAGTTTTTCAAGGCTAATTTTTTAGCGGTGTTTTGCTTTCGTAGAAAAAAGAATTATCTTTGCAACCTAAAAAAATAACGTAAAAAAATGCAATCAAATACTACAATAGCGGCTATATGTACAGGACACGGTGGAGCAATTGCCGTTTTAAGAATTTCCGGCGAAAATACTTTAAATATAGTTTCAAAAGTTTTTAAACCCCTAAAAAAAGACTTTTCATTAAAGGATGCTCAAGCGAACCGCATTTACAACGGTTTTATCGTTGACGGTGAAACAGAAATTGACCGTGTTGTTTTGACTATTTATCGTGCACCGCATTCTTATACTGGCGAAGATGTTGTAGAAATATCTTGTCATGCAAGCAGTTACATTCAAAAAGAAATACTTTCGGTTCTAATAAAAAACGGTGCTCAGTTGGCTCAGCGAGGCGAATTTACACGTCGTGCGTTTCAAAACAAGAAAATGGATCTCTCGCAAGCAGAAGCCGTTGCCGATTTGATTGCCTCAAAATCCAAAGCCGAACACGATATTGCCGTCAATCAAATGCGCGGTGGAATAACTTTGGAAATCAAAAGGTTGAGAGATTTGTTGCTGAAATTTACTTCGCTAATGGAATTGGAACTCGATTTTTCGGAAGAAGATGTTGAGTTTGCCGACCGCAGTCAGTTGAGAAAAATCCTCACCGAAACAGAAAATTATTTAAATCGTCTTGTTGGTTCGTTTAAATATGGCAACGCTATCAAAAACGGTATTCCTGTTGCTATTTGTGGTGAGCCAAATGCTGGAAAGTCAACACTTTTGAATGCACTTTTGAATGACGAAAGGGCTATTGTGTCCGACATTCCCGGCACAACGCGCGATGTTTTGGAAGACTTTTTAACTATTGACGGTACACTTTACCGTCTTATTGATACGGCGGGAATACGTCAGACGGATGACAAAATCGAAAAACTTGGCATCGACCGTGCCAAAAATGCAATTTCAAAAGCGGAAATTGTTGTCGTTGTGTTGAATCCTACAACAGATATTTTGCAACAGTTTTCGCAAATTATTCCTGAAGATTTTCCAAAGTCGAAAATTATTGCAGTTGTCAACAAATCTGATATTTATGAAAATGCTGATACTTCGGTATTGCCATCGGGAGTATCTATTATAAAAATATCGGCAAAGCACAAAACCAACTTAGAGGAACTTTTTTCCAAAATATCTGCTCTTGGCTCTGTGGATTATTCTCAGGACGAAGTTGTTTTGACAAATGTTCGTCATTTTACGATTTTTTCTGAAGCTTTGGAGTCTGTCAAACGTGCAGAAACGGCTTTAAGTTCAGGACTTTCGGGCGAGTTTGTTTCGCAAGATATTAGGGAGGCGTTGCGTGCCTTTGCCGAAATCACCGGCGATGAGATAACAACCGATGAAGTATTAGGCAACATCTTCAAAAACTTCTGTATCGGAAAGTAAATGTATCTCACAGCCGTATACACCGACTATATATAAACAATAAATAAACTATAAATCTCTAATAATCAAATGTTTATGTAGTTTTTAGGTATTGCTTATATCAATTATTTGTTGTTATTTTGTGGTGCTAAAATGTTGCTAATTTTACTGAAAAAAGATTAGCAACAAAGGCGCAACAAATTTTATCTAACTTTTAAAATTAATTGATATGGTATATATTAAAGACCCAGTAAAACTACGACAGAGGGAACGTTCAAGAGGCGGTTATTCGCTTTATCTTGACATTACAATTAACGGTAAACGGACATACGAGTATCTTAAACTTTATCTTGTACCCGAAAATAACCGTGCCGACAAATTAAAAAATAAAGAAACTTTACGTCTTGCCGAGGCTATACGAGCACAACGTGTTATTGAAATTCAAAATGGACGATTCGGTTTTGAAAATAATAAAAACTTCAAAATCAATTTGTTTGAATATTGGGACATTGTAATGGAACGCCGCAAAAAGGAGGATTCAACGGGTAATTATGGTAATTGGTACAGCGTAAAAACTCACTTACTTAAATATGCCGGAACTGGAAATGTTAGAATGTGTGATATTGACGAGAAATTTTGTCAAGGATTCAAAGATTATTTGGAAAATGCTGTTACCAAATCCAATAAGCCATTAAGTCAAAATTCTAAAAATTCATACTTCATTAAGTTCCGAGTGTTTATGCAAACTGCATTACAAGAGGACGTTATTTACAAAAATCCGTGTTCGGGCATTAAGCCTGTAGCACAAAGTGAAGAAAAACGCGAGTATCTGACTATGGACGAACTCAAAGCACTTGCCGCAACACCTTGTAGTAAAGATGTTTTGAAACGAGCGTTTCTGTTTTCGTGTTTGACTGGGTTAAGGTGGAGTGATGTAAACAAACTTCTGTGGGCAGATGTTAGGGAACAAGATGGAATGAAACGTATTGTTTTTCGTCAAAAGAAAACTAAAAATCTTGAATATCTTGATGTTAATGAGCAAGCCGCCGCACTTATGGGCAACCGTGCTGATAATAATAGCCGTGTTTTTGTCGGCTTGAAATATTCGGCTCAAATGAATATTGAATTACAGCGTTGGTGTTTGACTGCCGGAATATCAAAGAAAATAACCTTTCATTGCGCCCGACATACTTTTGCCGTTATGATGCTGACTTTGGGAACGGAGATTTATACGGTTTCAAAACTTTTGGGACATAAAGAACTTAAAACCACGCAAATTTATGCAGATATTTTAGACAAAAAGAAACAAGAAGCCGTTAATCAATTTCCGCAAATTTTGTAAGTTTTTTCTGATTAAAAAAACTATTTTTTCTTTTGCAAAGAAAAATCTATATCGTTATAGTGTTATAGCCGAATTTAATACAATATAATCCAAAATAAACGTTTATATAATTGGTAACAATTAGTAACAAACGTAAATATAATTGTAACAATCAGTAACACAAAAATTAATTATTAAAACAAATATGAATAAAAAAAGAGTAATAAAATCACATTATTATTGTGAATGCGATGTTTGTGGTAAGAATTTTACTGCAAAATATAGCTATGGAAACGTTGATATAGAGTTACCTGAAGATGTTTGTGGTAAGAATTTTACTGCAAAATATAGCAATACACGATATTGCAGCAATGCTTGTAAGCAAAAAGCATATAGAATTGGATATTCCGAGAAAAAAACACGTGAAAACACTATTGAATTGCAATTATTGACACAAAAAAACAAAGAAACTGAATTGCAAAACGAAAAATTGAGGTTGGAATTGACAATTCAACAAAACGAAATCCGAAGAAATACACAAAAATTGCAATTAATCGACGAGGAAAAAGAACGAGTTCGACAAGAGGAAGAACAAAAATTGAAACGTCAGAAAGAATTTGATGAATGGGAAACAAAAACGAATATACGAAACGATGCGAATACTAAAATTATAGATTCAATTTTGAAAAGATTAATAAAATAAAGTAGATAATAGAGAAAAGAAAAAGGCGGCTGAAAATGCCGCCTTTTTCTTTTTGCAAAATTGGAAAAACCATTTATATTTGCAGAAAAATATTTACAATATGGAAGCATTGTCTAAAACTGATTTGTCTGCAATCAATTTCTATTGGAAATTTTTGCAGTTCATTCCCGAAAACGTAAAATTGGGTTTGGCGGCTAAACTTACAACTTCTGTTTTGGAAGATACCACTGCAGCAGAACCCGAAAAAGAACCCGATGACTATACAGCTCGAATGTTGGATAAGTTTTGGGGTGCTTGGGTCGGCGATGAAACTGCCGATGAAGTAATGAAGAATATAAAACTCAACGTAAAATCCCGCAATCCTATAAACTTAGACTTATGAATAATGTTTTGTTAGATACTTGCGTATTGGTTGAAATACTGCATAAAAATCAGAATGTCAAACAGATAATTACGGATATAGGTTGGGAAAATTGCTACATTTCTGATATTACGGTTGTAGAATTGCTGTTTGGTGCAGAAGTTTCACAAAATCCGCAGAAAAATTTGCCGATAGTAAAAAGTTTACTGAAATCTTTTGCAATAATTCCGTTTTCAGTATGTATAAATTACTTTTGCAAGGAAAAAGCACGACTTAGCAAAATTGGCAAACTTATAGATGATAACGACTTATATATAGGTACGACAGCGGTTGCCGTTAATATGCCGATATATACTTACAACGTCAAACATTTTTCACGGATTGAGGGATTAAAGTTGTACGATATTAACTAAAAAAGGTGGCTATTTTTAGTCGCCTTTCATTCGCTTTGGCTCTCGGTTAATCCGTTAAGCCTGCCAATTTGCGTTGGTCGAGTTCCTTGAGAAGCGGAACAATAGTTTTTAACAGCATTGATTCCGTTTGTGGTTTTGCTCTGTAAATTGTGTTCGCCAACTTTCGTTGCATATAATTGCTGTCCTTGAATATTGCTATAATTGCCAAACTACCCTTTGTGTCGGGGTCTTTTAATATCGGCTGCATATATTCCGCTAATTCCATTATTTCCGTCTTTGTCATATCTTTTTATGTTTAAATGTCAAAGTTTTTTTTGGCTATTTTTGCCGCCTTAATATTATAACCCCATTTTTTTTAATTCCTTTTGTGCAAAATCAATCATTGAACTAATATCTTCTGATATATACTCCAACGAAACAAGTTGTTGTAAATCTTCTCTTTTTAATTTCAGCAAAGTATCAATATAACAATTATCAAGCGTACCTTTAATTTGACTCTCTTGATATTGTTGAAATTTTTTCTTTAATTTCGGGTCATTATCAGCACCCATTTGTTCGTAAAGTTTCGTGGCTTGTTTGATTGATTCACAAACTTCTTCTGCTCGTTTTTTGTCATTGGCAAACGCATTATTTAAAACAGACAATATTTTTTCAGCCTTATTTTCTTCTCCAAAGAATACACCAACCGACACACCAAAATAAGCGGCAATTTTCTCCAAATTGTCAAGTGTAGTACTATTATTCTTTATCATAGACGCTACCGTTGATTGTGTCAATCCCGAAGCAATAGCCATTTTACGCACAGAAACGCCCTTTTCCGCACACAAGACTTTTATTAAACTTAAATTTACCATATTTTTAACTAAAAAACAACAACAAATACTTGCGTAAATTAAATACATTGTATACATTTGCAACGTTTAATAATAAACGAAATTTCGATTACTATTAAACGAATATATAAAACATATATTTATAATTAAAAAATACAAAAGTATGAAATTTTCAATAAAATACAATAGTATTTTGAATAAAAAAAATCGTGATAATGTACGCCGTACTATTATTGCGACATTTGGCATTACATACGCAACATTTTTGCGCTGGGCAAATGGTGTTACTATTCCACCCAAACGTTATCAATCCACTATTGCCGAAATTATGGGAACGGAAGTTTCGGAACTGTTCCCAACTGAAAATAATCATTCCGAAGTAACATTTAAAAATTAAAACGCTATGGATAATACCGTAATTAGCAATGCCTTAGCAACACTTATTTTGCAAAAAGGCTCTATCGACAAAGTATCCGATATGCTTGGCATAGAAAAAGGTACTTTACGCAAATTTTTAGAAGGAGATGTGGAAATCCGTAAAAACAGCGGTCTTCTTCCTGTTCTTGAAGATATGCTCACCTTATACAAAGGAATGGCTGAGTTATTATCAAACAAAGAGAACCAAATAGCAGACCTTTCGGAAGTACTCATAAATAGCAATTTATAATGCTCACGGAAACTTATATCAGCGAAAAAGAACTGCAAACGCAATTCCGCATAGAACAAGCCTACAAACCCGATTTTGGTAAGTTCTTGGCGGTGCGTTGGCTTTACTCCATAACGGTAACAAGCGGAAAAACGTGGCAAAAAGTGCTGTTTTTCCTCTTGTACCCAAATGGGACGGTAAGGACTATATAAAGCAACTTTGCAAACATATTATTCAAGTCAATGAAACTGACAGCGAGATAGAACGACTATATACGATGTTTAAAAAATGGCTTGTTCGTTGTGTCCGTTGTGCTTTGGGCGGTGCGATTAACAGAGAAGTTATTATGTTCAAATCTGATGAGCAACGCATTGGCAAAACGCAGTTTTTTAGATACTTGATTCCGCCTAAGTTATCTGATTATTATATGGAAAATCCCGAAATCGGTAATAAAGATGCCTTAATCTCACTTACCGAAAATCTTATCATCAACTTTGACGAATACGACAAGTATTTGAAAGATGGTAATTTGCCTGTAATGAAGTCTTATATATCACAAGACGAGCCGAAAGTTAGACAACCGTATGGGCGTAAACAAGAGAAAATCAAACGTATATGTAGTTGTGTAGCGTCTACCAACATCAACGACTTTTTAAGGGACGAAACAGGAAATACACGGTACATCTGTTTTGACATTAAGGCATTTGATTGGCACGAATACACCAAAATAGATGTAGATTTGATTTGGGCGCAAGTGTATAGCCTTTACCAACTTACATTAAGCGGCAAATATGATTGCGACCTGACACCGCAAGAAGTTGACGACAACAACCGAAATAATCTGCAATACCTTTATCATTCGTCAGAGTACGAACTTATTCAGCGACTTTACGAGCCAAGCACCGACCAAGACGATTTTAAAATGTGTACTGAAATTGTAGACTACCTACGAGATAACACACGGTACAAAAATATCACGTCCAATGCCGTCGGCAGAGCGTTGACAGCATTGGGATATAAAAAGGTTCACAGCAAAAAAGAGAACACAAAGCAAGGTTATTTGATAAAGTTAAAAGAAGTGGTTTTGGAATAAAATTTTGAAAAAATCCGAACTATCGAACTATTTGTATGTAACTTGTTATAAATCTGTTGTTTATAAAATTATAAATTCAAACTATTTCTAAACTATTCTGAACTATTCTATACTGAATTTTTAATAATAGTTCGGAAAAGATTAGTTATAGTGCAGATTTTTTAAGGTGTTTAGTATTGATAATCAATAACTTAACATAAATAGTTCAGTAGTTCAGATTTTTTCAAAAAACTCTGTGGAAAATCGGCTTTTCAAAGAAAAAATAAATATAATGAGCAGATATACAATTATATATATATATTATTTAAAGTAATACTTTAAAAGATTTAAAACTTTAATAAATTAATAATCAGTAAGTTATGAAAATTGAAAATATAAAAAAAATGGTAACACTTCCCGATTTCTTAAAAAAGATTGGACGTGAACCGATAAGAAGGAATGGGGATTTTCTTCATTATAGAAGTCCTTTCAGAGAGGATAAAAAACCAAGTTTTTGGGTCAATATAAAGACCGGTAAATGTGGGGATTTTGCAGAAGGAGGAGAAATAGGCGACATAATAAATTTGGCTGCACGTTGGTATAATTGCGACATCAAAACAGCCATCAACAACCTTGAAGATTGTTTGCGGGTAGGTTCTTTTTCTTTTGAAAAGCCTTATATTCCCAAAGAAACAACAAACAAGGTACATATTACACATATTCAACCATTGCAAAATGCGGCATTATTGCAGTATTTGTCGGGTCGTGGCATAACTCCAGAAGTAGCCAAAGTCCATTTGCAAGAAGTCTATTACAAGACAAAGGATAATGATTCTAAACAATATTTTGCAGTTGCTTTTAGAAATGATAAAGGCGGTTATGAATTGCGAAATAAATATTTTAAAGGTAGCACTACACCCAAAGCACCAACAACTATAAAAAACAATTCCGAAACCGTTGTAATTTTCGAGGGATTTATGGATTATTTAAGTTGTATTGAGTATTGGAATAGTCTAAACCAAACACTGCCGTATGATGTTATTGTACTTAATTCGGTTGTGTTTGCTCGAACTCTCAATTTACACACTTATAAGTCAATCAAATTGTTTTTAGACTCTGATTCTGCCGGACAAAACGCAGCCAATATAATCGAAATAGAAAACGGTGCAGACAAGGTAATTAACTTAACACCGAAATTTATTCCAAAAGGTTGTAAGGACTTCAACGACTTTTGGAAACAATCAATTGGCAGCAAAAAAAATGTTGTTTGATTACAAAAAAAAATGTATACCTTTGTAGCACCAAATTATAGTTATGCAATTATAATTTGGTGCAAAAATGTTGCTAAACACAGAAGACAATAAATTTAAATATTTGATATTCAATATTATAGATAGTAATGTTTATTTTCTGTATCGGAAAGTAATTTTTTTTTTAAAATTATGGGAATAAGATTAGAACAACCACAATTCGTTGATAACTTTCCAAATTTTAAATTTTGAAATTTCATACAAAATATTTATTTTTGCATTGTAAGAAACTAAATTTTTACGACTATGAAATTAGCAGAAGCATTACAAGAACGTGCCGATTTGTGCAAGAAAATCGACCAACTCAGATACCGTCTTAGCAACAACACAACAGTTCAAGAAGGCGAACAACCAGCGGAAAATCCAGAAGAACTTTTATCTGAACTCAACACTTCAATCAGCCGCCTTGAATATCTTGTTGCGCATATCAACCTTACAAATTGTACTATCAAGGCTGACGGAAAAACTTTGACCGAAATCATTGCCGAAAAAGACTGCCTAACGAAAAAACATTCAATTCTAAAAGAAGTGGTAGGTTCAGCAAGCAACATTTCTAATCGTGCCACACGTAGCGAAATCAAGATAATACGTACCGTTGATGTTAAAGCCATTCAGTCTCAAGCAGACGAAATAGCAAAACGTATCCGCCTGCTCGACAATCAGCTTCAACAGACCAATTGGACGGCTGATTTATTGGAATAAAGACATAAAGTTTTTTCGGGGTGAATGTCAAACTCACGCTAACAGAGTCATTGTTGCATCCCATTTACGGAGGTTGAAACTGAGGGCTGTTTCGGTGGTTCGAATCCGCCAATTATTGTTGCGCCCCTTACAACGTATAAACGTATAAATTATAATTAATTGTCAATACCACGACGTTAACCGAAAGAACTTACGGTCTTGAAGCATTTCGTTTCAAGACCGTTTATTTTTTTACATTATTTCGTCCATAAACAAATCCTCAGCCGTGATTTCGGAGTTTATCAGCGATGAATACATGTTTTTCTTTACGCCAAAAACCGTTATCATGGTAAGACGGACGGATTTTTTTGTATTTGTGGCAAGTTTAAAAGTCGAAATTTTGTTGCGGAGATTGTCAGAATACGATTTGTCAACAACAAAATCACCGTTATAAAACTTTATCTCACAAAGATTTATCACTTTGTCGTCGCGGTCAATGAGCAAATCTATCTGCGCACCGTCATAAAGTTCCGACGGCTTTGTAAACCAAGAGTTTACACCTGCGCCGACACCAGAAATTCCCAATTTTTGCTTTATTTGGTTGATATGCCAAAAACAAACCCTTTCAAATGCCAAACCGCTCCAAGAATTTCTGATTGAATTATTTTCCGTCAATGAATAAAAATTTTCGCTACGCTTTGAGTTTTTTTGAATATAACGGAAATAAAACAGCGTATAGTTATCAATTAATTGATATATAACGTCTTTTGTCCTTTTCTGAAACGCATAATATTTCCGAATAAAAGTACATTGTTCAAGTTCTTCAAGAACGCGGCTAAAAATCTGATTATCACTCATTTTTGTCTCTGACAAAATTTCACTGCGTGTCATTCCCGCCTTTTTTTCGCCGAGGGTTCTGACGATTTTAAGATACGGTTCGGGGTTTTTGAACAGTGACGAATAAAGCGACAAAAATTCGTTTTTCAGAGGGCTTGAACCGCTGAAAAATATTCTGTCAATATTCTGACTTACAGATAGTTCTCTGTTGATAAAATTCCAATAATACGGAATTCCGCCGAGAGCCATATAAAATTCCAAAATGTCATAACGCGAAAATTCCATATTTGCAGCCTTGCAAAAACATTCACATTCGTAAAGGTTGAACGGACGAAGATAAATCTGCTCAGTCAGGCGGTTGTGAAGTCCGCCGTAATTTTTTATAATTTTGCTGACAATCCACGAAGTTGCGCTGCCGCAGACAATCAGTACGATGTCTTTGCGTGCCGAAGCCCATGAGTTCCCAAAATGCTCCAACGCGCTGATAAAGTTGGATTTAGGCGTGTCCATCCACGAAAGTTCGTCAATAAAAACAACCTTTTTCATTTCTACGGACTGCTCCAAAAGTGCGGCTAAAAATCTGAACGCCTCACGCCAGTTTTTGGGCGTTTTGCAGTTTTTCAGACCGTAGTTTTTAAGCGATTCTTTAAATTCGTCCAACTGTTCTTCCAAAGTGGAATTTGCAAGACCTGTATGTTGAAATGTAAAGTTCCCGTTGAAACTCTGTCTGATTAGAAAAGTTTTTCCGACCCTACGCCGTCCATACACTGCGCAAAATTGAGATTCCTCTTTTTGAATGAGAGTTAAAAGCCGTTTTTTTCGTTTTCGCGTCCTATCAGCATAATTTAAAAAGATTGATTTTACGCTGCAAATATACTAAAAAAAACTTATAACCCGTGGAAATCGCATATTTTTTTTGAGATTTCCACGTGTTATAAGCTATTTTTAGCCTATAACCCGTGGAAATCGTGTTTTTTTTAAGGCATTTCCACTGATTATAGGCTTCAATATTCTTATGCCAGACAATCGTTGATTGAATCTTTAAGGTCGTGAATCAAAGACTTAGTCAAAAAGTGCTTTGCGCTTGAAATTATGGATTCGGCACTGATACCAGCAATAATGAGTTTTTTTGCAATCCCCAAAAAATCTTCTTTTTTATATGTTTAATAACAAAAAAAATATTAAATTTGTGCTATATTGATAACACAATAACCAATTGATTTTAAATGAGTTCAATACGAAAAATAAATGCATTAAGCGAAGTAATTTACAATTACGTTGACGCTTATCAAAAAGGTAATTATGCAGATAATGATGTAGTAGCCGTTAGTTCTGACGGTGACAATGTAATCGTAGAAACCGGCGAAGCCGATACTATTAATAAAGGTGATAACACCGAATGTTATACGTTCGCATCGCTTGTTAGAGATGACGAGAACGGCGGTCTCGAACCCGATGGCGATAAAATTGACGACATCGCAAATAGTTGGTTGTTTTTGGATTAATTTCTAATTCGCATTTATGTTAACGTAAACAAGCATAGATTAGGTGGTCACAAATTGTGACCACCTATTTTTTTCTCCATTCCCCTCAAAACTTTTTTTGCCCATCAAAAATTTTTCCCTAACTTTGCACTGCCTTGCCTAACGTAAGGCAACTACATATTGAAAGGCGTTACTTGCGCTTTGTTTTTTTGAATGAACTATGGAAAACAAAAAATCCCTTATATCGTTATCACAGGCGGTAGAAACAATCAAACAAGCCATTCTTCAAGGACAACTTGAAGCCGTAAAGGACGTTAACCGCGTTCAACTTGCCGTGTACTTCGGCATTGGAAGATACTTGTCGAGGAATACCAAGCGATTTGATTGGGGAACGGGCGTTATGGACAAAATCAGCCAACAACTCCATAAGGAACTGCCCGGACTGAGAGGTTTTTCAAAGTCTAACTTATATGAAATTCGTAAGTTTTACGAAGAGTGGAAAATGTTAGACCCTAATTTTCCAGTTGCAACTGGAAAATTACAGCAAAAAGATTCAGCGGTTACAACCGCTAAATCATATACCACAGAAAATCAAATAGATATTCACAACGCAATAGTAATCCCCAACATTTCGGATTTCCCTATCGAGGACTTTTTTAGCGTTCCTTTCACGCATCATTCCAAGTTGATTTCGTTGTGCAAAGACACCGTAGCACGGTATTACTATATCCGCCGCACCGCCGAGGAACATTTGTCGGTTGACGCTCTCGAAACTATCATCAAGCGCAATGATTACGATAACCGAGACAACATTCCCAACAACTTTGACAAGACTCTCCAAAATTCCAACTTGGCGCGAAAGGCTGTGATGATGTTCAAGGATTCATACGCCCTCAACTTTATCAACGTGGAGGAGATTGGCGAGCGCGACATTCAGGATATCGATGAGCGTGTTGTGGAACAGCAAATTGTCCAAAATATCAAGAATTTCATTATGACTTTCGGTAATGATTTTGCATTTATCGGCAATCAATATCATTTGGAAGTCTATGGCGTTGACCATTTTCCAGATTTGTTGTTTTTCAACAGAGAACTTAACGCACTTGTTGTGGTGGAACTCAAAACAGGAGATTTCAAGCCCGGCTACTTGGGACAGTTGATGTCGTACCTCCAAATCCTTGACGACAAAGTGCGCAAGCCACACGAAAACCCATCTATTGGCATCGTTCTCTGTAAATCTGCCAACAAAGACTATGTGGAATACGTAATCCAAAAATACGATAGTCCAATGGGCGTAGCCACATATAGCACATCTGCCGATATGCCCGATAATCTCCGCAAGGCTCTACCAGACATTGATGACTTAAAGAAAATTTTGTCAAATTAATTTCCCCATCCCAAAAATTCTCCGTACCTTTGCACTTGCATCGCCGACCTGTATTTCAGCCGGCGGGCAACTACATATTGAAAGGCGTTACTTGCGCTTTGTTTTTGGTGATTTGAAACTTCCACATATCAGATTAACAAGCAAAAACAAATGCAGAAAGGACGCCACGGGTTGTGTATTTACTTCCCGTAGTGTGCCAAGGGTATATTATGCCCTTTCGCACACTTTACGGGTGTATATATGCTACAAAGCGTGGTGTATTCTGTTCGTTTTCTTGTTATGGCTGTGGAAGGCCACAAATCCAAAACGGACGGAAGTAAAAGCACCCCGCTTTTTTTATGTCAGTTCAACAAGGAAAAAATAATAGCCGAGTTTGGGTGTTTGGCGGAGAAAAAGAAAGGAGTTTTTTTCGCCTTGAAACAATACAATTTTATTGACCTATTTGCAGGTTGCGGCGGTTTGTCGGAAGGATTTTATCGCAAAGGATTCAATGCATTAGCCCACGTTGAAATTAACCATTGGGCTTGCGAGACTCTGAAAACAAGGATGCGCCACTACGGCTACAAGGGTGATATAAAAGAAGTTTTAGAACAAGATATTACAGACGAAAATATTATATCCAAAATCGAAGATGTAATACAAGGGAAACGTGTGG
>JAFPYR010000125.1 GCA_017412115.1 Bacteroidales bacterium | reverse complement strand
CAAAGTTGGATACGTTTTTACCGAAATCAGAATCCTTGTTACCGCCATAATCTACAATAGTTTTAGTTCATAATCCCTGTCGTCAAACTGCATCAAGGCTTTGGCAACCCTTGAACGGTGGCATTGTTTCGGGTCTTTCTCAAAACAAGTAAGCGCAACACGTTGGTCGGTTTTGATTAAGTTGCGGACATATTGCAAAGCCTCAAAATTATCTTTGAGCGTGGTCTTTTCGTATTCGTCGAAAAGACGGTCGTAATCAGCCTGAGTGTTAAGTTCTTGTCGCTTTTCGGATTCTATGCCGAGTTGCGGCACGTGTACGTATCTGATGCCTACGCCTTCGCACTCTTTTTGCAACTGCGCTTTTGTGAAACCATACTTTTGACTATAAGCGTTTTTGCGGACATCACATAATGTATGCACGTCGTTTATTATCAACTTATTAAGATAGGTTTCCAACGAAATGCCTTCGTAACCGATGGTAAACAACTGCGGCTCTGACAAATGACGTTTTTGGCTTTCTATTTTTGTCAAATATTCAGGACAATCTTTCAATACATCTTGCGCAATGGTGCTTTTGGTGGCATAATACGGAAACTTTTGATAAGTGTAGCGTATCACATCTTCTTTGGAGTATCCTTCAAAATCCGATTTCAACTGTCGAAGGTAACTTTGGTCAAATAAATCAAGCAATGCCAAATAATTGTCTTTTTGCGATATAGAAATTATATTGTCATTTTCGGTTAGATACCCTTTGGTTTTTAATGCGCTTATATCCCATTGTGCCTGATAAGAATAACAGCCGTATTTGTATGGGATGAAGTCGAATGCTTTGTTTTCTTCTTGTTTTCGTGTGAACAAAAAGAGGTACTTCTGCAACTCTATTGCAGATAGACTTCCGCCAAAGCATTGAAGCACAGCCATTAATATTTTACGACGATAGTATTTCATATCGCAAAAATAGCAACTTATTACTTATTTGCCAAATTTATTTTTGCTCTACCACCTTGATTTCTTCCTCCGTCAATCCGTACAATTGATACACCAACCTGTCTATCTCGCTCTCCAATGCGCTTGTATCGGCTTGCGGATTTGCTTTTTTTGCCGAAAGGATGCGGTCAACAAGGTCGATGATGGGCTGTTGTTGGGCGGCGGTGGCGTTGGGAATGGGTAGTTGTTTGGCATTGGCTATTAATACTTTTTGAAAAACGACTTTCTCGATATCAAGAAACTTGTTTTTATGATAAAAAGAGAGCAATTTCGAATTTAATAGTGCTAAAATAAATTTTAATTCTTTAACGTTGTTATTTTTTGACAATAAAGAAAACCCTATTTGAGTAAAATAGGTGGGGGTTTTGTCTTCATATGCGGCAATAATCCTCAAATCAGTTCCTCCAACGATTTGTCTAACTATTATTCTTGGTTCAGTAAAAAATCTTTTTTCTCTTGCGGCACCAAGCCATTCACCATAAGAGAGGTACTCATCAGTTTCACCCAAAATTGTAAATGGAAATATATTTTTCCCTGAAATCAATGGGACGTAAGTGCTGTCCTTTTTATAACTTGCGTGAAATTGCCGCTGTTTGATTAATTCTTGACTATGACCTTTTGCCTTGTCATAAGGTGTTATACCCAAAGATGTGTCTACGTAGTTAGAAAGTGGCATTGAATTACTCTGTAACCTAACCAACAATTTACTAACCGCTTCTGAACAAAAAATATTAAACCTTATTTCGGGGTCAAGACTCCAAATATTACGTTCAAAACGTTTAAATGTTAAATCAGAAAAATCTACGGCAGCATCGTTCTTGAAATAATTGCCATAGACAAAAGGATATGTATTTGTTTTCTTTGCAATGAAAATTATTGTTTCAACTGTTGCTGACAAAAACACAGAATCAGGTAACTTGATAATAGTTGCTATATTATCAACTAAAAGTTTACGTGTTTTTTGATACGATTCATTCATCAACATTGAATTTGGATTAATAAAACACAATAAACCTTTATTGGATAACAAATTCATTCCTTTCTCTATAAACATTGCATAAAGATTAATGCGATTTTCGCAAGTCGAAAACATTTTGAAAAATAATTTCACATCATCTTTGGGCATTCCTTTAATATCCACATACGGCGGATTGCCAATCACCACGTCGAAGCCTTGATTAGACGACCGATTAAACACGTCGGCAAACCAAGTATGCCAAAGGAAGAATTGTTGGTTTGAGGACAGAAAGTCCTCTTGGAGCATTTCAGTCAGGGCGTTGT
>JAFPYR010000124.1 GCA_017412115.1 Bacteroidales bacterium | reverse complement strand
TGAATTATGAATTATGAATTGTGAATTAAAAACCCTTTTGGACGAAAAATTCAATCAATATAACACGCCGGAATTTATTTTGTGCGACCCGATACAAATTCCGCACTCGTTTTCTTTGCGTCAAGATATTGAAATTTCGGGCTTTTTAGCGGCATTGATAGCTTGGGGCAACCGCAAAATGATTATCAACAATGCTAAAAAAATGATGCAAATCATGGATAATTCGCCCTACGATTTTGTTATGAATTTTGACGAAAAATCAGCGGAAAAAATTCCGAATTTTGTACATAGAACATTTCAACACGCTGATTTTCTGTACACTTTGGCGGCGCTGAAAAATATTTATCTCAATCATGGCGGCTTAAAAAACGTTTTTGAAGAAAATTTCAAGAAAACACAAAATATAAAAGACACTTTAATAGAGTTTAGAAAAGTGTTTTTTGAATGTAATTTTCCACTTCGGACACAAAAACATATTGCGGATGTAAAGCGCGGTGCGGCGGGAAAACGTCTTAATATGTATCTCATGTGGCTTTGCCGCAATGACAACCGCGGCGTACATTTCGGGCTTTGGGACATTCCGACATCGGCGTTAATGTTACCGCTTGACACTCACACGGCTTCAACGGGCAGAAAACTTCAACTCATAACCCGAAAACAAAACGATTGGAAAACGGTCGAAGAAATAACCTCTGCACTCAGAGAGTTTGACCCTCTTGACCCTGTAAAATATGATTTTGCACTCTTCGGACTCGGCATTTTCGATAAATTGTAATAGGAGTATATAAAAATTCATGCAACAATGTCCCACAACGTCTTCCATTTTCAGCAATTCTCTGTAAATCAAGACAAAACGGCGATGAAAATCTCTACCGACGGCGTTTTGTTCGGGGCGTGCTGCAATTTTGAAAACGCTGAAAACATTCTTGACATAGGCACGGGAACGGGACTTCTCTCACTTATGGCAGCGCAAAAATCCGCCGCTAAAATCACTGCCGTAGAAATAGACAACGACGCTTATCTCCAAGCCGAAGAAAACGTAAAAAACTCAAAATTTTCTGACAGAATAAAAATTTTTCACGGCGATTTTTTGACATTTTACAAAACCTGCGGCGAAAAATACGGTTACATAATTTCCAATCCGCCGTTTTTTGAAAACGCTTTCAAATCAAACGATTACAAAAGAAATTTTGCACGGCATACCGATTCTCTGCCGTTTGAAAAAATGATTCTTGGCGTAAAAGAAATAATTTCAGAAAACGGTTTTTTTTCGGTGATAATTCCTTTTGACAAAAGCCTTGATTTTGTAAGACTTTGCGCTCTGAGCAAATTACATTTATGCAAAAAAATCAGTGTTTTTTCCAAATCTAATGTACCGCCGCTAAGAGTTATTTTAACATTTTCAAAACAGATTTTACCGATGAAATACGACGAAATTACTATTTACGAAGGAAATAAAACGTATTCCGAAAAATTTAAAGAACTCACAAAAGATTTTTACTTAAAAAAATAATGTTTGCTTTGCTTAAAATTAACAGATTTATATGATTTTTGCAGAAAACAACAGGATATGAACAAGATTTTCCAATTTATTAAAAATCATGCACTTCCGATTGCAATTATAACCGGAAGCATTTTTTATGATTTTTTTCAGCAGTTTGCGTTTATATTGCCTGTGTCAATGTTCGTAATGCTGACATTGTCATTCTCAAAGGTAAGTTTAAAAGAAATAAAGTTTAAGAAAGTTCACTTTTTGTTGCTTGCCGTTATAATTTTCGGAGGATTGGGCGCGTATCTGGCAATCTCGCCTTTCAACAAAATTCTTGCGGAATCGGTAATGGTTATTATTATGTGTCCGACGGCGGTTTCGGCGGTTGTAGTAACGACAAAACTCGGCGGCAACGCTCCTAACTTGGTAAGTTTCACCATTTTAGCCAATATTGCCGCAGCGTTAATCATTCCGTCGGTCTTCCCGTTAATTGAGGCAAAAGGCATGAGTTTTTGGGAAGGATTTTTGGCAATCATTCAAAAAGTTTTTCCGCTTCTGGTCTTTCCGATGATTTTGGCGGAATTTTTCAAAAAGTTTGTCCCGAAAGCGCATGAATTTTTGAAAAACTATTCAGGCGTTTCGTTTTACATTTGGGCGGGCTCAATACTTATTTTGATGGGACGCACGGTAAAATCAATCGTCGAAAACCCTGAAAATTATCACATTGACATTTTGATGGGAATAGCGGCACTGATAATCTGCATCGTGCTTTTCACGGTCGGAAAAATGATCGGAACAAAATTCGACGAGAGAATTTCGTGCGGTCAGAGTATCGGTCAAAAAAACACCATTTTCTCAATTTGGGTTGCCGGAACTTATCTCGACCCGTTAAGTGCTTTATGCAGCGGACTTTATATCATTTTTCAAAACCTTTTCAACTCGTGGCAGTTAGACAAAAAACGGAAACAGGACAAAATCCAAGGCGAAAAAAAGTAGGGCTTTGGAAAATTTGGAATTAAAGTTTTTTTTCCTAAATTTGCACGGTGATTTTCTAAAAAAAATTATGTCAATAACAATTAAAATAGGCTCAAACGTTTTAACACAAAGCGGCGGTACGCTTGACGAAAGCCGTATGAACGATTTAGTCAGAGAAATTTCGCTGCTCCACAAAAAAGGCGAAAAAATTATACTTGTAACCTCCGGCGCAGTTGCAGCAGGAAGATCCATAGCAAACGGTTATGATATGCTTGATGCCGTTGCACAACGACAGCTTTTATCTTCAATCGGTCAGGTAAAACTTATAGACACTTACAAGAAACTCTTTGATATTCAAGGAATTAAAATAGGTCAGATACTTGTTACGAAACAGGATTTTTCATCACGTCAGCATTATCTGAACATGAAAAACTGTATCACGACACTTTGGGAAAACAATGTAATTCCCGTTGTTAACGAAAACGATGCCGTATCTATTACGGGATTAATGTTTACTGACAACGATGAACTTTCAGGTTTGATGGCATCAATGATGGATTGCGATAAACTATTCATTCTCAGTAACATAGACGGAATTTATAACGGCAATCCCAAAGATGAAGGCACTTTCGTTATAAGAGAAATTCTTCCTAAAAGCAACGTTTCGCAATACGTTCAGACCACAAAATCCAATTTCGGAAGAGGCGGAATGTTAACAAAATGCCGCATAGCCAGAAAAACGGCAGATTCCGGAATTGAAGTTTTCATCGCTAACGGAACAAAACCTGAGGTTATCACAAACCTTTACAACAGAGAAAAAGATTTTGTCTGCACCCATTTTGCGGCTGGCGAACATTCCCCCGCCGTAAAAAAATGGATTGCATATTCTGACGGTTTTACCAAAGCAACGGTCGTTATCAACAAAGGAGCCCAAGAAGCACTTTTGAACCGAGAAAAAGCAGCAAGTCTGCTCTATCCGGGCGTTATAAGATTTGAAGGCGAGTTCAAAAAAGACGACCTCCTTTTGATAAAAAACGAAGAGGGCGAAACCATCGGCGTTGGAAAAGCCGGCTCCGACAAAGACAAAATCCTTAAATCAAGCCCCGAAAAACACTCGAAACCTATTATTCATTACGATTATCTCTATATTTATCCTCAAACTATAAAATGATTATGAACATTTTGCAGCAACTGGAACAAGTAAAGGCAGCTTCACGCGAAATGCCTTTAACTGATGAAAAATCATCGGAAATTCTAAACAAAATTGCCGATGCTCTCATCGAAAACACCGATAAAATTATCACTGCTAACTCATTAGACCTGAGTCGTATGGACAAATTAAATCCGATGTACGACAGACTTCTTTTAACAAAGGAACGTATCATAGACATCGCTAATGACACCCGTCATGTAGCTACTCTAAAAGTTCCGTATTCAAAGGTTTTAGAAGAAAAAGAACTTTCTAACGGTCTGATACTCAAAAAAGTAAGTGTTCCTTTAGGCGTTGTAGGCGTAATTTACGAGGCACGTCCTAACGTTACGGTTGATGTTGCGGCTTTAAGTTTGAGATCCGGAAACGCTGTTGTTCTCAAAGGCGGTTCCGATGCTAAAGAATCAAATACCGTTTTAACCGAAATTATGCATAAAGTTTTGGAAAATAACGGTTTAAACAAAAATATCATTCAGCTTTTACCTCCCGGACACGAAGCGGCAAACTCCCTTATGAACGCTGTTGGCTACATTGACGTTTTGATTCCAAGAGGTTCTAAAAATCTTATTAACGCTGTCAGAGATAATGCAAAAGTGCCTGTAATCGAAACAGGTGCAGGCGTTGTGCATACTTATTTTGACAAGGACGGTGATTTGGAAAAAGCAAGAAATATTATTTTCAACGCTAAAACCCGCCGCGTAAGTGTCTGCAACGCATTGGACTGTCTGATTATCCACGCTGACAGACTGAAAGATTTGCCTGAAATTTGTGCGCCGCTGGCAGAGAAAAATGTTGAAATTTTTGCTGACGAAAAAGCATATTCCGCACTTCAAGGAAAATATTCAGCAACTTTGACTCATGCTCAAGTCTCAGATTTCGGACGCGAATTTCAATCCTTGAAAATGGCTGTCAAAACCGTTGAAAATTTCTCTCAAGCATTGGAGCATATTTACAAATATTCATCAAAACATTCAGAGGCAATTATCACCGAAGACGAAAATACGGCTCTGAAATTTTTGAATTCAGTAGATGCGGCTTGTTGTTATCATAACACTTCAACGGCGTTTACGGACGGTGCACAGTTCGGATTAGGTGCTGAAATAGGAATCAGCACTCAAAAACTTCACGCCCGCGGACCTATGGCTCTAAAAGAACTTACAACTTACAAATGGCTGATTTTCGGTAACGGACAAGTAAGAGGTTAAGGCTTTTTTTCTAAATCATGTCAGAGGAAAATCTTAAAACAACAGCAGCAAAAGGATTGTTTTGGGGCGGAGTCAGCAATGTTGCACAACAAATGCTGAATCTCTGTTTCGGAATTTTTTTGGCAAGAATACTTTCCGTAAGCGATTACGGTCTGATAGGAATGTTAACAATTTTTTCCGCCCTTGCTAATGCCGTTCAAGAAGGCGGTTTCCGCTCCGCTCTGACTAACAAGAAAAATGTTAAAAACGAAGATTATAACTCAGTTTTTTGGACAAGTTTTTTCTTAGGAATTATACTATATGTAATTCTGTTTTTTTCGCTGCCCAAAATTGCTGATTTCTTTAGAACTCAAGAACTTATACCGCTGGGACGGTTTATGTTCCTGAGTTTTGTTTTTTCGAGTTTTGGAACCTCGCACAATGCCTATCTGTTTAAAAATCTGATGGTTAAAGAGATGTCAAAAGCAACTCTGACAGCCTCTTTGATTTCGGGAATAACGGCTCTAACAATCGCATTTTCGGGATACGCATATTGGGCAATCGCAACAATGAACGTGGTTTATGTTTTTGTTACGACCGTAATGTTTTGGATTTATTCGCCGCTGAGACCTAATTTGAAAATCAGTTTCAAACCCGTAAAAGAAATGTTGCCGTTTTCTTCAAAACTTCTCATAACAATTATATTTCAGATACTTAACGATAATTTTTTCTCGGTTCTTTTGGGACGTTTTTTCACGAGAATCGAAGTCGGTTTTTACACTCAAGCCTACAAATGGACAAACACCGGCACCCAAACAATTTCACTTGCAATAGAAAACGTCATGCAACCCGTTTTGTCAAAAACCGAAAAAAATTCCTTACTGAAAGTTTTTAACAAACTGATGCAAACAACAGTTTTTGTGTCGTTTCCGAGTATGCTGATTTTGGCGCTCATCGCTCCCGAATTTATCGAAATAACAATCTCTAACAAATGGGCTGAAAGCGCAACGATTATGAAAATTCTCTGCGTTTGGGGCGCATTTTTTCCGCTGGCGAAACTTTATCAAAAACAGCTTTTAAGCGGTTCAAAATCAGGGACTTTGATGTTTTGCGTAATCGTTAATTGTCTTTTGCAGTTTTTAGCGGTAATCTTGAGTTTTCAACACGGAATTTTAACGATGGCTTGGTTTTATGTCTGTGTTAATATTCTATGTATCTTAATGTTACATTATTTCGTAAAAAAAATCAACGGCGTAAGTCTTAAAAATCTCTTTTTCAATATTTTGCCTTTTCTTTCGGCGGCAGTTTTAGCGGTTTTAACAGCCGGAATACTCTCCTACCCTATTTCAAACATTTATTTTAGGGCAATAACAAAAATCCTAATTTCAGGCGGTTTGTACTTGTTAATACTAAAACTTGCCAAAAGCGAAACCCTCTCGCAATCACTTGATTTTCTGAAAGATTTCTTACAAAAGAAAAAAAAGTAAACGTTTTTCTTTTTTTCCACGCTAAAAAAAACTATTTTTGCAATTAGATTTTGAAAACCGGCAATGGAAAATTTTATAGTATCGGCACGAAAATACAGACCATCAACCTTTGATACGGTTGTAGGTCAGGGCAGCATAACGGCAACGCTAAAAAATGCCATCAAAAACAAGCAGTTAGCACAAGCATATTTGTTTTGCGGACCAAGAGGAGTCGGCAAGACAACGTGTGCGAGAATTTTTGCTAAAACAATCAACTGTTTGAATTTAACGCCCGAACTTGAGGCTTGCAACGAATGTGAGTCGTGCAAAGCCTTTAACGAAAACCGTTCTTATAATATTCACGAACTTGATGCGGCAAGTAACAACTCGGTCGATGACATAAGGCAACTTATTGATAAAGTGAGGATTCCCCCGCAAATCGGTAAGTACAGCATTTATATTGTCGATGAAGTCCACATGCTTTCGACAGCCGCTTTCAACGCTTTTTTGAAAACGTTGGAAGAGCCGCCTGCACACGCTAAATTTATACTCGCCACAACGGAAAAACATAAAATTTTGCCGACGATTTTATCGCGCTGTCAGATTTTCGATTTTAACAGAATGAAAGTCGAAAACATTGTCGGACATCTTCAGAATTTAGCGAAAAAGGAAGGCATTGACGCTGACCCGAACGGTCTTAACGTTATCGCCCAAAAAGCGGACGGCGGTATGAGAGATGCGCTTTCGTTTTTTGACCAAATAGTCAGTTTTTCGGGCAAAAAGTTTACGTATCAGGACGTTATCAACAATCTTAACGTCTTGGATTATGAATATTATTTCCGCCTTGTGGATTATTTCAAAGCGGGAGATGTAGTTAATTCGTTACTCATTTTTAACGAAATTCTCAACAAAGGCTTTGACGCGCACCATTTTGTAACCGGACTTTCACAGCATTTAAGGGACATAATGGTTTGCAGGGACGCAGCCACCGTCCAGCTTTTGGAAGTCGGCGCCGACATTAAAGACCGTTACAAAAAGCAGGCGCAAGAATCCACTTTGCCGTTTTTGTATACCGCGCTCAACATCACAAACCGTTGCGACCTTGATTACCGCGACAGCAAAAACAAACGGCTTTTAGTGGAACTTATGCTGATGCAGCTTTGTAACATCGGCGGCAAAATAGTTTCACAAAACGCTGTCAGTCAGAATATTGCACAACCGCAAATTCAAGCTGTCCAACCGCAGGGACAACCCGCACAGCCGGTGCAGCAGCCTCAGCAGAGTGTTCAGACGGTGCAAACGCAAACCGCCACGCAACCTGCCGCGCAACACGTTTCCACAACGGTTTCGCAGCCTGTTTCAGCGCCGGCGGCACAAACAGCGGCCGCGCAGCCGGGACAAATCAGCATCAAGGATTTGATGTTAAGACAAAAACAGCAGGCAGCAGCCAAACAGCAGCAGCTCAACGAGGAAAAAGCGGCTCAAACTCCAGTCCAAAGCAATGAATGTCAGGATTTTACGCCCGAACAAGTAGAATTGCTGTGGAAAAAATTAGCCGAAATTTACAAAACCAAAAAACCGCGTTTACATGCTATTTTTGCAAGTTCGGTTCCCAAAATCAAGGAAAATTACGTTTTGGAAATGAGCCTTCAAAACTCGCTGCAAATTGATACGATCAACGAGGTAAAAACCGGTTTTGTAGGTTATGTCAGAAAAGAGCTGCACAACTCTAAAATAGAAATTGTCACGAAGGTTGACGAAAACGCCTCATCGTCAAATATGATTTACACCGATGTTGATAAATTCAATTTTCTGAACTCCCAGAACAACAATCTCGGAGTTTTGAAAACAGAACTTAATCTTGATTTCATTTAAAAGAAATGCGTGTCAAAAAGTTAAATATTGTCAATTTTAAAAATCACGGCGAAAAAGAGTTTTCGTTCAACCAAAAAATAAACTGTTTTGTCGGCAAAAACGGTGTCGGCAAAACCAACGTTTTGGACGCGCTTTATTATTTGTCGTTCAGCAAAAGTTTTATCAACTCCTCTGACAGTCAGAATATTAAAAACGGTGAGGAGTTTTTTTCGCTCAGAGGCGTTTACGATGTCAGGGACATGGAGGAAAACATACTTCTCTCTTTTGACAAAAACAAAGGCAAAACCCTGAAACGCAACGACAAGGAATATGACAAAATAGCCTCGCACATCGGACTTTTGCCGCTGATAATCATCTCCCCTCAAGACATAAAACTGATTCTTGAAGGCAGCTCTGAACGCAGAAAATTCATAGATTCGGCACTCTCGCAGTTTGACGGCGGACATTTGCTCGCTCTGCAAAATTACAACAGGGCTTTGCTTCAAAGGAACAAGATTTTGAAGTCGTCTCCCGATGCAATCATGCTCGAAATGTGGGACAGACATTTGATTTCAAACGGTGAAAAATTATACGAAAACCGCAAAAAATTCATTTCGGATTTTACGCCAGACTTTGAAAAATATTATTTGAAAATTTCCTCGGGAGCAACGGAAATCCCGTCGCTGAAATACACCTCTCAGCTCGACAGTGAAAAATTAGAAGACCTTCTGAAACGCAACTTTCAGAGGGACTGTATTTTGCAATACACCTCAGCCGGGGTTCACAAAGACGATTTAATATTTCAAGTCGGAGATTTGCCGCTGAAAAACTGCGGCTCACAAGGTCAGCAAAAAACTTTTTTAACAGCCTTGAAATTGGCTCAATACTCGTTTCTCTCGGCTACGGGAGAAAAACCGATTTTGCTTTTAGACGATATTTTTGACAAGTTGGATCCCTTTAGAGTGAACTCTATTGTGGATTTGGTATTAAAAGACGATACTTTCGGACAAATTTTTATAACGCATACCAACGAAAACGATTTAGGAAAAATATTAGAAGAAACGGGCGAAGAGTTTGAAATGTTTGAATTATAAAAACTCCTTACCCGTCCCAAGAAAATTTTTTAATTTATTTTTTCAACCACAAATCTCAAGTCATCTTTATTTGCTTGAAGATAACGCAAAACTTGAAGTGTTTGAAAACTACATTGCATTTTTAAATCAACATCGTAACAAAAAGCATAGGTACTGATTATTCCGCTTGTTGAGCCTGAAAAACTAAACCTCGGACACCGCTCTATCGGCCTGCCATTTTTATCGGTTATCGTAATACGGAAAAAATCTGTTTTGTCCCCGCCAGAAATTTCAGGTGTCATTGCGCTCAAAACACGAATCGTCCGAGCCGATTTATCAGTATAATCACCAAGATATATATCAAATGTTTCTGTCGCTAATTTTATATTTGCGGAAATATTTTTTTTCAAAGGTTTCAAACTTAAAAACGGTATGTCTTCTTTCAAATCAAGAGCGACAAAAAATCCGTCCCAAGTCTTAGAATTGAAAACTGCTTCATCACTATCTTCCTTCAAAAAATGACTAAAATTGACACCCAAACCAATCAAAATCCTCAATCCCCATACAGCTAAAAAACCTCCGAAAATTATATAATACGAGATTTTAATTTTCCTCTTATGCGCTTTTTCTTTAAGCAAATCCCCATGACATTTTTTTACATAATTCTGAACGTCAGGATATTCCTTAAAATCCGTTATCATAGTATCGATATTTTTTTCCGCGTCAGAAGAATCATCTTTAGGCAAATATCTGTAAAACTTCACATACATAACCAATCCGAAAAAAAACAGAACCGTAGAGACTAACAAATTTGCAATAGCCTCATCTGAGGCACCGTTCGTTAAAGAATCTATAGCAAATATTACGGAAAACAATATCATAAAAATAGGTAAACCAGCCCTTACCATCGCCGAAAAATTTTTCGGATGACTGTTTTTATAACTTTCCAAAAGCGTTTCCAATCCGGAAGATTGCGCTTTGAATTTTACTCTAATCGGATTCATAATTTTTAATTTTTAGAAAACACTATAATAATATGCACTATCAGCAATTTCTTTTAATCGATCATAATTGTTCGTTGATTTTTTTGAAACAAAATCACCGTAATAATGACCTTTACCGTTTTTGAGCATCACTGAAACATCATCGTCATCATCATGAAAACGTATTTTTATCGGATATAAATCCTTTCCGACAGGTTTCTTATTTTTATCCCAAAGAAAAACCCTCAAGACGCAAGTATCAGAATCTCCGTTTTTTCTGCCGGTCGAAATAAGATTCAAATCATCAACCCGAATTTTGTAAACAATTTTTCCTGCCTCTGCATCATATTCATTAATTCTATATCCGCCTTCCATTATAGGGTCAAACATTAAAGTTGCATCGCCCGATACTGAAAAAAAATCGGCATACCTATCGGAAACAGGATATACAGGATGTGGTTTCAAGGCTTTTGAAAATTCTGACATTTCATAAATCTTCGGATATGTATTACGACTAATCTGATATTGCTCCGAGATTGACGGTGTCTGTAAATAAAGAATAACAGGTACAGCCATCATCAACAAAAATAAAGAGGTTATTATACTGCGGTTTGTAGAACGCACTTTTTTGATTTTGTCAATTTCTACTGAATAATTCTCAAGCAATTTTTTAGCATCATAATTCTCACCATACAAAGTATCGGTCTGACGGGAATACATTTCATAGGAATTAATTGCCGAATAATATTCTCTATCAGAGACTTGCACAGGAGAATCCTCTTTTCGCATACCTTTAACGGCAAGCATTATCAACGAAGTTACTAACAAAAAAAACGACCAACATAAATAGTCCGTATCATCAGAAGCCGAATTTATTATCAAAAACGCAGCCGCAAAATAGAACAAAATAACGTCAATTCTGAACAATAAAACAAGTAAAAACGTTGGTTTAGGAGCGTTTTTCAACTTGTCAATTGCCGCTTGAATATTTTGAATAAGGGTTTCAACATTAAATTCGGAATCGGACTTTTCATGAAGAATATGTCCACAAAAAGAACAAACATTACTGATAAGCGGAAACGGTGCGCCACAATCAGGACAATTTTTAATATTTTGTCTTTCTAATTCGGTTTTAAGATTTTCCCTTCGGATAATCTGCATTTCTTCGCCTTGAACATTAAGAACATTAATATCCTTGTTTTCATGATGTTCAAGTTCAGCACCGCAATATTGGCATTGATGAGAGATAAGCGGGATTTGTGAGCCGCAAGCAGGGCATCGTTTGAGTTCTTCCTTTGAAAAATCATTCAAGCGACGCTGCAAAGCGCTATTAATATACTGATTAATTTCTGCCTCCGGAATACCGTCATTTAATGCAGCCTTAACAATAGTTTGTCTTTCAACATAAGTTAAGACTCTGTCCTTCAATGCCTCGGCAGTCAGCATCATTATTTTTTTTGATATAGCCATACGATTTCTGGTTGAAAAAATTCAGAGACAAATATAAAAAAATAAATAATCTGCCCAAAACATTTTTTATTTAAATTTTTCCGAAATAGCGTTTAAAATCTTCTTGGTCTTGGGAAATAAGCTCTTTCATAGTGCGTTATGTCCGTAATAGAAGAACCTTTGTGCAAAACGGTTATAACATCAAGACGTGCTTCTTCTTTGCGATTGTATTTTGCGATATAATAACGTGCGGCATGAATAATGTTGCTTTGTTTACGCTTAGTTACTGCGCTTTCAGGAGAGCGTAAAAAATTTTCGTCACGGGTTTTAACTTCAACAAAAACAAGAAAATTATCTTTCGTTGCAATTATATCAACTTCTAAATGTCCGGCTCTAAAATTCCGTTCCAAAATACTATACCCCTTGCTAATCAATAAATTAACAGCCGCTTCTTCGCCTAATAATCCGATTTCTTGTTTTGTCATTTTCTTTTTTTAAGTTTTAGTTTTATATTAGTCAAGCAATTTGCTTAATTGTTCTAACGAGATATTAATTTTCTCGGAAATATCTTTGCGAGATAATCCCATAGCAAACAAAGTCTTAGCAAAAGCGGATAATTGTTGGTCCTTTTGTGATAACTTTTCTTTTTGTTCTGCCAATTGTTCTTTTTGTTCTGCCAACTTTTCCTTTTGTTCTTCTACGATTTCTTCAAGTTCAGTCCAATTTTCTAAATCTTCGGCAAACTCGTCCTCAAACATCATATTCGTTTTCGTTTCTTTGTCAGAAGCCGCACTAACTAACTGTCTTACAACAGCATTATAACCTTCCGGTTTGTTTTCAATATTGTCGTCAATAAGAAGATAATGCGCATCGTTGGGCATAACGTTGCTTTGGTCAAAAATTTCCAAAAATTCTTCAACCCTTGTCCGCGCATTCTTGCGTAAATACGGAATTTGAACAACAACAGAATCATGCGATAAATATCTGAAAAATGGATTCAAATCGGCTTTTTCTACTGGCTCTCCTAAAGCATTTTTTGCTTGCGGTGAATAGTAAACAACCGGCTCGGTTACATCATCTAACGGGTGTCCCAAAATATAAATGGCAACTATATGAATCGGAATTTCTTGTTTTATTTCAACAACTTTCTTCTTTCTGTTAACGCGCTGAATGTTTTTTACTTCATACGCCTCAGAATCGTAAAGTTTTGCAAGATAACGCCTGAAACGGACAATTTCAGTACTTTTTTCCGCCTTTTGAAGTTCAATGCTGACCATTTCAAACGTGCCGTCAGGATTCTTGATTTTTGCTAAAAAGTCAAGACGTAAAACTGCAAACTTCTTTAAATCAGCACGTATGAGTTCGTTGTTTTTTAGTTCAACCTCAACAATGTCCCTATTCAACAACGCACCAAGAAGTATCATGCAGACTTTGTTGTTCTGCATCATATACTTAAAAACAGAATCATATATCGGATTGGCTATCTGTATCATAACGCTTTTTTCTTTGTTGCAAAAATAAAACATAATTTTTATTTGTCAAAAAAATTACAAAAAAAATCCCGAATCGGGACTTAAAAAAGTCGCGGTTCGGGATTTGTTATGATTTTACAAAAAAAGAATCTACTTATTATAATACTCTTTATACCAATTTGCAAACTTTTTTAACCCTTCTTGCAATGTCGTTTTTGGCTTAAATCCAAAATCTTTTTCCAAATCTGTTATATCAGCAAATGTTTGATAAACATCACCCGGCTGCATCGGTAAAAATTCTTTTGCACCCAGTTTATCAATTATGCCTTCTGAAATAAGACAATTTTCAAGAATGGTTACAAAGTCTAATAAACTTGATGGATGATTGTTTCCTATATTGTAAACTTTATATCGTACATTATCAGAATCTTTGTTCGGAGTTTTTTGCATAACGTTAATAATTCCCGCAACAATATCGTCAATATACGTAAAATCTCGGTACATATCACCGTTGTTGTAAATCTGAATTTTCTCGCCTTTTACCAACTTGTTCGTAAACTTAAAATACGCCATATCAGGTCGTCCCATTGGCCCGTAAACCGTGAAAAAGCGCAAACCCGTTGAAGCAATATCGTAAAGTTTTGAATACGAATACGCCAAAAGTTCATCGGATTTTTTCGTGGCAGCATACAGAGAAACGGGATTATCAACCTTATCGTCTGTTGAATACGGGACTTTTTTGTTTGAACCGTAAACACTTGACGATGAAGCATATATCAAATGTTCAACTTTATGATTGCGGCAGGCTTCAAGAATATTGTAAAAGCCTATCAGATTGGATTTTATATAACTTTCAGGGTTTGTTATTGAGTAACGCACACCCGCTTGTGCAGCAAGGTTTACAACGATTTCCGGCGAAAAGTTTTCAAAAACAAATTCAATGGTTTCTTTATTTGAAATGTCGCCTTTGATAAAGGTAAAATCCTTGTTTTCAGCGTTTAACATTTCAAGGCGGGCTTGTTTTAGCGAAACGTCATAATAATCGGTCATAGAATCTATGCCGATGACTTTTATGCCGTCAAAAGTTTCAAGAAGTTTTTTCGTCAAAAAACTTCCAATAAAACCCGCACAACCGGTTACAAGAATTTTACGGTTTGACAATTCTATCATAGTGTTAAATATTGGAAATCAAGTGATTATATATTTCAAGATGTTTGTTGACAACATTTTCTAACGAAAAATCACGTTCGGCAATTTTTCGTGAATTTTTACCCATTTTAAGGCGTAAATCTTTGTTGTCAATCAAAATTTTTAATTTGTCTGCCAAGACATCACTGTTTTTAATTGGTATTAAAAAGCCATTAAAACCGTCTTCAACGGTATCTTTACAACCTATTGAATTTGTGGTAATTATTGGACGTCCGATAGCAGCGGCTTCAATTAGAGACTTCGGGACACCTTCACGGTAATATGACGGGAAGGCAACGATACTTGACTTTTTAAGCAATTCTTTTACATCGTTTCTAAATCCAAGCCACTTAATGTAATTATCGTCACATTTTTGACGTAATTCATTTTCTTTTAAGCCGTTAGGATTGTTAGATAGTCCACCGCAAAGCCAAAAATCAATTTTGCCAAAATAGTCAGTACGGAGTTTTTCGGCGGCTTCAATCAGCACTAAAACACCTTTTTCCTTAACCATTCTGGCTGTAAAAATAATATGAAGTTTTTCCATGATTAATTTTCGGGTGAGAACTGATATTCGTTCAAATCTACTCCCGAACCCTTGATAAACACGATGTTTTCTTTTGTCGTGATGCGATATTTTAAGAAAAGATTTTCGTCTTCATGATTTTGAAAAATGGTGATAACATTTTTCTTCCGACACGCAAACCGTAAAACCCTTAAAATCATTTGAGCGGTAAAAGATGGTTTATCGCCGTTAAATATTGTCCCTAAACCGCTTACAGCATTTACGACACCGTGAATTTTTGAAAATTTTGCCGCTAACGAACCCCACAAAATGTTCTTCAGACCGACGTGATGGACGATTTCCGGTCGCTCCTTTTTATAAAGTCGTTTTAGGAATAAAAAGGTTTTGAGTTCTTCAAAAATATTTTCGCCGGTGGGGTTTATAGGAAGTTCAATCATTTTTAAGTCTAAGGCTAAAACGTCGTTTTTCTGCCCTGTATCTTTACAGACAATGGTTACAGAATAGCCGCTGTCTTTGGCTTTCAGGGCAATAGCCTTCCTATGGGACAGAAAAAATCTGTCCTCATTTACTACAAGAAAAAGTCGGGGCATGGAAATTTTATAAGACAATAAACTTTTTTGCTGCTATATCTAACAGTCGTCTTTGATAACGCATTGAAAGCGCATCACTCGGAACATCTTCGGGAATATTTTTCAAAATAGTTTTACGGTCTCCTTTCAAAACTTGATTATTCAATAAAACAAATAT
Organism: Bacteroidales bacterium; assembly: GCA_017412115.1. Taxonomy (GTDB): domain Bacteria; phylum Bacteroidota; class Bacteroidia; order Bacteroidales; family UBA3824; genus UBA3824. The sequence continues at coordinate 14,758 of JAFPYR010000124.1, read as the reverse complement.
TCCCGCATGAGATTTATTTTTCGGCGTGTGTTTTTCGCAAACTTCAAAACACACATTATAATTTCTGTAATAAAATCCTAAACTTCTGACACTAAAAACGTTAAGTACACAATAACCAAATAACTTCCGATTTTCATTTTCAGGTATTGAATGAACATCTTCCAACCAAGTCGGGACACTTGTTCGGCAAACGGAAATATAATCTTCGTTATGCCGCAAACTAAATGCCGCTCTTGACAAATTTCCATTTTCGTCAATCATCAACGGTGAAAAAATCGCCCGTACAACATCTTCATTATCGGAAAGTGGTTTGTCAATCATTGTTTTAAAAAAGAATTAATTGTTCTGATTGTTTCTAAAAATAATTGTAACGAATATGGTTGATTATCGGCTTCCATATATTTGTCAGTTTGTTCAGCATAATATGAAAACTCTTTGGAAGCCAGACTAATTGATGCATCTTTTTGTTCCAAAAGTAAAGTACCGTTTGTATTCGGAAATAATGACCACTCTGCTACATCAGCAGGACGACATATATTTAAAAACTGAGAAAAGTTTTCTATTGTTTTCTTTTTGATTATCAATCCGTCATAACCGTCCCAGCCATGTTTTAATGCAGCAATTTGTTTCAAACGATCTTTCATAGTTTGTAAATGACCGTCATAAACTTCTTGACGGAGTTGTCGATACACGGATTTTTTTGTTTCAAAACTAATAGGAATGGAATGTAAATACCCCATTACGGCATCAAATGTTGCCGATTGCAAAGTGTCCGCTGTTGTTGTGTACATATCCATTGATTTTTCAATTAGTTTACACCACAAAGATAAAACAAAAAAATTAAAAATGCAAAAATTATTTTAATCCTATTTTGATTAATAAATTGTACCAATTTTTTCTAAGCGCAATAATTCTCTTTTGTCTGCTCAAACAAAAAAAACGTTTGAATTTACCTCCCGTAATAGGTGGTGATGAGGTTTTAGAATTTTCATTTGATAGTTTCAAAACCAAATCTTTAGTTATATCGCTTTTTATCTCTAAGTAAAACCTAAAAGGAGAAATTATAATACGTTCAGTATCTGCACTAAATATGCCGACGATATCCATTTTACGTTTCAAAAAATGAATGTCACTAAATTCGTCTTGTTTTACTATATCTTCATCAATATAATATCTGAACAAACTTCCGTTTTCCCATACAAATATTTGATTTTCATAATTTTGTACGGTTCTAAAAGTTCTATATTTACGCCTTATCAAGGATACTTCGCGCAATTGTATGCCTGGTAAAAACGGATCGGTGTCCGCCTCCAAATTATCATTGTCATAATATCTGAATCCGGCTTTTAGCAGTTCTCTTTGCCTCGAATTCATTTCGTCAAAACAATAACTTTCATTATGCGTAAATATTTCTTTGTAGCCAAATTGTAATTTCGGATTTCTAAAAGCCTGATTCATTTTTTCGATGTTGCGATACAATCGGAAATGACCGGTTCTGAATAAAAAATCATGATTTTCAAGAACTTCATCGGTCAAAAATTTTTGCATATTTCCCCATAAAACATCAACATCACAATGTCCCCAAAAATCATAACATTTTAAATAGTCCTCAAAAATATATCCGAATGCAGGTCTAAAATCACAAACTTTATATGGTTTTTCTAATGCAATTTTAAAATCAAATTTTTCTGATATAAAATTCTGCATTTCAGGAAATTCCATATAATGAACTTCACAATTTTTTGACCACTGGTAAGGTGTTTTGTCATCCGTAAAAAAAATCCAAGTTATTTCAGGATTTTTTGCGATGGTCAATAAATGAAGCGCAAAATAATCAGGAAATTTTCCGAAATACGGTTGTATAAGTGCTATTTTGTTTTTCATATTTATGTGATAATGTCAATCCCAAAATAACGGTATAAAGCGATATAAATTTATCCCGATGTCTTATTGCTGTTCCTGCGTTTTTACAGCCCCAACCAAAAACGAAAGAAATAGCAATCGCAGAAACGATAAGTAATTTACAAAAAATTCTTGCATTTTTTGTAATGTATTTAATATTTTTTCTATATGTCATTACTATTAGTATATGGGGAATACTACATACGATAAATGCTAATATATCTGAAACTCCTCGCCAATACCATGGCAGAGGTGATAACAAAAAATATATAGCTCTAAGTGGTGTTGCCAATATATTATCTCCAAATGGAACTTCATAATCTGCTCCGCCTCCACCTGATGTTAATACCCTATATGTAATATCGTTTGTACTTTCTATCCTACCAAATTTTCCTAATAATGAATCTCCAAATACTATCAGAACTATCAATAATGGAACAAGAGTAATAGCAAAATAAAATACAGATGTTGCATTAAAATTATATTCCTTTTTCTGATTATCATAAATGGATAAATAGAAAATATAACCTGCTAACAATGCGATTACGCCAGAATGTAAAAGACAACCAATAAAAACACTACCGAACGATAGAATAAGAGGTTTTATTGTTTTATGCATAGTGAACAAATAAAAAGAATATACTGAAAATGCTACACAAAGGGAAATAAATCCTTCACGATTAGAAATGCTTGTATTCTTAATATTTTGTGGTGAAAAAATCATCCATAACATTAATATTAATTTCAATTTTGAAGGTAGAGAAAAACCGCATAGTATTTTGTAGGTCAAATATGCCGCAGTCATGAAAGATAGTGCATTAAAATACTGAATAATAACACGATGAGGTCCAAATATTTTATTGATAATTCCCATTAAAAGTGTTGTTCCGTTAAAAGTATCATAACCTCGAAATGAAATTTTATTAGTATAAAAAAAATATTCTCCTGATTCTCTAAAATCACGACAATCTCCCATATCAATTTCTTCTATATTTACATCGATGTGCATAAGGAAAAAACGTATAACAAAACCAAAGAAAAACACATAAATAATTTGTATTTCTGTATTTTGAGAAAGGAGATATTTAAAAAAAATTGCTGTATAAACTCCAACTATAAGTAACGAGTAAAAAATACTATCGTAGTTGAAAAAGCCAATACTGATGATAAAAAAAGAAGTAATAGTCAATAATATATATAAAAACTTCAGTTTATGCATATTGTTATATTTCGCTTTGAATTATTGATTTTTCTTTGCTTTTTGTTCATTTTCAGCAATTTAACAATCTGATTAACAACATATACGGTATTTTCATACATTTTATAAATGGACAATTTGTAAAATGAAAACTTCTTTAATACCGCTTTATCATTTGCCCTACTAGTTCTCGAAATGAACTCATTATAAAAAATGTAAAAACTATCACTTAATTCAAACTTGATTGCAGGCTTTTTCCACTGAAAATGTAAATACATTATTTCATTGTATTTCAATGCATTATTATCTATATAGCATTGAAATAATTTCCCGTTTTCATAGAAGAAAATCTGCTTTGAATGATTTATAAAATTATGTCCGCCCATTAAATCTTTGTGCTTTTTAGACAGATCTGCCATTTTTTCTAATTCAAACAAATATTTCAAGTCTTCTGTTTTAGAAACAATCATTTTCATTCCAGATGTTTCGTCAAAAGCATAACTATAATCGTTTGAAAAAACTTCTTTATAATTAAAAAGACCTTTATCGCTCATAAACAAGCGATTAATTCCCGTTGCATTTTTGTACAAGGACAAATGCCCCCATCGCCCTATCGCATCATATTTTTCTAACGGTTCTTGCAAAAAACTATATAAATCCCCGAATATGGTATCAATATCACAATGTCCCCAAAAATCATAACCTTTTAAAAACTCTTCGAAAATATAGCCGTATGCCGGTTTGTAATCGCAAAATTTATACGGACGTTCAAGGCTGATTTTAAAATCGAACTTGGTTTGAATGTATTGTCTTGTTTGTTCAAATGACCAATTTAGAATTTTTATATTATCGGATTCTTCTGTAAATAAATCGGTTATCAACAAAAAGTCAATGTTTTTTTGTGCTTTTGCACTAATCAACCATGCAGGAAAATAACATGGAAGTTTTCCGTAGTATGGAATTATAAAAAGAACTTTCATTAATTATTTTTTTTTATTAATTTTCTTAAAACTCCTTTTATTCCATAATCTTTGAATTGCCAAATACAATATGGTATACACCCAAAAATAATCCAAAATTTTCCAAAACGCTGTATTAAAGATCTTCTCTGATTGATATATTTTTTCTTTGCTGGACTACTCCAACTGCCGTCATACCAATGAATAGTATATGAATTATCAGTTATTTTCAATTCTCCGGTAATAAAATTTTTCGGACAAAAATATTCCGTTGAATAAACTCTTACACCTGCTACATCTTGGATTTTATCTTCTTTTACTAATCCGTATTTATAAAAGATATCACTCACCCTTGTAACCACTGTTTTCAAATTGAAACTTCCGTCTGAATTAATAAAATGCTCGTCAGCATACGAATTTAAGACTTCTTTAAAAATCTCCATTGCTGCCGGACTTGCTATGCCAAGTCCGGCGGCAAGTGCGCCAGCGCACTCGACACCAGCAAATGCTCCTTTTTCTATTATCGGAGAAAGATCTTTTATAACTTCGACATCTGTATCAAAATAGATTCCACCGTATTCATACAAAATGTCGAACCGGGCATAATCGCTGACAAAAGCGTATTTCTTGGCATTGTAAGCCTCTGAAATGTAAGGAATTTTGCGAACATCGTAGTTATCCTCGTTCCACTCTTTAATTTCGTAATCGGGAAGGAATTTTTTCCAACTTTCGATACATTTTAAAGCAAGTTCGGGAAGAGGATTGCGTCCGAACCAACAATAGTGAATTATTTTTGGTATCATTTTAAATCTATTTTATAATGCTTGCATTAACACTATTATGGTTAATTCTTGGTTTATTTTCGTGAATGACTTTTGCCGGATTTCCTGCAACAACAGCATTTTTGGGCACGTCGTATTTTACCACAACGGAACCTGCGCCAATAGTACTATTTGACCCTATTTTTACATTTTCCACAACACAAACATTTGGACCTATATAAACATTATCACCTATTATTGCCGCATTGTTTTTATTGGAACCTATTGTAGTGAATTGACTTAAATTAACATAGTTTCCTATAACTGCGGTGGAATTTACTAAGGTTCCAAAACCATGGCCTATATATAATCCATAACCACATTTTAATTCTTTTGGTAATGCAATTCCGTATTTATGAGATAAAAGGAAATTCATAATTTTACAAATAGGGAAAAAGAAGCTTTGTATTTGACTAAATCTATAATAAAATGAACATGCGAAACCAGGAATCCTAAATGTATATAAAAAACATATAAAAATGTTTTTCATCTTACCTATATACCTAAATAAATCAGATTTAATAAGAGTAATACAATCATTGAGTGTTTCTGGTATTGGAATCTCTATACAATCGGTTTCAGATAAAATAAATTTTTCTGTTTTCATAAACTATTAATATTTTAAAACAAGTTAGACAAAGGATTGCTCTCGAAATAACAATAATGGATTATTTTTGGAAACATATTACTGGGATTTCATTTTATGCCATATTGTAAAAAATAGTTTTACAAGTGCGTAATAGTGGTTATATACTAAATATACAATTATTTTTCGCTTTTTTGATTTTGTATATTTAATTGAGTATTTTGATAATTCAGGATAACAATTCCACCAACCATCTATATCTGGTTTGGGAAAATTAAATAATAATTCATTTTTTATGTAAACTTTTCTCTCCAATAGAAAATCTTCATACCATTCTTTCTCGGCATTAATCTCTACAATTTTCTGTTCAATCATAGTTTGCACTGTTATTTCGTCCTGAATTTTTTGTTTGGTGAAATGATTCAAAGCAGATCCTTCTCGTCCAAAATAATAATATGGAGTATCTGCTATTCCGTATATTTTTTTTGTGGTGATTAAAAACAGAAAATTAAAATATAAATCTTCTTGTACACTTATGTTTAAAGGAAATCTAAAACCATTTTTTTTACAAATATCCATTTTAAATAACTTTCCCCAAGGAGATTGCATATTCATAGCAAAATCTTTCGGAATATTTAACCAACCATTAACTGGTACGCATTTTCCAAATTCTTTTTTCCCATCGGTTCGAATACAACCGGCAATAACCATATCAGCATTATTTTCGATTGCATTTTTATATAGAATATTAAGATAAGTTTCACATATCCAATCGTCTGAATCCACAAACCCAATCCATTCACCTTTTGCTACGTCAAGTCCCGCATTTCTTGCCGCAGAAACCCCAGCATTCTCTTGATGAATAACCCGAAATCTTGAGTCCTTTTCCGCATATTCGTCGCAAATTTTGCCCGAATTATCAGGGCTGCCATCGTCAATCAAGATACATTCCCAATCGGTAAAAGTCTGTGCTACAATGCTATCAAGACAGCGACGGAGATATTTTTCGACTTTGTAGACAGGGATGATGATGGAAATTTTAGGAAGATTTGCCATTTTTCATTTATAATGTTTGTTTAAAAACTGTCTAAATCTTGGAACATTAAGACATAATATAAAATTTACTTTTTGCTTAAAATTACAAGATTGCAGTGTATATTGTTTCAACTCATTTTTCCATTTCTCGAAAATATCAATGAAGTTGTTTCCTTGTGATGCTTTAAAGTATGAATATGAATAAGCAAAATGTACCAAAAATTTCGCATACACCCACGTGATATGTGTTTCAAGAAAGAAATCAACTTGACTCTTAACTGCATCATGATAATCCGTTATCCTCTTTAACGACATTTTTGCCATTATACTACCTTCTCTTTGACGGTAAAAATACATTTGTGATTTTGTGTATACGACTATTTTCGCCTCGTAACAAACTTTATACGTGGTAAATTCGTCTTCGTGATAACGACCGACTGGATATTTTATATTTTCAAAAAGCCTTCTTTCGTAAACTTTTCCCCACGCAGTAGCCCAAATTTTCTTCGTAAAATACTCCTGATAATCAATAGTTTCAAGCGGTTTTAATTCTTGATTTTTCTCAAACTCTTTGCTATCGTCAAACTCCAAAAACTGACACGCCGACATTTTTAAACATTTATCCTCAATTAACGGCTTCATTAACACTTCAATCATCTGAGGATGAATAACATCGTCGCTGTCTACAAAACTTAGATATTCGCCCTTTGCAATTTCGATACCTGCATTACGTGCATCTGAAAGTCCGCCGTTTGGTTTGTGAATCACCTTTATGCGACTGTCTTTTTGAGCATATTCGTCGCAAATCTTCGGACAATTGTCAGGCGAGCCATCATCTACCAAGATGATTTCTAAGTTGTTGTAACTCTGCGAAATTATGGAATCCACACATTCGCGGAGATAGTTTTCAACTTTGTAAATCGGTACGATGACAGAAACTAATGGATTTTCAGACATCTTTCAAAGAGCAATAAAATCTAACTTAAAATTATATCACACCATTTTTCCACAGTCATAAACTCCAAGTTGTTATGAAGGTAAGGTGTCAAAACAAATTCATCTCCAATTACGGGATTATCTTCATCTATTATTAAAATATTGTCTGAAAAAATGGGATATTTTTTAATATTTTTATTCGTTGTAATTACTTTAGTATCAGTCCCTAAGGCATCATTAAACCTTGTGGTTGGACCTTCTTGATTGATCAATGCTATGTCAAGAACACATTTCGATTCCATTAAGGCATTAACGTAATTGTCAAAAGGTAATTTTTCTGTATATGATGGTAAATGCGTTATAATATTATCCCGCCGATATAGGAAAAGGTAAAAATTATATTGTTTGTTGTATGTATCGTAAATTCTTTCTATAATGTGTAATCGCTTTTCGTGAGCGTGATCAATAGTACCAATTATGGCAATATCGTATCTTTTTATGTTTGTATTTCTGATACATACTCTTTTTGAAAACATAGGCAAATACTGAAAACCATTTTGTTTACAATCTTCTACATTGTAAGAATAATGCTTATCAAACCATTTTGATTGCTTGGTTTTCATTAGCAGCGACAAATCATCCCATTGATATATAATGAATTTTGCTTTTTGATATTTGTTTCGTAAAAAAGAATATTGTGTTTCAGGAAACATATCTCCTTTGATGCTAATCACGTAGTCGTAATCATTTCGTAACTTAGCTATTTGAGTTTCATATAATTTATCAACAACTTTTTCTGCCCGAATAATATCCTTTTGACGCATATATCTCGGGAATAATTTTCTGAAAATACGTCTGATAATTTTTTTTTTATACGAAAAACAACTTCTAAATTTGTCTGATTCGTTGCAAATAAAATCAACATTAAATTTTCTCGATTGTAATTCCTCGATTATCATTTTGGGATAATCAAAGAAATCAGGCATTAGTAGCAAAATATTCATTGCTTTATTAACGATTTAATTAGATTCTTAAAACCTTGTCTGACAATCTGTTTTGCCAAATCATTTGATACGTTAGTATTTCGTGCTAGCATTGTTTTAACCTTTTCGAGTGTAGACTCATACATATTTTCGTTTCCGATATCAAAAATATTCTGAATTTCCACTAAGGATTCTTTATAATTGAGTTTTTCAAGCAACCCTTTCATCTTGTGTTCATAACTAAGCGAAATGAATGGTATTTCATTGTTGATTGCGAATACTATCGAATGATAACGTGCTCCAATGACCATTTTAGCTTTTGATATTATTGTCTGCTGAATATCTGAATTTTGATTTTCATCTACAACAATTATATTTTTATTAGCGCATATTGATTTCAATTTTATAAAATAGTCATAATCGTTTATGCAGGATTTATATGTTTGGGGTAACATTACAATTTTCGTGTCAGGATATTGATTTGTTATCAAATTTATCATACAGAGATAAAAACTATCAATTTTATGTTGTTCAACATTTTTATAGCGTGGATGCCACTTTAGTTCATTAGGAACAAAAACGAGAAACTCGTTATTTCCTAATTCATTGATAATGCTGGTTGGTATCTCGTGTTTTGGACATTCCAAAAATGCAGAATCTACTATTTCGTCAACCGCAATTCCAAAGTTGTTGGCAAACTTGACCGAAATACTATCTCGCAAACTTATATACGAAAAATACTTCAAAAGTTCAATGCTACGCTCCTTGAATATCTTGTGTACATAGTCTTCTTCTGTGAAAGGTCCAATTGATCTTCCCCAATACATAATCGGTTTTTTGAGTTTCATTGCCGCGTATAATATCCAAATATGCATCCAATTCAAAAAGCCGCCCATACACATTCCACCTGGTGCGCATATTATCTTGTCATATTTTTTGATATATCTTCTAAATTTTGACAACGGAGGAAGATAATACGACATAAAGAACATTTTTTTCCAAAAACACTCTTTAATAACTCGCCATACGAATCTTTGACCTTTACCTGTTATATTTATATATCTGACATTTGGCAAATGTACGCAAAACTCATCAATCCAATCTTGTCTGTCTCCTAAGAATAATACATCAATTTGACTGTTTGGCAATGATTTAGCAAGTTGTCTTACAAATGCTTTGTGTGCCGACTCGTCTCCTCTGTTTGCTAGAGGTTGGTTTACAATTGCAATTTTCATTTTCCTTTCACTAAATCTTTTATCTTATTAATCGCCTTGTCACCTAATACATTTTTGATTATTTTCTTTGTCTCCCCTTTTAAACTGTGGTCTTCTTCTATATGCCACATTTCCCACAATGCCTTGTTCTCGTCTTCCACATCAGTAAATGCCTCAAAAATCATAGGTTTCTCCAATGTATCAGGCGTAACAAAACGCTCATACTTCACGGAAAAATCCTCCTTGCTAACTGCCGACAAATACTCAAATCCCAAATCCTCCGCATAATGCTTTACTAAATTAGGTGATTTCTGACCGTAATGTCCGCCAGCAGAAAGGTACTTTGAAATATCATTGACGTATATGGAATTTAATTGCCTAAACAGATGAAACTCCGCGCCCAATGCATTGTTAATCAATAGTATTCTGACATTGTTTTTTATATGCCTATTTCCGATAACGTTCATATCATAGAAAAAAGACAAATCGCCAACAACAGCAAAAAACAGTTTATCAGGTGCGGCAAGCGAAGCGCCAATCATAGACGACATATTGCCGTCTATGCCAAATCCTCCTTGATTGCAATATACTTCAATGTTGGGATTCATATTAAAATAACTCCAAGAACGCAGTGGCGACAATATACCAAGATGAAGAATTGAGTTTTCAGGCAGTTTGTCATACATCTGCGAAGCTATCCAAATATGCGAAAAAGGTAGTTCGGGAATTTTGTTCCAAAGTCGGTTGCACTCGTCTATACATGACTGATAATAAGATGTTTCTACTTTTGTGTCAGAGTTAGCATAACGCTCGAAGAAATCTTTTTCAGACATTTCAAAAACATACGTCAATGTTCGGTAACGGTCTTGGATTTCACCGCTTTCACACACACGCCAGACCTCTTTCGGTTGTCCTATTTTGTGTGTTTGGTCGCTCATATCGCCGATATGAATCAGTAGTTCCGGATTACGATTGGGCGAATTTATCCGCTGACACGAAACAATGTCGTATGGAACTCTGTATTTGCCTGTATAATTGGATGTTACATCGGTAAAAACTACTGCATTGTATGTCTCGCAAAAACGTTCTATGGCGGTTATTTCTCTTTCTTCAAATCTCAAATGACTACCAATATAGATTGCTGTTTTACCGTGTTTAATCTCAGGGAAATCGTCAGAAATTGTTATCCTGTTGATTTTGCGAGCAGTAGGAAGTTCTTTAACCGAAAAATCCGCGCTATAACGTGTTGAAAGATTAATATGCACTGGGCCAAAACCATGATGCCAAAGTTCCAATATTGCTTTGTTGGCCTTTATCATGCAGTCCCATTCGTCCTCTTTATCCTTGACATTTTGGAGATGTACACTCATTTTTACAATATCTTTCGGCTGACAACTACGGTCTATTACCTGTGGCATAAGATGTCCAATGCGGTTTTCGTCCTGCGTGGAAGTTACGGCAAGTACGGGAAGCCGACGGTAAAAAGCCTCTGTAAGTGCCGAAAAATAATTTCGTGAAGCCGTTGCTCCAGTGCACGAAATTACGACAGGTTCTTTGGTCTGCGCAGCCATGCCACAAGCCATATACGCCGCCGAACGTTCATCGACACACGAATACATTTCAAAATACGAATCTTGTTGACAACTACCAACAAATGTAACGTTGGTACTGCCCGGTGAGGCTACTATCCTTTTGATACCGTGTTGTTTGAGCAGCGAAATTAGAATCTGAACGTTTTTCTCGTCAGTATAATATTGACTCATTTATAATGAATTAGAATGAATATTTTACGTCGTCGAATGTAACTACACCCGAACCGCCTGTCATAAAAATCATATCTCCAATAATTGCCCTGCCTGTTTCGGCTACGAGGAAAACAGCCATATTGGCTATTTCCTCAGGCAAAATATATCTACCCAACGGATTGGGAAACGCAATGTCTTCTTTTATTCCTCCGGGCATTAACATTGGTGTGGCTGTGGGACCGGGAGCAAGTCCGTTGACGGTGATTCCGTATGGTGCAAGGATTTTTGCAAGTCCTTTTGTAAATCCACAAATTCCCCATTTGGATATTGTGTACGCACTTGTAGCCGGACGTAGTGATGAACTTGAACCGATATTCAAAATGTTACCTTTTATATTATTTCCCTTGAAATATTTGCCAAATTTCTGAGCGATAAAAAAAGTTGCTTTTAAGTTTGTGTCTAAAATTTGGTCGTATTTTTCTTCGTCGCAGTCCTTTACTTCGCCTCCCACGACACCGGCATTGTTTACAAGAATATCGATTTTTCCTGACAATTTCAACACTTCGTCAAACTTTGTGTCTATGTTTTTGATGTCAGTGCAATCCCAAACAATCCCTTGGGCTTTTTCGCCTATTGTAATACAAGCCTTGTCTATTTTGTCCTGATTTCTACCAGTAATTACAACACTTGCACCTGCGTTTGTGAAGGCTTTTGCAATTTCAAGACCGATGCCGCTTGTGCCACCTGTGATTAAGGCGCATCTGTTTTTCAGCATTTCCTTAGGTGCTATGACAGAAATATTTGCACGCACCTCCGGCACACCCTTCAATATGTATTGAAGGCCGCGTTTAATATATGTTTTAATTGACATTAAGAAAGAATGTAAATGTTATTTTCCGGCTAAATTGACAAAGTTGACACTTGGCAAAATGACACCTTGATAACCGCATTGCATTGTAATTGTTGTTATAATTGTCCTGACGTATGGAAAAGCAATGGCAGGTGCATTAATCTTTACAAAACTTGAATTTTTAAATTGGCTGTCAATATCTGTATCAGTTGAAAAATTGAACACGATTTCTGCCGTTAATTTAAAATTTGTATTGTTAACTTCAACTTTAAAACCGATGTTAAAGTCTCTTTGACTATCGCAAAAAGATGCCCCTACCGCAAAATTAAATGTGTCTTCTTGACCACTTAAATTTGTGATATTCAAATCTTTAACAATCCAATTTTTAAGTTGTATCTTCATTTTTTATGCAGCTATATAAATTGTCGGTGATGTTTCCGATTCATACGAACTATTGCCAATATTTGAATACTCTATGATATTCTCTATGTTGAACGATGTGTTTTCTGAAACACCAAAAACGGTATCGTATGCACCGGCAAATGTATCATTTATGCGCAAATGATACCTATTCGTCAGTAGATTCAACAAATCCTCCGACGAAATGTTATCGAAATATTGGTCAATAATTCGTTTTGTCTTATCATCTAATTTCATATTCGCCAAGTTTTAAAAAGTCCAACATTTGTAATGCAATCTGTATCGTTCACACAACATATTGTACAATTCGCAGTATGTCTATGTATTCTTTTTATTCGTTGATTTTTGTTCAACTGAATAAATACATCACCCACAACGACTTTAATATCAGGCAGTTCGTCAATTTGTTCGCGAGCGAAATTAATCAAATATCCGTCTTCGCAACTATAATCTTTTACATTGACCTCCAAAAGTTTATTTTTTATGCAATGATTTTCGATATAGTCCAACACTTTAACGCCGTCCTCTGTTGTCAAATCCAACAAATTTTCATCATCAACTTCGGCCACTGCTTTAATAACGGCAGCAAATGTATATGTATTGCGTTTATTATTATTATCCCACGCTTTGTATTCAGCCCATTGTTTTGCTGCATCTTGTGGGGCAGTTAAACCGTTAGTAAAAAAATATACACCGTCTCCGAGCCACTGTTTATCGCCTGTGGACTTCTTAAATCCTTCTCTTATAATCACATCGGCTATCTGTTTGCTCGTGCCATGAAAAATATCTAAGTTATTTTGCATAACAATCGGTTTATATTATTTTGCGTCAAAAATATAAAAAAAGGTTCAACAACAAAAATTTTTATTAAACTTTTTTTATCTTGGCTATCCTCTGTTTCGCTAAATCCTTGATTTTCACTCTTTCTACCGAACTCAGTCCTAACAAATAAATGCACAGACCAACAGAAATACAACAAATAGCAATCATTACCAAAGAATAAAGTAATCCTTGTGGCATATAATGGCAAATAATCCCTGGTATCACAAATGCTGCCGCCGTAGTATATACAACAACAAGTAATACATCCCTGTAATATTTTGCGACAGGAAAATTCATCAGCCCTTTGATAATATATAGTTTAGTAAACAATACCGCAACATATACAATCAAGAAAATGATATATGATGTGTAAGCAGACATACCCAATGCAAATGCAAGCCAAGACAACGGAAATACGAGACAACCTACCGCCGAGACATAAATGTAATATCGTCTAATATTACCAGTTGCCCAAGTAGCCACCGCTGGTGAATTACCAAGCAAATCCACCATAGTTCCAAATAGCGAAAGTCTCAGAAAAAGAGGTGCTTCGGGCGGATAGTTTTTTAGCCACAGTTGCATAATAGTCTCTGTCTCAAACATAAATGGTACTGCGAAGAACAGCATTATAAGGTAACTGAATTTAGAACCTTTGCAAACAAGATTGTATAAATAATCCATATCTCCCGCCGCATACGACTTTGTAATTTGCGGATTGATAGCCGTTGTAAAATTTGTAACAAATTGTTTGATTGCTGTTTCCGCCTGAGTAGCAACTGCTCGTGCAGCATTTGTTGCGACTCCGAAAAAAATGTTTGTCACCAAGTTTACGCCTTGTGTATTAAAAATATATGCACCTGTTCCAAGAGCATTCCACCCCGCAAATCCAAACATCTCCTTCATCAATCCTTTGTCAAAAACGAACCTGTAAGTTGCCTCCTCAAAATGTCTTTTGGAATATATCGCATACATCATTCGGTTAATCAATCCCACAATCATTATTAACAATCCATAATAAACGAGTTTATCGAAAGGATTGTAAGCAATTATAAATGCGACAATTAATTTCAGCGTAACGTCAACTATGCTTATATAAGCAAACGCTGACATTTTTTCGTGGGCGATGATTACTGCATTATATGGTACGCTCAGAAGGTTTAGTGCAAATGTTACAACTGAAAACTGAAACACCCAATTAGCAGCGGCAAGCCTTTCTTCGGGTATTACCATCTTGTTGTTAAGAAACCAAATGCCAATGGTCTCCATCAAAATGGTAATTATAGCAAT
>JAFPYR010000016.1 GCA_017412115.1 Bacteroidales bacterium | reverse complement strand
TTATTGTCCTGACTACTAACGTATTTGAACGCCAAACTGTCTTTGCCTGTGCCATTCTTCAACCACCATTCTATCTTGTCGTATTTGCCCTCAATGTATTTGATGAAGGCGGTTTCGTTGTCGCGACCCGAATATTTTTCGGGCAGGCGGAATGGCTTTACAACCGAACAATTCACAGGATAATCCTTGTAATCGTCTGGGTACAAGTATGTTGTCTTAATTTTGAAAGGCTGATTTTTCAGAGCCTCTTTTTCGCGTTTTTCCTTCAAATGTTTTTCCAAAAGCGGACGGTATGCGGCAAAACATTTGTTGATGGCATCTTTGAAAATGCTGTTGTCGCCTTTATGGATGTCATTGAGAAATACTTGATAACGAACCACCATATCGGGATAAAAATCCATTGCAACTCTAAACCATTGGCACAGAGCCTCTTTGAATGGTCCCCAAGAACGAGCAATATTACCGATACGATATTCTGGCGAAAGGTTTTCAATGGTTTCGTAGCAACGCCACGTAAACTCCTTTTCAACATCGTTGTCCGACATTTCAAACTTGATGTTTTTGCCCAATTCGTTTTTGCTGTCGTCGATTTCGGAACGGAAACGCGCATTTACCATAACATCTTGCTCCAAAATAGTGTCGAGTTTGAGACCACTGTTAAGAAGATTGCGGCGTTTGTCATCTTCGTCCTGCATCTCATTGACGCGAAAATGCCCGCACATAAAATTCATAAAATGCTCCTGAAACGTGCTTACTTTGCCAATGTCGCCATAATCAGTACGTGAAATATAATCGCTGATAAGGCTCTCATCCAACGTAAATTCCGATTCCTGTTTGTCGGCAACGGTGTCCAATGCATCAGATATTATGTCAACAATATCTGCGGTGAGTTCGTTGGATTCTTTTTTGGAAATATCAGTCTGAGCCTCCGAAAGCGTCTTTTGGATTTCGGTTTTGATTGTAGTTTTGATTTTTTCGGACACTTCAATCTTTTTTTGCTGAATGGCGTTTTCCTTTTGCCAAAGATCCGGTTCGTTGGCAACGGTATTGCTTATTTCCTTGGCTTTTGACCTGAAATCGTTGGCAATTCCGCTAATTACAGCCTTGATTGTAGCGTTTATTTTGTCGTTTGCAATATCCTTGTTTTCAAGGGTGTGCGATATTGATTTGCTGATATTGGTGGCAAAATTGATGGTGGCAAAATTAATTTTTTGCTGAGGGTCTATTTTTGCAACAACAGTCTTTGGCTTGGTGTCAAATTTCTTTTCGTCGGGGTTTTGGACTTCGTAACGCTGATAATTGGTGTAGAGAAATCCCGTCCGCAAATCAGGATATTCGCTCAGGTCAACATCCATCACCGGCATCCTCAAAATCCGCCCCAAAGTCTGTGTACGGAATGTGCAGGACTTTATGTCTCTGTACATCACCAAAATATGCGCACGAGGGCAATCCCAACCTGTTCCCGCAGCCTGTTTGAAAAGCATATATTCTACGGGATTGTCGTTGTCGTCGATGCGCTCCATATTTTCTTTGCGGGCGTCAAACCAATACGCAATTTTGTTTTTTTCGATACCTTTTACAGTTGTAAGATATTGGGTTACAATTTCTTCCTTAGATTTTACATCGGTATCCTTTATCTTTTTTTCATCGTTGGGCAGTTGGATAAGCACAAGCGGATTTACATTTTGATTGATACGTTGCCATTGACGCTTGATAGATTCACGTTTTTCGATTGCAAGGTCGAGCAAGAGCGTGTCGTGGTCTTGCGGCGTCAAAATGTTGAGTTCGTCCTCGGTTTGCGAAATTATTTCTTCCTTGATAAGTCCTTCATCCACAACGTCTTGACGATTAACTTCCACAAAACCGGCGCGGTTGTTATACAATTGGCTGCCGTCGGGAATTTCGTCGGGTGTTGCGCTTACTTTGAGAATAATTTTGGGGTTAAGCGGATTGATGACATCGCGCAACGCATTGGATGTAACGTTTTTATGGCTTTCGTCGATAATCATTACAATTTTGCGATTTTCGCAGTGAGTCTGTTCCGCAATGTCCTCAAAATAAAAACCTTGTTCCTTTTGCTCGTCGGGATTGTCGGGACGGCGAAGGACACGGTCGGAGGCTTTTTTGGAAACGAGTTTTTGCCAATTAAGAAACATTATGTCGTTTTTCTTCAATACGCCCTGGCTAAAATCCTGTACTGTAAGCAATTGGTTGCTAAAATTCGGGAAATAATAATCGTAAAAATTGTCGCGACTCTGCATTGCCAAATCATCGGAAAATGTAATCCAAACAAAGGCAATATCTTCCTCAAAGTCAGGCTGATAATTGAGATTGTTGACAAAATTGCACACCATAAACGTCTTGCCGCTGCCAGTGGGCGACTTGAAGACGATTTCGAGCCTGTCGTCGGGATTTTGCCAAAGTTTTTTGAACGTGCCAATGAGTTCGTCGATGGCTTTTTGCTGAAATTTTTTGGGTATGTATTTCGACATAATTGCTTAATTGTTAATCGATTGGTAAATGTCAAGAATCGGCTTTGGAATCGGTTTGAGCGAGATGCGTTCGAGGCTTGTAAATTCGTCCTCAAACTGTTCGCTGTCGCCCCAACAGAAAAAATAAGCCGATATTTTGTTTCTTCTGTTTTCGTCTCTCAGGGCTTCGAGTTTTTGCGCAAAAGTCGGAATTTCAGCGGCTTTGCCCGTAAAATACACGCCGGTAAAATGTCTATTACCGTTGCTAAAAATCTGAAAGCAAGAAGTTGTTTCGATTTCTTCCAACGTATTTTCCGCCAACGCCAACAAGCAACCCGCCCGCAACGAAAGTTGGATTTTGTCGTCGTCGGAAGCCGATTTTGCAGGATGTTTGCCCACAAAAGCCGTTTTGTAATATTTCAACGAGTTGCCAAGACCGGGGATTTGCTCGCTCTTGGCGTTGGTGTAGCCGTTGATAACACGCTTGTTGCGTTCGTAAGTAACAGATTCACAAATATTTTTGTCGCCTTCTTTTTGTTGCACCAAAATACATTGACGGTTGCCTCCATCCTCCGCGTTCAATTTCATCGTGGCGTGAAGCGTTGTTCCCGAACCGGCGAAGAAGTCAAGGATGATGGAGGATGATTCAGTCGCGATTTGTATAATTTGCATTAATAATTTTGTCGGTTTTGGAGAATCGAAAGGTGGTTGACCAAAAATCATTTTGATTTCACGCCTTGCTTCATCATTATGCCCACAATCTTCGTAATTCCAATACGTTGTGGGAACAACCCCTTGTTGCACTTCTGACAAATATCGTTTTAATTGCGGTGCACCTTTCCCATTTAACCCAAAATACACTCGCGTTTCATTTATCCACTGATCAACTTTTTCTTTGTTTGTCATCCAAGACCGGCCTTTGGGTGGATTGTAGATAACTCCGGTATTTGGATTTTCGATAGGATAATCATAATTTGCAGAATAAGTTCTCACGGACAAATTATCAGGTCTCCACAACCCCTTACCATCATTAGAATCATACTTATACAAAGAATTTTGTTTTTCTGTTCGAGGTAATAATTTACGCAAAAATTTGTCCGTTTTTTTGTAAATTAATATATAATCAAGAACATTAGAAAATGTTTTAGAATCATTGGCAGAAGCATAGTTTTTATGCCACATTGCTTGTGCCACAAAATTATTTTCCCCGAAAATCTTATCACACAATAACTTCAAATTTGCCTGTTCGTTATCGTCAATTGAAATAAAAATCACACCTTTGTCGCTCAAAAGATTTTTGGCGAGTTCGAGCCTTTTGCTCATAAACGAAAGCCAATAACTATGGCGCAAAGGATGGTCTTTGGGCACAGGCGAGCCGTCGGGAAATTCTTTTAAGAAACGTTTGTCCTTGTATGTAAAACCGTCGCTGCCAGTATTATAAGGCGGGTCGATGTAGATAACATCAATTTTGCCTTTGTGGGTATAATTGAGGCAGGTGAGGGCGTGGTAGTTGTCGCCCTCAATGATGATGTGCGTTGGTTTGCCGTCGTCGTTTTTGATAGCCTTGTCCTTCACCTCCTCCAAAATGGGGATTTGGTTTTCGGTTTCGCGTTCAAACCCTTCCGGCACGTCGAGCCATACAAGTCCGTAACGCTCCTTTTTGATTTGTGTATGCAGTTTTGCAATTTCCTTTTCCAATTCGCGGATGCGGAGTTGCAACTCTTCGTTAGTCTGTTCCATTTTGCGCTGTCATTTCTTTGCAAAAACAACATTGCTCAACGGACACAAAAAAGGTGCGACACCTTTTTCTATCTTCGCGTCCACAGGAAGCCCGGAAAGAAAACCTGCACCACATCCAATAGAATAACAATGTGCGCGCACCGTGTAATGCGCACAGCATTGGATGTGATTGCGTTTCCTCAACGGGAACAACGCGAAAATAATCCGTTTCCGAAAGAAAAACAGTTTTCCGGGCTTTTTTTCTTGGACGCGAATATTGCTAATGCTTTATGTTTTAATATGTTACTTTGTTGTTTTCTGTTTCGTGCAATTGTATTTTTGTTAATATTATTTGTCGTCGTAGTGTCCGTATGCCGCCACGATAAGAACAGTTATTTCATTGTCGTTGACGGTATATACCAAACGATGTTTTTGCGTAATACGTCTCGACCATTGATCTGATCGGTCTCCCGTAAGTGGGTGTGGTTTGCCGCGACCCGTATAGTGTGTTTCCATAATCTCACTCAACAACTCTAACGCCTTTTTAGCTGCTGCCGGTTCCGACTTTTTGAGTTTTTTCAAATCGTCATCCGCTTCGTGAGTGAATTTTAATTCGTACATAGAACCTACAAACTGTTAAAATATTCTTCCAATTCTTGTTTATTTTTAACAGTTTTCACCTCACCGCGTTTTGCCTGTTCCAACGAACGGTCAATTTTGGCGAAATACTCCTCCTTTGTCATCAAAGTATGGTCGGCTTCTTTTTTGCGTTTTATCAACGATTTCACGAAGTCAACAGCCTGTTTCATAAGGGTTTCGTCACCTGCAATTTGGGCGAGTGCGCGATACATTTCTATGTTTAAATCAACTGTCATAATCAATGGTATTAGTTTGTGCAAATATACGCTAAAATATCTATTTGGCAAAAAATAATTATATCCTTTTGCAATCAAAATTTGCGTTAGTCCACAGATAGAACAATAATGCCGCCTAAAAATCTTCGATAGTAACGATATTTTTTTATTGCCACAATACTTGTTTTGTTTGAGTCCGAATCCTCTAATGTGGTAAATTATCGACTACAATTATTTGCCACATCGCTCCAGAAAATGAGTGATATGGCAAATAATTTTTTCATTTTTACCATCCCATTTCTTCGCCTTGATACCATTTGAGTATCATTATGCTGTACATTCTTTGATAGACGGCTTGGGTGAGGTCGGATTGAGATTTAAGCAAAGTGTTTTTGGATTCGTTGAATTCGGTAATGGTTGATTTGCCGTTTTCGTACTTGGCTTGGGCAAGGCGGAAAGCAGTTTCTGCATTGCGGACTGCCTCTCTGGCAGCAACAACTTTTGCGTTAGCGTTTTCAGCGTTGAGAGAGGCTTGCTGAACTTCCTTGTAAAGATTTTTGCGGGCAAGCTCGAGGCTGTGTTGCTGACTTTCTCTCTGAATCTTCACATCGCGGATATTGTTGCGGACTTGAAAACGGTTGAAAATTGGAATGTTAAGATTCAAACCTATGTACTGACTGAAATTGTTGTCAAGTTGCTTGCCAAAGGATTCCGCCTTAAATCCGTTGCTCGAATTGTAATAATTTGTTCCCATTCCGGCACTTAAATTTAACGAGGGCAATGCCTGACCTTTGGCAATTCTCAAACTGTATTCCGTGGATTCAAGGCGAATTTCCTCCGCTTTGATTTCGGGTCGGTCGTA
Organism: Bacteroidales bacterium; assembly: GCA_017412115.1. GTDB lineage: Bacteria > Bacteroidota > Bacteroidia > Bacteroidales > UBA3824 > UBA3824. Next base: position 44,317 of record JAFPYR010000016.1, on the reverse strand, counting down.
GTTAATTGTCGATTGATAATTTTCAATTGACAATTCTTCATTCTCAATTGAAAAAGTATCGGGACGTTGAATCGTAAAATCTCCCGCACTCGGCAATTCCAAAAGTTGAGAAAGGTTCAGTAGGGCAAGTTTGCGGTTGTTAACGGCCTGAGTATATGTCAAATTACTATTGGCGAGACTCGCTTTTTGCTGCGACAGTTCCGCTTCAGAGGCCTTGCCGTTAGCAACAAATGCCTCCAAACGAGCTACTTGTGCCGAATCTATTTCTATCTGACGGCGGGCAACGTCTTCAATTTCCATGTTATAAAGGATTTCAACGTATGCCTGTGCCACTTGAAGACGAATGTCGTTTTTCGCCTTTTCAAGGTCGGCGGTGGATGCGGCGAGGTTCAGTTTGCTGAGTTCGACGTTGTTTTTGGGCTGAAAACCGTTGAACAGATTGACGCTCGCGCCGAGGTTGAACGACGTGGAGCGCGTGTTGGTGTTGGAATAAGTGTTGTCGGCAGTAAGACCGCGACCAAACGAAAAATTCTGATCCACACTCGCGTTGACGCTCGGCAAATAGGCGTTTTTGGCGGTGTTCAATTGGATTTCCTGACGGTGAAGGTTGTCTTCGGTGCGCTTTACCGAAAGGTTGTTTTCAACGGCGTAATTGGTGCACTCCTGCAACGTCCATTCGCAGGTCTGCGCAGTGGCGGTCGTCGTCATCAAAACCGCTGAAAATATGATGGTTGATGCAAATTTTTTCATTTTATTTTTTTTTTCTTAGCAATGAAAAACATAGATTTTAAAAAAAATTATAACTACGAAAAATTTAGCGTTTTTCGTAGTTTAATTTTTGTGTTAAATAATTAATTAATCCTTGATTATCTGTTGCCCTCGTACTGTAGCAGTGGTGTCGATGCCGGATTTGATTTCGATGTTTACACCGTCGGAAAGTCCTGTCGTAACGCTTTGGCGCTGATAGTTTTTAGTGCCGTCGGTTTTAGTGCCGTCAGGGATGAGGACAAACGTGCTGTCGCCTTCAAACTCCAAAACACTTTCGGGAACAGTTATAACGTTCTTAACCTCTGACAACACAATTTCAGCATTTGCGCTGTAACCCGCACGGATTTTTGTTTCTCCGCTAAGACGTACTGCCGCCTTGATTTCAAACTGGTTAGCACCGTTATTTTCGATTGCTTTGGGTGAAATATATTCCAAAACCGCATCTAAAGTCATATCTTGTAACGCACCGATAGTTATCTTCATCGGCATACCTTCTGTGAGTTGTCCGACTTCGGTTTCGTCAATGTTACCGCGGAAAATAAGGTCGTTCATATTGGCAATTGTGGCGATTGTAGTGCCGTCGTTGAAAGAGTTGGAATTGATGACCGAATTGCCGACTTTAACTGGAATGTCAAGAATAACGCCCGCAATCGTCGCCCTTATCAAAGTGCTTGACGCACTTGCATTTGACTTTGAAACACCGTCCCTGACAACTTGCAGAGCGTCTTCGGCGGCGGCTTTTTCTTCGATTGCTTGTTTTAACTGTTGGCTGATTTTATCAAAATCGTTAGCAGAGATAAGTTTCTGATTATAAAGATTTTCGTCACGTTTATAATCGGTTTCAACTTGTTTGAGGTTGATTTCAGCAAGGCGGACACGGCTTTCTGCGCTTGAGAGTTGTGCCATGTCAGGGATAACTTTGATTTTTGCGATAACGTCGCCCTGATTAACTTTATGACCGGGAGCTTTTAGAATTTCGGTGATAATGCCGGAGATTTGCGGTTTAACGTTAACCTCGTTTCTCGGCTCTAATTTACCGGTAACGATTGTATTTTTGCTGATTGTCCCGATAGTAGGTTTTAATTCTTCGTATTCAATTACTTCGGGTTGCGATTTTCCCCACAAAAAAACAAATGTCCCAATGAAGAGTATCGCCAAAATGCTGATTATTATAATCTTTTTCATTTTTATAATTGTTTATAAAATTAACTACTAATTAATTTTTTTACTACGAAAAGCACGAAAAGCACGAAAATTTTTAGTGTTTTTAGCGTTTTTCGTAGTTATTTTATTCTTCCCGCATTGCGTCTACGGGTTTGATTGCCATTGCACGCATAGCGGGTGCAAGTCCTGCCAAAACACCGACAACGCTTATGCCGGCAGCCGCTGCAATCGCCGTCCAAAATCCGATTTGAAAATGCGACGGAGTTTCAGCCGGAATACTTTCTAAACCTGAAAGCACCAGCACCGCAAAAATTATCCCGCCCATTCCCGCAACTAACGTCAGGACAATACTTTCACCAATGATTTGCGAGAGAATCACTTTCGGTGTTGCACCGATAGCGCGGCGGATACCGATTTCCGTTGTCCGTTCTTTTACCGTTACCATCATAATATTGCTGACACCAATCGCACCGGCAAGTAAAGTTCCGATTCCAACCATGATTATCAGAATATTAACACCCTTGAACATTCCTTCTATCATCTGAAACAAAACTTCGGTGTTAAAAACTTCAACCGCTTGATTATCAGTAGGGTCAAAAGCATGAGCACGGGCTAACGTTGTACGCATTTTGGGAATAATATCACTCATAACAACGCCTTTTTTGCAGGTGACAGCAATCATGTCAATACGGTTGCCGCGGTGCATAATTTGTTGCATAACAGTAATCGGGACAATCATGTTTGTTCCCGGCGAACTTCCGAACGAAATGCCGTTTGAAACGTTCCAATCAACGCCAACTATTTTGTAATAAATGCCGTTAACAAGGATTCTCTGTCCGCAAGGGTTGCTACCGTCAGGAAAAAGTTCCTGATAAGTTTTTTTACCGATAACACAGACTTTGCGTTTTTGAAGTATGTCAACTTCGTTGATGTAACGTCCGAACCGCAATTTAGGCCCGGTGATAAAACGGTAATCGGGAGTGTTGCCGGTGATTCCGACATCAGCTTTACGGTCGTTGAAAACGGCTGAACCGCTACCAGAAAACAACATCGGCGTTACAATATCTAATTCTTGGACGCTGTTTTTGACGCGCTGAATGTCAGGAAGTTCCATACTCCACCAACGACCTTTGCGGAAACCTTTGTAAGGCTTTGAGGTATTGGAGGAAAACATCATAGCCGAATTGGTGGCGAACCCTGCAAAATTGCCGTTGAGTTTTTCTTTGAGTCCCTGCCCTCCGCCTAACAATCCTACCAACATGAACACACCCCAAAAGACACCAAATCCCGTGAGGAATGTCCTACTTTTGTTTCGTGTTAAAGAATCAAATTCCATTATTTATTTAATTCATAATTTTCACAATGCATAATGCATAATTAGACTACGCAAAATGCAATTATGAAGGTGTTATTATTCAACTAATTATATAACTTTTACTATGCATATTGATTATGCATTGTTTAATGCGTTAATCGGACGGATTCTTGCAGCTCTGATTGACGGTATCAATCCAGCAATTGTGCCGGCGATAATAAGAACGAGGGTTGCTTCGATGCAAACGTCAATACCGACCGACGGATTGACGAAAATTGATTCGCTGCCCCATCCCATGTCATAATCGGAATGTCCGAATTGTGCGTCCATAATCTCGGTGCCAATTACTCCGAGTACCATTCCGATATAACCGAAGATCGTTGTAATTATCACGCTTTCAATGATTATCATTTTGAGAATTGACCACGGTTTTGCGCCGATAGCCTTTCTGATTCCAAACTCACGGGTACGCTCTTTAACTGTTATCAACATAATATTGCTGACACCGACTATTCCGCTAAGCAGCGTAAAAAGTCCCACAATCCAAAGGAAAGTTTTAATAAAATTCATACCGTCTTGCATTTGGAGATTATCGGTAAAACGATTCCAAAGCCAAAACGAACTTTTATCTTCGGGTGCGGCTTGATGATTAGCGTTAAGACGGGTGCGGTAAATGTTTTCAAACTCCTCGTTGCTTTTTTCATCGGGCAGTCCGTGAAACGTAAATTCTATTCGTCCCGCATTGTCGCCGTGATTAAAAATCGTCTGAACTGTTGAATATGAGGAAAATGTGTCAGAGCGTCCGCTTTCATCGTCCTTAAAAATTCCGACAACCCGAAATGCAAACGAGCCGACATTAACATATTTTCCAAGAATTTCGCGCCAATTTTTCGGACAGAGTTCTTCTGCTTGTTTGTTGCTAATTATCAATACTTTGCGTTGCTGTTCGAGGTCAATTTTATTGATAAAACGCCCCATAAGAATTTCTACTTTGTTGATTTTGTTGTGATTAGGCCAGACTCCGGCGAGATCGGTCGAGATATAATTTGCTCCGCTGCTGATAGTAACGTTTTGATAAGCCATTGCGCCAACCTCGTCAATTATGCCGTCAAACTCGTTTGAAGTGATTTCTATATCGCTGTTTTTCAGACGAATATAACGTCCTTCTTTCAAGCCTTTGTACGGAATCGAGGTTCTACCGCCATAGACAATCATTGCGTTGGTAAAACGACCCTCCGATTGTTTCATAATGCCGTTGATGAGACCGTTGCCTGCGCCGAGGAGCGTGATGAGCATAAAAATGCCCCACGCTACGGCAAAACCCGTAAGAATTGTGCGCAGTTTGTTGTTGCGTGTTGTCGCCCAAATTTCTGCAAAAATATCTCTCATTTCATCATGCCGTTAATTCCGAACGGAGACGCATTATGATCGAGATTTTCTTCGATTTTGCCGATAATTCCGTCCTTTATGTGGATAATTTTATTTGTTTCGTTAGCAACGCCGCTTTCGTGTGTTACGACAACGATTGTCATTCCTTGGTCAGTGTTAAGGGATTTTAGTAGTTGCATTACCTCAACCGAAGTTTTTGAGTCTAACGCGCCTGTTGGTTCGTCAGCGAGAATTATTTGCGGCTTGGTGATAAGAGCGCGGGCTATTGCCACACGTTGCCGCTGTCCGCCTGAAAGTTCGTTAGGATAATGCTCTGCCCAATCTTTCAGACCGAGGCGGTCGAGATATTCGAGGGCGAGTGTGTGGCGTTTTTTCTTGCTGACACCTTGATAATATAGCGGCAGTTCAACGTTTTCAACAGCAGTTTTGAACGCTATCAAGTTGAATGATTGGAAAATAAAACCAATCATTTTGTTTCTGTAAACAGCTGCCTTTGTTTCAGAGAGGTTTTTGATAGGAACGCCTGCAAGCTCGTAAATCCCTGAATCATAATTATCTAATATTCCAAGAATGTTTAGAAGTGTGGATTTTCCCGACCCTGACGAGCCCATAATCGAAACGAATTCGCCTTCATTGATGTCAAGACTGATACCTTTCAACACGTGCAGAGGTTGCGCTCCGTTGTAAGTCTTGTTTATGTTTTCCAGATGTATCATGTTTTTTTTTAATGCATAGTTTTTTATGCGTAATGCATAATTAATACCAATTATGATAATTGATTGACTATTAATACTTTGTGTTTTTGTTAGTTTGTAAAAGTGTAAAAAAATTTTACACTCACTGTAAATTTTTTTTACAGTATGACGAATAAAGGGGCTGAAAAGTTACAGCGTTTGCAAAAATTATTTTTTTTCGCTGTGACTAATTAATTCTTCAAGCAGTACCCCGTATTCTTTCTGATTGATTTTTCTGGGGCTTTCAAGAAACTAATGCAAGACAGCACGTTTTATTAGGTATGGAATTAGGATTTCTTTAAATGTCTTTGAAATGTCAGCCTCAACGTAATCTATATTGTACATTGAGCAACGGTTTTTTAGTTCCGTGCGAAAATCTCCTGACAAATTTCTGTATATTTCTTTATAATCTAACGGATTGAGCGCAATTTGTGCTCCTGTTTCCATGTCAATAAATTTATGCGGGCGGTTTTCAAAATTGAAATTCGCTTCGGTAGGCGAGTCCATAACGTGAAACAATATTACGTCGTGTTTCGCGTGTCTTAAATGTTGAAGCCCTGAAAATAAATCCTCTTTGTCTGAGGTGTCTAACATATCGCTGAAAATCAAGACCATACTGCGGCGGTGAATGTTTTCGGCTATTCTATGAAGACATTCAGCAATACTTCCCGTTTCAGGCTCAGGCGTTATTTCCCGTGATTTTATAGCCTCTTGAAGTTTGGAAAACAACATTTTGGCGTGAACGGTCGAAATTTTAGCCTGAGATGAAAAATCTATATTTTTGTCGAATAATGTCAGAGAAACGGCATCCCTTTGTTTCCTCAACAAATTGATAATCGCAGCGGCACAAACTGCGGAAAATTCCATTTTGTTGAATCTTGCATTTTGAGGATATTTCATACTCGAAGAGGTGTCAATCAAAATATGACACCTTAAATTCGATTCGTCCTCATAATGCTTTACGAAAAGTTTTTCGGTTCTTGCGTAAAGTTTCCAGTCGATATGACGGGTGCTGTCGCCCTTGTTGTAAAGGCTGTGCTCGTTGAATTCTGACGAAAAACCGTGAAACGGACTTTTATGAAGTCCTGTTATAAAACCTTCCGTAATTTGAGCCGCTACGAACTCCAAATTATTTAAATCGGAAATTTCGGATAATTTTTCTAACATTAATCAAAAACTTTTATTTTATCGGAGAGGCATAATCGCGGACATCCTTGCCCGTAATTTCGTTGCCGCAAAGTATTATCAAACGTTCCAAAACGTTTCTGAACTCACGGATATTTCCCGTCCAATTTATTTTCTGAAGTTCTTCTATCGCATCTTTCGTAAAAGTTTTTGGCGAGGTATAATATTCGCCCGAAATCTGCTCGTTGAAATAATCCACAAGCAGCGGAATGTCTTCCAATCTTTCGTTAAGACTCGGGACGTGTATAATTATAACGCTTAATCTGTGATAAAGGTCTTCGCGGAAACGGTTTGCGATGATTTCGTCTTTGAGGTTTTTGTTTGTTGCGGCTATAACACGGACGTCAATTTTGATTTCTTTGTCAGAGCCGACTCTTGAAATTTTGTTTTCTTGCAAAACTCTTAAAACTTTTGCTTGTGCGGCAAGACTCATATCGCCTATTTCGTCCAAAAATATTGTTCCTCCGTTAGCCGCCTCAAATTTGCCTTTTTGTTGTTTCATGGCTGAGGTGAAAGCTCCTTTTTCGTGTCCGAACAATTCACTTTCAATAAGTTCTGATGGAATTGCAGCACAGTTTACTTCGATAAAAGGTCCCCCTGCGCGGTTACTCTTTTCGTGCAACCACCGTGAAACTATTTCTTTTCCCGTACCGTTTTCACCCTGAATCAAAACTCTTGCATCGGTAGGAGCAACCCTTTCAATCATTTCTTTGACATGACGGATAGCCTCCGATTCGCCGACCATTTCGTATTTGCGGTTGATGCGCTGTTTCAAAACTTTCGTCTCGGCGATGAGTTCTTTTTTTTCTGTGGCATTTTTTATTATAACTAAAAGTCTGTTTAAGTCAAGCGGTTTTTCAATGAAATCGTATGCTCCTTTTTTGATAGCCTCTACGGCGGTATCTACTGTGCCGTGTCCTGAAATCATTACTACGGGAGTATCGGAGTAGTTCGACATTATTTTTTCCAATACTTCCAAACCGTCCATTTTGGGCATTTTAATATCGCAGAGGACAATATCGTATTTTCCGGCTGCCATTTTCTCCAAGCCTTCAAAACCGTCTTGCGCTAAATCTACATTATGGTCTTCATACGTTAAAATATCTTTTAATGTATTTCTGATTGACCTTTCATCGTCTATAATGAGTATTTTTGCCATTGTCTTAAAAGTTAAATAAATATTTCACAAATTTACATTTTTTATTGTAAATAACACAAAAAAAATTATTATTTTTCAAAAAAAAATTTTTAGAATATGATTAGAACAATTTATTCAACGGGCGAGACGGTTTTTGATATAATTTTTAAAGATTCCGTGCCCAAAACCGGTAATCCGGGCGGCTCTGTTTTGAACTCTGCCGTAACATTAGGACGTTTAGGTCTCAGTCCCGTTTTTTTGTCGGATTTTTGTGATGATTTAATCGGAAAAGTCATTGCGGATTTTCTTTCTCAAAACGGTGTCAGAGCCCAAAAAATCATTAACGATGAAGGCAAAAAAACATCTATTGCATTAGCTTTTTTGGATTCTCAAGGCAATGCGCAGTATGAGTTTTACAAGCAAAAACCTTCTGAAAATCAGACGAATTTCCATGTTGATTTTAAGGAAAACGATATTTTGCTTTTCGGGTCTTTTTACGGGATAATGCCTGAAATCAGAGGTTCGGTTTTAAGGCTTTTAACTTTGGCCAAAAACAATGATGCGATAATCGTTTATGACCCGAATTTCAGAAAACCGCACTTAAAGGATTTGCCGAAGGTTTTGCCGTATATAATCGAAAACATCAAATTTTCTGACATCGTAAAAGGCAGTGATGAGGATTTTTCGCTTATTTTTTCAACGCAAAACGATGAGGATACTTTTGAAAAACTTCGTCAAATAAATCCTAATGCGCATTTGTTTTATACCAAAGGTAAAAACGGCTGTTCGTATTCTTTTAAAGGTGAGGTTTTGAGATTTAAGGTGCCTGAGATAACACCTGTTAGCACAATCGGAGCCGGTGATAATTTTAATGCCGGTATAGTTGCTGCCCTTATCAGGGAAAATGTTACGAAAAAACTTTTAGCTTTAGGTATTGATAATCAAACGGTTTCAAAAATTATTTCGCTTGCCGTTGAACTCTCTCAAGAGGTTTGCATGAGTCAGTCCAATTATATTGCCAAAAGGTTTTAAATAGGAAAAAACGAGAAAAAAATAACCCCGCCAAACTTCTTTTAAAGATTTTTGACGGGGTACTTTTAAAAATGTAAAATTATGGCTTGTTAAAAAAACTTTTTTATTTCTTTCCGCTAACGCCTGAGGGAGAACCTACACGAATCATTGCGCAACGGAAACCTAAATCGTCATTACATTTATCTTGTTGAAGGAATCTTCTTGTGCCCGGAACCATCCAGTAAACACGGTCTCTCCAACCGCCTCCTTTGTAAACTCTTACTCTATCGTTTACCAAAGAAGACATTGCATTGTTTTCAGAATGTTTGTTGTGATACATTCTTTCAGAACCTATGTCTTCGGTTTCACCACCAAGCCAATCGTTATAGTTAGTAGACGAACGTTTATCACCGTCTCTGAAGTTGATGTTATCAGCTTGTTGATAATTGATACGGTCTTTACTTTCGTCATCGGTCATGTTTCTGTAAACCAAACGTCCGGTGGTATCGTTCTGAATGTATTCGTTGTTTTCGTCTGTTGCAAGAACTTGGAATACGTTACCACGGAACGGGTTGAACTCTTCCAATTCAAGGTTTGAGGATACACGGTAAACGTCCAAAACCCATTCGTTTACGTTACCTGCCATACAATACAAACCGTAATCGTTAGGCCAGTAGCTGTCAACGGGAGCTGTCGGAGCTGCATTATCGTTGAGATAACCTGCAACACCCATCAAGTCGCCTCGGCCTCTTTGCATATTAGCACGGAAAAGACCGCGGTTTGCTTTTTCGTCGTTGCGGACATAGTGTCCGTTCCAAGGATAAAGTCTTTGGTTTACGATACGCTCGGGTGAAGATTCTGAATTACCGATAAGAGCCAATGCTGCATATTCCCATTCAGCCTCGGTAGGAAGTCTGTAAGAGGGAAGCATGATACCGTCTTCCATTTTAGCGGGACGTCCGTCGGGAGAACTCGGAGTCGTGATGTTTTTCTTAACTTGTCCTTCGTATTTGCCGGCAATGTAAGCCTCGGTACTAAAGTTGTTAGAACCTTTTTGTTCTGCATCATAATCCAAAACACCGTAGTCGATGAGGGCTTTCTCATTAACACGGTCGGTACGCCACAAGCAATAGTCCATAGCTTGATCCCAACTTACACCTACTGCGGGATAGTCGTTGTAGGCGGGGTGACGGAAATAAAACTGAACGTAAGGTTCGTTGAATGCCAAACGTCTGCGCCAACAAAGAGTATCGGGCAATGCTTTGTAATACAATTCAGGATATTCGTCAAAGAAAACTTTGTATACCCAGTTCAAATACTCTCTATAATCAACGTTTGAAATTTCTGTTTCGTCCATATAGAAAGATGATACGGTAACACGTTTTCTCATAGAGTTCCAATCGTACATAATGTCTTGCTCTACGCTACCCATGGTGAACGTACCGCCTTCTATGAGTACAAGACCGGGACCTGCATCTTGCTCAACGTATTCGGCAACTTCAAAACCGCCCCATTTCGGGTCGTTGTATCCCCATCCGGTTTTTGAGGATGAACCGCTGCGCTGCGAAACTTTCGGTCCGCATGACTGAATCAGCATTGAACCGCCAGCCAACAAGCAAGCGAGCATAATTATTTTCAATCGCACTTTCATATTATATTATAGTTTTTAAAACATTTTATACTTTATATTTACAATATATAACTAAAATGCAGGGCATAATATTGTTTTTGACCCTTTATTTTTTTCTGAATTTTCAAATTTATATTTTATACCTGCCTCTGAAGCACTTTTAACGGCACTTTGGAAAGCTCCTAAATAAAAATCGAAACCAAAACCGAGTTCTATTTGTCCGAAATTAAAACCGATACCCGTTATCAGAGTGTTGGTAATAGAATCCGATTTTTGAAATCTGTACGCCAAAGACCCCGAAAGTCTTTTGCTATAAAAATAAATTCCGGGCATTATTATATCAGAGATTTGCGAATGACTGAAACAAATACTCGGAACAAGAAAACTTTCTTTGATTTTGTTTTTTTCTGCCCGCTTTGCCAAAACGATTTTGTGGTTTACAAGTCCCGTTAAAAGTAGGGGAGCGGTGCTTCCGTTTTTTATAACATCAAACGAGGTCAGCCTGTAAACTCCTAAAGCGAAAACCGTTTTTTTAGAATAAACAAGTCCGCCCGCCGAAAAATTCAAATTGCCGTACCCGGATTTTTCTACCACGTCGTTAAGTGCTGATATTTCACCCGTTGCGGGGTCAATCATGCTGTAATAAACGAGTTTGCTTTGGTCTAAAGACCGGCTTAAATATGACAATTCCATGCCCAAACTGCATTTCCATTTCTGCGAAAGCGAAAAACCGTAAGCATAAATTGCCGAAGGTCTTAATTCCTTGTAAGCTCCGCCGCTTGTACTGCCCGAAATTCTCACTGCGATTCCGCTGCTTATCGAAGGTAATTTTTGCTGATATTCCGCCGAAAAAACTTTGTAACCGTTTTCGATTTTTGGCCATTGATTCCTTACGATAACACCTATTTCGCTATAATCCCCTAATGCAGCAAATGCCGGGGAGATGGACAATTTGTCCAAATAATACTGCGAAAAACAAAACTCCTGAGCAAGAGTTTTGCTTGTTAATGCAAAAATAAGCAATATAATAAGGTGTATGCGTTGCATAATTTTTTTTAAGCCTTTTTCCTAAAAAACGCAATTATGAGCGCAAAATTACTAAAATGAATTGATTTTGAAAAAAAATATTAGGAAATTTGCAAAATAAAATATAGTTTTGCTACTTGTAAAATTTATTTTGATAAATGCGTAAAATTCTGATAATCTTAGCATTAATATTTAATGCTTTTACTTTATATTCTCAAAGCACCGTCTCTGACAGCCTTAGAGTCAGCGTTTTGACTTGTGCCGAGGGCAAAGAGATTTATGCTTCTTTCGGGCATTGCGCTTTTAGGGTCGTGGATAAAAAAAACGGCATCGACAAAGTGTATAATTACGGAACTTTCAATTATAAACAGCCGTATTTCGTATTGAAATTTGTAAAAGGTTTTTTGAATTATTCGCTTTCTGCTTATTCCACGAAGACTTTCAACTACGAGTATACAAGAGAACAGCGTCAGGTCAGGGAGCAGGTTTTGAATTTAACGCCCGAACAAGCGCAAAGACTTTATGATTTTCTCGAATGGAACGCTTTGGAGGAAAACCGTCATTACAAATATAATTTTTTGGAGGACAACTGCGCCACCAAAATTCGTGATATAATTTCTGAGGTATGTGGCAATGATTTTGTTTATCCCGATGAGGTTTATGATTTTTCGTTAAGGGACCAGATAAATTGCCGGATTACTGAAATGCCGTGGTTCAGATTCGGAATTTCGCTTTTGATGGGTTTGCCCGTTGATAAAAAAGCGGATTCTTACAATATTCAGTTTTTGCCGGATTTTATTTATGAAATTCTCAATAAATCAGAGTTTTTGAGAGACGGGAAAAAAGTTCCTGTGGTTTCTGAGGATATAATTCTCGTAAAAGTTGATAAAAAACTCGAAAAAGCGGATTTTTTAACTTATTTTTCGCCTTTCTTGGTCTTTTCGTTAATCTTTGCCGTTTTGGGCATTGCAACGTATTACGAGGTAAAAAAACAAAAATATAACGCTCTGATTGATAGATTTTTGTTTGTAATTGTAGGACTTTTCGGCGTATTGTTTTTCGTGATGTGGTTTTTTACGGAGCATACCGTAACGGCTTGGAATCTTAATTTGTTATGGGCTTGGCCTTCGCATTTGGTTGCCGCATTTTTCGTTAAAAAACAAGAAGGCTTTTGGAAAAAATATTTCAAAACAGCCGCTTATATAACAGCTCTGACATTGATTTTAGGGCCTTTTAGCCCGCAACAATACGATATTGCGTTTTATCCCGTAATCTGCATAATTCTTTTAAGATTGGTTCGGATAGGATTTTGCAAAAAGTAATTTTTTATAAAAAAACAATGATTGAAAAATGAAGAAACTGCTGCTTTGGGTTATAACCGTTTTGATGAGTATTAAAATCGTTAATGCTCAAGATGTTATGGTTGTTAAACACGAGTTTTCCTCTGATATGGATTACGTTTTTAACGGTGAATGGCATTATTTGACCTCGGATTTGTATCTTTTTAACGGGTCAAAATTTCAGGATATAATTAACTCCTTGTATATCAACCGTCAAAAAAAGAAAAAATCGGGTTCGGAGTTGCCGCAAAACGTTTTTATAACGGCAGCTATTGAGGGTACGCCTTTGCAAGAGGTTTGTTATCCCGTTTTTAATTTTGCGGTAAGCGAGGGCGAAAACGGTGCAAGAACTTTTGCAACAGATAGTTACGATGCTATCCGATTGATTGATAACCTTCCTATTTCTTCTCTTAACGGTAAGGTTGATTGTAAAATTAACGCCGAAATTTTAACGAAGGAAAAAGAAAACAGAATTTTTGAATTTGCTGCCTCGCAGCTCAAAACCGTTTCGCGTTGGACTACTGCGCCGCTGTCTGCTACTCAGGATTTTATAGGCGAATTAAGCCGCTTGATAACATCCAAAACCGGTAAAAGCGAATACAAATTTTCTTCTACGATAAGGCTTTATGATTCGCAGGATTTCAGCCGTAAAATTGCCTCTGTCAGCATCTATTCAATGATTCCCTCGCACGTTCAAAACACGGGATTGAATTTTGAAAAATTAGCCTCTTATCTTAACGATAATTCCGACAAACCGCTCAAGGCAGCACAAATTTCATCGCTTTTGGACTTTCATGAATTCCCTTATGTTGTAATCGTAAATTACAGGTCAAAATATATTTCAGAGCCGGTAATAGGCGACGAAACAACCTCAGAAACCGTTGAGGCAAGACTTTCAAAAGTAAAAAAACAATATGAATCAGGACTTTTAACGGCGGAAATTTACAATCATGAAGTCAAACTCATTGAATATTTGAACGTTTTCGTAAAACTCAAATCCGATATCAACAATTATAATCTTAATTTTAAAAACCGTACGACTGACGATTTTGGTCGTATGTTTTTAAATATTTTTAACGATTTCAGACAGTTGAAAAACGTTTGGGATGCCCGTCAAAAAGAGTTTGCAAAGGACGCCGTTTTCAAGAACGAATTTTCTTCGGGTTATGCCTCTATTATGACAAATGCCGAGGTTTATCTTGATGGTGATAATAATCTTAAAAACCTGAAAAACATCGTTTTAACAATGAAAAAATATTCCTCTAACGAGAAAAAGGGCACTACTTTTGACGCAAAGGATATTGAAAACGATTTAACAATACTTCATTCAGTTAATTTCCCTTTTGACAATTATAATTCGGACGGCATTTCGCAACTTAACGCATTGATTTTAGGACTGGAAGACAAACTTTACAAAAATATTTTTGCTGTTAAAACCGAACAGTTGAAAAAATTGCAACCTTCTGCTCAAGCGACGGCCTTGTGCGAGGAGCTTAAAAACCGTCTTAACTCCACTTATTGCAGCTCTTGCCGTGAAAAAGTAAATCAAGCGGTTAATGATTATTCTCAACGCCTTGCTCAAGAAAATTCACGCCTTGCCCAAGAGCGTTTAAAAAATGCTATTGATGAGGCTAAAGATATGATTTTTAATATTTTACAAAAAGAAACCGTTATTAATTCCCATTTTGAAAAAGATTATGCGGAAAAAATGCCGGAAGAGGTTTCTTTTATTCGTGAGGATTTCTTGCAATTGGTTGAAAAACGCAAAAATCTTCAGCTTACTGTTAAAAAAGATTTTTCAGACAAAAATGCTACCGAAAAAGATATTATAACGGATCAAATTAATTACGAAACTCAGGATTTGGCAAAAAATTTGAATAAAATTTGTAAAAAAATGCCTTCACTATGTCAGGATTAAGAAATTTTATGCAAAAATAGTTTCTTCTTCCGCATTTTTTATTTATTTTGCAAAACAAAAATTAACGGCTTTTTTTACAATAATAACGTTAAAAAAACGTTATGAAAATAACTGATACAAATATATTATGCTAAAAAGATTATTATATATACAGATATTATTGGCTGTGCTGCTTGGTGCCGGCGAATCTAAGGCTCAGATAATACAGTTTTCTCAGTATTATGCCGCGCCTTTATTTTTAGCGCCTTCGTATGCGGGGGTTTGCAACGGCAGTCGTATTTCTGCCAATTACCGAAATCAATGGCCTGAAGTCGGAACTTTTAACACGTATGCCGTTGCATACGATCAAAACTTATATAAAATCAATAGCGGACTCGGTGTTATGGTATTAAGGGACGATGCCGGCGACGGTGATTTGGCTCTTACGACCGTAGATTTGTGTTATTCTTGGTGGACAAAAATAACCCGTGATTGGTCTTTCCGTCCGGGTATTTCATTCAAATACAATCAAAGAAGTCTTAACTTCCCGGATCTTATTTTCGGTGACCAAATTGATGAAAAAGGTAATATCAAAAGTACGCCTACAATCGAAAACAAGCCGTTACCCTCAAAACCTTTTCTTGATATGCAGGTTTCTTCGATTTTTTATTCTGACCAATATTGGGGTGGTTTTTCAGTTGACCACTTGTTAAGACCAAGAACCTCTCTTTATGACAGGGATGATTATCATGAGGATATGAAAATTTCATTTTTCGGCGGTGCTAAAATTTATGTCGGTGCGCCCACTACAAGCCGCGGTCGTAAGAACAAAGAAGATATGCAAAATGTAACATTTGCTTTGCTTTATGATTATTCAAAACTTTCAGACCAATTGAGTGTCGGTGCTTATTGGACAAAAAATCCTTTTACTCTCGGTGCATGGGTTAGAGGTATTCCGCTTGCTATCAGAGAAGATTCATATGGTAATCTTGATGCCGTAGTTCTTATGTTAGGTTACAAAATTTATGATCTTCATATCGGTTATAGTTATGACTTTTCTATCGGCGAACTTTTAAGTTCTACCGGCGGTAGCCATGAAATATCACTTATGTACGAATTTTCTCCTAAAGCACGCTCTAAAAAACGTCATAGCGTTATCGCTTGTCCGAAATTGTAGAGTTTTATTGTTTCGTATTTGAGAGAAAAAAAAATATTATATTTTGCCCGTGGAAACGTGCTGTTGTGCGTTTTCTACGGGTGTCATTTTTAAAAAAAAAACTTTACGAAAAACACGAAAAATTATCCTTTTTTCGTGCTTTTCGTAAAAAAGAAAAAAATCTTATTTTTGGAATGCGTAAAATGCTTTATAAGCCATATAAGTATCAAGTTTTGAAACTGTCTCGTATGGTGCGTGCATTGAGAGAACGGGAACGCCGACATCAATAGTGTCGATGTTGAGGTTAGCCATATAAAGTGCAACCGTTCCGCCGCCGCCAAGATCAACTTTTCCGAGTTCACCGTTTTGCCATATAACACCTTCTTTGTCAAAGAGATGATGAATTTCTGCGGTAAATTCTGCGTTTGCGTCAGAGGTGCCGTATTTCCCTCTTGAACC
Organism: Bacteroidales bacterium; assembly: GCA_017412115.1. GTDB lineage: Bacteria > Bacteroidota > Bacteroidia > Bacteroidales > UBA3824 > UBA3824. The sequence goes on along the minus strand of JAFPYR010000016.1, from coordinate 28,105 downwards.
CGTAAATTTCGTTACGACAACGCCGTAATTTAGAAACGATGAATTTGCCTTTTCAAAAACATCGGGGAATGTCGGGTCGTAAGCCGAATTAACGTCAGCCGAAAGGCATTTAGAATTGGAGAATACTTTTCTCGGATTTGCGCCCAAGGTTGCTGCTAAATCTTCAATAAAATATTTCAAATAGCTTGAATTAAGACCTGTGTTACCGTCAGAGCCGGTTTCTTCCTTGTCGGTAAGAATAGCGATTGCGGTTTTTTTCGGATCTTTAATCTCCAAAATCGCCATCAATTCCGGATAAGCGCAAACTTTGTCATCGTGTCCGTATGCACCAATCATCGAACGGTCAAAACCTATGTCTTTGGGTTTTAAAGCGGGTACGGCTTCGAGCTCCGAGTTTAGGAAATCGCCTTCAACGATGCCGTATTTTGCGTTAAGAATTTGCATGATATTGGTTTTGACACGGGACGAAATATCTTCGCCTTTTACGCAATAAGAGCCGATGAGAATATTCAATTCTTCGCCTCTGATTATCTCGTTAGCAGGGCGTTTCATTTGGTTTTGAGCCAAGTGCGGCAACAAATCCGTAACCAAAAATACCGGATCGTTTTCGTCTTCACCGATATTAACGATAACTTTTTTGCCGTCTTTTTTTATGATAACGCCGTGAAGTGAAAGCGGAATTGCTGTCCACTGATATTTTTTGATTCCACCGTAATAATGCGTTTTGAAAAAACCGAGTTCTTCTTGCTCGTAGAGAGGATTTTCTTTTAAATCGAGTCTCGGTGAATCAATGTGAGCGGCGGTAAGATTAACGCCGTCTTCAATGTTCTCGCCTATAACGGCAAGGATAACGGCTTTGCCTCGGTTATCGAAATAAATTTTGTCACCTTTTTTTACTTTGTCGCCGAAATTAAAGCGTTTGAAACCAGCTTTTTCAGCTTTTTCAATTGCATAAACGTTGATTTCGCGTTCGGTTTTAGCCTTTGACATAAAGTCTTTGTAACCTTCGCAAAATTCGTGTGCTTTTTTTATTTCCTCGTCGCTCATTATAAGCGAGAGGTTTTTCCTGTCCATAAAAAATTTTTTAGCCTCTTCTTTTGTCATGATTTTTTGTATTAAAAATTCATTGACAAAGGTAATAATTTTTTTCAACTTTATGTAATTTTTTTCTTTATGAAAAACATGACATTTACAATCAACAAAATTGCCGCGATTGTTGCGACGGTTTTGTCAATAATGTTTGTCCAAGAATTGATAATGACAGCATGGTCTTTGCCGTTCTCAGGGGTAATAAGTTCTGTCAAAAACGTACTCCATGACGCACTACTTGGATAAAACTTTCCATCGTCCAACAATATTTCGGATGCGGCAACAATTTCACCATTTTCATAGAATTGAACTAATTCCAAATTTCCTTTATCATCATAAAAATTACCCCGTCCTATTATCGTATCATTTACAAAATATCTTTCGTTGTATTTCGTTTGCAGTGAATCATAACGGTATTCAATCCACCAACCGTTTTGTCTCCCGTCTTTAAAATTTCCAACCGCACCAAGGCTTTTTTTATCGCCCCATCTGTCTAAAAAAATCCAAAAACCTGTTCTTTGTTGATTTTCAATTCGCCCGAATCCCCAAACAGTATCTTTTTCATAATAAGCGCAATATCGTCCTGGGGCGAATTTATTGCCGAAAATAACGGTTATTAATATCAAACAAATTCCGATGAAATTAATTTTTGAAAGCATAGTTAATTAATCTAAAATCACATACAAAAATAAGAAAAAAATTATCTTTGCAGTATAAAAAAATGGGACACTTTTTGCAATAGTCAAAACAAGTTACAAAGAAAAAAAAGATGAGAAATAAATCGGTTCAGTTAGGTATAATAAAAGTTTCGCTAATAGGTTTAGTGTTGTTGGTGTTATGTTTCGGCGGATATTACCTTTATGAAATGAAAAAATTTCGCGAAATGAAAATAACTGCCGAAAAAACTTTTGAAAATATTTTGGATAAAATCCTTAATGTCAATTTAGATAAATATTTCGGAACTGTCAAGGATAATTCTGCTTGGGACGACCTCTACGAAGCCGTCTTGGATAATAATGTGGATAATATCGACGATAATATAGGCTATATGCAAAAATCTTATTCAGCCGAAAATATTTCCGTTTTTAACTCTGACGGTCAAAAAATTTATTCCAAAAGTACCCTGACCTCTCCGGATAATCTTTTCCCGTTTGAGGGAAAAAGTATTAAACCGCTTTTCGAGGGAAAATATTGCACAAGTTTTTTTGAAACAAAATCGGGAAAACTTTTGGTTTATTTCGGAGCGGGAATTGTTCCGACCCAAGACGAATATGCAAGAAAAGAAGAACCTGCTGGTTATCTGTTTTTAGTGAAAGAAATCACCGATAAGAGCATTCAAGAATTAGAAAAGCAATTAGGAAACGTAAAGGCGACTCTTTTTTTTGACTCTGTCCAAAAAGATAAATTCATAGAAAATTGTCAGCAAGAATACATCGTAAAAGAACTTCACGGCTACGACAATAAAATTTCAGCGCATTTTTGTATGACGTACACCAATCCGTTAGGAAAGCATATAAAAGACTTTCTGTTGGTTATTCTGATTGTTGGCGGCGAAGTTTTTCTAATTCTTTTCAATATTTTTCTGTTTTTTAAAAAACGTGTTACAAAACCGCTCAAACAAATTGACCGTACATTCAAAAATAACAGCACAGCATACGTTTTGCCTGTTACAAAATCTCAAGACGAGTTCGGAGAAATCTCCCGAATGATAGTTAATTTTTTTGAGCAAAAGGAAGAAATTGCTGTTCAAAACGAGCTGTTGCAACAACAAAAGGAGGAAATTTTATCACAAAACGAAAACGTAATGCAGCTCAATGAAGAGCTCCGAACAATAAACGATACTCTTGATTCTCAGAAAAAAGAAGTTGAAGAAAAAAATCGCATTATTACGCTGTCTAACAAGCAATTAACTGACAGTCTGAGTTACGCAAGCCGTCTTCAGAGTTCTATGCTTTTGGCTCATTCGCCTAAGCCAGGGTGGTTTTCTGACAGATGTGCGTTTTATTTTCCAAAGGAGATTGTCGGCGGCGACTATTATGTTGCCCAAACTATCGGGACAAAACATATTGCAATACTTGGCGATTGTACGGGACACGGAGTCCCGGGTGCTCTGCTTGTGAGTATGGGTATTTCATTTTTGTATCAGATAATTGATTCCAGAGAATGTGATTTGATGCCTGATAATATTTTGAAAAATTTGAGGGAAAAAGTGATTTCCTCTTTCGGAATTGATAAGGACGGCGGAATGAGAAACGACGGTATGGACGTTGCGATTGTGGTTTATGATACCAAGACAAAAGAGGCTTATTTTTCGGGAGCGCAACGGCCGTGCGTAATTGTAAAAAACAACGAAATTATTGAAATCAAAGGCGATAGAATGCCGATTGGTCGTTATGTTAAAAGCGGCGAGTTCACCCGCATAAAACTTGATGTATGTGAGGGTGATAGAATTTATTTATATTCTGACGGTTGTACCGATCAAGTCGGCGGTGAGAAAAAACGCAAAATTATGTCAAAGAATTTTCGTGAAAAAATTCTTGAATTTTCATCTTTGCCGATGGATATGCAAGCAGAAAAACTTACGAAATATATTTTCGACTACAAGGGCGAAAATCCGCAAACCGATGATATTTCGTTAATTGCCTTCAAGATATGAGATTGGTTATTCTTATTTTATTTTTAACATTTTTCCCCTTAAAAGGTTTTTCTCAGTGTGATGACGGCTGGTTTACGGGGAAATTTTCGGGTGGATATAAATTTTTTTCCGCTGATTACATTTATAATTTGGAAAATCATTTTTCTTTCGGGACGGGTGCGGGAATGATTTTTGACGAAAAAGAAAAAATGTTTTTTAGGGGTGATTTTCGCATCAGACCTTTCGGGCACAAAATCCTAATGCCTTCTTTATGGCTTTCTTACGGATATTTAACGAAAGAAAACTGCGGTATTTTGATACCCGAAATCGTCATAGAGTTAGGAAATCTTGCTCCCGTAAGATTTGCAGCTAATTTCGGTTACGGATTTTTTAACGGAAAAAAATCGTTTTTTATCGGGGTGGGAGCAGAGTTTTAAACAAAACCCTGCGCAATTTTTTCAACTCTTTCAGCTATAAATTTCAATAACCATTTCGGAGTTGATGTCGCACCCGTAATTCCGATATTTTCAACGCCTTGCAACATTTGCGGGGTTAAATCTTTTTCGTTTTCAACATAATAGGTTTTTGCGTTGGAGGCTTTGCAAATCGAAAACAAATATTTGCCGTTGCTCGAATTGTTGCCCGCCACAAAAAGTACGGCATCAAATTTCCGTGTAAATTCCGTCAGCTTTTTTTCGCGGTTGGAAACCGAATGACAAACCGTATTGAACTTTTTGAAATTTTTATCCGGCGAAATTTCTTTTAAACGTTTCTCTATTTCTGCGGCAATTTTCTCGTAATTGTGAACGTTCATTGTCGTTTGAGAATATAAAAGTATACTTTTGGTAAAGTCTATTTTGTTGATTTCGTCGTCCGATGAAATTACGACCGCATTTCCGCCGACTTGTCCGACCAGACCCACAACTTCGGCGTGATCTTTTTTGCCGAAAATAACTGTCTGATAATCAGGATTTTCTATCGAATTTTGATAGATGATTTTGTGCAGTTTCAGGACTATCGGGCAAGTGGCGTCGATGATTGAAATATTGTTTTTTTTAGCCGTTTGATACGTTTTTGGCGGTTCGCCGTGAGCACGTATCAAGAGGGTGCAGTTTTTTAGTTCAAGAAATTCCTCATACGAAACGGTTTTCATTCCGAGTTTTTCCAAACGGGAGGTTTCTTCCCTGTTATGAACCATTTCGCCAAGACAAAGAAGTTTTCCTGACTTTGTAATTTCAGCTTCTGCCTTTCCGATGGCATTCGTTACGCCGAAACAAAAACCTGCATTTTCATCAATAGTTACGGTCATTTTTTTTCATTTAATTTTCAGACAATACTTTGTCAATTATTTTTACGGCAAAATTAAATTGCCCCTCAATAGTCATTTCAGAATTGTCGATTTCAATTGCGTCAGCGGCTTTTTTCAGCGGAGAAATCTCTCTTGTGGTATCTAATTTGTCGCGATTGATAATTGATTGCTTAATTTCTTGAAAATCAACGTTTTCGCCTTTGTCAGAAAGTTCTTTGAAACGTCTATCGGCTCTGACTTGCGGCGAGGCGGTAACGAAAAATTTTACTTCAGCATTCGGAAAAACAACCGTTCCAATGTCTCTGCCGTCCATTACGACTGAGGCATTTTCTGAAATTTTTCTCTGAAAATCAACGAGTTTTTCCCTTACAAAACCTATTGCAGAAATTTTTGAAACTCTTTTTGAAATTCTTATTTGACGGATTTTTTCCTCAACATCTTCTTGGTTAAGAAAAGTGTGGTTTTTGTTGTCAATGCGTTGAAACGAAATTTTAATGTTTTGAATTTCGTTTTGAAGTTTTTCTTCATTGATTTCGTCTTTTTCGTTGATAATGCCGTTGTCCAAAGCGTAAAGTGTTACAGCTCTGTACATTGCGCCCGTGTCAATAAAAAGAAAACCGTAATGTGCCGCTAATTGTTTTGCGAGTGTGCTTTTGCCGCATGACGAATAACCGTCAACTGCGATTTTTATATTTTTTTTCACTTTGTTTTTTTTGATTTTTGTTATGACAAATTATTATTCAACTGTGTTAGTTCCTTGAATTACTTTTGCGAGTTTTCCGTTAGAGTATACAGCCTCGTAGGTAACTTTTCCGTAACGGTCTTGTTTTATGAATTTCCCTTCTAAAACGCCTTTTTTGTTGTAAGTTTTTTGGCTTTGAAGGTTGCCGTTAGGATGAAATTCCTGCCATGTGCCAAACGGTCTGCCGGCTTTGTAAAACTCTTTTCTGATGATTTTTTGGTCGGCTTGACGGTAAATCCAACTGCCTTCTTTTTTGTCCAAGATGTATTGTCCGTCGATAACGGCAATGCCCGTTTCGTTGAATTGCGTGAATTTGCCGTTGAGCATACCGTCTTTGAAAGTCTGAATGAGAGTTTTCATGCCGTTTTCGTTGTAATAAATTACCACGCCGTTTTTAAGATTGTCTTTGTAATTGATTTCGTATTTTAACAATCCGTTTGTAAACCATTCTTTCCAAATAGAATCCATTTTTCCGTTATGAAAACAGCCTTGAATTTCGGGTTTTCCGTTTTCATAAAAGCGTTTCCAAAAGCCTTCTTCCTTGCCGTTTGAGAAATTTCCAGTGTAATAAACTTGTCCGTTTTCATAAAAAACCGTATACAAACCGTTTTTTTCACCGTTTTTGTAATTAGCTTTTTTCCAAACAGTATTACCGTCATAATACCAAGTCCAAAGCCCGGTCATTTTGCCCTCAGAGTATTCGCCTTCGTTGCCTTTGCTACCGTCAGACTGATAATAAATCCAATGCCCGCTTTGAATGTCATTCGTAAAATCTCCTTCATATAATTTTATGTGGACATTTTTTTTGCCGGTTGTGTCGTAAGTGTACCAAACGGCATGACCGTTTTTTTCACCGTTTTTGTAAGTGATTGAGTTGTCCTTGTTACCGTCAGGAAAATATGAATTATGAACGCCGTTTTTTTTGCCTTCAACAAAATCGCCTTCCGAAAGTGTTGTTCCGTTTTCGTAATAATTCACCCAATGAGAGTCCATCATTGAGTTTTTCATAAAGCCTTGGGTTTTTAAGTTTCCGTTTTCAAACCACATTTTGTATTCTCCGTTTTCGATGTTTTCTTCGCTGCGTTTTGCTCCGTTTTCATAAAACGTGAAAACTTGACCCACAGGTTTGCCGCTGCTGAAAGTTCTTTTGGAGGCAACGTTTTTGTTAGCATAATAATTAATCCACAAACCTTCTTTTTTGCCGTTTTTGTAAACGCCTTCCTCTTTTACGGTTTTTTCGTCGGGAAAATATGATTTAAAATTTCCGTTACCATCTTTAATAATCTGTTTTCCTGAATTTTCAAAGGCATTTATTACAAGACAATTTCCCGAAGTACAGTTTTCTTCAAGAATAAGTTTTCCGATAATATTATAATGTTTCCAAAGAGAATCTTTTTGGTTTTTGGTGTAAAAACCTTCGGTTTTAATCGTTCCGTCCTCGTAATATTCTTTGTAAGGTCCGCTTGCTTTGTTGAAATAAATATAGCCTTCGCTTTGTTTTTTACCGTTTTCCCAATAATAGGAAACTTTACCGTTGATATTTCCGTTAGAATATTCAACCTCTTTGTATGGTTTTCCGGATTTGAAATAATAAGTCCATTTTCCGTCTTCTTTACCGTCGGTGAGGTTGCCCTCGGACATTTTGATTTCGCTTTTTTCGTAGTATGTAATTGATTTTTCGGTCGTGTGTTTGTGTTGAACATTTATTTGAGCCATGCCGGTAACCGAAAAAAATGTCAAATACAATATAACAAAATTTTTTTTCATCGCTTATAGAGAATAAAAAGATTTTTGTACAAAATTATTACATTTAACGCAAAAAAGCAAAAAAAAATTGTTTTAAGAGGTTCTTTGTCGTTTTTAAGTTTTTTGTCTTTTGGAAAAAAAATCGTAAATTTGCACCCATAAAAACCATAAAAAACGTCAATGAATATAAATTTTATGATTAACAAGGAATTTGTCAGAAAGAATTATGACAAATTTGCTTCGGAGGATTTCTCGATAAACCAAATAGTTGCCCGTTATCATTTGATATTCGGAAAACCCGCCTCATACAGCGGTTTCGATTTTTCTGAATTTGAAAAAGATGATACGAAAACTTTTGATTTTCTCAACAGTTATTTATTGGAAGACGGTTATATAGTTTTTCAGAAATTTGCGGTTTCAGAATTGTCAGAGGATGATTTTAAAAACGATTTGAGCGGTATTTTTTATGTTAACCAACAGAGGGAAATTTTGGTTTATTATAACAAAAATTCCATAAGTTTTGCCTACGGTAATGATTCAAAAGTGAGTGAAAATTATTTTAAGGATATTTACACTCTTATTAGTGTTAATTGTCTGTCTGTTAAGGAGAAACATAAATCTCTCGGTTTTATTGTTTGTCCAAAAGATGATTATATCGTTAAAACAATCGACATTAATATTAGCAATGAATATGACTGTGATAAGTTTTATAACGATGATTTCAAATCAGCGGCACAGAAAATTGAAAAGTTTATTAGCAGTGAAAAGAGCGGTCTTGTAATTCTTCACGGTGAGTCCGGCACGGGAAAAACGAGTTTTATCAAGCATTTGATAGCCTCTTATGACAAAAAATTTATTTATATGCCAGCCGGTTTTTGTGCTCTTATGACGGATTTTTCATCTTTTGAACTTATGAAAAATCATCTGAAAAATTCTGTTGTTATAATTGAAGATTGTGATAAAATATTAGAAGACAGAAACTTCGGTGCTTTGAGCAAATGTCTTTCAAATATTCTTAATATGTCTGACGGTCTTTTGTCTGACGTTTTGAATGTCAAGTTTATATGTACTTTCAGCAGTGATGCCGCAGAAATCGACAAAGCACTGCTCAGAAAGGGCAGGCTTGTCGAAAAATATGAATTCAAGAAACTTTCGGCAGAAAAATCCGCAAAGCTTATAAAAGAATTTTATGCCGTAGATTTGGATGAGCCAAAACCTATGTCATTGGCGGAAATTTTCTATTATGATAGCGACAATCACGGTTTTCATGAGCCTAAAAAGCCGAAAGTCGGATTCAATTGATAACAGGAAATTTTTATGAAGCTGCGGAAATCATTGTTAATGATTTCTTTTGGCATAGTTGTAAATACCGGTTGCATTCTTGAATTTTGTCATAACCGAGCAATACCCCGAGTATGAAATCTTCTTCGGGAGTGTACTCGTTGAAAGGTTTATCTCCGATATGTCTGATAACTTCGATACATTCTTTTGCTCCGAAAAAAATATTTATTTTGTTAGGAGATACCTGACGTGTCAGAAAACTTATTCCTGATAGTTTCAAACGGGTTTCGGCTTCAAATCTGTTTTTAGCCGGCAAGGTGTGAAGTATCAGTTTTCTTAAACCTTTTTTGTATTCGTAAATGTGATGAGCTAAGACTTTCATTTTTTTTTGAAATAATTAGAAACGAAAATGCAACCGGTATTTTTTTTAGAGTTCAGGACTTATTTGTGCTACCCAAGCTGAAATTCTATCTTCAGACAAATCAGCTTGATTGTCATAATCGAGAGCAAGTCCGACGAATTTTCCGTCTTTAACAGCGGTTGAGGAATTGAAAGAATAACCTTCGGTTGAGGTTGAGCCGATGATTTTTGCGCCGGCAGATTTAGCTGCCTCGTAAAGTGAACCCATTGCGTTTACGTATGTGTCAGAATAGCTAAACTGATCACCGACAGAGAAAACGGCTACGGTTTTTTTAGAGAGATCAGCGGATTTAACACTTGGTAAAAATCCGAACCAATCGTCTTGAAGTTCACCGTCACCCCAAGTTGAAGAACCGAGGATTATGTTGTCATAAACAGTTAAATCGTCTTTAGTTGCCGAGCTGACTTCTTTAATTTCAGCACCGTTTAATTTTTCTGCTATTGACTGAGCTGCGGAAGCGGCGTTGCCCGTAGTTGAGCCATAAATAATAATTGTTTTTTTCATGTTAAAAAAAGATTTTAAAAATTCAACGATGCAAATTTAGCAATGTCGTTACTCCTCTGCAATCCCTTAAAAATAGTATTTTTGCTCTAAAAAAATACCTAATTTTAGGTATAAATCAAAATATTTTTTTCGCAAAGAAAAAATTACAAAAAAAAAATCCCGAATCGGGACTTAAAAAAGTCGCGGTTCGGGATTCGTTATGATTTTACAAAAAAAAGAATCTACTTTTTATCATACACAAAATACCCAATTTTGTTGTTCAATAACTCATGAAAGTTGGTATAAATCAGTAAGTTCACAGCGTCCGAACACTCATTTTGATTATAAGGAAGTTTGTCGAGAAATTTATAAACAAACAAAAGAACCCAATTTTTTTGAATTTATTCTTGTAATTTAAATATTATTTTGCTTTCTTTGTGAAAACTTTAAAGACTTAATAAATATGTTTACATTAATTACTTTACCTTATTCAAACGAGGATTTATCGCCTGTGATAAGTTCTCAAACTTTGAGTTTTCATCATGGAAAGCATCTTCAAACCTATGTGAATAATCTCAACAACTTGTTGAAAGACAGTGGTTTTGAAGATTCAACGTTAGAAGAAATAGTAAAAAAATCTTCTGGGGCAATTTTCAATAATGCCGGTCAGATTTTGAATCATAATTTGTATTTTCTTCAATTTCAGAAAGTTAAAGAGGATAACAAGCCGGAGGGAAAAATTGCGGAGTTAATTAACAGAGATTTCAAAAGTTTTGAGGATTTCAAAGATGAGTTTTCAAAGAAGAGTGCGGGACTTTTCGGTTCAGGTTGGGTTTGGCTATCGTTAAAAGCCGACGGAACGCTTGAAATTTCGCAAGAACAAAACGCACAAAACCCGATTACAAGAGGAAATATTCCGCTGTTAACAATTGACGTTTGGGAACATGCCTATTATCTTGATTATCAAAACAGAAGGGCAGAATACATTGAAAAATTTTGGTCAATAATCAACTGGAAGGAAGTTGAAAAAAGATTAGCGTAAAAACACAAAACACCCGAACCAAAACATCTTTTTTTAGAGTTTTGATTCGGGTGATTTCTTTTTTATTCGTTAAAGAATTTCATATTCTATATTTCGTTGGTTATTGTCTTTTGGTCTTAAAATTTGTTTATCTACAAGGTCTTTGATGTCCCGAAGTGCAGTGTCAAGTGATTTTTTGGATAGTTTTGACCAATTTTTGGCTGTGAGTTTACCTTCGTAACCGTCAAGCCAAATGTTTAACATTTCCTTTTGACGTTCTGACAAAACTATTTCACTGTTTTTAAAACATTGTATTAATTTCGCAAAAACTTTTTACAATTAACAAGTGTAATTTAGTACATTGAACCTTCCATTCTGTATTAATTTGTCAAAAAAATTGCATAAAAAATCCCGAACCGGAACGAAAATACGTCGAAGTTCGGGATTTTTTTTTATTATTTTAAAATAATTTTTTAACACGTTCAGGCACAATTTTACTTAATTTTATGCCTTTAATAATTTGTTTCATTCCGTCAACTGACAATTTACCTTTTAATTTATAAATTTTATTATCTGATAATAATTTCAAAAAGTCGTTTTTGTTATATTCAATAATTTGGTTACAGTTCACATACGTTATTTGGCGAAAACCATTGGTTTCATCAGGAACAAAACACGGAAACGTATTTGGATCTATATGATTATGAATCACAAATTTATATATGGTATCTGTCTGGGATGTACAAGCCGTAAATAAAAAATATTTGTCCTGTTTCTTTACACAGATGTGAATATGCTCCGGCACACCGACATTAGTTTGACTTGTAAAGAAATATATTTCAGACTCATTAATTGTTTCTTCGAGTAATGACTGTGGCAATTCCATAATTGTCTATTTATACAAATGAAACATTTCCTTTGATAAATCCAAACTTTCTTTGTCATCAACAAACAAACCGCTACCATCATCATAATTTTCAAAAAACAAGTCCATATTGATATTGTAACTGTTTTTTGAGTTCTTGTCTTTTAATAACGGCTCATACTTCTTCCACTCAGGAAACTGATGAGACAAATTTGACAACTGCCATTGCGTCATATTTCCGTATGTATTCCAAATCAAATCCAAGACTTCAATGTCGCTCTCAGAAAAAACATCTTTATCTACATTTTCTACAAACGTATATGTAAAGTTTTCTTTATTTTCTTTGATGAATGGAGTTTGTATAGGAATACCTTCAACTATGTTTTTAGCGTTTGACGGAACAACACCTTTCTGCATAGCAAAATAATTATCGCCCGTAATTGTTCTGCCGTATTTGCGCAAATGATAACGGTCGGCAAGCCAAATCAATTTGTATGCTTTCATACAATTGATTGTCTTATCTTTTTGTGTCAAAGCAATATAGCCAAGTGTATTTGCAATTTTATTTGTATCCATAACCGTAAAATTTTAACCAACCTTGCGCAAAAATATCGAATATATTTTATATATCCAAACAATTATTTCAGAAATTTTGCCAAGCCTTTTATTGCATAGTGAGAGAAATATTTTACAGATACAAATAGCGGCAATTTCAATTCATTACGCAAAATATTCCAATGCCATTGCATAGTTTTAAACTTGTTTCCCGAAACGGATTGTTTTTGAGTACGATAAAATGCTTCAATAGTATTTGTATTCATTGCATATCTGCCTTGTTTTAAAATTTCAAGCCACATCAAATAATCTTCATGATGTATGTTTTTTTGATATACTTTTCCAACTTTTGACGTGTCATAAATTCCTGTTAAATTTCCGATACAATCGCCTTTCAGTAAATATTCATAATCAACGATTAACGGTGATGTAATCAACCTATTTTGCATTTTTCCATCGCTGTTCATTTTCGCATAGTATGAAAACACAATTGCGACATCGTTCATTTCAAACAATGGTAACTGATGTTCAAGTTTTGTCGGCAACCATAAATCATCGCTGTCCAAAAACGCAATAAAACGACCTTTTGCGTTTTCAATCCCGATGTTTCGCGGATAAAACGGACGTTTAAAAGTTTTGTCAGTTTCAAAATATTTTATTCGCGAATCCTTTTTAATGTATTCCTTTACAATGATTTCCGTATTATCAGAAGAATTATCGTTGATAACAAGCAGTTCCCAATTTGGAAATGTTTGGTTCAAAACGGATTCAATTGATTCAGAAATTGTACCGGCGGAATTATGCGCTGGCATTATGACAGAAACAAGAGGAAGGTTTGTCATTTTTTATATCAATGATTTTAATATACAATGCAAATCATTTTGAATATTTTTTATCGTCAGTTTTTCACGCAACTTTTCAAGATTGGCAATTTGTTGTTTATATTTGTTTTCATCCATTTTTTCATCCAACTCTAAAATACATTTTACAAAATCATTCCCATCTTTACACCTAAATCCTATATCACCCGCATCTTTGAACAAACAATCGAAATAATCGTTTCTTATATAGATTATTGGTTTTAAAAAACTTATAGCATCTAAAACGGCACCGCTTGCTGTAAATTTATATGAATCAGCCGGAAAGGGAAAACATGCGTATGTGATTTTTTTCAACAAATCATTATATTTTTGCTTGGAAAGCATTTCTCCGTTTGAACAATAACTATGCAGTTTGTCAGTATTGATAAAATTCTCTAAATTATGAGAACCTATTATTTCGAAATATGATTTTGAGTTTTTATTAATTGTATTTGCTGCTTTTATGAGTACATCCACGCCTTTGTTTTTTAGCAAAGAACCTACATATCCGAAAACATTATCATTAGCCTTTGGTAAAACAAATTCAGTATCAGATATTTGCAACGGGTGATTTAAGAAAAAGACGTTTTGAAAATTTTTATACTTTTTCATATTTTGTGCAATATTTTCTCCCAGTACCAATCTGTTTAAGTTTTTCGACGGTGCAATTTTTGAACACAGATAAACCCAAAACGGATAAGACCATATTTTCCATTTTCCGCTCATACGCAAGCCTTCCATTTCGCCGTGAGTTATCATTAATATTTTCTTATCAGTTCTTTTTTTTAGATATTTTGTCAGAAAATATTGTACATTAGGATAACAACTCAACAAAATAAACAAATCAGCATGTTGTTCATTTATTATTCTTTTTGTTTGATAATATTCAAGAAAAAACTTTTGTATTCTTTTTGAACCAGGTTGTAATACTTGGATTGGTATAAATTCTACAGCATTTTTATTTATATTTAGATTCTCATAATGTTCTTGCGAACAATGCAATTCTATATCAAAGTACGAATACAATGATATTATCATATTTATAATCGACGAATTAATCGGAACATGCTGTAAACCCGTCATGTTCGCTTCAATAATACAAAGTTTCATAAATTAAAAATGCTTTATTGACCAGACTGTAACATAGTATTTTATACAAGCATAAAATATCGATATGGTCAATGCCAAAGAGTTTTTTTCAATACGAACAGAAACTGGGGATGTATATCTAATACCAGTCATGGAATTCATTAAATACGGCAAGCAGACACACATTCCTTCATATAGTAGATAAAAATCAAGGTACCTGTAAAAGGCCAAAGTTCTGCCGGCAACATTTCTCGCATAAGAATATGTTAAGATATAAAAAATGCATCCACTTATATCTAATAAGGCCAATTTTGCTTTTAGTGATTTTTTATTTCGAACTTTGGACAAGACAACAAGACACATTAAAACAAAGAATAACCTTTCGGCAAGAATAAAAACATCCTTGGTTTCATTTGATGTTACATTATCAGTATTTCCGAGCCTATGTGCCATATTCATTTGTATAAAAATATCGTCAATAAAATACGCGACTAAAAGATATGCAGCAATAATACCAAACGTTAAAATTATAAATAATTGTTTTAAATCCTTTTTGGTAATCATTTTAAACATAAAATACGCAACCAATACTATCATATATTGCAATATAGCAGATTTATGAAATAGAATGCTAATAATCGCATATATTAATCCTATTTTATATTTGTCTTGTAAAATAAAAATCAAACTTATAAAAATTAAACTTGATGAAATTGTTTGCCGTAATGCCCCAAAGTATAAAGGAAGAAAACCCATAAACAATGACATAACTATTATGAAAAAATCTAAATCATTGACAAGCAAATATTTTTTTATATCAAATATCAGTAATCCAAATGTAAATATTGTAAAGGCAATGACAATTTCAAAACTGCCTATTTTATTCGCCAAAACCAACAAAAAATCAAAGCCTTTTTCAAAATATGAGTTACCGAGTTCATCTGCGATACTCCAAAAAAAACGATAGACATTCCAATCGCATTCCAAATGGCTGCCGTTATAAGTAAAATACAATACAGAAAAACCAATAAGAGATAATGACATTGTAAATTTACGGTTTATAACGTATTTTGAAAATAGTAATACTATCAATAAAAAGAATAAATATGCGTATATAATTAATGTTGAGTTCATTAGAAAAATTTTTTGATATTTTTGCAAACTTTTTCCGTTGCCGTTCCATTTTCATACGAACCTAAATCCCCATGATGTTTTTTCATTGCCGCAACAAATTTTGGCTCATCAAATTTTTGGATATTTTCCGCAAGTTCTTCATTTGTCTTGCAAATCGGAAATCCCCATGAATACGGGTCAGTGTAGAAACCTCTGTCCTTTATATATTCATCAATATCAGGCGTAAATAAGAAACAAGGTCTGTACAAAAACGAGTAATCCCACATAGAGGATGAATAATCAGTAATCAGCATATCAGTGGCGCATAAAAGTTCCTGCATATTAGGATAATCTGAGACATCTTTATCAAATTCTCTATATTCTATCCGATTTTTCAAGAAATAATGCCCCCTAAATAATATTTTCACTTCTTTTTGATATTTTATTTTCAATGTATTTTTCAATAAAAATAAATCTATTAAATTAGTGCATTTTGCAGAATACATCGTCCCTCTATATGTCGGTGCGTATAAAACGATATAATCAGAACTGTTAAACCTGTATTTTTCTCGAATTTTTTCATTGCATTCTTGTATTAAATGCGGAGTAAAAAATAAATCATTTCTTGGCATTCCGCTAGGTAAAAATACACTTTGTTTTACACATCTTGAAACAGACATTATTTCTGTGAATTTTTCGCACCCTGACACAAAAAATGTTAGATGGTCTGAAATATAATCAAATGCTTTTTTATCATTTGTTTCATTTTTTAACACCATTCCAACTTTTTTATATGCACCGCTTCCGTGCCATGTTTCAATCAGGATATGCTTTTGGCGGTATGGGATATAAAAGAAAAATCCGTCATTAGCCACTAAAACCTTACTTGTTAAAATCTCCTTCACCCATTGTAACGTGTTTTTCTTAACATACGTTACACCTTTCAATCTCTCTTCAGGCTCATTATTCAACAACCAAACATACTTGTAATCAGGATATTTCTCATACATATACTTAAAAATATACCGCGGATTACAATTCATGCTTTTTCCTCCAAAAGATTGAAAATAAATCTTTTTCTTATCAATTGGAAAAATCCAAAATATTTTCAGTAAGTTTCTGATTATGACTTTTATATAATACTTGAACATATTCTTTTTTTATTTTACGCAGTAATATAAATCAGCAAACCAACTTAAATATGAAGAGTAATGTTTTTGATAAAAGAACAATTTCAACCACAATAATATACTATGGTTTTTAAGTAATTTTTCCCTGAGATACAAGAAATTTAATCCTCTGTTTATTATATCTGATTTTTGAATATCTCCTATTTCGTAAGTGTATTTTTTGAAAAAGAGAAAAAATTCTATATAATATTCTATAACAGACAATCTTTCTGATAAGTTTTTTTGTTTTTTCCCCGAAACATTATTCGAATGCCGCCTATATTTCAGCATCGGACTTTGTAATATTGCGAGACTATTGTGGATATTGGCAAATCTCCATAAAATTGCATCATGAGGATATTCGTCATTCCAATATTGTTTTATATTATCGTAAAATTGTTTGCGGATACAATATGTACATCCTATTCTTTTTATATATGCCCATTTTTCGTCGAATAAGACCTTTTTAACATAACCGTCATTTACGAAATTTGTATTTTGAACTCTATATTCGGAATTGTTACCAGAATCTAAAATTGTATAATTCGAAGCCAATAAATTAACCTCAGGATTTATTTCCATGTATGAAGACATCTGGGCTATTTTGTCAGTTTCCCATAAATCGTCCTGATCACACAAAAAAATGTACTTTTTTGTGCAAAGGTCTATTGCGTTGTGAAAATTTTTTTTGTATCCAATATTTGTAACATTTTTATGTAAATTCCAGGTATTTTGCAAATTATTTTCTGAAATATATTCATTGATGATATTGTAAGTGTTATCAGTTGAACAGTCATCACAAATAATAACTTCATCAACAAATTTGCTCTGCTTTTTGATAGTTTCAAGTTGTTCTCTTATGTACTTTTCTCCATTATAAGTACATATTGCAACAGATGTGTCAAATGTCATATTATTCCTCCATTCCTTTTATCATTCTTTCATACGCCTCTTTGAGTCCGACTTTCGCCGACCAACCTAACGAGCGTAAAAGTCCTGTATTAAGATTAAGATTGAGATTAGGCGCGTATTCAGCCGGAACATCTTTTATATCAAAAACAAGTTTTATTTTGTCTTTGGCAATTTCAGTAACAATCATTTCTGCTGTTTCGCGAATCGTGAAAAACGTATCTTCGTTGGCCGCTGTATAAGCCTGACCATCAGTACCTTTTAACAACATTGTCAATACTGCAGAAATTGCATCAGATGTGTAAATCACAGGTCTTTTAGTTGCACCGGTAGTTTTCAAAACTATGTTATGTCCTTCTATCACTGCACGTGCAAATTGCGCCGCAACCCTTGTGTCATTGTAATCAATACCTGCGCTCAAGGTTTGTGTCAAACGCGCAATTTTTACTGGCAACGAAAACTCCTTTGCAAAACTATGGCAAAGACATTCGCAAAGACGCTTGCTTTCGGAATAACTGCTACGGCAACTCAAAATGTCAATGTAACCGTAATCATTTTCGGAAACAGATGTCTTTTCAGGCGGTGTTATTCCAAAAACTTCCATACTTGACAGATAAACCATTGATTTTACGTTCTTTGACTTTGCAAATCGCAAAATATTCAATGTGCCGTTTATCGCTATGTCAATGGTTTCAACAGGTTTGCTTACAAAATCTAACGATGAAGTAACACTCGCCCCGTGGATTATGTAGTCGATTTGTTGTGGAATTTCAGGCAGTTTTAGAACGTCGCCGATGATGAAAGTTATGTTTTCAAACCTTTCGCCGAAAACTTTTTTGGCTTTTTCTTCATTGCGTATCAAGCCGAAAAGTCGTATAGAAAAAATTTCCATCCTGTTCAAGTAGTCCAAGAACAACAGAATCTGACTTCCGAGAAGCCCTGTCGCTCCTGTTACAAAAACAGACGAATTTTTCAGCAATGAAAAATCAAAGGATTTTTTTATCGACAAAAAATCATCTTCAAGAATTGCAAATTTGGTCATAAGAATAATATGGGATTAAAAGAAATTCAATCCCAAATTGGTTGAAAAATAATATATTGAAACCTATTTATTAAGAAATAAGTTCAGTGATTTGGTCAATTGAAATATTCAAAGTTTTAGAAATGCTTTCGATTGTTTTACCCTCCGCAAGCATTGATTTTATTAGAACAACTATCATATTATTTTGTTGCGACAATTGCTCGTTCTGTTGAGATAATTGTTCTTTCTGTTGCGAAAGTTGCTTCTTTTGTTCCTCAATGATGTCTTCCAACTCTATGCGGTCTTCAATGTCTTCGGCATATTCGTCTTCAATATCCATTTCAAATTCCTTCATATTTTATTCAGTATATTTAGCGTTTTATTTATTGCGTTTTCAAAATCATATTTTGGAAACCAACCTATTGATTTCAATTTGCTATTATTAAGGACTGCATACATTGCTATTGAGTAGCCATTTTCCTCTATTTTTGTTGGTAAGTCAAATATCACTCGTTTTTGTGCAATTTTTGCACAAGCTTTTGCAAAATCTTTTAATTTGATATCAAAACTAGATATGTTGTATGCTTCTCCGATGTTCCCGTTCAGCAATACATAAAGCATTGCACTTACGGCATCTGCTGTATAAGTATACGAAAACAATTGTTCTCCTTTACTTTTTAGAACAATATCTTCGTTAGTTAATGCTTTTTTAATAAATTGTGCTGATGCTTTTGAGTCAGATTCTAACATTGTAGGACCAAAAATACGACTCAATCTGACGATTTTTACATTGATATTTCTTTCTGAAATATATGATTGGCAAAGAGATTCACATATTCTTTTGGATTCAGGATAACAAGAACGAGCTGATGATAAATTTAATTTGCCAGTGTAATTTTCATCAAAAATATCATTATCATAAGCGTTGCCATAAACTTCGACTGATGACGTACATAAAACTGTTGCACCACATTCATAGGCTTTTTCTAAGGCGTATTTTATACCGAAGTAATTGATTTCAATTGTTTCGATAGGAAATTGTGAATATGCCAAAGGATGAGTATTACTTGCGGCAGAAATTATGAAATCTACTTTCAAATTTTTCGGTAATGGATCTCTAACATCTTGCTCAATAAAATTAAACAATTGATTATCAAAGTATTCCCCAATACGTTCAAAAGCTTTATCTTTATTTCTGCCAACTGCATACAGTTTGATATTTGCATTTTTTTTATTAAATTTCATTAACGCATCAATCAAACACGTTCCTATCATTCCTGTAGCGCCAGTAATTAAAATACTTTTGCCAATCAATTTATCTAATCCTTTAGTTTGGAGAATTACATTCAAATCTTCTTGATACAAAGGATGTTGTTTATCTAATTTTATTTCAGCCATTTGTCGTTTTTAGTTTTCAAATAACCTTTAAACATTTCCAAATCATCTTTGGTTGTTAGTTTTATATTCTTGTCCGAACCTGCTGCAAAATATAATTTTTCACCAAGTTCAACCATCATTGTATTGGTGTATGACGAACCATATATACCAATTTCTTCTTCAAACGCTTTGTGATACGCCCAATCCAATTTATTGAAGAGATAGGCCTGTGGTGTTTGAACTCTGCGAAGTTGTTCCCTAGGAATATACTTTGAAGTCGTTGCACTGTTATCAGAATCAATGACAAAAATTTGTTCATTGTACGGTAAAGAAGTAACTCCGTTTCCGTTTTTATGACAACAAACAATAACATCAGACAAAACAGCCTCATCAATCAGTGGACGGATTCCATCATGAATGATTATAGTGTCATTATCATCACATTTGTCCTCTAAACTAAAAATACCATTTCTAATTGATTCTTGACCAGTATTTCCTCCTGGCACTATCCATTTCAACTTCGTGATATTAAATTGTTTTGCGTATGCTTGAAGTACAGATTCCCATCCCTTTATGCATACAACTTCGATTACATCAATCATCGGATGGTTTTGAAAACCTTCCAAAGTGTATATTATAATCGGTTTGTCATAAATGCTTATAAACTGTTTTGGGATGTCTTGACCCATACGGTTTCCTGCCCCACCGGCTATGATTAATGCGATGTTCATAAAACTAAATTATTATTTCACGTATTTTTGAAAAGTTATTTTCAGAAAGTCAATCCAATTATCCTTGCAGACTACTAGAATGCCGTCGATATTAGGATTGTTTTGAAATTTTTCCAATGTATGTATGATGATTTCTTTGCCATAAAGTTGCAAAAATTGTTTCGGCTTGGCAAGAGCATTCATGCGGTTGCCAACACCACCGGCAAAGATAAGTGCGTTAGTGGTCATAATTATTTAAAAGGTAAAGATTTTAGATATATAATATAACAACAACTAACTATTTCGGGATTATCATTTTTCAAAAAAAATCACATCAACTTCATTATTTCATCCACTCTATGACTCCAAGTATTGTTTTCTACGAACTGACGCGCTTTTTGTATATCGGCTTTACCTTGATAATTGTTTTCTTTTATCAAGTTCAACTGTTCTACGAAACTTTCGGGATTGTTGTTGTCATAAAGATAAACATATTCGCCAAATTTTTCAGTTTCCGAATATTTTACGCTTATAACCGGCTTGCCGGAATAAATATATTCATACAATTTTACGGGATTGACGGATTTTATCAAATCGTTTACGACAAACGGCATTATCAAAACATCAGATTCTGCCATTATGTCGAAAATCATTTCATGCTTGACAAGTCCCTTGAAATTAACAAAATCAAAATTATATGTTTTTTCACAAGGACCGTACAAATTGAAAACTATTTGCCTGTCTTTATATAAATCTTGAACTTTTTTCAGCAAATCAAAATCAAACCATTCCGATATTGTTCCTATATATGTCAAAATCAGTTTGCTGTCCATTTTTATGTTTCGTTGTGGGAAACTGACTTTTTTTGACACTGTCAAATTTATGGCATTGTTCACAGTTTTGAATATAGGCGGTGTTATTCCCGAGCGTTTTCTTACTGTTTCCGACAGATGCTCAGCACTGAACAATACAATTGACGATTGCCGTAAAAGTTGGTTTTCGGTTTCCCAAACTGTTTTCCTTTTTTGGTCAGTCATCGGAAACTCAGCACAATCATCCATACAATCGTAAATAATTTTTGCGGTTATTCCATCGAAAAAACAATTTGGGTGTGTTATATAAACATAATCATATTTGTTTTTTTTTAACACCATCCTAATGAACATAGAATAAATTTTCTTGTTTATTTTCTTTATCAGCGAATATTTTTCGAAAGGTAATCGAGGAAATGAATGAATGGATTTTACAACCGCAGAGTTTGATACTAATTTCTTTTTATTGTATGCTTTGGGATAATAAACGTCAACCTCGCAACCTTTTTCTTGCAAATATTCAGCAATAAAATGCGGTCTTTGTTTAATCCAGTTCCAATTAACATGCATCAAATACAATATTTTCATCACATTTATTGTTTTAACCTTTCCACAATTCTTTGACACGCTTTTCCGTCGCCGTAAGGATTGACGGCTTTGCTCATTTTTTCATAGGCGGAAGAATTTTCCAACAATTCCGAAACATTGTTTACAATCGCGTTGTAATCCGTTCCGACGAGTTTCACTGTCCCTGCCGTAACCGCTTCGGGACGCTCCGTAGTATCGCGCATCACCAAAACCGGCTTGCCAAGTCCCGGTGCTTCCTCCTGAATGCCGCCGCTGTCAGTTAAAACAATATTCGATTTTTCCATTAGGTACACAAAAGACAAATATTCCAACGGTTCGATGAAAAACATATTTTTAAGACCGCTCAAATCCTCTCCAAAAACTTCATGGATTGGTTTCCTGACATTCGGATTAAGGTGCATCGGATAAACAAAATCCACATCAGAAAATTTTTGAGTCAAATCTTTTATCGCCGTACACATATTTATAAAGCCGTCGCCGAAATTTTCTCTGCGGTGTCCCGTTATCAAAATGAGTTTTTTGCCGTTTGAAAGTCTGTCAGTGTCATAACCCGAATTTTTAAGGACAGTCTTTAATTCTTCGGAAATTTTTTCGCTGCTTTTAATTTTGCTGACAACCCAATAGAGAGCGTCAATAACGGTGTTTCCCGTAACGATAATGCTGTTTTCACTGACGTTTTCTTTCAAAAGGTTTTCCTTGGAAAGCGGTGTCGGCGCAAAATTGTAGGTCGCAATTCTGCCGGTTATCTGCCGGTTCATTTCTTCCGGCCACGGCGAATAAATATTGTGTGTGCGGAGTCCGGCTTCGATGTGTCCGACGGGAATCTGCTGATAAAAGGCGGCAAGAGCGGCGGCTGAGGAAGTCGTCGTATCTCCGTGAACCAAAACGACTTCCGGCCAAACCTGTTTCAAAACGTCCCTCATTCCTAACAACACTTTTGAAGTAACGTCGTACAAATCCTGACCCTGTTTCATGATGTTGAGGTCAAAGTCGGGTTTGACATCAAAGATTTTCAAAACTTGGTCAAGCATTTCGCGGTGCTGTCCCGTTACGCAGACAAGGGTTTCAAAATCTTCCGGGTATTTTTGAAATTCCTTTACCAAGGGACACATTTTTATCGCTTCGGGTCGTGTGCCGAAGACAAGAAGAATTTTATGCATAGTGGATTATTTATACAATATTTTTATGATAAAAGACGGTGAGTTTATAAAAAACTTATATTTCAAATATTTCAATTTCCGTCTGTAACTATTCCATTTTATATTATCGTAATTTTCTGAAAACCATAATTTTATAAATTCAGTCGGATTCTTCTCAAAAAAAATAATTTCCTCATTGGAATACAATTTTCTCAAATAATTACCGATTTTGTCTAATTTTTTAGGAACGTCCGAACAGCAAACCGCATCTCTATAAAATGACAGGTAAATATTTGCCATTGTCAGATGAATGTCCTCGTTTTCTATTCCAAAAGCCGAAAACCTTTTTAAAAACAGCAATGATGAAAAACGTTGAAGTGATATGCCGGTATTGGTTGTCAATGAATTGGAATGTTTACGGTAAAAATATAGTTTTTCGGTAGTTATGTAAACACTCTTGCTGTATTTTGCAGCGTGTAAAGCAAAATCAACATCTTCATATATATAATAATCAGGATTGAAACGTATATTGTTTTCATTTAAGACACTTTTTCGGTAAAGAACTGTCCTTGCGAGCATTTTTTTTGTAAAATTGACCGCAATTCGTTTTTGCCATTCCTGCCCGGTCATAGTTTTGTCCTCGTTGTCGAAAGGTGAATATTGTATTGTACCATTTTTATTAAAAATTTTGATATAACATTCTACAATGTCGTTATCCGTGTATTTTAACAATTTTTCAAAAAATTGATTATCAATACAATCGTCTGAATCGATGAAACAAATCCATTCTCCACAGGCACTATTTAATCCTGCATTTCTTGCTGTTGAAACGCCTAGTTTATTTTGAGTCAAAACTTTTATTCGGTTATCTTTTGCAGCGTATTCTCTGCATATTTCGAGAGAAGAATCTTCCGAACCGTCATCTATTACAATTACTTCAAAGTTTTTAAAAGTCTGCGCGAGAATCGAATTGAAATAATCAGAAAGGTATTTGCTTGTATTGTATACAGGTGTAACTATCGAAATTTCAGCCATTTTACGAATAAATTATAGATGTTAAAAAATCAAATGCTTTTTGTCGGTATAATTCATAGTTTTGGATTTGCTGTTTATTATCTTGAACTTGCAAACCATATCTGTCGTTTATGTTTAACGCTGAAAGTAAATTCGTAATCCTTTCACTTCCTTTTCTGATTTGTAAGATATAAAACGGCTTGTCAAAAATAATTGAAAACGCCGTCCCGTGAAAACTGCTTGCAAATACAAAGTCTGCTTTGGTAAAATACCCTAAAAATTGTTCTGGTTTTATGCCTTCTGCAAATTTCTGCCGTTTATAAAAAAACTTTTGTATGGATTTTACATAAACGATTTGGATTACTTTTTTGTTTAATCTTTTTCCGAGTTTTTCTGCTTCTGAATCAAAATTTGGATTGTCAGAAATTTTGTATGCTAAAACATAATTCTCTTCTTTCGGCAGTTCGGCGATGTTAAGCCATTCTTCTTTTGAAAGTAAAAATACAGGGTCGCAAACGGTTTCAATAGGAACTTTTAGGTTACATTTCTGTATTTTTTCCGTCATTGACTTTTCACGGCAAGATATTTTTGAAAACGATTTTAACAACTCGCAAACCTCTGAATCATAATTCATTTCCCCGCCGTCAGAAGCCGCGTATGCAATTTTTTTACCTGTGAAGTTTTTACCGAAGTATGTCAAGTCGCGATTGGTCAAATGTTCATTCCATATTTGATCGCTGCCGTAATAAATTATGTCATAGGTTGAAAAATCAGGACTGCCAAGATTAAAATATTTTTTACGGAATTGTTCAAATTTTTCGTGCTTGTGTTTCCTTTTAGAATATAATAGAATGCTCCATGGTCTTTTGAAATTTATACGTGGAATATAACCGTTTACAATTTCAGGGCATTTATAATCAATGACATACACTTCGTCATTAGGATATTTTTTCTTCAATGTCTCCTGCAATGCATAGCACTGCAACACCGCACCATAATTGTCGGCGTTATGGAAGGTCATTATTCCGATTTTCATATTTTTACAAAGAACGTATTAGCCGAATAAGTTAATATTCGGAAAATTAATGAGTTATGTTTAGAGAAAATTTATTTATTCAGTAACTTCTTTTACCAAACTTTTGAGATAAGTGTCTGACACATTGCTGATTTCACTTTTGTCGTATATTGTCATCAAAGTTATGACAATGCTTTCATCCGTTTGTTTTACGTTGTATGTTATGACACGCGCACCGCCGCTTTTGCCTTTGCCTTTTGATGTTATGGGCATACGATGTTTGTACATCGAATGACCTAATGCAGTGCCACTAAATGGATTTTCCTCCAAATAGTCGAGGAAAGCATTGTAGTCATCCTCAAACGACCTATATTTTTTCGACAAGACCTTCGCACGTCGTTCAAATTCGTCAAGATAGTCGAAAATTACATTCATTTGTTAGCAAATAAATTACGCGCATTATGTTTTACTTTTCCAGCGAGAAGGTCGGCGTAGGCGTTTGTAAAACTTTCCTTTACCATTTTTTGTTGGCTTATGGTCAAAGCGTCTTCTGTTTCGCCATTGTCTTCTGTTTCTATTCTCTGACGAAACGCCTTCTTCACATTCACATTCTGCAAGATATAAAAACCCCACAAAATGTCAACAAGCGTGTTTTCTTTTTTATTTAATGCTACGTTCATATTGCAACTTGTCCTTAAATTGTTTCACGCCCCAAATGTACGAAACAAAATCTTACCAACCAAATCTTTTTTACTTTTTCAATCCGACCATCCTCAGCACCTTACCGCCGCACTTCCTCGCAAACCTATACGCCCGTTTCCACAGCGGCTCAGTTCCGTATTTTTTCAGCACATACTTGAATCCGTGTTTCTCATAGTCGTTCTCAAAATCAAGTCGTTTGGGATGCAACACGCTCGGATGCTCCATATTGGGCTGAATGATGTTTTCAAGTCTTGCGGGAACAATATTCATCCTGTCCCTTACTGATTCAAAAAACGTCAAGCCTTTTGCCGTGTCGCAAATCATCAGAGAACAGCCTTGGTTGTCCTCGCCGAGTTTAGGGTCTGTACGCTCGCAACCCCAATAATCACAGATTGTTATGTCTCCGGGACGTTTCAAATTGGTAAAATGACAGTTTCCGCACGACATACGGAACGCTATATGCTCGTAAAAAATGTACGTGAAACTTGTGGAACTTGTGGAACCGGCGAACAAGAAAGTTTCTTTGTGCGACTTCCAACCGAAAGCCTTGTCCCTGAAATTCACCTTGATAATTTTCCTTTTGTATTTATTTTCAAGATAATTCAGATAATCGCGCCACATAAAAGGTCCCGGCACACCGTGGCAAATCAAATCAACAAGATACAGTTTTTTTCTTAATGTTTTCCCGACAAATGAGTTCAGACCCGCAGTCTGACACGGTGTACCCGAAAACAATACTGTCTGACCGTTCTTCAAATCGTCCTTTACCTGCTTAAAGATACCTGTCAAATCACTTTGGACATATTTTGACCCGCGAAACTCATCGCGCTGTTCTTTCGTAACAGCACGTTTATGCGTTGCGACAAAATGCCCGTTGTAACCGACGCCGTAAACCACTCCGCCGTTTTCCAAAACATAATCCGACAAAACTGCAAACGCCCCTCCGCTCTGACTTTTCATAATCTCCGCCATATCCTTATGTCTCACAGCGTAAGCAATTGGTTCTGAAAGATTTAGAGATTTGTCATAATTGTCGTTGAAAGCGCAAACTTTGTCGCAAAGACCGCAGTCTGTACATTTGTTTTTGTCAATTTCGGGGTAAATGAATCCCAAAACATCGGGCTTCATTTCGATAGCGGAACGAGGGCAGATGCTTGCGCACGCCGTACAGCCGCAACAGTCTTTTTTGTCAAGAATGTTAATCATGAAATATTTTTCTTTTCGCCTTTTGAATCTGAGCGTTAATGATGGTTTTGTCGTATGAGTTGCAACCAATTAAATACGAAACACTCGCAACGCAAACAACGGATATTGCCGTAAGCACCGCCGTTGAAAAAAGATTCTCTTCAAAAAATGGTTTTATGAAAACCGGAATCGCTGCGGACGCCACCGCGACAAAAATGGCTCTGAAATAAACGTCCTTTAAAAACAACCTTACCGGTAGACCAACCATTTTTTTGAGCATCATAAGCCGTAATATTTCGCAGGCGACGCACACGATTATTGCGACGACAAAAACGGCTTCCGGCGGCATTGAAAATTTCAGGCATAAATAACTCAACGGGAAATTTAGCAGTTGACAACCGCCTACAATCAGTTGGTAATTTCTGATATTTCCAGTCGCCAACATCAAGGTTATCAACGAGAAAGCAAGACTTTCCGACAAAACATATATAATTATAAGTCTTACGAAATTGATACTGTGTTCAGGAACTTGTTCGAGCCAAATATCCAGCAGATACGGTGTCGAAACCAAAATCGGCAACGAAATAAAGAGTAAAATATAAAACGAAAACTTGGTACTCTGAAAAACAAGTTTCATCATATAATCCTTGTCTCCCGCAGCGTAACTTTTTGTTATTTGAGGATTTACAGCCGTCATAAAACTATTCACAAAAGCCATAACCGCACTGCTCACCTGCATCGCAATTCCGCGAGCCGCATTCACCGCCGGACCGAAAAACAGGTTAATCAACAAATTACCGCCTTGGTCTCTTAAAACAGCCGATGACGCTCCAATAAAATTCCACCCCGCAAACCCAAACATCTCTTTCATCAACCCCTTATCAAAAATCATTAGATAAGTTGCCTCCTCGAAATGCCTTTTTGAATATATTGCATATATAGAACGATTTATCACCCCGCAAATCATTATCAGTAATCCGTAATAAACAAGTTTGTCGAAAGGATTATAAGCGATTATAAATGCGACGATTAACTTTAATATGCAGTCGATAATGCTTATATACGCAAAAGCCGACATCTTTTCGTGGGCGATGATTACTGCATTATATGGTATGCTCAGAAGGTTTAGTGCAAATGTTACAACTGAAAACTGAAACACCCAATTAGCAGCGGCAAGCCTTTCTTCGGGTATTACCATCTTGTTGTTAAGAAACCAAATGCCAATGGTCTCCATCAAAATGGTAATTATAGCAAT
>JAFPYR010000123.1 GCA_017412115.1 Bacteroidales bacterium | reverse complement strand
ACAAGACCTTTTTCGCGTTCGTCGCTACGCTCCAAATATTGCGTAACTATCGCATCCACAACCTGTTCGTGACCTTTGTAGTTGTTGCCTTTGAAACCTGCCGACGGCGCAAAAACCACAGGTTTGCCTTGTTCTTGAAATTTTGAAACCACCTCCTGAGCGTCGTCGCCCACGATTTCGGGAATACAGCCGGTGAGCACCACAAATAGGTCTGCGTCAATCACTTTGAGCGCATTTTCGATTGTGGTTGAAAGTTTCTTTACGCCGCCAAAAACTACGTCTTTTTCATTGATTGAAGTGCACGGAAAAATTTGCGGCGAAAGGTATCCCGACGAGCCGGTAGTGTCGGCAAGTTTCTGTGCGCAGCCCGGTCCCGAATGTAGCACGGGGCAGGCTCTATCTATCGCCTGAACGGTCTGCATTGCCGCCAAAGCGCATTTATATCTTTGTTTATCAAGTATTTTTGCCATTTTCGTTTCAATTTAGATCACCGAATTTAACTAATGTTACTAATTTATTGTTTTTCTAATAAATTAATAATTAACAAGTTAATCATCAATTTACTAATTTAACAAATATGAATTCCATTAGTAATTTGTTAAATTAGCAGTCACTTGTGGCATTAGTTAATTGAATAATTTGTTCAATTTGTTTAATTCGGTGATAAGTTCATTGTCAATTATTTTCAAAGAATTTATCCACATTCTGTTCGTACCACCAAGAGGTGTAGGGAAGTTTGGTGCGTTTTGCAAGGTTTTCTTCAAAACTGCGGTTGCGCACGGTGTCGAGCACTGTTTTGGCAAACTCCAATGTGTGTTTGTAGCCAAAAATCATATATTCGTCGGCCACGTAAACCGCAGGAGTTCCGTTCTTTATAGCCCAAACTGTGGAGCCGGGATGTCGCGACAGATACATATCGGGCTTGTACTTGTTGAGGATGTTCATCACCTCGTAATTCTGTTGGTCGGCAACCGAAGTTTCAAAGTCTATGTTGTTGTCTAACAGATACTTCATTGAGGGAGGAGTGTCGCCGTTTTCATATTTCTTATCATAGTGCCAAGCCAACGCCCAAACCACTTTTATGCCAAGTTCGTTAAGCACACGCGAAACTTCAAACGTGTATCCGGGACCCATTCCAAGTACAGCCGTCAAACCTTGAAGTTCTTTTTTAACTTCTTCAATTTGTGGAAGATAGATGGCGCGTTGTTCTTCGATGTATTTCTCGATTTTTTCGCTACGATTGGTAACTTTTCCAATTTCGCGAAGCCAAGCCTCAAAACCCGTGATGCCGCATTGGTTGATTGAGCGAACGTATGGAACGCCGTATTTTTCTTCCAAAGCATTACCGAGATAGTTGCCCAAAGTACCGCAAATACAGGTAGTTGCAAGGTTTTCTGATAGGGTTGAAAGTTCCTCCACGGTTGAGTTGCAATACAGGAACACCGGTTCGAGGTCAAATTGCTTGAAAATTTCTATGATTTCGGGACGTGCAGATTCAAAGAAATTTTTAAAGTTAATCTTGTTGTTTTTCGGTGCGTTAGGTCTCGGTTTTTTAACGATTGACTGCAATACTGCGTGGTCGGAAATATCAAAACCCGTAGCCCAAATTTTGCTCTTGAAACCTTCGCAGTGAACAGCCACCACGGGCACAGGGATTTCGTCTTTTACTTCGTCAACAATGCTGTCGATGTCTTCGCCGATAATGCCTGTGGCACAACTACTTGACACAAAAATTGCTTTGGGTTTGTAGCGGCGGTTGGTTTCGATGATGATTTTGCGTAAGGCCTCGGTGCTGCCAAAAATTGTGTCTTTTTCGTTCATATCGGTGCCCACATAAACGGTGTCGGACGTTACGCCGCGTTTTTTGGCCATCACCTTCGACATATAGTAACTATTTGAACTTGTTACCGAACAGCCCGACGGCCCGTGGTGCACAATAGCCACATCTCTGATGCCTGCAAGTTGACTTAACCCACAGAGCGACAGGCAGGTGCTCGACTGCGAAAAACATCTTGCGCAGCCCTTCAACGTACCGCAAACCGATTTTTCCGCCAAATCTTTCAGCGACCCGATATAACCGGTAATCGACCCGATGCGCGTCTCTCGCACCGCCACATTAGAATTAGATAAATTAATATTCATTTTCAATTCAAGAGTTTGTTTGTTTTTTTACGCAGCAAAATTACTGAAATGAGAACTTTTGACCAAGAAAAATGACAAATATAGAATAATCTTCCAAATGAGTTTGTTTTTAAAGGAAAATATTGTAAGATAGGATAGGAGAGTGGCGTTAAAAAAGAAAAAAAATAGGGCAGATTAAAAAATCCGCCCCTTTATTGAAATTTTATTGTTATAACTATAAAACTAAATTCCTTCAATTACTCTTGTCCAACCGAACGGATCTTCACATTCGCCGAACTGAATTGCAGTGTATTTTTCGTAGAGTTTTTTGCTGATAGGACCGGGATTGCCGTCTTTTGAAATAACGTATTTTTTACCCGTTTTCGGATCGTCGATTTCGTGAATCGGTGAAATTACCGCAGCCGTACCGCAAGCACCTGCCTCTTCAAAAGTTTCTAACTCTTCTTCCGGAATAGGACGGCGTTCTACTTTCATGCCCATCCATTCTGCAAGTTGCATAAGGCTCTTGTTTGTGATTGAGGGAAGAATTGATGTAGATTTCGGAGTAACGTATGTGTTGTTTTTGATTCCGAAAAAGTTTGCTGCACCACATTCGTCCATATATTTTTTCTCTTTGGCATCGAGATAAAATTCTGACATATAACCCATGTCGTGAGCCATTTTGTTAGCTTTGAGCGAAGCTGCATAGTTGCCGCCTACTTTATAAATACCTGTTCCAAGAGGTGCTGAACGGTCGTAATCCCTTACAATCATATAATTGCCGGTTGCAAAACCGCCTTTGAAATATGCTCCTACGGGTGTTACGAAAATCATAAACAAATATTCCGGTGAGGGTTTTACGCCTACCGTTGCGCCCACACCGATAAGAAGCGGACGAATATAAAGTGTTGCACCATAGCCGTAAGGTGGAATAAAACGAGCGTTGAGTTTTACTGCTTTTTCCACCATTTCAATAAACATTTCGGTCGAAACTTCCGGCATTAAAATGCCACGAGAGGTACTTTGCATACGCATAGCGTTTTCCTCAGGACGGAATAATCTGACTTTGCCGTCTTTGCCTCTGTAGGCTTTCAAGCCTTCAAAACTTTCCTGACCGTAATGCAAACATGTAGCTGCCATGTGCATTGAAATATTTTCGTCAGAATGAACTTCTATTTCGCCCCATTTTCCGTTGCGATAATAGCATCTTACGTTGTAATCGGTTCTGATATAACCGAAACCTATTTTTGCCCAGTCAAGCGGGGCTAATTCGTTTGTGTTGTTATCCATTGTGATTATGGTTTTATATTACAATACCGCAAAATTACTATTTCTGAATATTTTTCCAAAACTTTTTGAAATTATTTTTATTCTTTTCTTTCTTTGTACTCCTTGGGACTTGTGCCGAATTTCTTTTTGAACACCGTCGAAAAATGACTTTGACTTTTAAAACCTAACCTTGTTGCAATGTCATTGATTGATAAATTGTTATCTATTAACATTTTAAGTGCTAATTTCATTCTATATTCAAACAAATATTCAAAAACGGTCATCGAAAATTCCTGTTTAAATACTTTTTTCAGCGTACATTCGTTTGTCCCTGACATTGCGGCAAGAGAGTTAAGCGAGGGCGGAGACTTGAAATTTTCTATTAGAATATGACGCGCGGTGTAAATTTTTCCGCGTAATGCGTATTTTTCGGGAATTTTTTCGCCCATCGCGCTCAAAAAACATATAAAACATTCAACTATCAGATTTTTAATTAGTTGTGTAGAATAATTGCCGCTTTTAATACTTGTTTTAAATTCTTTAGCGATTGCGGTGATTTTGCCGGTTTTTTCAAAAACGCCTTGAAAAAAAGGTTTCTTTGATATGAAAACGTCCTTAAATCTTGCAAAAATTTCAGGATAACGTTCAATATAATATTCCATATCCTCGTTAGAGATTATGATATTGAGTTTTTCAAAAAAGCCGCCTTTGTTGAGTTGTGTAACGTGGAAATTTTTTTCTGACATCAATCCTAATACTATAGAGCCGGTATTGTGTGTTATAAGTTCGTTGCTGTTGATTTCACTGACAGACCCATTAATAATGGCGGAGAGAATTATTGCTTTTTTGCCTATGCGGATTGCCTCTATGGTGCAGTCTTCTTTTGCTGAAAAACTTTTTATCATTACAATCGTTTGATTATTAACGTATTCCAAAGTTTTGAATTCAAAATATTTGTTTTTCGCACTTTGTGATAAAACCGTATTTTCTGCTCCTTGAAGTTCTGGTTCAGAGGGTAGGGTTAGTTGAATTGATTTTTCTTCCGATGTCTTTATTTCGCATGTTAACATAGTATTAACTTTTTGACTTCTCGCCGTAAAATTAACAAATATTTTCCTTAATTGATAAAATTTGTCAAAAAAATTCCGTTTTTTATAACAGGTTTACCTTGTCGGTTATGTAATTTTGCGGCGTAAAATTTATTAACTACGCTATAAAAATGAAAAAGTTACTATTTACACTGATCTTTTTTTTACCTTTGATTGTTGCAGCCCAAAGCATTAAAATTTCGGGCGTTGTAAAAGACAAAAAAGGCGATGCCGTACCTTTTGTTTCCATCGCCGAAAAAGGAACAACTAACGGAACTATTTCCGATTCGGATGGTAATTTTATTATTAAATTGAAGTCCACGCCCTCAACTCTTTCTTTCAACTGTATGGGGTTTAGACCATTAGAGCTTTCTGTTAACTCCTCTGAAAAACTTTCGGTTGTTTTGGAGGAAGAAACCACCGAACTTGATGAAGTTCAGGTTACGGCAAAACACGGACGCAGCCGCACCGACAACGTTATAATCGGTGTTGAAAATATCCAAATGTCAGAAATGGCAAAAGTTCCCGCTTTGATGGGCGAAAGGGACGTGATAAAATCCATTCAACTCTTGCCCGGAATCAAAAGCGAGGGCGACGGTTCATGCGGATTTCAGGTTCGCGGCGGAACGGCAGCCCAAAACCTTATCCTTATTGATAACGCTGTGATTTACAACGCCGGACACTTGATGGGCGTTTTCTCTACTTTCAATGACGAGGCTTTGACAAATGCTTCTTTGTATAAAGGTGCTATTCCGGCACAATTCGGCGATGCGTCTTCTTCGGTTTTTGACATAAAAACGCGTGCCGGAGATATGGAACATTACGGCTTGAATCTCTCAATCGGATTGCTTTCTTCAAAATTTGCTTTTGATGGTCCTATTGCAAAAGATAAGGCGTCATTTTTTCTTGCCGCACGCCGCACATATTTTGAAATTTTCTTGAAACCGACTGAAAAATATAAGGATAAAATTCTTAATTTTTATGACGTCAATTCTAAAATTACCGTGAAACCTAACAAAAACGGTACGTTGAATCTCATGTTTTTCCGTGGCAGGGACAATATGGATATGGGCAATCACATTGCAGAAATTCACTGGGGCAATACCGCCGCTGCAATTGATTATAAACATAATTTCGGTAGGGAGTTTTCGTCAAAGACAGCCTTGATTTACAGCAAATATGACTTCACCGAGTCAATGGACATTTTGAAAATTAAGGAAAGTTTT